>JAFXZU010000031.1:0-30484 GCA_017541085.1 Prevotella sp.
ACAAATCACGTGCTCTGGCCAACTGAGCTAAAGAGGCAGGTGGGCAAGCTACTTACATCGCACCGCTACAACCAAGTACCTTTGCTACGTTCCCGTCCTGGAGGATTCCGAGGGAGCTGGTCGTGCAAGACTTGCCCATGTTTTTATTTAGCGACTGCAAAGGTACATATTTTTCTGCACATATTAAACGTTACAGACGCAAAAAGCCACATATTTAAGGTTTATTAAGATTCAGAACAACACAAAGGACAATAATATAAAATAAAATAAGTATCTTTGTAGCATGATTTCCCTTGCAGAATATACACAACTGAAAGCCTTCGCACGACAGGACGGCTTCTTCATCGGATTACTATGGGTGTTCACCTTTGCCTGTTTCGTAGGCAGCATGAGTGAGCCCGGACTACAGATTGGCTTCATATCTGGAGTGATTGTGTCGCCCTTCATCATCTATTACAGACTGAAACATTACCGCGACAAGATAATAGGAGGCGCAATATCGTTCAAGCGCGCCTTCGCATTCCTTGCGTATGTAGTGGTTGACGCGTCGATAATCCTCGCAGCAGCCACCTTCATCTATTTCTATTTCCTTGACCACGGGCAGTTTATGTCAAGTCTGCAACAAAGCCTTGCCATGCCCGAGATACAAGAGACATTCACCCAGGCAGGGGTGGACCTGAAGGAAATTGACAAGCAGATGCAGATATTCTCGCAGACACGCCCTATAGACATTGCCTTCAGCATGTTTTTCAACACGCTGGTATCAGGCATAATACTCTCCCTGCTACTCAGCATGATAGGAAGCAAGGTGCGCGTAAGCAAGTCATAACCCACCACTATAACTCATAACTCACCACTCATAACTAAATGGACATATCAGTAGTAATACCCTTATATAACGAGGAAGAGTCAATACCAGAGCTCTACGCATGGATACGCCGTGTGATGCAGGAGCACCAGTTTTCCTACGAGGTGATATTTGTCAACGACGGTTCCACTGACCACTCATGGAGCGTCATAGAGGAGCTTGCCGCCAACGACAACCACGTCCACGGCATCAAATTCCGCCGTAACTACGGCAAGTCGCCCGCCCTCTACTGCGGTTTTGAGGCTGCACAGGGCGACGTGGTCATAACCATGGACGCAGACCTGCAAGACTCTCCCGACGAGATACCAGAGCTATACCGTATGATACGCGAGGACGGCTATGACCTCGTGAGCGGATACAAGCAGAACCGCAAACAAGGCGACCCACTGTCAAAGACCATACCGACAAAACTATTCAACGCCACAGCACGCAAGGTAAGCGGCATACATAATCTGCACGACTTCAACTGTGGACTGAAGGCTTACCGCATTGACGTGGTAAAGAACATAGAGGTATATGGCGAGATGCACCGCTACATGCCTTACCTTGCCAAGAACGCCGGTTTTGAGAAGATAGGCGAGAAGCCCGTACACCACCAGGCACGCAAGTTCGGCAAGTCAAAATTCATGGGTTGGAACCGTTTCGTTAACGGCTACCTGGACCTCATCACCCTGTGGTTCCTCTCCACCTTTGGCAAGAAGCCTATGCACATCTTTGGTTTTCTGGGCAGCGTGATGTTCTTTATCGGTTTCATTGCTGCATGCATCATCGGCGTAGGCAAGATATGGGCGCTGGCTCACGGAGTACCACAACGTCTCGTCACCGACTCCCCATATTTCTACATATCACTCACAATGATGATAATAGGCACTCAGCTCTTCCTTACAGGCTTCGTGGCTGACCTCGTAAGTCGCTCTTCACAAGGAAGGAATGAGTACCAGATAGAGAAAACGATATAAAGCCCCCACCCCACCCTCACCTGAGAGGGAGGGGTTGCGGATGTAACATTCATATATTACAGAGTGAAAGAAATCAGATTTTTAATAATCCTGTCCGCCATAGCCTTACTGTGCGCCTGCTCATCCATTGACTGCAAGCTCAACGGTACAGTGTTATGCCACTATGTCATACAGACAGCCGACGGCGAGGATGCCACCTTGGTATATCCCGTCAGCGTCACACTCAACCGTAAGATAACAAAGGGTGACACTGTGTATATCAACCAGCAGGCTAACACATCATACCTTGACCTGCCTATGAGCTATGACGGCGACGTGGATGACATCACCCTCACACTGTCTATAGACAGTTCTATGGTGATAAGCGACCAGATACACATCAGCAAGACCAACGAGCCATACCTCGAGTCTGTTGACTGCGCCGCACGCTACAACCACACCATTACCGGCGTGACACACACCAGCAACTTCATTCAAGACATTATAATAAACAATCCGAAGGTAACCAATGACGGCAACGTTACGAATATCATTATACGTGTGGCTGACAGCTATTAGCCTGCTGCTGCCTCAATGCGCAGCCGCAGAGGGCAACCGCGTACAGGAAAACGAGCGCGACAGCATACAACTCTTCAGGGGTGTGGCGGTATCCTACGACCTTGCCGGCACCGTAATGCGCATGGTGAGCGACTACGGACAGTATGAAGCAGCATTGCGCGTCAACCTACTCGACCGTTACTTCCCCACCCTCGAGGCTGGCCTTGGTTCGGCAAAGCATGAGCCAGACATAGTCACAGAGATAGGTGCCAAGGTCAACGCACCATATTTCCGTTTGGGATGTGACCTCAACATGGCAAAGAACAAACATGACATATACCGTGTATTGGTAGGAGCACGCTATGGCTTCACATCTTTCAAGACCGAAGCGGAAGGAACTGTCAAGGTGCCATATTGGGGAGGAACAGTCCCCTACTCCGTCACGACTGAGAGGTGCGCCTATCACTGGGCAGAACTGCTCTTTGCCGTCGATGCCTATATATGGGGACCACTACGCCTCGGATGGAGCTTCCGCTACCGCATGAAACTGGCGCAGTCAGACATGGGAGCGAACTCCCTGTGGTACATACCAGGATTCGGCAAGAACGGCAACAAGTTGGGAGGAACATTCAACATTATCTTTGAGTTAGGAAGAAAGAATAAGAAGACGCTATGAACAGAAAGACACTCGTCACCATACTGCTACCCGTCATCGTCACTACCCTCGTGGCTATTGTGGCGTTTGGAAAATGTAACGGCAAAGGCTCCTGGCAGAAGGACACCGGCTTTATCTTTGGCACGTCATATAACATCACCTACCTCTGCCCCGACAATCACAAGGCAGACATAGAGAAAGTGCTTCATGACATAGACTCCTCACTGTCACCATTCAACGAGCAGTCGGTTATCACTGCCGTAAACAACAGCGACGGCAGTGGCGTTATAGTCTCCAAACTTCTCGAGGACGTTATCACAGAGGCCGGTAAGGTGTATCGCGACACGCATGGTGCCTTTGACATCACCGTAGCACCATTAGTCAACGCATGGGGCTTCGGTTTCAAGAACGGTTCCATGCCCTCTGATACCCAGATAGACAGCCTGCGTGCCTTTGTGGGATACGACAAGATTACACTCTCAAAAGGCACACTTACCAAGGCAGACCCACGCGTAATGCTCGACTGCGGCGCCATAGCCAAGGGCTTCGCAGTGGACAAGGTGGCGGAAATGCTTTCCGCTAAAGGCATAACAGACTACATGGTAGAGATAGGCGGCGAGATAGTATGCCGCGGAAAGAACCCCACAGGAGACAAATGGCAGATAGGGGTTACACGTCCTGACGACGACTCGCTGTCTATTGACAACGAACTGCAGACAATACTGGCGCTCACCGACGTAGCCATGGCCACCTCCGGCAACTACCGCAACTTCTACTATCGTAACGGCAAGAAATACGCCCACACCATAGATCCGCATACCGGACGACCAGTGCAACACAACATACTGTCAGCCACTGTATTGGCTCCCACATGTATGCAAGCCGACGCCTATGCCACATCGTTTATGGTGCTCGGACTGGAGGAGGCCCAAAAGATTCTTGCCCGTCACCCTG
The DNA here is from genome assembly GCA_017541085.1 of Prevotella sp. GTDB lineage: Bacteria > Bacteroidota > Bacteroidia > Bacteroidales > Bacteroidaceae > Prevotella. The sequence goes on from JAFXZU010000031.1 coordinate 3,974, forward strand.
AGATGATGGCATATTTCATCTACACCGATGCCAAGGGAGACTACTCCGTATGGCACTCCCCACAGATGAAGAAGTACATCACAACGGATTAAAACTAATCAGCTGTAAAAACATTCGTGTCTCATGTTCATCAGTACCGATGACATAAAGCGTCTGCCACTCTTCACCGGCATGACTGAGAGTCAACTGGCAGACATTGCCACAACCACACACTTCAATATACGTCACCACAAACGTGGAAGCACGTATATCAAGGAGTATGACGCGGCACAGTCACTGGTACTCACCACACACGGATGGACAGACATCAACACCTGTTCTGACAACCACGGCTACCGCATGGTGGAACGTGTGGACAGTCCGCTGATGATAGAGCCCGACAAACTTTTCGGACTCACCACCAACTACCTGTCATCCTATGTAGCACAGACGTCATGTGACACACTGTCCATCAGCAAGGAGCAGTTGCTGTCGCTCTTCGCACAGCATCTCATCGTACGCCTCAACTTCCTCAATGCGATAAGCCGGCAGACACAGCACTATGAGTCTTTACCTTGGCAAGGAAACAATACAGACCCAAGTCGCTGCATCACCAACTTCATAAAGCACCGCTGCCGCTATCCCTACGGTCGCAAGACTCTATACATCACCATGCAGCAACTGGCTGACGAACTCAACATCTCACGTCTTGAGGTGTCTGTGGCACTCAACCAGATGCAGCAACAGGAGAAAATCATACTACGCAGAGGAATAATAGAAGTACCAGCACTACAGATTCTCTAATCTGTCAGCACACAGGCAACCTGTTTATTATGGCAATCATGCATTCATTATAAAAGCCCTTAGAGTATGGCGGCTCTGCGACATACCCTGCCTGTCTAAGATTTACAAACAGCTTACTTACTATCAACCAGGTATACGCACATTGACCTGAAAATGTTTTTTAACTGTTTAGCATACACTTTTAAGGACAAAAAACATTGTTATTTAGAAAAAAAAATGTAACTTTGTAATATAATCAATACAAAAAATCATAAGCGTGAACAGCAAAAACAGATATATGCCCCTAATTATGGCATTGTGTGTCATAATAGGTATCCTTATAGGCACGTTTTATGCCAATCATTTCTCGGGTAACAAGCTGAGCATTGTCAATTCGGGGTCCAACAGGCTTAACAACCTGCTGCACATCATTGACGATCAGTATGTAGATACGGTTGACATAAACTCACTGGTGGAGAAGGCCATCCCACAGATACTATCAGAGCTTGACCCCCACTCGGTGTATATCTCTGCCAAGGAAGCACGCGATGCCACCGATGACCTGAAGGGTTCCTTCTACGGCATAGGCATAGAGTTTGTCATCCGACAGGATACTATACATGTGCAGAACGTGATAGAGGGCGGTCCGGCACAGAAGGTAGGTCTTATAGCCGGCGACAAGATAATAGGGGTTGACGGTAAACCTTTCGTAGGTAAGGAGGTGACCAATGAGGAGGCCGTACACAGATTGAAGGGGCCAGACAAGTCTAAGGTAAAGGTCACGGTGCTGCGTTACGGTTCTACCAAACCACAGACATTTGAAATAACACGTGGAGAGATAAAGACACACAGCGTTACCGCCAGCTATATGATAAACGAAGAGACTGGCTATATACGCATAAAGAACTTCGGTGAGAACACCTATGCAGAGATGCTCGTGGCACTGGCCTCACTCTCATCACACAATATGCGCCACCTGATTATTGACTTGCGCGACAATGCCGGTGGCTATCTTGAGGCAGCAGTACAGATGGCCAATGAGTTCCTGCCAAAGAACCGTCTCATAGTATATACAGAGGGACGCAAGGTACAGCGCCAGGACTACAAGAGTGACGGCCGCGGTTCCTACCAGCAGATGCCGTTAGCGGTGCTCATCAATGAGGCATCAGCATCTGCCAGCGAGATTTTCGCCGGTGCTATGCAAGATAATGACAGGGCGATGATAGTAGGCAGACGCTCATTCGGCAAGGGACTGGTGCAACAGCAGATAGGCTTCCCTGACGGTTCCATAATACGTCTCACCGTGGCACGTTATTACACACCGTCTGGACGCTGCATACAGAAACCTTACTCTATGGGAAGCGGCGATGACTATCAGAAGGACCTTATCACAAGATATGAGCACGGCGAGTATTTCAACCAGGACAGCATAAAGCACGAGGGACCGCAGTATAAGACCGTAGGCGGACGTATAGTATTTGGCGGCGGTGGCATCACACCTGACATCTTCGTGGCAGAGGACACCACATGCGTGACGTCCTATTACAAGGAGGCGTCAATAACAGGTTTGATAATGCAGTTTGCCTTTGTATATACAGACGAGAACAGGCTCAAGCTAAACTCCTTCCGTGAGATGAACGCCCTGGCAGACTATCTGGTAAAACAGAACACAGTGGAGCAGTTTGCTACCTATGGCGACTCACACGGCTTACAGCGTCGCAATCTCATGATAAAGAAGTCGCATAGTCTGTTGGAACAGTATATTAATTCACGCATAATATATAATATAATGAATGAGCAAGCCTGGGTGGAATATCTTAACAGATATGACGACACCGTGAAGGCAGCCCTGAAAACATTTAAGTAAAAAACGAATAGAACAAATGAATATTACAAGTGATTTTCGCAAGTTTGCCATGGACCGCACCGGAATGAGCGGTCTGGCATTTGATGAGGTAATGAGAGCAAGGAACCAGTATCTCAACCCTTATATTCTGGAGGAGCGCCAGCTCAACGTTACCCAGATGGACGTCTTCTCAAGACTTATGATGGAGCGTATCATCTTCCTTGGAACAGAGATAAACGACTACACATCAAACACCATACAGGCGCAGCTGCTCTACCTTGACTCTACAGAGCCAGACAAAGACATCTCTATCTATATCAACAGCCCTGGTGGCAGCGTTACGGCTGGTCTTGGCATATATGACACCATGCAGTTCATATCAAGTGACGTAGCTACTATCTGTACCGGCATGGCAGCCTCTATGGGTGCGGTGTTGCTCGTGGCCGGCGAGGAAGGCAAGCGCCAGGCCCTGCCCCACAGTCGTGTGATGATACACCAGCCTCTTGGCGGAGTACAGGGACAGGCCTCAGACATAGAGATAGAGGCAAAGGAGATACAGAAGTTCAAGAAAGAGCTTTACACTATAATAAGCAACCACTCACACACACCGTATGAGAAGGTATGGCAAGACTCTGACCGCAACTACTGGATGACGGCAGAGGAGGCCAAGGAGTATGGTATGATAGACCAGGTGTTGGTAAAGAAGGGATAAGGGAAGTCCCCACCCATACCCTCGCAGTGAGGGAAAGGTGAACAGTCCCTAACGGCAATACAGCCAACAGACCCGCCCTTATCCTCAAAGCGAGGAAGGGGAGACTGCCCCAAACGACCAAACGAATAAACGACCAAACAGATGGTTAAAAGAAAGCAAAATTGCTGCAGCTTCTGCGGCAGAGGAGAAAACGAGGTAAACATGCTCATCACAGGTATGCAAGGGTACATCTGTGATGAATGTGTGGCTCAGGCATATCAGATAACACAGACGGTGTTTCACGGACAAGGAGCAGAGGCGGCAGAGAAGAACCTCACCTCTAACCAGATAGCCGAGATGGCAGCCGGTTCAAAGGACCTGGAGGCCGTGAACATGAGCAACGTACCTAAACCGCAGGAGATAAAGGCTTACCTGGATGAATATATCATAGGTCAGGACGACGCAAAGAAATATCTGTCAGTGGCAGTATATAACCACTATAAACGCTTGTCACAGAAAGAGGACAACGACGGGGTAGAGATAGAGAAGAGCAATATCATAATGGTAGGCTCCACCGGTACGGGTAAGACCTTACTTGCACGCACCATAGCCCGCCTGCTCAACGTGCCCTTCACCATTGTCGATGCCACGGTATTCACCGAGGCCGGCTATGTAGGCGAGGACGTAGAGAGCATCCTTACACGCCTGCTTCAGGTGGCTGACTACAACCAGAAGGCAGCAGAGAGAGGTATCGTATTTATTGACGAGATTGACAAGATAGCCCGTAAGAGTGACAACCCAAGCATAACGCGTGACGTAAGCGGAGAGGGCGTGCAGCAAGGACTGCTCAAGTTGCTTGAGGGCACTATCGTCAACGTACCGCCAAAGGGTGGACGCAAGCACCCTGACCAGGAGTATATACATCTTAACACAAGAAACATACTGTTTATCTGCGGTGGTGCCTTTGACGGCATAGAGCGTAAGATAGCACAGCGCATGAATGCCCACACCATAGGATATAACAGTGTACAGAACGTAAAGCGCATTGACAAGAACGACATGATGCAGTACGTGGCACCACAAGACCTGAAGTCATTCGGCTTGATACCCGAAATCATAGGTCGTCTGCCTGTACTGACACACCTTAACCCTCTTGACAGAGATGCACTGCGCCGCATATTGGTGGAACCAAAGAACTCCATCGTACGCCAGTACATCAAGCTCTTCAAGATGGACAAGATAGAACTGACGTTCACCACAGAGGCACTCGACTTCATCGTTGACAAGGCGATAGAGTACAAGCTCGGTGCGCGCGGTCTGCGCTCAATTGTTGAGACCATAATGACAGATGCCATGTACAATGCACCGTCAAAGGGTATCAACAAGTTTGAAGTAACGAAAGAGTACGCAAAAGAACAACTGGAAAAGAAATTCTGACTTAATAAGACACACCGAATTTGAACGCCCTAACCACACAACTCAAGCATTACTTCGGCTTCGACACTTTCAAGGGTCAGCAGGAGGAGATAATCAAGCATTTGCTTGATGGTAATGATTGTTTTGTGCTTATGCCAACGGGCGGCGGTAAGTCTTTGTGCTACCAGTTGCCATCGCTGATGATGGACGGCATGGCTATCGTGGTGTCACCTCTCATCGCACTGATGAAGAACCAGGTGGACGCCATCAACGGCATCAGCGAGCGTGACGGCGTGGCTCACTGCCTCAACTCCACGATGGGCGTTGCAGCCATAGAGAAGGTCAAGACAGATGTAAGGAACGGTGTTACAAAGTTACTATACATGGCACCGGAGTCGCTTGCCAAGGAGGAGTACTCCAACTTCCTACGCAGCATAAAGATATCATTCTATGCCATAGACGAAGCCCATTGTATATCAGAATGGGGCCATGACTTCCGTCCTGAATACCGACGCCTGCGCTCTATCATCGACAATATAGGCAGAGCCCCTATCATAGCCCTTACGGCTACAGCTACAGAGAAGGTACGTCAGGACATAAAGAAGAGTCTCGGCATCGTTGCGGCAAAGGATTTCCTTAGTTCGTTCGACCGTCCTAACCTGTACTATGAGGTAAGGGCAAAGACTCATGACGTGGACAAGCAGATTGTGAGGTTCATCAAACAGCATGAAGGTCAGAGCGGCATAGTATATTGTCTGTCAAGAAAGAGAGTGGAGGAACTCGCCGAGGTGCTGCGCACCAATGACATCAAGGCAGCGCCTTACCATGCCGGACTGGAGACTTCTGTACGCAATGACACGCAGGAGGCTTTCCTGTCAGAGCGTATCGATGTGATATGCGCCACCATAGCGTTCGGTATGGGAATAGACAAACCCGACGTGAGGTATGTCATACACTATGACATACCAAAGTCATTGGAAGGATACTATCAGGAGACAGGACGCGCCGGTCGCGACGGAGGCGTGGGTGTATGCATAGCCTACTACTCACGCAGCGACCTGCAGAAGTTGGAGAAACTGACAGACAGCAAGCAGTCCACGGAACAGGAGGTCAACAAGCATCTGCTGCAAGAGATGTCTGCATACGCCGAGGCATCCATCTGCCGCCGTAAGATGTTGCTGAGATACTTCGGCGAAGACTATGAAAAAGACAACTGCTGCAACTGTGACAACTGCCGACATCCGAAGAAGAAGATAGAGGCCAAGGCACATCTTGAGGCCCTCATCACTGCCATTACTGCATTGAAAGAAGCACAACGAGCCAACTATGTGCTTGACTTTATCAAAGGACGTCCTACAGATGAGATAGAGGCCCATCACCATAACGAGCATGAGGATTTCGGTTGTGGTGAGGGACTGGCCGATAACCTATGGAGCGCCGTAATAAAGCAAGCAGTTGTTGACGGATACATAAAGAAGGATATAGAGAACGGCAGTGCGCTCAGACTGACTGCCGCCGGCAAGAGATGGTATAAGGCTGCCAAGGAATCACCGGCAGACATAGCACCGTTCTATATCACCGAGGATAACGTATTTAATGACGACTACGAGGAGAGCGCCGTTCATACCGGAGCCCTTGACGAGCAGTTGTATAACATCCTCAAGGCCTTGAGACGCGATGTGGCACGCCAGAAAGGAGTGCAACCGTATATAGTATTCATGGACACCTCCATCGAGCAGATGGCCACCATGTACCCTGTCACGATGGACGAGCTGCAGAAGATACAAGGTGTGGGCCGCGGCAAGGCCCTGCGTTACGGCGAGCCTTTCATCAAGCAGATAAAACTCTATTGCGAGGAGAACGACATAGTGCGCCCAGAGGATATACGTGTCAAGAGCATCGCCAACAAATCTGTAGGCAAAGTAAAGATAATAGGCTGCATAGACCGCAAGATGCCTTTGGATGAGATAGCCCAGTCGTTACACCTGAAGTTCTCCGAGTTGTTGGACGAACTTGAGGCAATAGTATATAGCGGCACCCGCGTTGACCTGAGATACTACGTAGAGCAAGCGATGGACGAGGAGCAGTTTGATGACATCTATGCATACTTTGAGGAGGCAGAGACCGACTCACTTACTGAAGCATACGAGGAGTTGGCAGAGGACTACTCTGAGGAGGACATACGCTTGATACGCTTGTTGTATGTCTCAGAGAATGCGAACTAATTTATAACGCCCTTATGACTTTACCAGAGGAATTTATAAGTTATACGAAGAAATTATTCGGAGAGGAACTGTGGAAGCAATATATTACCGCTTTTGACGGGGAGGTGCCCGTAAGCATCAGACTTAACCCTTGGAAGACAGATGGTGCTGAGCAACTCGCATTCTCTGACAAGGTGGAGAGCAGGGTGCCATGGTGTCGTAACGCTTTCTACCTCCGTGAGCGTCCTAACTTCACTCTTGACCCGATGCTTCATGCCGGTGCGTATTACGTACAGGAGGCGTCATCTATGTTTCTTGACGAAGTAATCAGACAACATGTAGATATTACAGAAGGCACAGCACTCGACCTATGTGCTGCACCTGGTGGCAAGTCCACGTTGCTGCGCGCTGCCCTGCCGTCTGACGTAACTCTTTACTGTAATGAACCAGACAGGAAAAGAGCCAACATACTGTTGGAGAACATACAGAAGCAAGGACACCCCAATGTCGTTGTCACCAGCAGGCTGGCTCGCGACTATGCCGATGCACGTATGCTCTTCGACTTCATCCTGTGCGATGTCCCTTGCTCTGGCGAGGGTATGTTCCGCAAGGACAGCGGTGCTATATCCGAGTGGAGCCTGAGAAACGTGATGCACTGTCAGGAGTTACAACGCAGCATAATAAAAGATATATGGCCATGCCTGAAACCTGGTGCCATTATGGTTTACAGCACCTGCACGTTCAACACCCATGAGGACGAGGAGAACGTACGTTGGATAACAGAAGAGCTTGGCGCAGAGTTGTTACCCGTTGCCACCCATGAGGAATGGCATATCACGGGTTCGCTGCTATCAGGATGGGACAAGCCTGTCTATCGCTTCATCCCCGGCACTACAAGGGGTGAGGGACTGTTCATGGCTGTATTGCGTAAGACCGACACCACACAGTGTACCGGTAAGTTACGCACCGACAAGCTTGACAACCTCCGTGCACCGCGCCAGACGGGCAAGGTGAAGGAACAGTCACACCACAGCCATAAGAAGGAGAAGGAACAGGCGCCCGCACATGCTGATGCCCTGCTCATCAATCTTGACAAGGACAGATACCCCATGACAGAGCTGTCACGCGAAGATGCGTTGAGATACCTCCACCGCGAGGCTGTCACCCTACCCGACAGCGTTCCACGCGGCTTTGTCATCGTGACATACGGTGGTTTGCCCCTCGGCTTTGTCAAGAACATCGGCACACGCGCCAACAACCTGTATCCTGCAGAATGGAGAATAAGAAACCTGTAAAACGATATATATGGAGAAAAAGAACTATAGCGACGCCATGAAGCAACTGGAAGACATTGTACGGCGTATGGAGAGCGGAGAACTTGACATTGACTCGCTCACCAAGGAACTGAAGACAGCGCAATCACTTATAAAGTTGTGTAAGGACAAACTGTATAAGACAGAGGAGGAGATAAAGAAGATAATGGAGCCAGGCGAAATAACGAAATAACGGCAAGCGAAATGACGATATAACGATATTACGAAATTACGACATAACGACATAACGATATAACGATATAACGATGACACTATATCCAAAACTCATAACTGATGCACTGGCAACTGTGACGTATGCCGGTACGAAGAAGAACATTATAGAGAGCGAGATGCTGGCTGACCAGCCAAAGATTAACGGCAACAAAGTTGAGATAATACTCATATTCCCACGTGAGACCGACCCATTCCTGAAATCTACGGTAAAGGCTGCCGAGGCTGCCATACACTACCACGTAGGCAAGGAGGTGGAGGTAACGATAAAGACCGAGTTCAAGTCGGCTCCACGTCCTGATGACGACCACCTGCTTCCACAGGTGAAGAACATCATCGCCGTAAGCTCCGGCAAGGGCGGCGTAGGCAAGAGCACCGTCAGCGCCAACCTCGCCATATCACTGGCACGCCTGGGCTACAGCGTGGGACTGCTCGACACCGATATCTTCGGTCCGTCAGTGCCTAAGATGTTCCAGGTGGAGGATGTGCGTCCGTATGCCATAGAGAAGGACGGCCGCCAGCTCATCATGCCTGTAGAGCAGTATGGGGTGAAGCTCCTTTCCATCGGTTTCTTCGTAAACAAAGACACCGCCACACTGTGGCGCGGTGGCATGGCATGCAGCGCATTGAAACAGCTCATAGCTGATGCCGACTGGGGCGAACTTGACTTCCTCATCCTCGACACACCACCGGGCACCAGCGACATTCATCTGTCACTGCTTCAGACTCTCGCCATCACCGGCGCAGTAATCGTCAGCACACCACAGGCTGTGGCACTGGCTGACGCCCGCAAGGGTATCGACATGTACACCAACGACAAGGTCAACGTACCTATCCTCGGACTGGTGGAGAACATGGCATGGTTCACGCCTGCCGAACTGCCAGAGAATAAGTATTACATCTTCGGCAAGGAGGGTTGCAAGAACCTCGCCGCTGAGATGAACGTGCCGCTGTTGGCACAGATACCTATCGTGCAGAGCATCTGCGAGAACGGCGATGCCGGCACCCCTGCCGCCCTCGACGTAGCATCACCCGTAGGTCAGGCATTCATAGCACTGGCACAGAGCGTGGTGACGGTTACCAACCGCCGCAATGCCGAGCAGGCAAAGACAGAGCGAGTAAAAACGCATTAATATACCCCGCTTTTAACATTTATTATGCCGTTTCCTTGCGATATTAGTCACGAAATCCCATTTCGGCCTCAAATATCGCAAGGAAATTGCGTTTTGCGCAACCATCTAATTATCAAGCAATAGTAAAACATTTGTTCACAAATCCCCACGTATTTCTACTGGAGATTCAGAAAAAGAAACTAATATCTATATACTGTATAAAATTTTTACCATTTTTCTGCGAAGTTATGAAAAAGTCAGAAAAAATGGGCGGAAAATCATTTTTTTTGCAAAAAAATGATGATTTTCTTTGCAGCCTAAGGATTTTTAATTATCTTTGAATCATGAATTTAATGACTCAAAGGTTTTGAATAAATAATCAACTAAAACAAGGCTGCCTTATTATGAAACAAGGCCGATAATGACAAATGTAATTTTATAAACTAATAAACTAAACTAAAAGACCATGAAGAAATTTTTTGCACATTTAATAGTACTCGTAGCGCTGACTATGGGAGCATTCACGTTCGTCGCCTGCAGCGACAACAGCAGTGGAGGGAGTAAAAATAATTACACCATCCAAGTAGGTTCAGCAGCAATCGTCGGAAGCAACATAGGTGGAGCAAAGGCATTGGCTGTAGCATCTAAGTCATCTTCATCTACCCGTGCTGTGACACGAGCAGCAGAGACGATTACTAATGTCGACCAGCTCTACAAGGTGTCAGACGACATGAAGTATATCGCCATCAACTATACCTTCGATCTAGATGTTGAAGTCGATGCTGTCGATGAGGACGGTCACGTGATACACGATGAAGAAGGGAATCCAGTTACGGCCGAGACCATCAAGAAAAAGATCTCGTCAAGCCTGCAAATACAGCCCAACTTCATTTTCAACTTGGGCGACGACTACCTCTGGCTGGCCAACTGCTGGTATTATGTGCCCGGTTTCGAAGATATGGCAGAGGGCGCTGTGAAGAATGCTCTGAACAAGATTCGTGATAGTTTCAACGAGTCGCACCACAGCGTTCATGGCGGACAATTCATCATCAACAAGAATACAGGCGCTTTCTATACTTGGGAAGCTAGTGAGGGGGCTCCCACAGATTTTGCTGATGGTTATCACAAGGCCGACGAGAACCTGGGATGGCTCTTCCAAGCGGGCGACAACCTCTACATTCGCGAGAAAGGTTATAACTTGAGTAACGACTATCAGCCTGTGAAACGCCTGACGATAGATAGCGACGGCAGCATTTCTGCACAGCAGGTGATGGGAGGCGAAGACCGTGTGGCCCGCATTCTTGCCACTAATGAGGGACATATCGGAGTTATCAAACGTGAACAGGTCGTTGATGATAACGAGACGCGCCTGTACCCCATCCCCTATGTGCTCATCAAGGGACAAAACCAGCCGGTGCCACTAGAGACTCCTGAAGGTGAGACCCCAGGCAGGACACGCTGGTCACTTGTATCTATTGGCGGTACACTCTATGCAGCCAGTTCCTATCAGCGTGGCGATGCCAATCATGGAGCAAACAAAGTGGCATTCTATCATGTCAACATCAGTGGGAACAGAGCTTCCGTAGGCGAACGCATCGCAGAGCAGGTGGACGCTGGCGCAGCGTTTAACGACGATAAGTGGTTTGGTGTAGGTTATGCTACAGAGGGCAACACCTTCACCTTCTTCTCACAAAACCAGTTCGAAAACTGGAAAGTGTATATCTACACGTTCGATCCCGCTACTGGCACCATAAACGGTCGTCCATTGCCAGAGCATTATAACGACAATATGGGCTTCTATGTGGATGGTATCACCTACGAAGGGGCCACCAGCGAGGGTTTCTGGCTATGTGATTTGTCGAAGGACGAGGCAGAGTGGATCTCGCTCGACTGGAGCAATGCCACACAGTGGGAGGCACAAGTCAACAAGTCGACCATGACGGTTGAACACTACGAGATGGGCAACATGTCGCTGAAGTATACTGCTCGTACCAACAACGGCAATAGCATCGTGCTATGGGTGCCCATCACCGGTGACAATCGAGGCAAGGTACAGGTCATCACCGACGCTGATGGCAATGCCAACATCGACGTGAAGGTCGTCGTGAATATGTGATCTCTAATATCCATAGGAGACGAAGCACATCTGAGTACTTCTGAGACTCACTCAAAAAATAATATCCGCTTAGTCCAACTAAACGGATATTATTTTTGATATTATTAGTATAGAAAAGACTCTAAAATCTTCCACACACGGTTTAGAACATTTCGTGTTATGGAAAAAAGTTTGTAAATTTGCACCGAGAAGAGTTGAAGAATTGAAAAATTGAAGAGTTGAATCTTTACCGGATGGTAATTGTGAATTATGCATTATGCATTGTGAATTGATAAGATTATGCATTGTGAATTGAATTTATTATACTATAACATGAAAAAGACCTTTAACCATATTTGCAGGATTGTGATGCTCGTCAGCATCATCGTCATGGGTGGCACGGAAGTGCTCCGCGCCCAGTCTATCTCCTCGTTGTGGAAGTCATACGAGAAAGCAGCCCAAGACGACTTGCCTCAGACGGCCATAGGCCACTTGCACGAAATACAGCGCAAGGCCGAGAAGCAGAAGAAGTATGGTGACCTGTTGTCAGCCTTGTCAACGGAGCTTGCCATGCAGGGGGAGATATCCCATGACTCTGTCATGGCTTGTCGTGAGCGCATACGCACCAAGTGGTTAGGATGGAGAGGTACTAACGGGGTTATCGCCACTCTCTATCAGACGGCGATGTCCGGGGAACTCAGCACCGACTCCATGCGTGTCAGCTCCAAGCCTGATATAGACTCCCTGCTCGCCTCGCCCGATGCCAAGATATACACGAAGGTTGGAGAGGCGAAGACATATTCTCCTTTCTTGTCTATAAGCGACGACAGCCGTTATCTCAACCACGACCTGCTGAGTGTCATAGCCTTGCACACCAGACAGTACAAGGCATTAAAGGACTATTACGACCGCACCGGCAACCGTGCCGCTGCATGTCTTGTCGCCGCCGAGATGCTTAAGAACAAGAACCGGAAGGAAGTCAGCATGGGGCTGATAGACTCTCTTATAACTCAGTATCAGGACCTGCCAGAGTGCTGTGAACTCGCCATACTCAAAATCACTTTATTCAAAGACTACCAGGAGGCAGAACTGTTAGCATGGCTTGATGAGGCCTTGAAGCGCTGGCCTTCATGGCGTAACGCAGAAGTATTTAGGGCAGGGCGCAGAGCCCTTACTCTGCCAGAGTTCAATGCCCGTATCAAGGAAGAAGTGTCCAACTCCGACCTTGAGCAGAAGTTGTATTTCTACTCTGTGAGAAACATGAACGGTGTCAAGGTCACGCTGCGCAAGATGCAGCGTCAGAAAGAGGACGGCAGCTATGAGCCTGTGACCGGCGCCGATGCCGACTCCCGCTCTTTCTCCCTCACCTTCAAGCCGCACAACGAGCATGACGAGTTTAATGACTCGCTCTCTCTTGGCAGGCTGCCTTATGGCGTATGGCAGGTAACGGTGAGCGATGTTGACAATGTAGTAAAACAGACCACCGCCTACCTCTTCATTACCGACCTGAAGATCATAGAGCAGACCATGCCCGATGACCTGTGTCGTTATGTAGTGGTCAACAGCGTGACAGGCCATCCCATTGCTGGTGCCGCGCTCCACCTGAAGAAAGAGCAGTACTACACCAACCGCAAGAACAAGAAACCTGAGGAGGTTCTTACCATACAGACAGACGACAAGGGCGAGTGCGTAGTAAAGAACGAACGTGAATACTATAATGCATACGCTGTCAAGGATGGTGACTATGCCATGCCTGAGCAGCACCTGTATAACTCATATTACTATTCCAAGGAGCGCGACTACGCCACATACACGGATCTATACACCGACCGCAGCATCTACCGTCCTGGACAGACGGTACACGTGGCGTTGATATACAACTCTCTTGAGCATGGCAAGGACACAAAGGTCTTGGCAGGCAAGAGCATGAGGATATCGCTGCGCAATGCCGACTACAAGGAGATAGACCATAAGGATGTCACCACCGACGACTTCGGCACCGCCACTGCCGACTTCGTTCTGCCTGAGGGCGAGCGCAACGGCAACTTCACCATCCGCGCCGGTACCACAAGCAAAAGTTTCCGTGTAGAGGAGTATAAGCGTCCTACATACGAGGTGACACTTGAGAAGCCCGCTACCGGCTACAAGGACGGCGACACCGTGACCGTCAAGGGCATGGCAAAGACTTACAGCGGCGTGCCAGTGGCAAATGCCAAGGTGGCTTATAAGGTTAACCGCAAGACACCGTGGTGGTGGCTGCGCTGGGTAAACTACTATGAATACGACATAGACACAAGCGTCGAGGAAGTAATCAATGACACTGTCTATACCAATGCCGACGGCTCTTTCTCCGTGCGTATGCCTATGGTGCTGCCTGAATACATGGATAACGACTACAAACATTGCTTCTTCTACTCCTTTGAGGCTGTGGCCGACGTTACCGACAATGCCGGCGAGTCACACACTGCCTCTCTCTCACTCCCTGTAAGCAACAAGGAGGTATTCTTCGGTCTTGAGATGGAGGATGAGATACTGGCAGACACTACCGTCAACATCGTCTTCACAAGGCTTAACAGCATCGGCAAGGAGACCGACGGCACCGTCAGCGTAACACTCGACGGCTCTGCCCTGCCCCAAGCTAAAGCCAACAAGGCCTATGCCCTGCCTGCCGACATCCCATCTGGCAAGCACTCGCTGATGGCTGTATGTGGTAACGACACCGTGAAGCATGACTTCGTAGTGTTCCGCAAGACCGACACCAAGCCTATGACCTACACGCACAACTGGTGGTACCAGTCGGCTGACCAGTTCAGCGAAAATGACGGCACTGCATGGATCCAGGTGGCTACAAGCGATAACGACGTGTATGCCGTCTATTCCCTCTTCAGCGGAGACAAGGTACTTGAGCGCGGTTCGCTGCGCATGGACAACAGCGTGATGACGCGCACCTTCAAATACAAGGAAGAGTATGGCGACGGCATTACCTACACCATAGCATGGGTGAAGAACAATAAGATGTACACTAACAGCGGAAGCATCAAGCGTCCGTTGCCTTCAAAAAAGCTGAAGATGCAGTGGACCACCTTCCGTGACCGCCTCACACCGGGACAGAAGGAGCAGTGGACACTCAACATAAAGAACCCTGACGGCACACCAGCCAAGTCACAGCTCATGGCGGTGCTCTATGACAAGTCGCTTGACGCCATCGTCAAGCATAGCTGGAACACCGTGGACCGCCGCAACGTAAATGTTCCATACGCAAAGTGGAATACATCCTACGTCGATATCCTGCGGTTAAACTCAAAAGCGCCGTTAGAGTATAAGGAGAGTGATTTCAAGCCATTACAATATACCGCCTTCAGCCAAGTACGAATCTACTCTGTATTCTCTGCCCTGGGAAGCAGAATAGGTGGAACCCGGGTTTACAAGAACACCGCAGCCCTCCGTGCCAAGGCGGCACCCACCGCTATGATGGAAGATATCGATATGACGCTTGATACCGTCGCCGTGGGTGAATTTGATGATGCCGTCATGCCAGAATACGAGTTAAAGAATTCTGCTTTGCAAGAGGTGGTGGAACTAAGTGTCCTTTCCAAAGAAAAGAAAGGTAACGACAATAGCGAGGGGGGTGATGAGGACGCCGACAGTGGCTTGCGCACCAACTTCGACGAGACGGCTTTCTTCATGCCTCAGCTTGTGACAGATGCCAAGGGCAACGTGGCTATGAAGTTCACCCTGCCTGAGAGCGTCACCACATGGCGCTTCATGGGACTCGCCCACGACAAGGAGATGCGCATGGGCTTGCTTACCGACGAGGCGGTGGCACAGAAACAGCTGATGGTGCAGCCGCGTATGCCGCGCTTCCTGCGTCAGGATGATAAGGCAAACATCAGCGCTACGGTGGCTAACCTCTCCGCCAAGTCCCTGAACACCACAGTGACGATGACGCTGCTCGACGCTGCTACGGAGAAGGTAGTGAAGACCGAGACAAGGAAACTGAATATCAAGGCTGGCGAGACGGGCGCCGTCACCTTCCCCGTCAATACGTCAACGCTCACCGAGGGCGACGTGATTTGCCGCATCATGGCGGAGGCACAGGGACATAAGGACGGCGAACAGCATCTGCTGCCTATCCTTCCTAACACCGAGGAGGTGGTTACCACACGCACATGGACACTGTTCCACCCCGGCGACTCATTGATAGCCATCGACGAGCTCCTGCCTGCAGCAAAGGCCATAGGCAAGGCTCAACTGAAGGTCAGCTATACCGACAGTCCGGCATGGATGATGGTGGAGACACTGCACGACATACAGACACCCGACTGCGGCAACGCCATCTGCCTGTCAGCTGCCCTCTATGCCAATGCCGTGACGGCTGCTATCAAGGACACCTTATTATATAATGGCACGGCTAACGTCATAGCACAGCTGAAGAACCTGCAGCTGGGCGACGGCTCGTTCTCTTGGTGGCCGGGAATGCCGGGCAGCCGCTATATGACGATGGCGGTGGCAAAGACCTTGGCACGCCTCAACATGCTGGCAGCTGACTCTAAGGCGGCAAGCGCATGGAAGCCTTCCGTCAATGCTATGTATGCCGCTGCCATGCGCTATATGGCTAAGGAGATGGCTGCCGACGTGGAGCGCATGAAGAAGAACAAGAAGGAGGGTTTCAAGCCGTGGCTCAGCGATACCCAGCTGGACTGGCTGTACACTCTCGCCATAAGCGATAGTGACGGTGGCTCCGATGCCGACTACCTGCTCAAGTTGGTGGAGAAGGAGACGAAGAACTCTGACATGGCTACCAAGGCGGTGGCTGCCGTGGTGCTCAACAAGAACGGACGCAGGAAGGATGCACGCACCTTCGTTGAGAGCATAAAGGAGCATACCGTATATCGCAGCGACATGGGACGCTACTTCGACTCTTACCGCGCTGCCTACTCTTGGTGCAACTACCGCATACCTACACAGACGATGTGCATAGAGGCGCTTAATGCCGTGACACCACAGGACCGCCAGACCGTCACCGAGATGCAGCGCTGGCTCCTGAGCAGCAAGCGCACACAGGACTGGGGCAATCCTTATAACACCGTGAATGCCGTACATGCTTTCTTCAACGGCGATGCCACACGTCTTGCCAAGGGCTCTCCTGCCTCACTGAAGTATAACGACATGCCTCTCACCACCAAGGTGCTCAACGAGTACTCGGGCATGGTACAGGGCGAGGCCGTACTGCCTTCAAACAGCGGCAGGGGCGACCTCCTCGTAGGCAAGCAGACCGAAGGTGAGTCGTGGGTGTCTGCATACGTCACCAGCCGCCAGAAGAGCAGCGACGTGGAGCAGGCTTCTACAGGCATCACCATCAAGCGCGAGGTAATCTGCGGAGCGAAGCCTAAGGTGGGCGACAAGGTGAAGGTGCGCCTTACCATAGAGGCAGACCGCGACTATGATTTCGTGACGGTCACGGACAACCGTGCTGCTTGTCTCGAACCGGTCAACCAGCTCTCTGGCTACCGCTACGGCTGTTACCAGGAGATGAAGGACAAGTATTCTGCTTATCACTATAATATGTTGTCTAAGGGTACGCACGTCATCGAGACGGAGTATTACATTGAGCGTGAGGGTACTTACCACTCTGGCAGCGCTACCGCCGTATGCGCATACGCTGACGAGTTCCGTGGCACTGCACCGGCATACTCGCTCACCATCAAGTGACACGAAAACAACTTATACGACCACAGATTACACTGATGGACACTGATTTCTTTAACAACGGATTAAAACGGATTATACGGATATAACGACCACAGATAGCACAGATTACAAGGATTTTTTTGAGAACACGAATAACTCGAATAACACGAATATATTTTTAACAACGGATTAAAACGGATTACACGGATATAACGACCACAGATAGCACAGATTACAAGGATTTTTTTGACAACGGATTAAAACGGATTACACGGATTTCACTAATTATTAAATAGAATTATTTAGGAATTATAATCATGTAATAAATTATTAATGAAAAATTCGTGGTCATTAATGGTAATTATATGTTATAAAAACGAATTATTTCTTGAACACGAATTATCATAAATTGACCATGCGCTCGGCACTTGTGACGCTTTGCTTGCAAAGAATTAATCATGAATTATAATCATGTAATAAATTATTAATGAAAAATTTCTGAATAATTTCTGACCATTTCTGTTAAATAATTATTCGTGTCATTCGAGTTATTCGTGTTCGAAAATTTAATCCGTGCAATCAGTGTAATCAGTCTTAATCCGTTGTTCAAGAAAAATCTGTGTATATCTGTGGTATCTGTGGGAGATTATTCGTGTCATTCGAGTTATTCGTGTTCAAAAAGAATAATCTGTGTTATCTGTGGTTGTTCCATTCGTTTTCGTTTTCGTCATCGTTTACTAAATAAAATCTGTGTATATCTGTGTTATCTGTGGGAGAATATTCGTGTTCAAGAAAAGTCTGTGTAAATCTGTGGTATCTGTGGGAGAATAATATTCCTGTGAAAAGAGAAAAGAGAAAAGAGAAAGGGTTGCTCCGTGTATTACGGGGCAACCCTTTCTTCGTATCTGTATGGGAGGGAAGTTACTCCTCGTCCCAAGCCTTCCAGCCACCGGCCTTGGCACCGATTTGGTTTTCATCGGTGATTACGTCACTAGCACCACTGTTAAGCGGGTTTTGACCTTCCTGTACGCTGCCAGCCATGAGGTGTGGCAGTGATATCGTTATCACCTGGATGTTAGGTGTGTTATATTCTTTCTTTTTCATAGTCATAAATCTGTATTTATTCATGAATACTAATTATTACTTATTGATAATCTTCTTACCCGCAGAAGTAATCACGAAGCCCTTGTAGTTCTCGTCAACCTGCTGACCAGCTGCATTGAAGAACTTCTTAGCCTTAGCTGCCTCAACGACCTCTACTGTGGTTACTGCTGTAGGATCCTCTTCCTCGCCTCTGATGATGAATGGCTTAGCATTAGCATTGACTGGGTATATAGATCTGAAGTAAGCCTTCTTTGCTGGAATCTCTACGCCTACTGCTACTGGTCTGAACTCAGACTTATCTTTCTTGATAGCATAGATATTGTCGTCAGCCGTTACAGTGTAAGACGCTGTAGCATCACCTTCGAGCTTGTTTGTCAAATTATCTGAGTATGTAGTAGCGTCGCATACAGGCACGCTGTAGTCACCTGCCTCACCCTTCACGATGATAGGAGCACCAGCAGGCACCTGAGTTACCTTTGACAGTTCCACATAGCCCTGTGTCTCATCTGTAGCAATAAGCACTGTCAGACCTTCAATGGTAGAGAAGTCCAAAGCATGTTTTGTTACATAAGTAGAAGTACCCTCTTCAGCAACTGTAACTGTCTCCTCTGTAATGTCACCTGTCTTTGTAATATAGATATAATCTATATTAGCCGACTGATTTGTCTTAGTATCAGAAGTGTAGCCACTAAAGCCTACGGTTGTTTCATCAGTAATAACAAACTCATCTGAAGTATATACTCCAGCTGCAGAAGTCTTGGATATTGGCAGTGAGATGATTGTGTTTGTTGTCACATCCGTATTAGCTGTATTCCTAATAACTATTGAGCGATTACCATTACCAACAAGATAGATAGTAGCCGTGTATTTTCCTTCTGGCAAAGTTGCCAATGTAGTTGTTTTGTTTCCAGCAGAATATCCATTCTTGCCATTTGAATAAGCAGCGTTCTCACCAGTGTCTTCGGTAGCAGACTCTCCTTCCATATATGCAACGATTTCACTACCTGCTTCCGCATATGTAACAGTGCTGGATGTATTATCCTTGCTGAAAGTAACGTTATAAGGCGTCTGTGTGGTTTTGTACAACACACCATCTTTCTCAAACATATATGGGAAGTAAGCAGTCACGCTGTTAGTTTCAAACTCCTCACCTTCCACAAGTGTCTTAATCTCAACGTTGTTTGCATCTACTGCTTTCAGACTGTAGTTATACTTAGATACTTCTTCTGCAGAATATTGAATGTTCAACTTCACATTCTTCAACGTCTGCTCGCGTGCTGTATTCGTATAAATAGCGAAAGCCAACACGTGAGCAGTGTCAACCATATTTTTCACATCGTAAGAAAAGTGAACGGTTGCATTTTTCGTTGACCATCCTCCAGCCTGAAACTGTGTAGCCGTAGCATTAAACGCCGCTGTCGTCACCGTAGATGGGTCAAATGACGCACTTGCCATCAATGCAATATTAATGCTGGAGTTATAGGCTCCCGCAGTAATGTCAAAATCCAAAGTTGCGGTAAGCAAGACATTACCATCAAGAATACTTGAAGCATCAAATTTCACAATAGCGTATGGGCCTGCATACCTACCAATTTTTCCACCAGTTATTCCTCCTTGGTTAATAGTCCATGATGTAGCTGTAGCATCATAGGTAATTGCTGGCGTATTTGTCCAAGTAAACACTCCAACAGGATCAAGTTCTTCTGTTTCCGCCCATGCTCCGACAGAAGTCAAGAGGGCTAATAATAGTAGAGTAATAGTTTTTCTCATAATATTAATTATTTTTTGTTAGTTACTTATTAATATAACAAAGGTACACCTTAATAGTTACGTAAAGAAATCAATTTGGTTAAATTTATATAAATTAAACAAAATTAACGTAACTACAGAGAACTTCACAACAACGGACAGCACGGACAACACGACCACAGATTACATAGATTACATGGATTATTTTTAACAACGGATAATTTCCCACAGATAGCACAGATGAACACAGATTTTTCTTGAACAACGGATTAAGACGGATTGCACGGATTATTTTTTTGAACACGAATAGCACGAATGGCACGAATAATTTCCCACAGATAGCACAGATATACACAGATTTATTTTTTGAACACGAATTATCAGAAATTGACCATAAATTAACCATGCGCTCGGCACTTGTGACGCTTTGCTTGCAAAGAATTAACCAGAAGTTATAATCTAAATAATTATTAATGAAAAATTTCTGAATAATTTCTGACCATTTCTGTTAAATAATAATTCGAGTTACTCGAGTTATTGCTTTTCCCTTCGGCCAGCGACCTTTGGTTCGTGTTCGTAAATAAAAATCTGTGTTCATCTGTGCAATCTGTGGGAAACCTGTTAAATAATAATTCGTTGTAACACCAAATCGCTAAAATGTCCTATTGGGGGCCTTCCGTTAACGCCTCATGCTTGCGATATTTCAAAATAATTTCCTGCTGGTTGCGTACAGCGAAATCTACAGAGAGTTGTAACTGCTTGATAATCAGTAGTAGGATGTGAAAAAGCATGAAAAAACGATAGTTTTTGCCCTCTAAAAGCTATGCTTCCAGGGTGTAAAAGCTATCGAATGACACCCTAAAAGCTATGCTTTCTCATCGTAAAAGCTATGCTTTCACGAAAAAAAAGGTGCGAAATCATCAATTTCCGCATCCTTTTTCCGTTTTTTACCCCTCATTCTCTCCTAGATTGAGTTTTTTGACCAACATGATTTAAGTCAAGCAATGACAAAAATGTCCTATCGAAGCCTTTTTCCTCGAACACGAAGTTTTCCCACAGATAACACAGACATACACAGGAATATTATTCTCCCACAGATAACACAGATAGCACAGATATTTTATTTACGAACACGAATAACTCGAATGACACGAATATATTTTTAACAACGGATTAAAACGGATTACACTAATTACACAGATTAATAATTTTAGAACACGAATTATTATTTAACAGAAATGGTCAGAAATTATTCAGAAATTTTTCATTAATAATATTTTCCAAGATTATAATTCATGATTAATTCATGGTTAATTCATGGTCAATTTCTGGTAATTCCTGTAAAAAAATAATCCGTGCAATCCGTGTCATCCGTCTTAATCCGTTGTTCAAAAAAAATCTGTGTATATCTGTGGTATCTGTGGGAGAATATTCGTTATATTCGAGTTATTCGTGTTCAAGAAAAATCTGTGTCCATCTGTGTTATCTGTGGGAGAGGAAAAGAAAACCCGCCTGCCTTCACTGTGGAAGACAGGCGGTACTAACGCGTATAACTAACTTAATCAATTGTCTGATATACAGGGATTACTTCATGTATTTCTTGCCGTCGCTGATGACCATACCCTTGAAAGAAGAGTTGACACGCTGACCTGCGATGTTATAATACACGTTGCTCTTGGCACCCTTGGCAGCAGACACGGCGTTGAGCGCTGTGGCATCAGTGGCGATGCCGAACTTACTCAAGCCACCCTGCTCGTTGACAGACTGAACCTTGTAAGGCTCCTCGCTGTCGTTGGCGCCGAGCGCTGCAGAACCCTTGGCGCTGACTACTGCGTTAACGTCAACAGAGGTCTCTGTTGTGATAGCCACAACCTCGTCGCCCCTGGTTACCACATAGCAGATAGCGTAAGGCACCTCTTCCCATGAGATGGTGTTGTCATTGAATACCGGAGCCGGAGCCTCTGTAGCCTCGCAGAGGAGGTCTGGCTGCCAGTTGTCATCACCGCCCATCACGTTCTTGATGGTGTACTGTGCTGCCTCCTCGTCGGTGAGGTAGTTCTTCACGTTGAACGCCTCAACCTTATCGCCAGTGCTGCTGTCGACGTAATAGTAGTATGACTCACGCTGTGAGAGATCAACAGGGTTGCCGTTGGCATCCACGGTGTTGTAGTCAGCCCAGAGTACTGGCAGTCCGCCCATTGTCTCGTACCATCCCTTTGCAGGTATGTTGATGAAGGTCTGTAGGTTGATGAACACGGTCTTAGGCTGGTTGTGCCATGGGCGACCGAGCCAGATGTCAGTGACATTCACGCCCGGATGTGCACGCAGCACATTGTTCTGGAACACGTAGCCCCACTTCACATCGGCACCGTGGCTTGGTGCTACGATATAGCCGCCTGAAGGACGGTTAATCTCCAGTGTGTCGCCGTCAAGATAAACGTTGCCTGAGTTGTAGATGAAGTCCACCGCACCCTCAATGAGCGAGTTCTTGATGTAGTGGCGATTGTTTGATGTTGATGTAGTGATCCAAGTGTCTTGATAAGAGAGCAGAGCCACATTATTGAGTGCTATGCGGTCGCCACCGGTGTTGAGTGCCAGTGCCTGCGGACCGTTCTGCTTCTCATGACCATAGATATTCTCCATGGTGAGACTCTCGAAGAAGGTGTTGCTAGCATTTACCACTACGGTAGCACCTACGCTTACGTGCACTGCATTGTCGCCACCACTGAGGCGGTCGTCCTTTATCACTACGCCGTCACGTGACTGACCGATGAAGTGCAGATAAGGCTTGGTGGCAGGAACGTCCACATGCTCCTTATACTGACCGTTTTTGATGAAGATGAGCCATGGCTTGCCACGTCCTGCAGGAGCAGCGTCGATGGCATCCTGTACGGTGGTGTAGTCACCAGAGCCGTCCTGTGCTACTATAGCGTCGAACACGCGCTTCTCAGGCTGCTGGCGCTCCATGGTGGTGAAGGTGATATTGACACCCTCTAGTTCCTCACCGCTGCGGCTTACGAGTACGCCCTTAGGCATCTGGAAGGTATATTGCGTAGCATAGTCAAGACCTGCATACTTGAACACGGCGCTCTTACCAGCAATGACAGGTGCTATCTCCTCACCGTTGAGGATAGCGTTGCCTGTGCCGGCCTTAACCTTAGCGTCGAAGTTCAGAATGATAGAGCCATTAGCCGAAGCGTCAGTGCTGCCCTCAGCAGGAGTGCTTGACACGAGTATCGGAGTCTTGACGGCACCCTCTTTTTGATCGGCAAGTACGAATATCTCGGCAATAGATGTACCGTCATAGTCGCTTGTCACACCTACGAGGTCGCTCTCACGGTTAGGCATCCAGCGTATCCATACGCGGTCCTGGTCGTTGGCATCCTCAGGCAGAGCGAACTCCTTTGGTCCGTCCCATGCACGGGCAGGAGGATTGAATGTACCTATCTTGGTGAAGTTAGTTCCGTCGATAGAGTACTCTACATTATTCTCTGAATAGGTGTTATAGTCGTCACCCAGACAGCTTGAGATAACGAGGTTCTCATATCCCTTAGAAGAGAAAGAGATTTCGAAATACCACTCCTCTGAGAGGAATTTCCATATACGTGCAGCATATTTGCCGTTCTCCTGTCCGTTGCTTGAACCACGTGTAAGCCATCCGTTGGTGGTGCCGTCAGCCTTGCGCAGTGACAGCATGCCGGCGTTCTCAGAGTCAGCCTTATAGTCGGCAGCACGGTCCTTGGCAGGCTGGTCGTAATAGAGGTCCCAACCCACGATGTAGTCAACAGCAGAGAAGTTTGCTGTAACGTTCTTCTCACCAGTCATCTTCACCTCACATGTCTGTGATGTGCCAGTAGCGTCGCCGTCCCATCCTGTGAAGGTCATGATACGGTTGTTGACAGCGGTGAGCACTACGTCGGTGCCCTCCTCATAATAGTGTATGCCGTCAACATAGTTGCCCACAGGCTGATACTGCACGAGGTTCTCAGCCACGCCCTCAGAACGAGTAAGGTTAAGGGCATAGACATTAGCCTTGACATACTGAGCAGTAAGAGATGTATTCTCAGAGATTTCGAAAGTGTAGTTCTTGTCTGTAGAAACGATCTCGCCGACTTCGTTAGCCCATCCCTGGAAGTGGTAGCCGAAGTTCTCAGTAGCAGATGCAGTAATGATGGTACCCTCATCAAACTCTGCTCCGGCAGGGGTGGTAGATACCTTGCCTGCACCGCTTACGGCAGAAGTAACGCTAAGTGTATAGGTAGGTACAGGCTCGAGTGTGCCCTCTACGTCGCCAGTTATTACAACATCGCTGAAGGCATACTGCTTGTTGTTTGCCAGGCTATATACATAAATCTTCACTGTCAAGGCATCGTCAGTGGCAGACATGCCGCTGAGGTCAAACGTATGGTTAGAGATAAAAGGAGACTCCTTGGCCAACTGAGGCGTGACACCCTCAGCCACCTTCAGTTCCTCGTTGCCGCTGATTACTACGACGTCAAACTTACCACCGTTGGTGCCTACACGACTTGCATTGAAAGAAAGGGACTTAGGAGCAAAGCTCAGTGATTTCTTCGGCTTCAGAGTGAAAACGATAGCCGCATTGTCATCGCCTGCCTGTGCAGTCTCAGTTGGCTGGAACTGCTGACGTGTAATGTCACCATCCGTACGCAAGCCCATAGGCTCTATCTTTTCACCCCATGACAAGGCAGCAACAGAGAAGAGTCCGTCAACAGATGTCGTGGCATTGGTTTCAACAGTAGTGGATTTCAATTCCCATGTAGCGGTGACGCCTTTCTCATTGACAGCCACAGGACCCTCAGCTTTCTCTGCTGTGATGCTGATGTCATTCATACGCCACTGTGCAGTCTCGTCATTGGGAGCTATCAAGCGCACGATGACCTGGTCTTTGTCATTAGCAGAGAGAGCCATGTCATTAGTCTTGTATATCCACCAGTTTGTACCACTTTCATAGGCGCCTGCATCGCTCCAAGTCTGTCCACCGTCGGTAGAGACGACAGCCTCGAGCGCACGCACCTTGTTGTCACCGCAGGTATAAGAGAATATGAAGTGCACATTCTTGTAGCCCTTGGTGGGGAAGCCAACCTCAAAGTACTGGTTGTGCTGGGTGGCATCAGTATAGTCACTGATGTTGTTGGGATCCATGTCCTGATACAGCGACAATATCCTGTCTCCGTTATTGTTCTGGATGCCCCAGAAACGGGTTCCCTTTGCTGACACGTAGTAGTCAGTCTGAGTACCCTCACACTCATTAGGAAGAATGGTAGGAAGTGTTCCAAAACCATTCCAACCTATTGCCGCCCAGTCATCGCTGTTTGGCGTGTAAACGTTGGCTTCCACGGTGTACCCCGTGTCAAACGTCCACTTTGCAAGTTGCACAGCATCATCAGCCGACACTGCCGACGGCAGCAGAGCCATGAGTGCAACGAGTAATTGCATAAGTAATGTTTTTTGTTGCATAAAGATTAGTTTGAAGTTTGTTAATATATATATAATGTTGATTTATCTGCTTAGAATATCACTTTCCTCACTGTCCCGTCACTCATGCGGACAATGTTCACTCCCGGCTGCGGAGTGCCGAACTGGCGTCCGCTGACCGTATAGTATTTTTTTTTCTGAGTCTCACTGCCTGCGGGAACTGTGATTCCCGTGGTCTCCGCATCCACTGCCATGCCACTGATGGTGACATCGCTCAGGCAGAGAGTCTTGTCATCAGCCGAGCCGTTATACCAAGGGTAGATGCGCACAAGCAACTGCTCGCCGTCCTTAACCGTCAGCACTGGCTGTGCCTGGACAAACACTGGATTATTGGCAACCATTTTCTTTCCCTCGTATATGGTGGTGCGGGTTACGAAATTATCTGTAGAATAATACACGTGTGCGCACATACCGTTACCGCCAGCACCACAAAGGAAGAGTGAGATATTGTTAATCTTAAGGTCGTTGCCCTCGTTGGGCTTTACACCGAACTCTATGTAGCGGTCAGGATTATCATCTATCTCATTGGCAGGCCAGCGATAGACGGTAACCGTGGCACCGTCCTTGACAGTCTCCGTAGGATTGTTCACGAGGTTGCGCTGCATCTTTCGCGTGGCATCATAGCCGGTGCCGTCAGGCCATACCGTATTCTTGTTTGGATTGGCATACCTCTGCAGCAGCATACCCTTATATGTCTCCGGGATGATATTGGCCGGACCGGTCAGCACACAGTCATCATTGCTCTCCAAGCGCCAGTAGGCTTTAACCTCCGCACCTCCCTCAAGCACCACTGCCGTGGCG
>JAFXZU010000032.1:0-7855 GCA_017541085.1 Prevotella sp.
CTTGTCAGAGGCATTGTCTTTCAGCCTGCGTACCGCTGTGGCGGTATCATAGAAGGCTATGCCCTTGGTCTGGCAGAAATCCACTATTGGTTCTATCCTGAATCGCTTGTTTTCAGTGTCAACGAAGTAGTTGCTGTCGTTGAAGAACACCTGTCCCTCAATGCGCCAGTGGTCGTTAAGGAAGTTTGGGTAGTAGAAGTCCATGCACCACAGTTTCCTTTGCGGCGGAAAGCTGCCGAGGAACAGCACCCTTGCGTTCTCGGGCAGGAAAGGGCGCAGGGGGTGATACTCCACTTCGCCAGTGCTCCGTGCTATGTTCTCCTTGTTCAGGTATTTCGTTGTCATAGTTTTTTTTTCTTATGCAAAGGTAATGTTTTTTATAATTATCAAAAAGTAATTATCAAAAAATGATAAAAGAGTAAAAGAAAAAAAGAACTGTGGCGGTAAAAACAACAGCGGCAAGCAAATCCTCTTGGTTGTGGGATTGCCTGCCGCTGAACGGTTTAGTTAGTGAATTGGTAAATGTTTATTTGTCGCTGTATGGTATTGACGTAACCTTTGTATAGGTCTCAGTCTCTTTACCCATGTCTATCACGAGTTGTGTGTCAGTCCATGACTTGATAGTAGCCTCCACAGTCTGCGTTTTTCCGTCAAATTCTCCTGTTATAGAGATTGTGCTGCCATTGATAGCAAAGGTGTATTGACCAGAGTAATTAAGAGTGCCGTTTTTGTACTGTCTATTTACCACTATTGAGTTTGTCTTGAACTCAAGGATCGTTACCTTCGTTGCGGTGAATGAAGCGTCTGTTGTCCAGTAAACAGGGCTGTCAGTTGTTGACTGCTTCTCAGGTGTTACAACGGCAGCGTTGTCGTTAGAGTTGTCGTCATCGCCACAAGAAACGAAAGTTGCGCAGGCAAAGACAGCCAGCATGCACAATGCAATTGAAAGAAACTTTTTCATAATAGATAATGTTTTTAGTTGTTAATAAATTAGTGAATGTTATTTATGGTTATGTTCTTTGTTCCTACTGTACAATTTTCTTGCCGCTCTGTATCACGATGCCCTTGTAGCCATCGCCTACGAGAGCGCCTGCAACAGAATACTTTGGAGCATTCTTGTTAACTACTGTCTCGCTAACACCTTCGACGGCTGTTCCCTCTTTCACAGTGAATGCGAGCTTCATGTCATTGGCACCTTGCCTCATGAATATGTAGTCACCTGCAGTGGTGACAACCTGATACATCAGTTGCAGTTCATAATTGTGTCCAGGCTCCAGACCATAGTCATTGACAACGTCAAGGTTCAGGTTGCTGGCAGAATAGATACGCCTGTAGTCATAACGCTCCTGTTCGGGGTTCCAGATAGTCTCCTCTTTATCCAGAGTGCCGTTAAGTCCATTCCACTCTCCTTCAGCGCCATCCACGTTGATACGGTATTGCAGGGTTACGCTCTGTATTCCCACACCAGCATCCTTGTTGTAGATAAACCTTGTGGTGAAACCATTGATGACGAGCGAACCTACCTCACCAGGGTTCTCTCCGTAAAACTGCTCGCGGACGCCTTCGCCGTTGTAGCTGTATTTTTTGTTAGTAGTGCCGTTCCAAGTGAGGTCAACCGTAGCTGTACTTTGAGCATAGTACTTCACTGTCCAGTCAGAGGAGCCTCCTCCGCTGCCTATGGTGAACTGAATCTTGTAGTTCTGTCCGCCGTTGTTGTAGTAGATGTCTGAGCCAGAGCCGTTCTTTGCTTTAGCATAGAATTCAAAAATCTTGGTCTTGCCTGCCCATCCTGACTCTATCATTTCTATACCTTCGCCACCATTGTCGAATTTCCAATAGCCGCTGCTCAATTCACTTGCCGGAATGTTTGCCCATTGGTCAGTTGAGGGGGCACTACCACTATTATACACAGCTCCACAGAGATTAACGTCCGATACGCTGCCACTTGTATATACCTCTACTTTCTGAAGTACGAGAGAAGTTATGTTTTCGTCGTTAAGCACAAGCGTGGAAACTCCTGAAGCATAGAAAGCTCTGGTGATAGTCGTTCCGTTGTTAACTCGGTAAGCCAACCGCACTTGAGTAATCTCATCTGCCATCGAAGCAGATACCATCGCAAAGAGTGCAATAATCAGAGTAAATACTTTTTTCATAATCTTACGGTTTAAATGGTTAATAATTGATTCTGTTTTTTATACCCTTAGAGTTTTTTTTAGTTGTTGATAATCAGATATTGACTTTCGTCCGGAAGGGGAAAACACTCTGTTTCAGGGTACAAAAAGAAGCGCAGCCCCCGCCATATCTCTGCCAGGCTTAGGACTGCCTCTAATCATCTATGGGTATGGGGTCGCGCTTGTGGCGCAGCTCCAATCGATGATTAGCTGATGCTCGTCTTAATCTCTTACGAGGTCCTAATTCGGCAGAGAAATTGAGCAAATAGAATGTCTTGTGTTGCATTGAACACGGTGCAAATGTACGGAAAATAAATGACACTTTTTACCCCCCCGTTAACAAATGTTAACAAGTTGTTAAATTATTAAAAACAAAACAAAACAGACAAAGCTGGCAGATAAAAAAAGTCATTTTTTACATTTATGTTGCATAAACAATAAAAAAGTTGTAACTTTGCACTCGATTTAGCAAAGTGCTTATCAAGGGGTGCTCACGAAGTCGTGGGCTGAGATGATACCCTCTACCTGATACGGGTAATGCCGGCGTAGGGATTGATAACATGCTCTCCCCTTATTTTTCTTTTTTATAAATAAGGTAAAAAGATGAAGAAAAATCTTTTGATGATTGCCGGAATGATGTTTGCGGCAGTCGTTAGTGCGCAGAAAAGCTCTGTAACCTATGACTCCACCAAGGTGGAAAGGTTGCAGGAACTGGTTGTAAACGGTGTCAGGGCGCAGAATAATGCACCGTTTGCGATGTCAAAAATCAGCAAGAAAAGCCTCAATGAGTTTTCAAAGACGGGTAAGGAACTGCCATTCCTCTTTGCTCAGACGCCAGGCGTGATAGCATGGAGTGAAAACGGTATGGGTACTGGTACTACCTATATGCGTATGCGTGGGTCGGGTGACTCACGCATCAACGTGACCCTTGACGGCGTGCCCCTTAACTCTCCGGAGGACCAGTGCGTCTTCTGGGCAAACATGAACAGTTACGCTTCCCTGTTGGGCAGCGTCCAGATACAGCGTGGTGTGGGTTCTTCCACCAATGGCGACGGTGCCTTTGGCGGAACCGTTGCCCTCTCCAGTGCTGCCCCTATGTTGCGTCCAAGTGCTGAGGCATCGTTCTCATACGGTTCATACAACACCATCAACTGGGGCGGATACTTCTCTACTGGTCTGCTCTGGAATCACCTTATAATAGACGGAGCCTTCCACCAGACCACCACCGACGGCTACATGCACGGCACGAAAGGCAGAAGCGGCAGTTACTATGGCGGCTTGACGTGGATGAAAGAAAACTTTCAGATACGCTATAAGAACATAGGCAACTTTGAGCGCACGGGACAGGCATGGAACGGAGTGACGGCTGGCAACAGTGACTACTCGCTCATGGACGGCAGCTATGATGACGGTTCGTGGAGCTACAATGCCAAGACGGGCATCAAAGATTACGAGGACATGAGAAACGTGGGACTGGGAAAGTTCAACTCTCTCTATGAATACCTCGTGACGGGTCAGGACGGGCTGTTTGTGAAAGACGCCAACGGCAACTACCTCACGGCGCGTTATCAGATGAACGACGGCAGCTATTGGGACAGGACGACCGACAACTTCTGGCAGAACCACAACATCCTCTCTGCATCGTGGAACATCAACGACTACTGGACTACGGCAGCCTCCCTGCATTACACCTACGGCTACGGCTACTACGAGGAGTTCCGCCCGCAGAACAAGTTGGAGAAGTTCGGACTGACGGCTACTGACGGCAATGGCAACAAGATTAAGAAGACGGACTTTGTACGCAAGAAGGGGCTGACGCAGCACACCTATGGAGTGGTGTGGAATGCCAACTACAAGAGGGACAGCTGGGACGTTGTGGGAGGCTTCTCCATCCAGAACTTCGACGGCAACCACTTTGGCTACCTCACTTATGCAGCTAATGACGTCGTG
Organism: Prevotella sp.; assembly: GCA_017541085.1. Lineage (GTDB taxonomy): Bacteria > Bacteroidota > Bacteroidia > Bacteroidales > Bacteroidaceae > Prevotella. The sequence goes on from JAFXZU010000032.1 coordinate 4,122, forward strand.
CGCCAGAAGTTTCTTGCCGACGGCGACTATAAATACTATGACAGCGACGCCCACAAGTTCGATGCCAGCTTCTATCTCAAGGCAGCGTATAAAATCACTGAGCAGTGGGAGGTCTTTGCCGACATGCAGTATCGTCACGTGGGCTTCAGGACTGACGGATACAACGATAAATATTATACCGACGACAATGGCAACATCCAGAAACACCTTCTGGATATTAACAAGAAGTACGACTTCTTCAATCCTAAGGCTGGTTTCTCCTGGACCCTTGACGGCCATCGCGTGTATGGTTCGCTTGCGCTGAACCATCGTGAGCCTGAGCGCAACAACTTCACCGACAACGGTTCTTACCCCGCTCCAAAGTCTGAGTCGCTGTTGGACTACGAGCTTGGCTACACCTACAACGGCAAGAACTGGCACGTAGGCGCAAACCTTTATTACATGGACTATACGGACCAGTTCGTGCAGACGGGCATGGTAAGCGATATAGGTGAGAATCTCACGACTAACATCAAGGACTCCTACCGTATGGGTATAGAGTTGCAGGCAGGTGTGGCACCGACCTCATGGCTTACCATCGAAGGCAATGCCGCCCTGAGCAAGAACAAGATAAAGGACTTCGACGAACAGGTAAACGTGGACTGGAAGGACAACGTATATAAGACCATCCACTACGACAACTCCACGCTGGCCTTCTCTCCATCGACTATCCTGAATGGTTTCATCAACCTGCACTACAAGGGCTGGCAGGCTGTGTGGCACACCAACTTCGTCAGCCGCCAGTATCTTGACAACACGGAGTGCAAAGACCGTTCACTGGCAGGCTATAGCGTGTCGGACGCCTCTGTCAGTTACACGCTGAAGCCGAAAAAGGTAATGAAGGAAGTAGTCTTCGGGCTGAACGTAAACAACGTCTTCAACCGCCACTATGCTGCCAGCGGATGGGTATATTCAGCCATTCTCGAGGAGTATGGCAACCACCCCAACAACAACCGCTACTACCAGATGGGCTTCATCCCTATGGCAGGCACCACCGTCATGGGCAATGTCACCCTGCGTTTCTAAACCAGGATGTTAGACTATCTTGACATATTCACCACGATACTCGGGCTGTTGTATATATGGCTCGAGTATCGTGCCAGTATATGGCTGTGGGTTGTTGGTATTGTTATGCCAGCCTTGGATGTGGTGCTCTATTGGCGTCATGGACTCTATGGCGATGCCGGTATGGCGTGTTACTACACGGTTGCCGCTGTCTATGGTTTCCTCTTCTGGCGCTTTCGTCGCACCAGAAAGAAGAAGGAGCCCCTGCCTATTGTCTATATGCCTCGTGAGAAATACCTGCCTGTAGCCGTGTTCTTCTTTATGGCATGGGCTGCCACCTACTATATATTGGTGACGTGGACCAACTCCACCGTTCCCGTTCTCGACAGCTTCACTAATGCCGTGTCTTTTGTTGCCTTGTGGGCATTGGCACGCAAGTACCTTGAGCAGTGGATGTTTTGGATAGTGGTAGATGTGGTATGTTGTTTTCTTTACGTTCAGAAGGGAATACCCTTCAAGGCTTTCCTTTACGGTCTCTATATTTTTATTGCCGTCGCCGGTTATTTCAAATGGCGGTCGCAAGCTAAACGGGTAAAGCCCCAAAATCCTAACTCTTGACTCTCAAAAAAGACACGTCTGTAGCGCGTCAAGGAAAACATATCCTTTTGGGTACCCAAAACATAATCTTTTAGCCCCTAAAAGATGCCCTTTAAGGAGCTAAAAGATATCCTTTTCCAAAATGCCTTATTAAACCGCCGTTTTACGTTTTTTTTCTTCAAAAAGTTGCAAGAAAGAAAAAAATAAAGTAACTTTGCAGAAAATTTCAAGGTCAGGATTCCGACAACGTGCTTACCAAAGAGACAGGGCACAGGTGTCGGGGTCTCTCTTTTTGTCTGCCATTGATTTAGATAATAGGTTATAGATAAAAGATTATAGATTTAGAGTATAAAGAATAAATAGTAAAGAATAAGGAATTATGGCTTACATGTCAAAAGAAGGCTACGAGAACCTCGTAGCAGAACTACATCGCCTTGAGGCTATAGAGATGCCTAAGGCAAGTGCCGCCATAGCGGAGGCACGCGACAAGGGCGACCTGTCGGAAAACTCAGAGTATGATGCAGCTAAGGAGGCTCAGGCACACCTTGCTGACAAGATAAACATACTGAAGGCAACCATCGCCGATGCTAAGATAGTGGATAAGAGCCGTCTGAGCACCGATGCCGTGCAGTTGCTCTCTAAGGTGGAGATGGTCAACCTTGCCAACAATGCAAAGATGACATACACCATCGTGAGTGCTAACGAGGCTAATCTGCGCGAGGGCAAGATATCTATCGAGACTCCTATCGCTCAGGCACTGCTCAACCACAAGGTAGGCGATGAGGTGGAGGCTAAGATACCACGCGGAGTGCTGAGGCTGAAGATAGAGAGCATCACATACTAATTCACAATTCACAGTTCACAGTTCACAGTTGTGTTATGGATATATTTTCAAAGATAGCGGCTGGCGAGATACCCAGCTACAAGTGCGCAGAGAACGATGAGTTTTATGCTTTTCTCGACATCAATCCGCTGGTAAAGGGTCACACACTGGTGATACCACGCAGGGAGGTGGACTATATCTTCGATATGGACGATGACGAGCTACAGCGCTACCAGCTGTTTGCCAAGAAGGTGGCAGTGGCAGTGAAGGAGGCTTTCCCCTGCAAGAAGGTGGCACAGGTGGTGCTGGGACTGGAAGTGCCTCACGCACACATACACCTCATACCTATGCAGAGCGAGGCAGACGTAGATTTCCGCAAGGAGAAACTGCAACTCTCTGCAGAAGAGATGCAGGAGGTTGCCGACAAGATCTTTGCCGCCTTCTGTAAGAAGTAACACTAACGTCAAAAGTCAACCGACACATGGGTACGCTACCCATAATATTCAAGCGTAGAGAACGCCGTACACAGACACGCAGACACTCTGGCTACTATGCCTTACTGTTTGCCGTGGTGACAGTGCTGATAATATGCGCATGGGTATTATGGGTATTTTTGCCTCTGAGCACAGAGGAACAGCGAGACTCCGACACCCGTGCCGTGATACGTTCGCGCTACGTGGTGATGTCGGGCAATGAGGTGCTCTTCGCCTTCAACCGCATGCGCGGCGATACGCTGTTCTCTAACATAATGCCTCGCGACAAGGGGTATGTCACCGACACCGTCAATGCACAGTGGGTGAAGCGGTGGGCACTGCTGCCGTACTGCGGTGGAGCCATAGCGGTGGAGCCGCATGACACGCTGCCCGTGGCAGGTGCCACATCGGAGGAGTTGCAACGCATATTGGGCAACGAGGCACGCCACCTCAACAGAATGAAAAAGGTGCTGAGGGAGCAGCGCAAGGATATAGACTACTACCTAAAGACCCATTCCGTGACAGAATACGGCTTTGACATGGTGCAGCGCTACAGCAGGGCGCTGACCGCCGTCACCGACTCGGTAAACCGTGCATACGCCATGGTAAAGCAGGCACTCGGAGCGCGTAACCTGCATGTGAAACTGGAACAGGACTGCATAGCCCTCGACAGTGCAGCCGAGAAGTTTTATACAAGGATGGGCAGACAGGAGGCACTGCAGCGACTGGAGTACCGCAGGGGGAAGACGCTGACAGCCAAAGAGCGCAGCGGCATCGACAGCCTGGGTATATACGAC
>JAFXZU010000007.1:0-116405 GCA_017541085.1 Prevotella sp.
AGAATATATGCTGCGAATTGAACATGCAATGATGTATTACTATCCTTTTTCATCCCCCATGTATAATAGTAGTCAACCGAAGACTTGGCCAAACAATAGCCCAAGAACTATTTCTGCAATAAATGTATTTGGTATTGTAAAGGAAATTAAGGACGACGATGAGTTTTTCTACGAAGGGTGGGACCCAAAGAAAAGAGGTGAAATGATTATGAATAGATGTTTTGTAAAACAATTATAATTGTGGAACATCGTTGATGTCGCGGTGGCAGTGCTGCTCCTTGTTGTATGGTTTAAACGTAAGTGATACAATTCTTTCGTACACTGAAAAGGGGTGTTCGTACATTGGACAACGGGAAAATGTGATAAATGAGAAAAGAAGATGTAACTTTGCAGTATAGTTGATAACCATAAAAAGTAAAACCATGAGAAGAATTTTTGTTTACTGTTTGATAGGCTCGTTTCTTTTTGCATCTTCAGCATGTGAGAGCAAGGCTCCGTCTGCCAACAAACCTGTGGTTGCTGACCAGCAGATACCAGAGGAGTACATATATACTATTAATGAGAGTCTTGCATTTATAGACAAACTCCTTGACAATGCACAGTATGCTACACAGAGTGATATTGATAAAGGAACAGACCTGGCAGGTTTGCCAAGAACAGATTCTGGTACAATGAAGGAAACCTTTGCAGTGGCAGATTCTGTTTGGGGAGCATTCCGTTCGTTATGCTCCAAGGGCCGGTACAAGGAAGCTTGGGAGCTATACTATCAGAATAATAACCAGCAGTATTTCTTCGTGGCCTTGAAAACCACCACAAGTCAATATGAATTCCATAAGAATGTACTTGCCACTCTTGACAAGGCGTACGACTTTGACAATTCTATGAGCAAGACAGCGGACAACCTATGCTTGGTCCTAATGATGACTGATGTCGTATTCTCATTGCATTATAATGAAAACGGATATGTTCCGCCACATTATGAGGAATTATTTTATATGTGCCTGGTTCTGTATAAAAAACTTGGTAACGAGAGTAAGGTCCGTGAGATTGTAGATGAGTATGCCCAGAACATAAGTTTAATTGAGGGAAAGAGTGAAAAAGAAATGCAGAAGGAGATAGGGGAATTCTTAGAAAAGATAGAATAGTTGTATGAGCAGGGCAAAGAAAAATATGATGAAACGACTTTCCATTGAAGAGTTGGTAGATATATACCTCAACAGCGATGGAGAGACGGAGAAGACTGCATGTTCGGAAATAGAGGACCGCTATTGGGAGGAATATGAAGTGAGGAGAGAGATCCTCTTGAAGCTTGTTGCCTCAGAGAAAGATAAAAGTTGGAGATTAGTTGTTGCACTCCCTCCTGTATGGGGTGATGAATATATAGATGTATTCAAAGCTATGGCCGAGGCAGACTTCCTTACTTGGGTAAAACGTTGGGGGAGCTCTTGGTCTTATTTAGGGAAGGAAGCGAAACGTATATTAGAGCAAAAGCAGCCGCAGAAATATTCCTTTAACCATTACTATCGTTTTGATGAGGCTACATATTTCCTGTTGTTTGCCTGTTGTGTGATGAACAGTGATTTTACGATTAATCAAGAGGTCGTATGTCAAGTTACTGATTATCTTGCTGAATACAATTCCGCAAAACGAAGAAGTATGCGTGTGCCCATCGAAGATTGTCTTGTTTATGAGATGGTTGAAGATGTCTATTCCCGTATGACACAAGACTTGGACAGAGGTCAGTATAATGAGGAACGAAAACATGCCTTGCAGTGTTTGTTCATGTTTGAACAGAAATTGATATTCTCAGGCTATTACAATATGACAGGTCTTTACTTTTATCTTGATTCTTTCAATGATACTTTCCACCAGGATTATAGCTTTGTACGGACTGGGATAGAATTTTTGCGCTTTCTTAAAAGGAATCACGTCAATCCCGAATGGTTAGAAGAGTATGCCATCAGTCTTTCCAAAAGCATGCTGAAGAATGTATGCAAATATAAGCGAATGGAAATAGAATACCTTCAGGAAGAACTTAGACGATTTGTTCGTGAGGAGAGGCATAATGAGGTGACGCCTCTCGAAGCATGGCAGGAATATAAAAGGTCAATGGAGAAGCCATTATCCCTCAACAGCGAACTGATGAAGAAGATGCTTGGCATGCATCCAGAACTGAAATATCTTGTTGGCGATATAGACGACTGCCAACAGGAAGAAGCCGAAGCCCCGGTGCAGGGTGAAGATCCTGATGCTACCGTATTTATTGAACAATCCTTTCAGACAGATAACGATGTGCCGTTTTAGCTGTTCCGTTTTATAGCTGATGTACTCTACGTAAATCATAGTGGGAGAAGTTCTTTGTATAAAGAATGTTAAAGTATTTGCGTAATCCGTTAAGAATTAGTAAATTTGTGCGATTTATGCAATTATGTCCGTATGGCAAGGCGTTGTGCGGATGAAAAGATGAACAGTTAAAACAATAAAAAAATTAGATGAACGTAATTACAAAGACCGTCTCACTGCCTGATGGACGCACCATCACCATTGAGACTGGAAAGTTGGCCAAGCAGGCCGACGGCTCATGCACACTGCGCATGGGCAACACTGTGTTGTTAGCTACCGTATGCGCGGCTAAGGACGCTGTACCGGGAACCGACTTTATGCCACTTCAGGTGGAGTATCGTGAGCAGTACGCTGCTGCTGGCCGTTTCCCTGGCGGATTTAACAAGCGTGAGGGTAAGGCTAACGATGATGAAATCCTCACTTGTAGACTTGTAGACCGCGCCCTGCGTCCGCTCTTCCCGAGTGATTTCCACGCAGAGGTATATGTAAATGTTATATTGTTCTCAGCAGACGGCGTAGACCAGCCTGATGCTTTGGCAGGTTTCGCAGCTTCATGTGCCCTGGCATGTTCTGACATTCCATTCGAGTGCCCGATATCTGAGGTGCGCGTAGCCCGTGTTAACGGCGAGTATGTCATCAACCCTACAAAGGCTCAGATGGCTGACGCAGACATGGACCTCATGGTAGGTGCTACCGCAGAGAACATTATGATGGTTGAGGGTGAGATGAAAGAGGTGCAGGAGGTTGACCTGCTTAATGCTCTTAAGGCTGCTCACGAGGCTATCAAGCCTATGTGTCAGTTGCAGGAGGAGTTGATGCAGGAGCTTGGCACCAAGCAGAAGCGTGAGTACTGCCACGAGGTTAACGATGACGACCTCAAGGAGCAGGTAAAGGCTGAGTGCTACCAGAAGGCTTACGACGTCGTTAAGCAGGCTCTTGAGAAGCAGGCACGTGCTGAGGCTTTCGAGGCTATCATCACCGAGTTCAAGGAGAGATATGCCGCTGCACACACAGACCTTACAGAGGATGAGCTGGAGGAGAAGAACGCTCTGGCAGACAAGTACTATCATGATGTAGAGCGTGACGCTATGCGCCGCTGCATCCTTGATGAGGGTATTCGTCTTGACGGTCGTAAGACCACCGACATCCGTCCTATATGGTGCGAGGTGTCACCACTGCCAATGCCTCACGGCTCTGCTATCTTCACACGTGGTGAGACACAGTCTCTCTCTACATGTACATTGGGTACAAAACTTGACGAGAAGCTCGTTGACGACGTGCTCGACCGTTACTACCAGAAGTTCCTTCTGCACTATAACTTCCCACCATTCTGTACAGGTGAGGCTAAGGCTCAGCGCGGCGTAGGCCGTCGTGAGATTGGTCACGGTCACTTGGCATGGCGCGGACTGAAGGGTCAGATACCTGAGGACTTCCCTTACACCGTTCGCTTGGTAAGCCAGATACTTGAGTCAAACGGCTCATCATCTATGGCTACCGTATGTGCCGGCACACTTGCACTGATGGATGCAGGTGTACCAATGAAGAAGCCTGTCAGCGGTATCGCTATGGGTCTTATCAAGAACCCAGGTGAGGACAAGTACGCAGTGCTCTCTGATATTCTTGGTGATGAGGACCACCTCGGTGATATGGACTTCAAGACCACTGGTACAAAGGACGGTCTGACAGCTACACAGATGGATATCAAGTGTGACGGTCTGTCATACGAGATTCTTGAGAAGGCTCTGATGCAGGCTAAGGCTGGTCGTGAGCACATCCTGGGCTGCCTGACAGATACTATCAGCGAGCCACGTGCAGACTTCAAGCCACAGGTTCCACGTATCGTACAGATAGAGATTCCTAAGGAGTTCATCGGTGCAGTGATAGGTCCTGGCGGTAAGATTATACAGCAGATCCAGGAGGATACTAACACCGTTATTACTATTGACGAGGAAGACGGCGTAGGTAAGGTTCAGGTATCAGCTCCAGATAAGGAGGCTATCGATGCTGCTCTCTTGAAGATTAAGGGCATCGTGGCAGTGCCAGAGGTTGGCGAGGTATATGAGGGTACCGTGCGCTCAATCATGCCTTACGGCTGCTTCGTTGAGATACTGCCAGGCAAGGATGGTCTGCTCCATATCTCAGAGATAGACTGGAAGCGTCTTGAGACAGTCGAAGAGGCTGGTATCAAGGAGGGCGACAAGATACAGGTTAAGCTCCTTGAGATAGACGACAAGACCGGTAAGTACAAACTCTCACACAAGGTTCTCATTGAGAAGCCAGAGGGATATGAGGAGCGTGAGCGTCGCCCACGCCGTCCACGTCCAGAGCGTGGCGAGCGTCGTCAGCGTCCGGAGCGCAACGAAGAGAACAAGGAACAGTAATGTTTTTGAGGATATAAATAATCCCCCGTCCATTGTGGGCGGGGGATTATTTTTTTATAGTGGCTATAGTGGCTATATCTTGTTCTTTTGTACCTCTTGCATCAGCCTGAGCCAGTTGCCACCCCATATCTTGCGTATGTCCTCCTCGGAGTAGCCGCGGCGTAGCAGGTGCATGGTGAGGTTCACAACCTCTGAGGCATCAGCCATGCCAGGTACACCTCCGTCGCCGTCGAAGTCGGTGCCAATGCCCACATGGTCTATTCCCATTATGTCAATGGCGTGCTCCAGGTGTTTTATAGCGTCGAGTATCGTAGCCTGTTCATCCTGTCGTAGGAAACCGGCATAAAGCGTTATCTGCATTATGCCTCCGGCCTCTGCCAACTTGCGCATCTGGTCGTCGGTGAGGTTGCGCGGATGGTCACACAGACTGCGACAGTTAGAGTGTGAGCATACTATCGGGGTGCTACTTATTTCAAGGGCATCGTAGAAGCTCTTCTCTCCGGCGTGGCTGAGGTCAACCATTATTCCGAGGCGGTTCATCTCGCGTATCACATCCTTACCGTAGGCAGACACGCCGTTGTTGATGCCGGCGCCCTTGGCAGAGTCGCATATAAGGTTGTCGCCGTTATGACACAGCGTCATATATGTTATGCCGCGCTCGGCGAAGTGCCGCAGGTTGTTGATGTCATTCTCAATGGCAAGACCGTTCTCTATACCGAGTATTATGCTCTTGCGTCCCTCCGTCTTGTTAGCCTTGATGTCGGCTACGGAGCGTGCCTGTGCTATCTGGCCGTGGCTGTCAGCCACTATGCGCTCTATCTCGTCGAATATAAAATCGGTGTACTCGCGTGGGGAGTTGATAGGGTAGTGCACCAGCTCACTGAAGGTCTTGCCCTTGCGAGCCTCAGGTGCTCCGTTGTCGGGAGTCCAGGGCTGTGGCAGGTAACATACCATGGTAGTGGCATCAAGCCGTCCCTCACGCATCTTGTGCAAGTCAACGAGTATTCGCTGGTCGCGTTTCAGGAAGTTTACCCCTTGATGGAAGAACATCGGGGTGTCGCAATGTGAGTCAACAGACAGTATGCGGTTATGCATCTCCTGCGCCTTGCGATACTCTGCTGCATGTTGTGTCAGCCACTGGAACAGCGGCAAACCGTCGTTGCCGAGCCATTCCGGGTGCCATTGCACGCCAATGATGCTCTTGAACTCACAGCTCTCCATAGCCTCAATGATGCCGTCAACAGACGTTGCGGACGCAGCAAGATGGTTGCCGGTATTGATTACGGCCTGATGGTGGAAAGAGTTGACATACAGCGTTGACGTATTGTATATAGAGGCCAGCGTGGAACCCTGGGCTATCTCTACCTGATGGGTAGGCTCCGTGCGGTCAGCGTCTTGTGAGTGCTTTATCAAGGGATGTGAGGCGAGAGCATCCTCCCTTGGTGCGGTGTAGATATCTTGTGTCACATGCCCGCCGAGTGCTATTGCCAGCGTCTGCATACCACGGCAGATGCCAAGCATTGGCATGCAACGGTTATAAGCCAGTCGTGTGATGAGTAGTTCGGCGCGGTCTCGTGTTGCGTTGATATTTCCCAACCTTGGCGACGGCTGTTCATTCATCCACAAAGGGTTGTGGTCGCCTCCTCCAGAGAGGATGAGAGCATCGATGCGGTTTAGCGTCTGGCGTATCACCTCAACATCGTCAATGGCAGGGATGATGACGGGCACACCGCCAGCTCTTACCACCTGCTGGCAGTAAGCCTCGCGCAGCGTGGCATCCATTCCCTCGTGGTTTGCCGTTATGCCTATGACAGGTCTGCACTTAATGTCAATACCTTCGTAGGCGCTGTCGTACAATGTGTCTAGTGAGAAACGCTTGTCGTTCATTCTTCCTCGTCCTCGTGAATTGGGAAATCTCTTTTTATGCTCTGGTCAAGAGATATGAGAGTCTCTGTTGATACCACACCCTCGATAGACTGCAGTGTGCCGTTAAGCAACTGCATGAGCTGCTCGTTGTCGCGTACGTAGAGTTTTACGAGCATGGTGTAAGGGCCGGTTGTGAAGTGGCACTCCACTATCTCGGGTATTCCCTCGAGTTTCTTTACCACGTCGCGGTACATAGAGCCGCGTTCCAGTCTTATGCCTACGTATGTGCATGTGCTGTAACCCACAGACTTCGGGTTTACAGAGAAGCTGCTGCCAGTGATTACGCCAGACTCCTTGAGCCTTTCTACACGCTGGTGTACGGCGGCGCGTGACACGTCGCAAGCCTCAGCTACGTCTTTGAATGCGATGCGGGCGTTCTTTGAAAGTATGGACAGGATTTTCTTGTCCAGATTGTCAAGTTTCTCCATTTTTTCTTTTTCCTTTTATTTTAGTATATAAAGTTACATTATGAAAGCAAAAGTACTGCTTTTTGTTGAAATGTGCAACAAAAAGCAGTACTTTTTTATTATTTAGATTTCTTTTTCTGACGTTTTGCTATCACCTCATGGCGAGAGCCTTGTTCTCTGCCGCCTCCATAATCTCGCGCTCGCCCGGACCTTTGTCGTTGATGCCGCAGAGGTGGAGAATGCCGTGTATGATGACGCGGTGCAGCTCCTCTTCGTATGTCTTGCCAAACAGTTCTGCGTTGGTGCGTACGGTGTCGAGTGAAATCACGAGGTCGCCGTTTATCTGGTCGCCCTCGTCGTAGTCAAATGTTATGATGTCGGTGTAATAGTCGTGCTGAAGATATTCGCGGTTTACCTCAAGTATCTTCTCGTCATCACAGAAGAGGTACCCCACCTCTCCCACGGTGCGGTTATATGTGGCCGCCACCCTTTTAATCCATGCCGAGGTATCGCGCTTGCGTATCTTGGGCATCTTTACGTTTTCAGCTGAGTATGTTATCATTCGAAGTTATGAATTATAAGTTATGAGTTGTTACGGCAGGAACTTGCTTACATCCTTACCGAAGTGCTGAAGGGTTCTTACAGCGCTGCTTGACACAGCCGCAAGGGTAGGACGAGCGAAGAACAACACAGTCTCCAGTCCGTCGCCGAGTAAGCGGTTGTATTCAGCCTGGCTGCGCTCATATTCATAGTCTTGTACAGAGCGCACACCCTTGACCACAGCCACGGCATTGTGACGTGCGGCGAGGTCTGCTGCCATGTCGCTGTAAGCCTCCACCTTTACTCGCGGCTCATCCTTGTACACCGCCGTTATCTGTTCTATGCGTGCCTGCACGTCAGCCGCCTCCGTCTTCTGCGGATTGTGGCCTATGCCTATCACTACGCAGTCGAATATCTTCAGTGCGCGTTCTACTATGTCGGCGTGGCCTATGGTAAAGGGATTGAAAGACCCTGTGAATATAGCTGTCCTCATATTGTATGCCGTTTAGTCAAAGAATGACGGTGATAGGATGTTGCTTCCCTGTTTGTAAGGGTTGCGTCCGAGGTGAGCGTATGCCAGTTCGGTGACCATTCGTCCGCGCTGCGTACGCTTTATGAATCCCTCCATTATCAGGTAAGGCTCATATACGTCCTCCACAGTGCCGGCGTCTTCGCCTATGGCGGTGGCTATGGTGCTGATGCCCACCGGACCTCCGCTGAACTTGTCGATGATAGTGAGCAGAATCTTGTTGTCTATCTCATCAAGTCCGTACTCGTCAATATTGAGAGCCTCCAGTGCGGTCTTGGCTATCTGCATGTCGATGGAACCGTTGCCACGCACCTGTGCGAAGTCGCGTACACGTCGCAGCAGTCCGTTGGCAATACGCGGTGTACCGCGTGAGCGTCGTGATATCTCGTCGCAGGCGGCATCGCTTATCGGAACCTGAAGTAGTCCGGCAGAGCGTCGTATAATCTTTGCCAGCGTCTGCGGGTCGTAATACTCCAGGTGCATATTGATGCCGAAGCGCGCACGAAGCGGTGCGGTGAGCAGTCCGGAACGTGTGGTGGCACCGATGAGTGTGAATGGGTTGAGATCTATCTGTATGCTTCGTGCCGACGGCCCTTTGTCTATCATTATGTCGATGCGGTAGTCCTCCATGGCAGAGTATAGGTATTCCTCCACCACTGGTGACAGTCGGTGTATCTCATCTATGAACAGCACATCGTTGGTCTCGAGCGACGTGAGCAGTCCGGCAAGGTCTCCTGGCTTGTCAAGCACTGGACCGGAGGTGAGCTTGAACCCCACGCCCAGCTCGTTGGCTATGATATTGGAGAGCGTGGTCTTACCCAGTCCCGGCGGTCCGTGGAGCAGGGTGTGGTCAAGCGGCTCGCCACGGTATTTCGCAGCGTCAACGAACACGCGGAGGTTCTCCACCACCTTCTGCTGACCGCTGAAATCATTGAAGTCCAACGGGCGCAGAGCCTTCTCAAACTCTTTCTCGGCAGAGCCGGTGCGTTCCCTGTGTATGTCAAAGTCTTCTGTCATATCGCATACAAAATTACGAAAAGTTGTTTGAAAAGCCAAATTTAATTGTGTATTAGAAATAAAATCTCTACCTTTGTACGAAAAAAGGAAGGAAAACTATATGGTAGAGAATACAAACGCACGGGCAATGACAGAGACGCGTCCCGAGGTCCTTGACTGCGATGTGGTGCGTTTTCAGAACGAGAAAGAGAAGTGGCTGGCTTTCGTAGGACTGCTTGACGGCAGACCATACGAGATATTCACCGGTCTGCAGGATGACGAGGAGGGCATGATAGTGCCTAAGAGCGTCAACAGCGGCAAGATAATAAAGTGCGTGCAGCCAGACGGTACCAAGCGCTATGACTTCCAGTTTGTGAACAAGCGTGGATACAAGACAACCATGGAGGGCTTGTCGGGCAAGTTCAAGAAAGAATACTGGAACTATGCCAAGCTTATCTCTGGTGTGCTGCGTTACGGCATGCCTATAGAGAGCGTGGTGAAGCTGGTGTCCTCTCTTGATATGGACGGTGGCATAGACACATGGGCTAACGGCGTGGCGCGTGCACTGAAGAAATACTGTAAGGAACAAGACTGACGCACTGTGCAGGGCGTCGTTTTACGGGTGTGATGAAAAAGGTGGTTTGGACAGACAGGATACGCCAGGTGAAGATAACCCTTGTGGCGATGGCGGTGCTGATAGCCGCTGTGTCGCTGGTGGCGAGCCATTTCCTCGTGCGTGATTTGGCGCAGGAGGAGCGGAAGCGCATGGAGATATGGGCTGAGGCTATGCATACCCTGAGTCTGGCTGACGAGAATACAGACCTTAACCTGGTGCTGAAGGTTATAGAGCAGAACAACACCATACCCGTGATAGTGACCGATGCGCATGGTACGGTACAGACATACCGCAATGTAACGATAAAGGCCAAGGACGAGGCTGACACGCTCGCCGTGGTGAATGACGCTGCAAAGAGGATGAGTCGCGGACACCAGCCTATCAAGGTGCAGACGGGCGAGGGAGCAGACAACTATCTCCTGGTATGCTATGACGACTCGCTGCTGCTTACCCGACTGGCTTACTATCCTTACATACAGCTCGGCGTGGTGATGATATTTGTGGTGATAGCCATCTTTGCATTGCTTACGTCAAAGAAGGCAGAGCAGAACAAGGTGTGGGTAGGACTGTCGAAAGAGACCGCACATCAGCTCGGCACGCCTATCTCCAGCCTTATGGCATGGACGGAGATACTCAAGGAGACATATCCTGATGACACGCTGGTGCCTGAGATGAGCAAGGATGTGAAGCGCCTGCAGCTAATAGCCGACCGCTTCTCAAAGATAGGTTCGGCACCAGAGCGTCACAGCGTAAGCCTGCGGGAGGTGTTGTTCAATGTGGTGGAATACATGAGCCGTCGTACATCGCAGCGTGTCAATATATCGCTGCATGCCATGGATGACTTTATGCGCGTGGTGGTTAACCAGCAGCTGTTTGAGTGGGTGTTTGAGAACCTTTGCAAGAATGCCGTAGATGCCATGGAGGGCGAGGGCAGGATAGATATCACCGCCACCAACAGGGGCAACCGTGTCATCATAGATGTGACAGACACAGGTAAAGGCATTGAGCGCAGTAACATAAAGAACGTGTTCAGACCAGGCTTCACCACCAAGAGGCGCGGATGGGGACTGGGACTGTCGTTGGCACGGCGTATCATAGAAGAGTACCATCATGGGAAAATATATGTGCTACGCTCGGAAATAGGCAAGGGAACGACGTTCAGAATAGAAATAGAGGGCGAGAAATGCGATAATGTATAAAAAAACACATAAAAGTTTGCGCAGATGGAAAAAAAAGCGTAACTTTGCATTTGTTCAGTGGAATGAGGAGCTCAGAAACATGAGTTCCTCATTCTTTTATTAAAGAACAGATATCGCAAAGTACATGTGAAATAATAGACATAGTATGATAGAGAAGAGCAAAGTAAAGAGCATCGTAGAAGAGTGGTTGGAGGGAAAAGAGTATTTCCTTGTTGATGTGGAGGTGTCGGCAGACGACCGCATAGTAGTGGAGATAGACCATGCTGATGGTGTGTGGATAGAAGACTGCTGTGAGTTGAGCCGTTACATAGAGGAACATCTCAGCCGTGATGAGGAGGATTATGAGTTAGAGGTGGGCTCTGCCGGTATAGGACAGCCTTTCAAGGTAGAGCAGCAGTACATCAACTGCATAGGAAAGCAGGTTGAGGTACTCGCCGGCG
This sequence comes from Prevotella sp., assembly GCA_017541085.1. GTDB lineage: Bacteria > Bacteroidota > Bacteroidia > Bacteroidales > Bacteroidaceae > Prevotella. The sequence goes on from JAFXZU010000007.1 coordinate 11,378, forward strand.
ACGGGCAGAAGTATAAGGGAGAACTGCTCGGAGTGGAAGGAAGACAGTTTACTGTGAAGACGCAGGAGAAGCAACGCGTGGAGGGCAAGAAACGTCCCGTCATGGTTGACGTGGAGCGTACGTTCTCTATGGACGACGTGAAATACTGCAAGTACGTGATAGAGTTTAAGTAAGAGAGGCGCACCCCGACACCGTTGTAGGGAGGGGAATGCAGATTAAGGCGAATACTAATTTAGAAAATAAAAAATAAAAATATAAAATGGCAACTAAACAGAAGACACAACAACCAAGCATGATTGATACTTTTCGTGAGTTCAAAGAGACGAAAAACATCGATCGCACTACTCTCGTCAGCGTACTTGAGGAGAGCTTCCGTAATGTTATAGCAAAGCTTTTCGGCAGTGACGCTAACTTTGATGTCATTGTCAATCCTGACAAGGGTGACTTTGAGATATACCGTAACCGTGTGGTGGTAGCCGATGGTGAGGTAAGTGATGAGAACAAGGAGATAGCACTGTCAGAGGCACAGAAGATTGAGGCTGACTATGAGATTGGTGAGGACGTGTCAGAGCGCGTGGACTTCGCTAAGTTCGGCCGCCGTGCTATTCTGAACTTGCGTCAGACACTGGCAAGCAAGATACTTGAGCTGGAGCACGATACCTTGTATAATAAGTATAAGGACCGTGTCGGTGAGATTATTACCGGCGAGGTATATCAGATATGGAAGCGCGAGGTGCTGGTGGTTGATGACGAGGGCAATGAGCTTATTCTCCAGAAGAACGACCAGATACCAAGTGACGTGTATCGTAAGAATGAGGCTGTGAAGGCTGTCATCGACCGCGTGACAAACGACAACAACAATCCTAAGATATATCTCTCACGTACCTCTCCGCTCTTCCTGCAGCGCTTGCTCGAGGCTGAGGTGCCTGAGATAGCAGAGGGACTGGTAGCCGTGCGTAAGATAGCACGCATACCTGGTGAGCGCGCCAAGGTGGCAGTAGAGAGCTTTGACGACCGCATCGACCCAGTAGGAGCATGCGTAGGTGTCAAGGGTAGCCGTGTGCATGGCATTGTGCGTGAGCTGTGTAACGAGAACCTTGACGTCATCAACTACACACAGAATATCAAGCTCTTCATACAGCGTGCACTGGCACCTGCTCAGATTAACAGCATCAATATCAATGAGGAGGAGCACAAGGCTGAGGTTTACCTCAGACCAGAGGAAGTGTCACTGGCTATCGGCCGCAGCGGACAGAACATCAAGCTCGCCTCTATGATTACAGAGTACACCATCGATGTATTCCGTGAGCTTGACAACGCCGAGGAGGAGGATATCTACCTGGATGAGTTCAACGACGAGATAGACCAGTGGATTATCGACGCTATAAAGGGATTAGGACTCGACACCGCTAAGCAAGTGTTGGGAGCACCAAGAGAGATGCTGATTTCCAAGGCTGACCTGGAGGAGGAGACCGTTGACCACGTTCTCAACGTCCTGAAGTCAGAGTTTGAGCAGCAGTAATCACCGCTCCACGATAATACCCCTAACCCCTAACAAATCTAAAAAAACGAAGCATGAGTATAAGACTGAATAAAATAATAAAAGAACTCAACATAGGTTTGCAGACTGCTGTCGACTTCCTATCAAAAAGGCCCGAACTGGGTGAAGTGAAAAATGAACTGGCTTTTAAGCTTAACGATGCACAGCAAGAAGCCTTGCAGGCTGCTTTCAGGGTGGATAGAGAGGTAAGGTCGCAAGCGGAGAAACTCTTTAAGAAACCAGAGAAAGAAAAGAAGCCTGGCAAGGAGCGCGCGGCTGGCGCCGCTGCGGAGCCTGCCAAGGCTGTGACACCGGGTGAGGCCCTGCTTAACAGGCAGACAGCCAAGCCTCTGGGTAAGATAGACCTTGACAGTCTTTCAGGTAAGGCTGCCAAGAAGGAGGAGCCTAAGGAGGCTGCTGAGCAGAAGAGCGAGGCTAAGGCTGAGCCAGTGGTTGAGACAAAGCCTGCAGAGCCTGTGGCTGAGAAGAAAGAGGAGCCTCAGGAGAAGGCTGTCGTTGAAAAGGCACCGGCAGAGGCTAAGGCTCCGGTAGACAATACCGCAGCCGAGAAGGCTGAGGCTGAACCTGCTAAGCCGGCAGCACCTGCAGAGGCAGCACCAAAGGAGAAGAACGACGCACAGTCTGCCAAGGCCGATGCGCCTCAGGACAACAAGGAGGTGGAGATATACACTCTGAAGAGTGAGCGTAAGACCATCACCCGTCCTAATGTGATAGGTACTATTGACCTTGACGCTCTCAACCAGTCCACTCATCCTAAGAAGAAGTCTAAGGAGGAGCGCAGGAAGGAGCGTGAGGAGAAAGCCTCAGAGAAGAAGAAGCGTAACCGCATAGGCAAGGAACGCGTAGATGTGAATGATGCCGCTAACCAGCAGCAGGGAGGCAAGAACGGCAAGAATGCCCGCGTTACAGCAGGTAAGGCCGCCAACCAGCAGCAGGGTACAGGCAAGAAGAAAAAGAATAAGAAGAAGGGCGGACAGCAGGAGGTCAGCGAGGAGGATGTAGCACGTCAGGTTAAGGAGACGCTTGCACGTCTTACCAGCAAGGGCTCACAGACCAAGAAGGGCGCCAAGTATCGTAAGGAGAAGCGTGACGCCGCTGCACAGCAGCGTGAGGAGGACGCACTCAATACCGAACTTGAGAGCAAGACACTGAAGCTGACAGAGTTTGTTACTGTGTCTGAGCTTGCCAACATGATGGATGTGCCTGTGACCAAGCTTATCGGTACGCTGATGTCTGTAGGTATCATGGTTAGTATCAACCAGCGTCTTGACGCAGAGACTATCAACCTGGTGGCTGACGAGTTCGGCTTCACTACGGAGTATGTCAGCGCCGAGGTGCAGGAGGCCATACATGAGGAAGATGACGATGAGAACGACTTGATGTCACGTGCTCCTATCGTTACCGTCATGGGTCACGTTGACCATGGTAAGACTTCGTTGCTTGACTATGTGCGTAATACTAACGTCATTGCCGGTGAGGCAGGCGGTATCACACAGCACATAGGTGCTTACAACGTAAGACTGGAGGACGGCCGCCGTATCACATTCCTCGATACCCCAGGTCACGAGGCGTTTACCGCCATGCGTGCCCGTGGTACTCAGGTAACCGATATCGCCATCATCATCATTGCTGCCGACGACTCTATAATGCCTACTACTAAGGAGGCTATAGCACACGCACAGGCTGCCAATGTACCTATGGTGTTTGCCATCAACAAGATTGATAAGCCGGGTGCTAACCCCGACAAGATACGCCAGGACCTGGCTGCCATGAACCTTCTCGTAGAGGAGTGGGGCGGTAAGTACCAGTGTCAGGAAATCAGTGCCAAGAAGGGTATCGGCGTTGAGGAACTCATGGAGAAGGTGCTCCTTGAGGCTGAGATGCTTGACCTGAAGGCTAACCCTAACCGTAAGGCTACAGGCTCTGTCATAGAGTCATCACTTGACAAGGGTAGGGGATATGTCTCTACAGTGCTTGTAAGCAATGGTACACTGCACGTGGGCGACATCGTGATAGCCGGTACGGCATGGGGTCGTGTGAAGGCTATGTTCAACGAGCGTAACCAGAACGTTGAGGCTGCAAAGCCAGCAGAGCCAGTTATCATACTGGGTCTGAACGGTGCGCCTCAGGCTGGCGACTCGTTCCACATCATGGAGACCGAGCAGGAGGCTAAGACCATAGCTAACAAGCGTCTGCAGCTGCAGCGTGAGCAGAGCCTCAGAACTACCAAGATACTGTCTCTGGAGGAGATTGCACACCGTGTGGCACTGGGCGAGTTCCACGAGCTCAACCTCGTTGTCAAGGCCGATACACAGGGTTCTGTGGAGGCCCTCTCAGATTCGTTCATCAAGATGTCAACAGAGAAGGTACAGGTGAACGTCATAATGAAGGCCGTAGGCCAGATATCAGAGAACGATGTGATGCTCGCTTCTACCGCCGAGAACGGTATGATTGTAGGCTTCCAGGTACGTCCGTCTGCTGCAGCCAAGAAACTGGCAGAGCAGGAGGGTGTGGAAATCAATACCTACTCTGTCATCTACGATGCCATGGACGATATCAAGGCTGCCATGGAGGGTATGCTCGACAAGGTCAAGAAGGAGGTTTCTACTGGTCAGGTGGAGGTCAAGGAGGTCTTCAAGATTTCCAAGGTCGGCGCCGTGGCTGGATGTATGGTTACCGACGGCAAGGTACACGCCAAGGACAAGGCTCGCCTCATACGCGACGGTATCGTAATCTTCACAGGCGAAATCAACGCTCTGAAGCGTTATAAGGATGACGTCAAGGAGGTTGCCACAGGCTTTGAGTGTGGTATCTCTCTCGTCAACTTCAACGATATACAGGCAGGCGACGTGATAGAGACCTTCACCGAGATAGAGGTGGAGCAGAAGCTCTAAACAACGTCCGTGCACGATGCAGCATTTTAGTGCGAATCGCTAAAATGTCCTATTTTAGGCTTAAATTCCTTGCGATATTTTTCACCAACTTCGGTTTTGGGCTGAAATATCGCAAGGATTTTGCGTTTTGCGTTATGTGCTGTGATACAGCACTATACAGAACAGGGGAGTGCCTGAAGTGTGACATTTTAGGGCCTTTTCAGCGTGAAAGCTATGCTTTTACATTGTAAAGTGATAGCTTTCACACCCTAAAAGCTATGCTTTTACGACATGAAAGTTATGCTTTTAGAAGCAAAAAAGGCGCTTTTTAGCCCGAAAAACGAAAAAAAGAAGACTGTGAGTTGTTACAGTCTTCTTCTTTGTTGGTATATTTTTCTTCGCTTTTTCTCTAGATTGCGAATTGTAATGAAATGTTAAATCACCAAAATGTCCTATTCCCTCCTATGGGAAAAGGGTTATCTCATCACCGTCTTTTTGCCGTTCTCTATGGCTATGCCCTTGAAGCCTGAACCTACTTTCTGTCCGGCGAGGTTATAGCGCGTGCCGTTCTCTGCCTTTGCGGCCTTGACGTTCTGCACTCCGGTGGTGTTGGTCTTCGCACTGATTATCGCTGCAATCTCCTCAGAGGTGAGAGCCTTGTTATAGACGGCAAAGTCGTCGAAGGCGAATGCCGGGTCGGGGTCGTTCCATCCGAAAGCCTGGTTGCCGCCAAGACAGAAGTGTGTCAGGTCAGTCTGTGTGAACATACCTGCCAGACTATTGTCGGATATTGTCCATGAGTTTATTACGTTGCCGTCCACATATACCTTTGCAGAGGAAGAGGTGATGGTGATAGTGAAGTAGTGCCATGCGCCGTCATCGCTCCACGCTGTTGTCATATTGTTGGCAGGATTGCTCGGGTCTTCCATGTTGGGGTTGTCGTTCTGGGCAGGAGTGAAGTCACACCATCCACCGGCGTTCCATTGCATTAATCCGCGTGCCTCTACGTAGAAGAACGGCCACCAACCCATTGTGTTGCCGTCATCCCATGAGTGGCTCATGCTTACGTTGTAATCGCCGTAGGCGGTAAAGATGGGGCTCCAGAAATAATCTGCCGCGTTTTTCTTGTTTACCCAGAATGCTATGGTCACCTCCTTTGTCTCTGTGGAGTTAGAGAAGACGTTTGGCACTTCCAGCCAGTTGGTGCGGATAGCCTTGGTTAGTGTAGGGTCGTTGTGGAAAACCTTGCCGAAGCGTGAGTCTGCATCGTCCTCAAATTGTCCGTTACCAACAATGGTAAGTCCTTCGGTAGAGGAGAAATCGTTGAAATAAACAGGCGTAGGTAGTTCTTCAGCCATTGTGGCGGTAGCGAGCATAGCCAATGCTCCGCTAAGTACATAGCGTAGTTTCTGTTTCATAGAAGTTAGTTTTTTGTTTTGTTAGTTGATATGATTGAATAAATAAAAAAGTCTTGTGCCGCTGCAAAGACGCTGATAGGTGCAAAGTTAGTTAAAATTTTGTTTTTGTGCAAGTGTATTTTCTCTCTATCTTCTTTTTTTTATCGTGAGTAAATGTACTTGTATATCATGCAGCATACTGCTGTCGGTATGATGGAGCAGAATATCCAGAAAGCTATATCGTGTATGTCCACCTCAAGAGTTTCACTTATCGGAATGTTGCATATAAGATCTATGAGTATCTTTATCAGCATGTAAACAAGTGCAGAGTATAGTAGCAAGGATATTCCCAGCCGCCAGAAGCTGCGCCCCCGCCACGTCTTCCATGCCACATAGCCGCCTACAAGGCTGAGTATGGTATAAATGATGGCATACCCCAAGGGGAGCCAGATACAATAGTTCAGGCACGTAAGACAGTATGTGGCGATGGCGCACAGTGGCATCAGCGACAGGAATTTCAATAGTTCCTTATTGCTTCGTTTCATCGTTTGCGGGGTGTTATAACAATGGAGGCAGTTCAAAGAGCCTCATGGTGTTTGAGCCTTTTATCAGTATGCACTGGTCCTTGAGGGGGTGGGAGAGCAGTTCCTGCTTCACAGCCTCCACGTCGGCGAACTTGCGGTAGTTGCACTCTATTTTGCCGAACTCCTTACCCACGAGCCATACGTCGTTATATCCGTGCTGCGTGAGGTAATTGACGATGCGCTGGTGCTCGTCATGGCTTACGGCACCCAGCTCTCCCATGCTGCCGAGGATGGCCATCTTTGACGGCATGGCCATAAGGGTGAAGTTCTCAAGCGCCGCCATCATTGACGTAGGGTTGGCATTGTAGGTGTCAACCACCAGCTTGTTATTCTCCGTCACTGTCAGTTGTGAGCGGTTATTGCTCGGCACATATTCTGTCAAGGCCTCGTTTATCTGTGCAGGCGTTACACCGAAGTGCATGCCTATAGTGGCAGCCGCGAGCATATTATATATATTGTACGCGCCTATAAGGTGGGTGTTTACCTCGCCACCGTTCCAACGGAAACGCAGGAAGGGGTCGCAGGCTATTACTTCGCCTTTTACTGCCAGTGTACCGGCATCGCTCTTTACACCGTACTTTATCAGCTCCAGGTCGTGGGCAATGCCTGCCAGGTGCTCGTTGTCGGCATCTATGAAGACCTTGCTGCCGCCTTTCTGGCGCAGGAAGTCATACAGTTCGCCCTTGGTCTTTATCACACCCTCAAAAGAGCCGAAGCCCTCAAGGTGGGCCTTGCCTACGTTTGTTATGATGCCGTAGTCGGGCTCCACGATGTTGACGAGGGTCTTAATCTCCCCCGGGTGGTTGGCGCCCATCTCTACCACTGCTATCTCGTGCTCTTTGGTAAGGCGCAGCAGAGTCTTTGGCACTCCGATGTGGTTGTTGAAGTTGCCTTGCGTGTAAAGCACGTTATACTTCTTAGAGAGAACTGCGGCTATGAGTTCCTTGGTGGTAGTCTTACCGTTGGTGCCTGTCACGCCTATAATCCTTGTGCCGAGCGCACGGCGGTGCTCGTTGGCAAGTTGCTGTAAGGCTGTGAGCACATCTGGCACCAGGATGAATCGGTTGTCAGTGGCATACTCTGCCTTGTCAACAACTGCGTAGGAACAGCCCTTCTCCAGTGCTGAAGCTGCGTATTTGTTGCCGTCAAAGGTCTCGCCCTTCAAGGCGAAGAATATGCTGCCCTTCGGACAGTCGCGGCTGTCGGTTGTTATGCCTGTGCTGTTGAGAAAAATATTATACAGATTACTCATTTGTCTTAACTTCTTAACTCCTTAACTTCTTGACTCCTTAACTCCTTATCTGTCCGTCACCTTCTATAATCCACTTGTAGGTGGTCATCTCTTCAAGTGCCATAGGTCCGCGTGGACCGAGTTTCTGTGTGCTGATGCCAATCTCAGCGCCCAGTCCGAACTGTGCACCGTCGGTGAAGCTTGTAGGAGCATTCCAATATACACATGCGGCATCCACCTCTTTCTGGAAGCGCATGGCGGTCTCCTTGTTCTCTGTTATGATGGCCTCTGAGTGACCGGAGCTGTACTTGCGTATATGGGCCAGTGCCTCATCAAGAGAGTCAACCACCTTGATAGAGAGGTCGTATGACATCCACTCCTTGCCGTAGTTGTCATAGTGGAACTGTACCTTGTCTTTCATCAGTTCGAGCAGTGCTGGGATGTCAGCCTCGCGGTCCTTGTGTACCAACAGGCAGTCAAGGGAGTTGCAGACAGACACGCGGCGTGTCTTGCCGTTGTTGATGATGCGCTTGCCCTTCTCCAGGTCGCCGTCCTTGTCAAAGTAAGTGTGTACCACGCCTGCGCCGGTCTCTATGACAGGAACCTTGGCATTGTCGCGTACAAACTCGATGAGCTTCTTGCCGCCGCGAGGTATGCAGAGGTCTATGTAGCCTACGGCATTGAGCATCTCACCCGTTGACTCGTGGGTGGCAGGCAGCAGGTTGATGACGTCAGGGTTGATGCCTTCCTCTGTGAGTATCTGCTTAATCATGGCTACGATGGCGCGGTTGGAGTCGTCGGCATCCTTGCCACCCTTCAACACGCAGGCGTTACCACTCTTGAAACAGAGGGAGAATACATCAAACGACACGTTAGGACGTGCCTCGTATATCATGCCGATGACACCGAAAGGAACAGAGACGCGGTAGAGTCTCAGACCGTTCTCCAGTGTGTGGTCCTTTGTTATGTGACCGAGAGGTGTAGGCAGGTCTGCTACATGGCGCATGTCAGAAGCTATGCCGTCAAGGCGCTCCTTAGTGAGCTGCAGACGGTCATACAGAGGGTTTGACTGGTCCATACGGCTAAGGTCCTTGGCGTTTGCCTCAAGGAGCATATCAGACTGCCGTCCTATCTCGTCAGCTATGCGACGCAGTACGGCGTTTTTCTTCTCGTCATTGATAAGGGCCAGTGATAGGCTGGCATCCTTTGTAAGTTGGAACTGTATATTCATGACTTTTGTGTTTAATCCTTAAAATAAATTCTCTTCACACGCTCGGAGATGCCTGTGAGTATCTCGTAAGGTATGGTGTCAAGACGGTCAGAGAGCTCGGTTACGGGCAGGTTGTCGCCGAATATCTCGACGCTGTCGCCCTCCTTACACTCTATACCTGTCACGTCTATCATGCAGACGTCCATACATATATTGCCTACATACTCAGCCTTCTTGCCGTTTACCAGGCAGAAGCCGTGGCGGTTGCCCAGATGACGGTTCAGTCCGTCGGCATAGCCTATAGGTATGGCGGCGATAAGGGAGTCCTTGTCAAGCGTGGTGCGGCGTGAATAGCCTATGGATTCGCCGGCTTTCACATGGCGTAATTGTAGTATTGTGGTTTTCAGTGATGCCACATTGTTTATTATCGCATTGTTACGCGGGTTGACACCATAGAGGCCTATGCCCAGACGGCACATGTCCATCTGTCTCTCTGGGAAGTGCTCTATGCCAGCGGAGTTACAGATGTGTCTGAGTATGTGGTGCGGGTAAGCCTCTTGCAAGGCGTCGGCGCCTGTCAGATACATCTTATACTGCATTGCAGAGAACTCGTCGAAACAGTCGTCATCGCTTCCTACGAAGTGTGAGAACACCGAACGGGGTGTCAGTGCGTTTTGTTTCTTCAGGTAATCAATGAGCCTTGGCATATCGTCCACGGGGTGGAAGCCCAGGCGGTGCATACCGGTGTCGAGTTTGACATGTATAGGCCAGCCTGTTATACCCTCCTTGCGTGCAGCGTGTCTGAGCGCGTCAAGCAGGCGGAAGGAATAGACCTCTGGCTCCAGGTCATAGTCAAACATAGTCTTGAATGCCGTCATCTCCGGGTTCATCACCATGATGTTGGCGGTTATGCCGGCCTGTCGCAGTGCCACGCCCTCGTCAGCTACTGCCACGGCAAGGTAGTCCACGCGGTGCTCCTGCAGTGTCTTGGCTATCTCTATTGCACCGGTACCATATCCGTTAGCCTTAATCATGCACACCAGTTTGGTGCCACTGTGCATCTGCGAACGGTAGTAGTTAAGGTTGGCAACGATGGCGGAGAGGTTGACCTCAAGCGTTGTCTCGTGTACCTTGTTGACCAGCAGTTCGGTGATGTGGTCAAAGTGGAAGCGCCTTGCGCCTTTTATGAGGATGACCTCATTGCGCAGTGCGGCAAAGGCATTGCTCTCAAGAAACTCCTCGGTAGTCTTGAATGTATGGTAAGACGGCAGAGACTGTGGCGTAAAGTCTTGGAACTGCTCGCCTATGGTGATGAGTTTCTCTATGCCCCTGCTTTTAGCCATGGCCTCTATGCGGCTTGTTATCTCTTTGCATGACAGGCCCGTCTGGTCAATGTCGCTTATTATCAGCGTGCGGCGGCGTCCGTTGTGGTCAGGACGGCGGTGCATGAAGTCGAGGGCTATGTCAAGTGATGCAAGGTCAGAGTTGTAAGAATCATTGATAAGGGTGCATCCGTCGCGTCCCTCCTTTACCTCAAGGCGCATAGCCACAGGCTCCAGCTCTGCCATGCGCTGGCACAGGGTGTCAGCGTTCATGCCGAGGTGTAGTGCGGTGGCAGCACAGGTGATGGAGTTCTCCACAGACGCGGTGCTTATGAACGGTATGGTATAGGAACCTTTTGTACCGTTGAAGGTGTAGTTCACTGTGGTGGTCTCGCCGTTCTGCTCTGTACTTTCAACATAGAATGCGGCAGAGGTGTCATTGGCTGACCATCCTATCAGCTGTCCTTTGTACTGCGACTGCTTAATGGTGCGGAAGATGATGTCTTTGTCCATTGGATAGACCAGCGTAGGACAGTCCTTGAACAACAGCAGCTTCTCACGGCATTTCTCCTCCATGCTGTGGAAGTTCTCCTGGTGCGCCTCGCCCAATGTCGTGATGATACCAATGGTAGGCTGTATGATGTCAGCCAATCGCTGCATCTCGCCTGCCTGACTGATGCCAGCCTCAAAGATACCCACTTGTGTCTCTTTGCGTAGCTGCCATACGGACAGTGGCACGCCTATCTGCGAGTTGTATGAGCGTGGTGAGCGTGTCACGCATGCATCGGGGGAGAGAAGCTGGTATAGCCACTCCTTCACCACCGTCTTGCCATTGCTGCCGGTGATGCCGATGACAGGTATCTGAAACTCATCGCGCTGGCGCTCTGCCAGGCGTTGTAGTGCCGCAAGGGAGTCGGGTACCAGTAGCAGGTTTGCGTCCTCGGGTATATTCTCCTCGGGCAGGCGCTCTACCACGAAGTTACGTACACCGCGCTTGTAAAGCTCACCGATGTACTTGTGTCCGTCGTTTCTCTCTGATTTAAGGGCAAAGAACATAGTCTCCTCAGGAAACGACAGTGAGCGACTGTCAGTAAGCAGAAACGACACGTTGCCCTGTGACGTGCCGTATCTGTGTGCTCCTATGAGGGTTGCTATCTGGTCAACAGCGTATTTCATTCCTCCTCCTCATCATATTTTATGTCGCCTATCTCAGCTATCTGTCCAAGCTTTTGATTGATGGCGTAAGCCAGTCCGCAGAGTAGTGTCACTCCTGCGGTGACAAAAATGCCTAAAAGGCCTTTGCGAGTTGATTCTTTCATTTTCTTCTGTTATGGTTTTACTTTTAGTTTTATCTTCGCTGGCTTCAGCCCGTCGCAGGTGGCGGTGATGTTTACGTCGCCTCCGTCGATGCCTGAGCGCAGTATTGCTTGTACAGAACCGTTGAAGAGCATGCGGTGGTTGGTAACATGCAGTTCGTCGGACACTTGGTTGCCGCTGCCCATGGCTACCAATGTGGCTGCCTTGCTGTTTACCTCAACCTTCACATCGCCTACAGCAGTGTAAACTCTTCTGCCCTTGCTGTCCACAGCATATATGCGCAGATGCTGCAGGTCTATGCCGTCTGCCTTCCAGTTGGCGTTGTCGGTATCTATCTTCAGTGCCACCGGCTTGCCGGTTGTCTCTATCTTGTGGCGTGCTACAACCTTTCCGTCGGTGCGTGCCACAGCTTCGCAGTAGCCGTTCTGATAGATGACATTGTTCCAACGTATCTGGTTGCGCATCTTGGCTGATGCCTTGTCGTTCTTCTTAGTGCCGTAGCTCTTGCCATTGACAAACAGCTCCACCTCGTCGGCATTGGTATAGGTGGTAATGCTGAGGGTGTCGCCAGCCTTGCGGTTCCAGTGGTCGCTCTGTCCCTCGTTGCCTATCTGCACTCCGTTCCACATTACACCGCCGGCATCTTCGGTTACGGCTATGTGTACCAATGGTTCATCATCCTTGAAGAAAGACTTCATGTAGTATGCCTTTGGCTTAGGCTCCAGACTGATATCAAATACTCCCTGTACCCATCCTTTGGCTGGCCAGCCCTGGCTTTCGCCGAGGTAGTCGATGGCTCCCCAGTATGCCATGCCGATTACCTTGTCGCGGTCCATGGCGAAGAAGTTCTCACCCATGGCAGATACTGATGCCTCACTCTGGTAGAAGTTCATCCAAGGGAAACGCTTGCCGTCGCCGGGGAAATACATGTAACGGTAGTTGTAAGCCTGTATGTCTGTTGCCATGGCAAGGTCACAAGGCAGGGAGTCGGTCTCCCAATTGCGATAGCGTGGATGCATAGCCACTGTAACCTTGCGTGTATTGTCAAAGCGTTGTATGAGAGTCTTCATCAGTTTGAACTGCGTTACGCCGAAATCATTGAACGGCTGGTCGTTATATGACTGCAGTTCGTTACCCAGTGACCACATTACGACACAAGGATGGTTGCGGTCTCGTTTGATGAATTCTTCCACATGGTCCTGCCACAGGTCGCGGAAGTGTGCCCTGCCAGCACCTACATACTGGTCGTTCCACTTGTCATAAAGCTCATCAACGAAGAGAATACCGTTCTCGTCGCAAATGTCGAGGAAAGACTCTGAGTAAGGGTTGTGTGAGCTACGTATGTGGTTAAGACCAAACTCCTTCATCATCTTGATGCGCTTCTCTATGGCACGTGGGTATGCTGCAGCACCTAATGCACCGAGGGTGTGGTGGTTGGCATAGCCTTTCAGCAGTACCTTCTTGCCATTGAGCAGCAGACCTTTGCCTGGTACCATTTCTATAGTGCGCACACCAAAACGGCTTGTTGCCTCGTCGCAGACTGTTCCGTCCTCCTTATAAAGCGTCACCTTTGCTGTATAGAGGTTAGGGTGCTCGCAGTCCCACAACTGTGCGTTGGGCAGGTCGATGGCCGGTATTGCTATCTCCTGACCGTAGCGGTAGTTACGGTTGCGCTTCAGGTCATACTTCTTGTCGCTGACAACAGAACCGTCAGGGGCTGTTATCGTTACCTGCATGGTCACATTGTTCTGCTTGGTGTTGCATTGCACGTTGGCAGAGATGTTGACCTTATTGTTGTTCTCAGTTGTGATATACAACGGGTGGCGCAGGAAGTAGAGCTGAGGGTCTGTATATACGACTTTGACATCGCGGAACAGACCACCGCCGGTGTACCATCGTGAGTCCTTTGGCCTGCCAGTGTCACATCGTACGGCTATGGTGTTCTCCTGACCGTACTTCAGTTCTTTTGTTATGTCAATCTCAAAACCTACATATCCGTAGTCGGTGCCGCCTATGCGCTTGCCGTTGAGATACACGTCTCCCACATACATGATGCCCTGGAAGTCGAGCAGTACACGCTGGCCTTTCTTGTCGGCAGACGGGGTGAATGATTTTACATACCATCCTTCGCCCATCTCTTTGAAGCCGCGTGATGACAGTCGGCTTCTGATGTTGGCTCCGGCATCGGAGTTGTCGGCCTTCTCGTCTGCGGCCGGTGCCACCCATGGCTGCTCTATCTGGAAGTCATGAGGCACGTTTATCCTCTGCCAGTCTGCAACCTCAGCCATTGTAACAGTAGGCTGGGATTTGCCGAGTTTGAAGAACCATCCACGGTTCATGTCAACAACTTCGCGTTGCGCTGCTGAGAGTGTCATTGCGCAGCATAGTAGGGTAGTTGAGATAATCTGTTTTTTCATTTTTTAGTTAGTTTGTTATAGCTGATATTCCTTAATCTGCAAAGTTACTCAATAAAACTGACACTTTCTTCACTTTTGTGTTAAAATCGTAATGTGAGGTGTTAACGGGTGTTAATAGCAACCGTAAAGCATGGAAGCTGACAAATGAGGACTTCATCTGTCAGCTTCCATGGTGCGAGACTATAGCCTTGGCGGTTGTGCCTGCCGGCTTTTGTCTTACAGGGTGATATGGTGTGTGGTGTCGTTATGTCAGGAGCGTAGCTTCATGCCTCCGAATATGAAGAAGAGTATGATGCCGCTTACAAATCCTGTAATGGAGTCAATAGCATAGTGTGCCCGTATATACACGGTTGCCATGCAAAGGAAGAGATAAGGAATGGCAAGTATGATGAGCATACGCCACATACGCATCTTTGTGCAGATGGCCATTACCAATGTGGCTATCGCCACGTGGCTTGATGGGAAGGCTGCCGTTGGTCTCTCACCGGCTCCGTGCAACAGCGCACATAGATGGTAGAAAGGTCCATCTTGCCATCCTGGGGCAGTAAGACACTCGGTGGAATCGGCAAAATATTTACCTATGTCGGGGAAAACTTCGTTGGCAATGTTGTCTATGCCAGCCGCCAGATAATAGTACTGCGGACCTGTTACTGGCAGGAGTATGAAGATGACATAGCAGGTAAAGAAGGAGCCGAGTAATATGAACGTGATACGCTCCAGCTGGTCATAGTATCTTGCGAGTGCGATGAATGGCAGGATGATGAAGAAGAGGTAATATGACTCATAGCCCATATACATCAGTTCAGACACTACTTTTGACGTGAACCTCTGTGAGAATAAGAGTGCAGGCTGGCAGTTGAATATAGTCTGTTCCCACTGCGCGAAGATATGGTCAAGGCTGCCAATCTGCTTGTTTATCTCGTATGTGTCCGGGTACCAGAATCCGAGCATTACTAAAAGATAGCCTATGCGGCAAGCCATTACCATACGGCATGGCCATAGCATATAGACAATCCACAGTGCCACGGTGCCTGATAGCGCTGTTACCCTTTGCCACATCAGAGAGGCAGGGTCCTCATGTCCCGTCCATGTGAACAGGATTATCAGTGCAGTGATTGCTGCATAGGCGAATTGTGCAAGCTCCGGAGCGATGAAACCGAACTTTCCCATACCTAAGGGACCGCCCTTTGAAGTCTTCATGCGACTCTTCTCTACTACGAAAAAATCTGATATTGTATTCTGTCGTTTCATTGTGCGACTATTTTGTATTCTGTAACATTTCTCTTACACCTTTCTCAAGATTCCATTGTGGTGAGAAACCGAGGTCGCGCTTTGCCGAGGTGATGTCACATCGCCAGTTGCGTTGCTTGAGCATGTTGTAATGGTCATTATTTAACGTGGACAGTTTGCCGGTGATACGCATCCAAATATCGCTCACGGCGCATACTGTGCGCAGTACCCACAGAGGGAACGTGAGCCGCAACACATGGCGCTTGCCGAGTGTGCTTATTATGTAGTCGCTGAACTGCCGGGAACTATATACCTCGCCATCGCTCAAAAAGTATGCCTTACCAATACTTTTCTCCGATTTTATCGAGAGGAATACAGCCTGTACTACGTCTTTTACGAATATGAAAGTAAGGTCTTGTCTCTTATATCCTACAGCCACGTCTATGCCACGACGGATGGAGTCTGCCATAATCATATAGTCTTTCTCTCGCGGACCGTACACGCCAGTGGGGCGCAGTATGGTAAATGGTAACCGGCAGTGCTCCTTCAGCCAGTTTTCTGCCAGCAATTTGCTCTCTGCATACGATGTGTTGGGGCAAGGCGTGTCAGTGTCGATGATGTCGGTATGAGGCTCTTCCTCGCGTATAGCCCCCATCACACTCAGGCTGCTAACAAAAACGAACCGTTTTATCGCGTGCTGAGTGTCAGTGAGTGCGGTTACAAGATGCTTGGTACCCTCAGTGTTGACATCGAAGAAATCGGACTTTTTCAGAGCCTTGGTCAGTCCGGCAGCGTGTACCACGTAGTCAAACTGTATGTTGCCCAGAACCTCTGTCATTTGGTCGGTGGAACCGAGATTTAGCTCAATGAGGTGTATGCGCTTATCTTGCAGGTAACGGGTGCTGCTGCTACGTCTTACTGCAGCCCATACCTCCATACCCTGTGACAGGGCCTCCTCGACGATGAAACCGCCGATAAATCCTGATGCGCCTGTTATGAGAATACGTCCTGATTGCATTTCGAGAGGCAAAGTTACACATTTACTTCCATTTAGCAAAATAATTCTTGTTAGAAATATAATGGTAAATAATCATTGAAAGGTTTTGCCATGTCAAGCTTTTTTATTAATTTTGCGTAAATTGCAAAATAGAAAAGCATGAAAAACAATAAAAAGAGAAAAGATCGTAATGCCTTCAGTGGACAGTTAGGTTTTGTGCTTGCAGCGGCGGGTTCCGCCGTTGGATTGGGAAATATATGGCGTTTCCCTTATCTTGCCGCGCGTGATGGCGGTGGTGTGTTCCTGCTCCTGTATGTAGTGTTAGCCGTGACATTTGGTTTTACATTGCTGATAACAGAGGTGGCAATGGGACGTCGCTCTCAGCAGGGACCTCTGACTGCATATAAGTTCTTCAATAAGCGCTGGGCGTTCTTGGGTTGGATATCCTTTGTGGTACCATATATTATCTATCCGTACTACTGTGTTATCGGTGGATGGGTGTTGAAGTATTTCTTCGTGTCATCGTCGTTCTCAATACCAGATGCTACCCAGGATGGCTATTTCGGTGAGTTTATCTCTTCTACGTGGGAGCCCATTGTGCTGATGACCCTCTTCGCCGTGTTCTGCGTGTACGTGGTGTGGCGCGGAGTGGAGAAAGGTATAGAGAAATACTCGCGTATCATCATGCCTGCGCTGGTTGTCATGGTGGTGTTTATATGTGGCTACTCGCTGTGCATCAGCCATACGGACGCCGACGGTGTGACGCGTACCGGTATGCAGGGAGCGGGAGTATATTTCTGGCCAGACTTTGAGGGAATGACGCTCAAACGCTTCCTTACGATTGCCCTCGACGCCACGGGGCAGTTGTTCTACTCTTTGTCCATAGCCATGGGTATAATGATAGCCTACGGCTCATATATGAAGAAATCGGTCAATCTCGGACAGGCCATTGACCGTATTGAGATATTTGACACGTTGATAGCCTTGCTTGCGGGCTTGATGATTATACCGGCCGTGTATGTGTTCATGGGTACGGAGGGTATGAAGGCTGGCCCCGGACTGATGTTCATCGCTTTGCCAAAGGTGTTTGCCCACATGGGAACTACAGGTTCGGTGATAAGTTTCGTATTCTTCCTGATGGTCACATTTGCTGCCATTACCAGTGCGGTGTCAATACTTGAGGCAATAGTGTCAAGTGTGATGGATAAGTATAAATGGTCGCGTAAGAAGGCTGTCGCAGTCATGGGCGGCACGGGGTATCTATTGTCATTGCTTGTTTGTCTTGGCTATAACATACTTTATTTTGAATACCAGTTGCCTAACGGTGTGACCGGACAGATACTTGACATCTTTGATTATGTAGCCAATAACCTGCTGATGCCTGTGCTTGCCATCTGCACCTGCATACTTATTGGTTGGGTGGTTAAACCGAATTTGCTTATCGGCGAGATGCGTATGAACGGATATCGTTTCCGCAGAAAGGGAATGTATATAGTAATGCTGAAATATGTGGTGCCGGTATTGCTCTCAGTTTTGTTGCTCAGCGCATTTGTTAAATTTGGTTAATGACAATTTTGTCCTATTCGGGGCGTCTCGTTAACGCCTCGTGCTTGCGATATTTCAAAATAATTTACCGTTGGTTTCGTACAGCGCAATCTGCAGAAAGTCGTAACTTGCCGATAATCAGTAGAGGCTTGTATTGGGACACTAAAAAACGATAGCTTTTACGCCGTCAAAGCTATCGTTTTTCGTTGTCAAAGCTATCGTTTTACATCGTGAAAGCTATCACTTTACACTGTAAAAGCTATCACTTTACGATTCAAACCCCGTAAAAATGACTTTTCAGCAGTGTTTTTTCCAGAAAATAGTCATTTCTTCACTCTAGTTTGCGTTTTTTCGTGAACGTTTTTCAAAACGCCAAATCACCAAAATGTCCTATTCGTACATAGAATCGGGACAGTGAAAATGAAGGCAGAATTGAATGAAAAACTGTCGTCATTCTGTAATCTGCACCCCTGCGCTTACAGAGCCTCAAGCATTCTCTTGATTACCACCTCGGCGGAAATCTCGCGGTTTGCAGCCTCAGGTATTACGAGAGAGTTCTTTGACTCTATCACGTCGTCGGTTACAATCAGTCCGCGGCGCACTGGCAGACAGTGCAGGAACTTACCGTTGTTAGTCCATGACATGTGCTCGTCGTCAACAGTCCAGTGCATCATGTCATGATAGTCGGTGAGTATCTTGCCGTAGTCATCAGGACGGGTGACACCTGGGCAAGACCAGTTCTTGGCATATATGAAGTCGGCTCCCTCAAAAGCCTTGCGCTGGTCATACTCTATAGTGGCGCCCTTGGTGAACTTCGGGTCCAGCTCATAGCCTTCCGGCTGAGTGATGACGAGGTCAACATTAGGTGCGGCTATCATCCACTCGGCGAAAGAGTTTGGAACAGCCTGTGGCAGAGCACGGCAGTGTGGTGCCCATGTAAGCACAGCCTTTACGCGCTCTGTGGTGCGGTGCTCCTCTATGGTTATGAGGTCAGCAAAAGCCTGCAGCGGGTGGACAGTGGCAGTCTCCATGGCAAAGACAGGACGGCCGCTGTATTTTATGAATTGTCCCACGATGGTCTCGGCATAGTCATACTCACGGTCAGTGAGTCCGGCGAAAGAGCGTATGCCTATGAGGTCACAGTAGTTGCCCATGACAGGGATGGCCTCGAGCAGATGCTCAGACTTGTCGCCGTCCATGATGACGCCGCGCTCGGTCTCTAACTTCCATGCACCGGCGTTGACGTCGAGTACTATGACGTTCATGCCGAGGTTCATGGCAGCCTTCTGGGTAGAGAGGCGGGTGCGCAGTGAATTGTTGAAGAACACCATCAAGAGTGTCTTGTTCTTGCCTAAATGTTGATAGGCAAAGCGGTCTCGCTTCACCTCCTGGGCTTCAGCCAAAGCAGCTGTAAGGTCACCCAGGTCTTTTGCGTTGAAGAATGTTTGCATTATATTTATTCAGTGTGTGTTACTCAAAATATGTTTCCTGGTGGCATATCTGTTTGCAAAGTTAACATAAATTTCTTAGAAAAATAATTAAAGCCTCAAAAAATTTGCTTAGACAAGAAGAAATTATTACTTTTGTGCGTATGAATATAAAGATAATGGGCATACTCAACTGTACGCCCGATTCGTTTTTCGCCGGGTCACGCAAACAGACAGAGCAGGAGATAGCGCTGCGTGCGGAGCAGATACTGAGCGAAGGTGGTGATATCATAGATGTGGGAGCATATAGTACCAGGCCTGGCGCAACGGAGGTTTCTGAGGAAGAGGAGATGCGTCGTCTGCACATGGCTCTCGCTATAATAAAACGTGAACATCCTGATGCCATACTGAGTGTCGATACATTCCGTGCCTCGGTGGCGCGTATGGTGGCAGAGGAGTATGGCGTACGCATTATTAACGATGTGTCAGAGGGGGCAGATGCCGGTATGTTCCCGTTGGTAGGCAGGTTAGGACTGAGTTATGTGCTTATGTCTGTGGAACCGACGGTAGAACGTATCATCAGCCGTTTCCGTACGGAGGTAAGTGCCCTTAATGAGTATGGCTGCAGTGATGTAATACTCGACCCGGGTTTTGGCTTCGGTAAGGATGTGGTGCGCGGCAACTATGACGTACTGGCGCGCCTGCCAGAGATTCGCGAGGCATTCCCCGGATTGCCGTTGCTTGCAGGCATGAGCCGTAAGCGCATGGCATGGATGCCGCTTGGTACTACGCCCGACAGTGATGCCGCGTTGCAAGCCACTATGATACTTAACACCATGGCACTCGTCGGTGGTGCAGATATACTGCGTGTGCATGATGTAAAAGAAACTTTGAATACTGTAAGAATATGTTTCTCTCCTTCGGAATAGAAGACGCCATAGACATACTGTTGGTGGCATTGGTGCTGTATTACACTTACCGCTTCATGCGTGAGTCGAGGACGCTGAATATCTTTGTCGGTATATTGGCGTTTATCGTTACGTGGCTGTTTGTGTCCAGAGTGCTTGAGATGCGGTTGCTCGGTGCCATCCTTGACCAGTTTGTCGGCGTGGGTGCACTTGCTATTATCGTGTTGTTCCAAGAGGAGATACGAAAGTTCCTGTATAGCCTTGGAGAGCATAATAAGCTGCGCAAGGTGGTGAGCTGGTTTACCGTGCGCAAGGATGAGAAGTCTGTTACTCCGAGAGAAGCTATCATGCCTATAGTCATGGCATGTATAAATATGGCGCGTACCAAGTGCGGAGCACTGATAGTGATAGAGCGCACCACTCCGCTTGATGATATTACGGCTACAGGTGACATTGTTGACGCACAGATAAACCAGCGCCTGATAGAGAATATATTCTTCAAGAACTCACCGCTGCATGATGGTGCCTTGGTTATCAGCCACCGCCGCATAAAGGCTGCAGGATGTATCCTGCCGGTAAGCCATGACCTTGACATACCGCGAGAATTGGGCTTGCGTCACCGTGCTGCAATGGGCATATCCCAGGCATCAGACGCTGTGGCTATAGTGGTGAGTGAGGAGACAGGACGTATATCCGTAGCAATCAAGGGACAGTTCCGTCTGCGCTTGTCTGCGGAGAATCTGGAAGCACTCTTGACAGAGGAATTGTAAAGGGATGACATTGTGTACATGAAAGACGCATTGACGGCCATGTAAGGAGATGTTGTAAGGAAAAAGTGGAAAAAACTTGCATAACTGCGTTTTTTTTGCTACTTTTGGCGAATAATTTGGAGAATAAAAATAAATAAGTATTCTAATATAAATTTAAAGACACACTATGAGTTTAATTGAACAGATTGTAGCGCGTGCTAAGGCAAACAAGCAGCGCATTGTGCTCCCCGAGGCAGAGGAGGAGCGTACCCTCATCGCCGCAGACAAGGTTCTGGAGCAGGAGATTGCAGACCTTATCCTTATCGGTAACCCTGCAAAGGTAGAAGCCCTGGCTAAGGAGCATAACCTGAAGAACATCGGTAAGGCTACCCTTATCGACCCAGAGAACTATGAGAAGTCTGAGGAACTGGCACAGCTTCTGCAGAAGCTTCGTGAGAAGAAGGGTATGACCATAGAGAAGGCTCGCGAGCTTGTAAAGAACCCTCTTTATCTCGGATGTCTTATCATCAAGACTGAGGGCGCTGACGGCCAGATTTCCGGTGCTCTCTCAACAACTGGCGACACTCTGCGCCCTGCACTGCAGATTATCAAGACTGCTCCTGGAATCTCTTGCGTATCAGGCGCTATGCTTATGATTACCGACAAGCCAGAGTATGGTGAGAACGGTGTATTGGTATTTGCTGACGTTGCCGTTACTCCAATGCCAGACGCTAACCAGCTTGGTCAGATTGCAGTATGCGCTGCACAGACAGCTCGTTCGGTTGCAGGCTTCACTGATCCACGCGTGGCTATGTGCTCATTCTCTACAAAGGGCTCTGCTTCTCATGAGGTAGTTGACAAGGTGGTAGAGGCTACAAAGATTGCTAAGGAACTTGATCCAAACCTTAAGATTGACGGTGAGCTTCAGGCAGATGCAGCTCTCGTTCCTGCCGTAGGTTCTAAGAAGGCTCCAGGTTCAGAGATAGCTGGTAAGGCTAACGTGCTCGTGTTCCCTAACCTTGAGGTGGGTAACATCGGTTATAAGCTTGTTCAGCGTCTTGCCGGTGCAACAGCTCTCGGCCCAATCCTTCAGGGTATCGCACGCCCAGTGAACGACCTTTCACGTGGCTGCTCTGTAGAGGATATCGTAAATCTCGTTGCCATCACAGCATGTCAGGCAATGGATGCGAAGAAGTAATCTCAGGTTGTAATATAACAAAACACTAAGGAGTTAATAATGAAGATTTTAGTTTTGAACTGCGGCAGCAGTTCCATCAAGTACCAGCTCTTCAACACTGAGAGCGGTGATATTCTTGCAAAGGGTGGTATCGAGAAGATAGGCCTTCCTGGCGCATTCATTAAGTTTAACGTTGCTGATGGCAAGAAGACCATCGAGCAGGACATTCCTGAGCACACAGTGGGTGTGCAACTCATCTTCGACGTGCTCACAAACGCTGAGTACGGTGCGCTGAAGTCTCTCGAGGAACTCGACGCAGTAGGTCACCGCGTGGTACACGGTGGAGAGAAGTTTGCTGAGTCTGTTGTCATTACCGATGAGGTGCTGAAGCAGATTGAGGCTTGCAACGACCTTGCTCCTCTGCACAACCCAGCTAACCTCAAGGGTATTGCAGCCGTTACAGCTCTGCTGCCTAAGCTGCCACAGGTAGCTGTATTTGACACAGCCTTCCACCAGACAATGCCTGCTAAGGCATATATGTATGCAGTGCCTTACGCTCTGTATGAGAAGTACGGCGTGCGTCGCTATGGTTTCCACGGTACATCACACCGCTATGTATCAGCTCGTGCACTGGAGTTCCTCGGCATGAAGGCTGAGGGCACAAAGGTTATCACCGCACACATCGGTAACGGTGGTTCACTTGCAGCCGTTAAGGACGGTAAGTGTCAGGATACCTCAATGGGTCTCACACCACTTGAGGGCGTTATGATGGGCACACGTTCTGGTGATATCGACGGTGGCGCAGTGTCATTCATTATGAAGAAGGAAGGCCTTGACGCTGACGGCATCTCTAACCTGCTCAACAAGCAGTCTGGTCTCGCAGGTATCTCTTGCAAGTCAAGCGATATGCGTGAGGTGTTCCAAGGCAATGTTGACGGCGATCCAAAGTGCCAGCTGGCTATTGATATGTACACATACCGCATCAAGAAGTACATCGGCTCTTATGCTGCTGCGCTTGGCGGCTGTGACGTTCTCGTGTTCACTGCCGGTGTATGTGAGAACCAGTCAGACATCCGTGAGATGGTATGTAAGGACATGGAGTGGATGGGCATCAAGCTTGACACTGCAAAGAACGCAACGATACATGGTGAGGAAGCTGTTATCTCAGCACCAGACTCAAAGGTTAAGGTCGTTGTCATCCCTACAGATGAAGAGAAGATGATTGCAAACGATACTGCATCATTAGTAAAATAAAATTATGTTTTATGAGTGTTGAGTTATGAGTTCCCTGAGAACCACGGCTCAACACTCTTTATTCATAATCTATTAACCAATAACACCGATTTTATAATTCATAATTTGCCAAGCATTATGCGAGTAATTATAGAACCAGATTATGATCGTCTGTCAAAGTGGGCAGCGACATACGTAGCAAACAGAATCAATGAGGCTAAGCCTACGGCAGAAAAGCCTTTTAAGTTAGGATGTCCTACAGGTTCATCTCCATTGGGACTATACAAGGAACTCATTGCAATGAACAAGGCAGGCAAGGTGTCTTTCGAACATGTCATAACATTCAACATGGACGAGTATGTAAACCTTCCAGAGGCACACCCTGAGTCTTATCACTCATTCATGTGGAACAACTTCTTTAACCACATTAATATAAAGAAGGAGAACGTGCATATCCTCAACGGTAATGCCCCTGACCTCATAGCAGAGTGCCAGGCATACGAGAAGGCAATAGAGGACGCCGGCGGCATAGACCTTTTCATGGGTGGCGTTGGTCCTGACGGACACCTGGCTTTCAATGAGCCTGGCAGTTCTCTCACTTCCAAGACACGTATAAAAACACTTACGACAGATACTATCATTGCCAACAGTCGTTTCTTTGACGGCGACCTCAGTCAGGTGCCAAAGCAGGCGCTGACAGTAGGTATAGGCACCGTGATGGCTGCCAAGGAGGTGCTGCTTGTCTGCAACGGTCACCACAAGGCGCGTGCCCTGCAGCATATCGTTGACGGTGAGGTAAGTCATAAGTGGACAGCCTCTATGCTTCAGATGCATCCACATGCTATTGTGGTATGTGATGAGGCTGCCTGTGATGAGCTTACCGTAGGTACTTACAAGTACTATCTTGACAAAGAGCGTGGCAACTTGTAAAGTTAATAGGATATAAGGTGGGAATTAATGGATTCCGCCATATAGAAAGAAGAAAAGGTTTTGAGTGTGGCTCAAAACCTTTTTTAATTTATTGTCTATGCACATTCAGTGTCAGCTCAAGGCATAGTCCTGATGGTTTGTTATAGTAGTGTTTTATTGCTTATTCACATTCAGTGCCAGCTCAATGTCTGCGGCAATCTGTTTGCTCAGTTCCTCAGGGGAAGGAAACTTCCGCTCGTTGCGCAGGCGGCGCAGGAATCCCACTGTTATGTCTGTGCCGTACAAGTTCCCGTCATATCCTATTATGTGCGTCTCTATGCTAACGTCGGAGTCGTCGGTGTATGTAGGACGTGTGCCTATGTTAGTGACAGAGGGATATGCCTTATCGCCTATCGTTGTAGTGGAGGCATATACGCCGTTGGCGGGAGTAATCTTCTCTTTCTGGGCCTTGATATTAGCAGTGGGGAATCCTATCTCCCTGCCGTGCTTGTAACCGCTGATTACCTTGCCGCTGATGGTGAAAGGCCTTGTGAGACATTGTGCAGCCTCTTCCATCCGTCCCTCCTTTATCATGTGACGAATGCGCGATGACGACACCGTGACGCCCTCCAAGTCCACAGCAGAGGTCATCTCTACCTCTATGCCGAGTTCCTCTCCGTAGCGTTTGTATGCATTGAAATCCTCATATTCGTTACGTTTGCCAAAACGGTTGTCATAGCCCAACAGCAGCATCCTTATGTTCATCTTGTCATGCAATGTGTCAGCCATAAACTGACGTGCGGTGGTGTCAGCCACGTTCTGGGTGAACGGTATGATGCGCACCTCCACTCCCATCTGTTCCAACAGCCGCCTTTTCTCGTCAGAGGTGCTGATATATTCAGGTGCAAAGTGAGGGTCAAAGAGAGTGCGTGGATGTCTGTCGAAAGTGATGACTACGGGTTTCAGCTTGCGCTGTGCCGCAGCTTTCTTCAGGGCAGTAATGACATGCTGGTGCCCGGTGTGGACTCCGTCGAAGTTGCCTATCACTGCCGCATACTCCTGTTCAGACAGGAAATCAGCCCAACGGTCACCCTTTGGGTCGCATAAGGTGCTGATGCCGTTACGCTCCGCCGCCTCGCAGTTCTTCTTCGAGTCATCTATAAAGAGAATGTCAGACGGCTTGAGGCCCGCGTTGCCGTAGTCCTGCCTCATACGGTTGAACATCTCAATGTAGATGCAGTCGTCAGGCTTCACCATCTGCAGGTCGCATGACAGGAAAATGTCGTCAAAGTAATCATTGACGGTCTTGTTGTCTGCAGTAAAGAGATGCTCCAGGGCATATTGCCAGTGTATCTGGTTGGTGTTGGAAAGTATAGCGGTATGATATCCCAGGTCATGATGCAGGTGATATATGAGGCGCAGCTTCTCTACGGGTATGTCGAGCAGCAGTTGGTTCCATGCCCAGCATATATCCTCGTCAGTAGCCTTGCAGGGGTGATATACGCCTTTCTCGTCTGTGTATGACGATTGCCGGCGTGCCTCATTACAGAAGTCGGCTATGGAACCGCCAATCTCCAGGTCATGAAACAAATCCTCCTGTCTGCATTCATCCACATAGTAAGCTATGCGTCCGCAGCCTATCTGTTCAAGGGCCTTTACGCACTGCTCCTTGGACAGTCCCACGAGAATGGTGCCGAAGTCAAATAGTAAAACCTTCTTCATCCTTACAGCAATGACTCAATCTCCTTGTCCAAGTCCTTTATCTGTGCGTCGCGCTTATACAGTGTGTTGGTACGGTCTATTAAGAAGAATGTAGGTATCTCTGACACGTTATACTTGGTTATGTTTGGTGATGACGCACCGTCAGCGTCGTGTACGCTAATCCATGGCAGGGCAGCAGTCTGTGTCTTCCAGAAGTGTATGTCGCTGTCAAATCCAATCTGGTAAACCTGCAGTCCGCGCTGGTGATACTTGTTATATATATCTCTCAGCATCATGATGCGCTCCGTAGAGCCTGGTGAGGAGAACGCATGGAAGTCAAGTAGCACCACCTGGCCTTTCAGTTCGGTCAGGGAACGCATCTGTCCCTTGTTGTCTGGCAGAGAGATGTCAAGCAGTGACACCTCCTCTATCTTGTCGGCGTCAACGGCAGGTCCGTATCTCTTGGCCTGGTTATGGCGCAGCACCTTCAGTCCCTCTATAGCTATGTTGTGCAGGTTCAGTCCGCGCTCAGCCTCCGGGTAATATGTATCCCATGCCGTAGCAACGGCAGCGAAGGTACGTATGTCCATATCGCTCTGCTGAGGGTCGAAGATAAGGCGTGGGCCGAGAGTCTGGAACAATGCGAAGTAAGCGTAAGCCTTATGTGGCTCCTTGAATATGTAGTTGGTGCGCACATAGTCCTTGTATCTCTCTGTCAGCGCATTGATGCTGTCCTCTGTCTGCTTTACGCCGAAGGTGTTGTCCCTGCTAATGTTGATGGCCTGTGCCAACAACTGCTGCTGCAGCAGTGCCAGTTCCTTTATCTTGGTACAGTTGTCGCTGCCCTTCACCTCATACTGTGTTGACATAGTAGGGTAGGAGGCCTTCACTGTGACGGTCTCGGTAGAGTCAATGCTGACGTTGATGATACCGTTGGCTATGCGCAGACGGTAGAACTCAGGTGCGGCGACACCCTCGCCAGAGAAAGAGAACTC
Organism: Prevotella sp.; assembly: GCA_017541085.1. Classification (GTDB taxonomy): domain Bacteria; phylum Bacteroidota; class Bacteroidia; order Bacteroidales; family Bacteroidaceae; genus Prevotella. The sequence goes on from JAFXZU010000007.1 coordinate 38,161, forward strand.
TCCTTTCGCATCGAGTGTTACGGAGTCAAGGACAACGGGCCCGTCAAGGCTCATGTGCTCAAAGTATAATACGGAGTCAGCGGCATCGGTTATCTCGCCTTCAATATGAAATTTGTTCTTGTTACAAGATGCGAGCAGCAAGACTATTGCTAACAGGCAGAATGATAAAATGTTGTTATTATGTTTAAGCATAAGATATAGAAATACTTTGTTATGCTTGCAAAGGTACTAATAAAAATCAAATTATCAAAAATTAAGTAGCCATATTCTTTTTATTCTGCCGGCGTTCCACTTGCAATCATGGTATTTTGTGGCCAGTCTTACCGCTGCCTGTTCTTTTTATATACGCCGACTTCTATCTTGTACATACCGACCACATCGGCGGTCTCGATGTTTGAACCGCTTGCCTCTTTTACCTTCACGGGTAAGTCAACAAATACCCATTTGAAAACCGATACCGGCCTTTTACGATTGGAAACGGAGCCGTATATCTTGTCCTTCGTAAGCGGGATGCCAGCACCTCTTATGTCTCTTACGATGTCGTTGTAGAATTTGTCAGCCTCTTTCTTTGTCTTGAAGAAGAAATAGTACCATGTCTTATTTTCTTGCCAACAGTAGTCACAGATGCCGATGGTAACTCCACGATAGGTGAAGTTAAAGGCCTCGCCTGCATGAAGTCCGGGGTTCCCGTTGATTATCTCGCAGGTGCCGAAGGTGTCTGTTATCTCCTGTATGGCAATGTCTTTCGTAGGCATGTATGCGTTTATACACGTGAAGGGGAAATATAGCAGGTCTTGAATGGTGCGTTCCTTCACGTCTATGTGTGTGGGTATGGCTGGTGCCTTCAGTGAGCCTGTGTGCTTCTGTGCCAAAGCCGTCAATGGGGCCAGGAAGAAAAGAAGCGCAAGTATCATTGAGCGTGATATGCTGATAGCATCCTTTCTTGTTTTTTTCATATTCATATAAGTAAATCTCTTTGATGTTCTCGTAGTCATGGTTTTTGATGGTTGTCAGATATTGGTGGCTATAAAGTCAGCCTAATCAGTAGATAGGTAGTATCTTGTTGCAAAGGTAACAAAATGTTTTTTTCCTGCAAAGACAATTCTGGATTTAATTGGAAACATCCTAAGGATTCAGGGATTTTTTGTTGCATAAGAACCGAGAGGATAACAATCCTATAATCCTAAACTCCGTAGAGAATGGTCTTTTATTTATCTAAGGATTCAAGGATTCAGGGATTTTTTGTTGCATAAGAACCGAGAGGATAACAATCCTATAATCCTAAACTCCGTAGAGAATTGTCTTTTGTTTGTCTAAGGATTTAAGGATTCAAGGATTTTTGTTAATGAAGAACCGTAAAAACAACTATCCTATAATCCCAAAATCCGTAGAGAAAACGAACTACATAGAATAGGACATTTTGGTGATTTAACATTTCATTACAATTCGCAATCTAGAGAAAACCGAAGGGAAATATAACCAATTTGGAAGAGTAATGTAACAAAGGCTAAACTCGTTTTTTGCGATTTTTGAGATAAAAAACGGTAAAACAGCATCTAAAAGCATAACTTTCATGTTGTAAAAGCATAGCTTTCACACCCTAAAAGCTATCACTTTACACTGTAAAAGCATAGCTTTCACGCTGAAAAAGCCCTAAAATGTCACCCTTTAGCTATGCCTTGCTCTGTATAGTGCTGTATTACAGCACTTAACGCAAACCGCGATTTCCTTGCGATATTTCAGCCCAAACCACAGGTTGCTGAGTAATATCGCAAGGAAATGAAGCCTGAAATAGGACATTTTGGTGATTGGGGGTGAATGGCGGCCCTTGTGAGTCAGCAAACCGACATGACTTATAGGCACAAAAAAAATGCAGCTAATCTCACGACCTGCTGCATTCCCAGAATTTATCTACTAACCTAAACAATATTCTTTTTCAGGGTTTTTCGACCGTCCTTTTTGGGTAGGGGTGGAGTCAGTAATTGACTTCCATCTCCTTGCCCTACTTGGACTGCATCAAAAACTTGTTATCCTAAATTTTAACAAATCCTTTGTTTACCTTAACACCTCACGGTGTATTTGAAAACTAAAAACCTAAATCAATCTTTATATACTAACTAACCTAAACAATATCTTTATCTTTGACTTTTTGATAATCTCTATTATCTTTGTTTCGTCATCAGAAAATTTTGTTGCTTTCTTTTCTTGTTAGAAATACATCTTGTTTTCTTTTGACAATGCAAAGTTACAAACTTTTCTCTGTGTGCGCACACAAAATCCAATTTTTTTATCAAAAATCGCGATTAAATTGACCTTTATCAAGCATTGTGTACGCACACAACGCAAAAAAGAGACTTTTTTGGGCTTTTTTCTGCTTTTTGGGGCAAAAGTTGTGATTTTTGGCTTTTTTTATCCTGAAATATGCCTTATATATATAATAAGGTATAAGGGGCGATATATAACAGAGTGTGGTGAAGGGTGTGAGGCAACAGTAAGAAAACGGAGTGTTGCCTCAGTCTAAGTGTGCTGATTGTGCGTTGCGTAACTCTATCACTTCCAGGTCGCTGATGTTCTTCCCGTCAATCTTGAAACGTACGAGGGTGCGCACGGGCTGTTGACCGTATAGTCCGGCAGCGCCGGGGTTGATGTGCAGGCAGTTTACCCTGTGGTCATACATTACCTTTGTAATGTGGGAGTGTCCGGAGATGAAGAGGTCGGGAGTCTTGTACTGCATTACCCACGACACGCTACGGTCGTATCTGCCGGGATATCCGCCGATATGTTTCATCAGCACGTCGGTATCCTCACACTTGAAGCGTAGTGTCTCGGGAAACTCGCGGCGCACCATGTCGCCGTCGATATTGCCGTAAACGCCTCGTAGAGGAGCAATCTCGCGCAGGCGGTCAGCTATCTCGATGCTGCCGAAGTCGCCTGCGTGCCATATCTCGTCGCAGTCATGGAAGTAGTGTTCATAGCGGTCGTCCCAGTGTGCGTGGGTGTCAGAGAGTAATCCAATTCGTTTCATACGGCAAAATTAAGAAAAAATGTAATCTCTACTTCACATTTTTAGCGAAACAGTCTTTTTATAATTTTTTTTAACAAAAACAAAGCTAAAATTTGCACAAAATTAATTAATTTTATGCTGTTTTTTCGTAAATAGCCTAAACAAGCTTACAATAAAAACTATCAACTAAAAACTAACTATACTTAGAAACAATGAGAAAAGACCTAATGATGCTATCGGCAGCATCTGTCGTCATGTTTGGTATGACGGCATGTGGACCTGATTGGGACCAAATGGACCCTCCTGCTGGTGGTCAAGTGTATTCCTCACTGGTGAAATTGGCTTCTTATACCTTCGATGAAGGCACGGCGGAGCCTGTCAACGGACGTGATTTCACTATGTATGCTTATGATGGTGGTGATTTTCCCGCATTGGCGAAAGAGGGTTCTGAATTAGAGAATCCACGTGCCACTCAGTTCCTGAACCTTAATGGCGGATATGCCAGAGTGCTTAATCCCGTTGCGCAGGCGCGCAGCGAGAGAGTGGCAGGCTCTACATCGCAGGATGCAGTGTCGCTCGTGTTCTATGTGAAGCAGAATGCTGAGCATGCAAGCACTTTCAAGCAGACCACATTGTTCTCATTCCAGAATGCGGACGGCACACAGCAGGTGGCTATGACTGCCAATGGCGGTCTGGTGGTTAACGGTGTTGACGGCGACTACAGCTTTAACACCTCTGACGAGGTTACCACAGGTATGCTACCGGCTGACGACGAGTGGCACAAGGTGGCTGTGGCAATACGTGACCAGAACTACTTCGTGTATGTTGACGGTGAGAAGCGCATTGACTACACACCGCAGACAAGCTATAAGTATTCGCAGATAGACATGGGTAAGGTTGTTGACTTCATGGTTGTTGCTCCTTATTTATATATAGGAGAGAATAGTTATGAGACAGTCGAGGACAAAGCCGCTGAGTATGCATGGCTTGTGGACGACATCGATATCTACCGCAATACTATAACAGAGAAAGAATGGTCATATAAGAAAAACAGTGGCGGCGGCGGCGGTGAGACCGACATAGAGTTCTATGCTCCTGTTTACTTCCAAAGCTTTGACGGATACACTGGTGACTGCACCATATATGGCGCAGGTTCTATAGTATATCGTGACCAGCAGCATGGCAAGGTGTTCGCAAATGTGTCAACGACACCGCGCAGCAACTACCTTGTAATGCCGTCAGACTTGTTTACTCTGTGCAGCGAGACTCAGGAGATAACGATTAGTTTCTGGGTAAATCGTGGTACGCAGACCGCAGGATATTTCTATGCTCCGCTTTTCTCTGCTTATGGACAGCATAATCCTGCGGAAAACACTTTCCCGATGATGGCATGCCAGACCCGCGGACTGTTACAGGTTAACAATGCAGGTTGGTCTGACTACACGAATGAACAAAATGTGAAAGGAGCCAACGTTGAGTCAACAGAATGGCTTGATGACGGTAAGTGGCATCTGTATTGTGCTACGTTTACTCCGACCACGGCGGCTGTTTACATTGACGGCGTGGTGATGAACCAGTGGGAGATTGACGGTGTGGGCAACACTGCGGCTGGATTGTTTACCGATGCCTCTGCCCTGCAGTATATCTGCCTTGGCGGTAACCAGGCATGGAATTGGGCAGACAATGATGCAGGCTTCTGGTTTGATGATTTCGCAATCTACAACCATTGTATTTCAACAGAGCAGATGCAGGCTATAATAGAAGACAAGGCTCCGTCTTATCTGAATACGTTTGAGGGAGGCGCCGGCGATGCCAGTGTCTTCGGAGGCGGTTCTTTCGGTAACGAGGGCTCATACTATGGCAATGTGTTTAAAAATGCATCGGGAGGTATGCGTACCAATTACCTGCAGCTCCCGGCAGATGTTCTTTCAAAGGCAGTGTCAGGTGCCGAGGCGCTTACGATAGGTTTCTGGGTGAACAGGGGCAGCCAGACGGAAGGATACTTCTATTGTCCTTTGTTCTCTGCATATGGACAGCAGAACACCGTTGAGAACACATTCCCGATGATGGTTTGCCAGAGCCGTGGTTTTCTACAGGTTAACATCGCTGGTTGGTCTGACTATACATCAGCGCAGAACCTTGCTGGTATTAATACGGAGTCAACGGTATGGCTGGATGACGGAAGGTGGCATTACTACACCTGTGTTATTACGGCCACTACGGCTGTGGTGTATATAGACGGTGAGGTGTTGAACCAATGGGAGATAGACGGCGTGACAAATACTGCGGCAGGACTGTTTACCAATGCTGCAGACTTGAACACTATCTGCCTCGGAGGTAATCAGGCATGGGGATGGGTTGATCCTGATCCTGCTTTCTGGTTCGACGATATATCAATCTTCGGCAAAGCTGTTACGCCAGAGGAGATAAAGACCATACTCATGGCGAAGAAGTATAAGTAAGTAACAATAAATAAGTCATTAAGATGAATAATAATATAATAAGAAATATCATCCTCACAGTGGTGATGGCATTTACTGCCTCTGTGGCCATGGCGCAGGTCACCGTGCGTGGTCACGTCACTGATGACATGGGCGAGGATGTGATAGGCGCCTCGGTGGTGGAGAAAGGCACGGGCAACGGCACCGTGACTGATATGACGGGTAACTTCTCTCTGAAAGTGCCAGAGGGGGCAACACTCTCCATCAGCTATGTTGGTTTCGCTACGAAAGAGGTGGCGGCCAAGGGCGGCTCTGTAATAGAGATTCAGTTAGGTGAGGATAAGCAGTTGCTTAACGAGATTGTCGTCGTGGGTTATGGTGCACAGAAGAAAGAGTCTGTCATCGGCGCTATATCGCAGGTGGACTCTAAGGACCTGCTCGCTACACCGGCGGCTAACCTCTCGCAGGCTATATCAGGTAAGATTCCTGGTGTGATAACATCGCAGACGAGTGGTGCACCAGGTGCTGACGATGCACAGATATTCATACGCGGTCGTGCCACCTTCGCCGGTGATGCACAGCCGCTGATACTGGTGGACGGCGTAGAGCGCTCTTTCTCACAGATAGCCCCTGATGATATAGAGTCTATCTCTGTATTAAAGGACGCCTCTGCTACGGCTGTCTATGGTGTGCGTGGTGCAAACGGCGTTATGCTCATCACCACCAAGCGTGGTAAGGAGCAGAAACCAGTAGTGAGCCTTACTGCCAACTGGCAGATACAGTCACCTACAAGGACGATGGATTATCTCGGTACGGCAGAGTCTGTGGCACTGCTCAATGAGGCGTATGCCAATGACGGCATGACATCGCCTTACGCTGGATATACCTCAGACCAGATTGCTTCACTGCCTGACGTGAACTGGTATGACGAGGTGATACGCAGCACTGCTCCCGCACAGCGCTATAACGTAAACGTACGCGGTGGTACGAAGAGAATGCGTTACTTCGTCAGTGGTGAGTTCTATAACCAGAAAGGTCTGTTCAAGGAACTCTCACGTGATGAGTATGGTAACAAGTCTAACACTTCTTACTCACGTTATGCCTTCCGTGCCAACCTTGACTTTGACCTGATAAAGAACCTTCTCTTCTCAGTCAACTTCGGTACTCGCTTTGAGGAAAGAAACGGTCCTAACTCTAATGAGTCTGCCGGTTATTCTCAGGTGTTCTATAATGTGAACCATACACCTTCATATGCCTTCCCTATAGAATATACACTTGAGAGTGGCAAGAGCATCTATGGCGGTACATCACAATATGACAATGTGTATGCGCTGCTTGCTGACGGTGGTTTCTATAAGGCTACGAATACCATAAACGAGACAAACTTCGTGGTGGACTATAAGATGGACTGGCTGCTGAAGGGACTGAAGGCGCGTGGTATGCTCTCTTTCGACTATGACGCATATTACAAGAAACTGTTTACGAAGAGCTATGCTACATATCAGCTTATACCAGGCAATGACCCGGGACAGCTGTCATCATATAACTCTTTCGGTACAAATGGTAACCTGACGTATGCAGGAAACAACCAGACTACGACATATAAGTTGTATATGGAGGCTCAGCTCTATTGGGCTAACAAGTTTAAGAAGCACGACATCACGGCAATGGTGCTGTATAACCAGAACGACTACCGCTATCAGGCAGACCTGCCTATGAGATATATGGGACTGGTAGGACGTGCTACTTATGGATATGACGAGAAATACCTTGCTGAGGTAAACTTCGGATATAACGGTTCAGAGAACTTCCGCAAGGGTAAGCGCTTCGGCTTCTTCCCAGCCTTCTCTCTTGGATGGCGTATCACACAGGAGAAGTTCATGGAGTCAACGAAAGACTGGCTCACCAACCTGAAGGTGCGTGTGAGCTATGGACAGGTAGGTAACGACCAGTATCTGGTGGGCGGTGTACGCCAGCGTTTCCTCTATCTCTCACAGTGGGCTCAGCTGAATAATATATATCTCTTCGGCGCCACTAACTCTGTTGCGGGTGTATGGGAGGCACAATATGCCAACTATGACGTTACATGGGAGAAAGCCAATAAGTATAACGCCGGCGTGGAGTTCAATTTCCTCAATGGTCTGCTTTCAGGTTCTTTCGACTACTTCTATGAGAAACGTGACAATATCCTTACCACCTATCAGACAAAGCCTGAGTGGCTCGGCGTTGCCGTTGCTGCCGGAAACCTCGGTGAGACAAAGAACTCTGGTATAGAGCTTGAGTTGCATCACCGTAACAAGATAGGCAAGGACTTCAACTATAACGTGGACTTTACCTTCTCACATGCAAAGAATGAGATAGTATCACGTGACGAGGCTCCGGGTATGACTTTGTATCGTAAGACAGAGGGACATCCTATAGGACAGTTCTACGGACTCGTGGCTGACGGATTTATCACACAGGCAGATATCGACGGCGGTAATCTGCCAAGGTCTGCCTATACCGATAATCTGCAGCCTGGTGACCTGAAGTATCGTGATATGAATAACGACGGTTTCATTGACGAGCGTGACCAGACATTCATAGGTTACAGTGATGTACCTGAGAATACCTATGCCATCTCTCTCGGATGCAGCTGGAAAGGTCTGGGTATGAGCGTGATGTTCCAGGGAGTAAGCCACGTAAGCCGTTATTATGATGCAGAGGCTATGTATGCTTTCGTAAACGGCGGCAGGGTGCGCCCGTTACATCTGGGACGTTGGAACCCGGCTTTGCCAGAGGCAGAGAACCTGGCACATGCCACCTATCCTTTGCTGCATTATGATGCATACGGTAACCATAACCAGCAGCAGAACTCTTTCTTCTTGCAGAACGGCTCTTTCTTCCGACTGAAGAATATAGAGGTGTATTATGACCTGCCGCAGAAGTGGATAAAGAAGCTCGCGATGACACAGTGCAGAGTGTATGTTAATGCTAACAACCTCGTAACATGGGATCATCTTGACAACCTCAATATTGACCCGGAGTCAAGCGGCTCAAATAAATATCCTATAATGAAAGCCATCAACTTCGGTATCAATGTGCAGTTCTAAACAATGCGTGTTGAATGTAAGAAGTGGAATGTTGAATGAAACTAGATATTTCAGTTATGAAAAATATAATAAATAATAATATAAAAGGTATGATGAGAGGCGCGGGAATGTCATTGTCTCTTTGTCTGTCATCCTTCCTGCTTTTCTCCTGCTCAGACTTCCTTGACCGTGAGGCTGGCGGCTCAGACTTCACAGAGGAACAGACCTTCAGTGACTGGGAGAATTTCACAGCCTACCATATGGACGGCTATAACTATCTGCGTCATGGAGCGCTGCGCATAAATAACTCTTGGCTTGACGCTGCCACAGACTTGGCTATGTGCAGCTATTCTGACGGCGGAGTGCGTAAGAGTTTCAATGTAGGTAACTATAACAGTTCTTTCGGTTCTGCTGAATTGACTTCTACTATGGAGCACTATTATCGCGCAGTGCGTAAGTATAACACGGTAATTGCACGTGCAGAGATAGTACCGAAGCCTACGGATGCTGCAAAGCAGGCATCATATACCCAGGATAAGCAGAACTTCGTGGCAGAGGCACGCTTCCTCCGTGCTTGGGCTTACTGGGAGATGTTCCTGCGTTATGGTACCATGCCTATCATTACCTCGCGTCTGAATCCCGATGGTAATCTTATAGAGAGTATCCTGTATAATGAGAATGGAGAACTGAAAGACGAGGGTGGCCGCCCAACGGTAAAGCAGTATGTGGTGGACTTTATCCTCGCTGAGCTTGCCGACTGCGAGAGCGGGCTGCTTGATAACATGCGCGGTGATACCCGTGACGGACGCATTACTAAGGGAATGGCGCGCGCCCTTGCCGCACGTATATACCTGTATATGGCAAGTCCGCGTTATGCAGATGAGTCTGGAGTGACATGGCAGCAGGCTGCAAATGCCCAGAAGGCTTTCATGAATGATTTCATGGGTGACTATTCATTAATGCCAGACTATAGCAGTGCTATCCTCAAGACTGTTAATGCAGGAAACACAGAGGTGATATTCTGGCGTAATGACGGCACGGTAGGATGGAGTGCTGTGATGCGTGACGTGCCACCGGCAGAGGGAGGCATGGGAGGCAACTGCCCTACGCAGAACCTCGTGGATATGTATGATATGCTTGATGGTTCATCTCCTTTCACAAGCTATGACGTGACGGGCGCACCTGTCTATGGAACTGACCAGATGACACCGACAGTGAACGGCGCAAGCGGATATAATGACGAGAACCCTGTAGAGGGACGCGACCCACGTTTGGCTGCCACGATTCTATACAATGGCGTGCATTGGGGAACTAAGGACCTTGACATGACAGAGGGCGGCGCAGATAACGCTTATGGTGACGCCAACGCTACCAAGACAGGTTATTATATGCGCAAGTATGTACCAGAAGACATCTTCAATACTACTGCTCATTCTGGTAATGCCAGCCGTAACTGGATATTCATTCGCTATGCAGAGATATTGCTGAACTATGCTGAGGCTCTCAACGAGGTAAGCTATGATGCAAACAAGAATACTATTTGCGACCTGCTTAATCAGTTGCGTGGCCGTGCCGGCATAGAGGGAGATCTGCGTAATCGTCTTACAGAGGACCTTACATCGCAGGAGGCTATGCGTAACTTCATTCACAAGGAACGCACTATTGAGCTGGCAATGGAGGAACACCGTGCGTGGGACGTACGTCGTTGGCAGTGTGCCACAGAGGCTCTGTCTCGTCCTATAATCGGTATGACCATTACGAAGTTAGGAACAGGCGAGGATGTATATACCCGTAAGATTGCGCAGACGCGTATATTCGAGGAGCGTATGTATTTGTATCCTATTCCGGAAGCAGAGATATGGAAAGTTGGTCCTTACGGGTTCAAAGATAACCCAGGATGGTCAGAATATTAATCACTTAAAGCAGACATCAAAATAAGTATGAGACACAAGATATCAAACATAATACTCACAGCTTCGCTCCTTGCCGTCTGCACGGATGCCATGGCACAGAAACCTGTGTTGCGCGGTAGCGTTGTGGACCAGGATGGAAAACCTGTGGTGGGAGCCTTGGTGAGCGTGACAGAGACCAATAGACTGGCTGTGACTGATAAGAATGGCGAGTTCTTGTTGAGAAATGCACGTCAGGGTGATGAACTCTGCATAGATGCCGAGGGATATTACAGGAAGATAGAAACGGCATCGGGTGACGTGCCTAAGTTCACAGTAGTACGTGACAGTGACATCTATGCGGCTACGGCACCGCTACCGTTTACAGAGAAGAAGAAGAAGTATATGACTGAGGCTGTAAGCGTGGTGACTGGTGAGGAACTGGAGAAACATCCTGTTACTGTGTTGCAGAATGCCTTTAACTCAACAGTGACAGGCGTGCAGACCTTTGAGAGCAACTCTGAGCCGGGCTGGTCAGAGACATCAATGTATATCCGCGGCCTGCGTACCATGAACGGTAATGCGCAGCATCCGCTTATCATCGTTGATAACGTGGAGCGTGACCTGTCGTTCCTTGATGCCTATCCTATAGAGAGTGTCACTGTGTTGAAAGATGCAGCGGCAGCGGCTATCTATGGTATGAAGGGCGCTAACGGCGCAATCATCGTGACAACAAAGCGCGGTGAGGCAGGCAAGACCAAGATAAACTTCACACAAGAGGTAGGATTCCAGAGTGTGGCAGGTTATCCAGAGCAGCAGAATGCTTACAACTATGCATTGTCATACAATCAGGCTTTGTATCTCGATGGCAAGGCTCCATATTATTCTGACTATGACATAGAGCAGTATCGTAAGCTCGTTAACGGAGAACAACTGACCGGCATGGACCAGTACAAGTATTTCAATACCAACTGGGCAAAGGTAGGCCTGCGCAGCTATGCACCGCAATACCGCACTAACCTCCAGATAAGTGGTGGTTCTGACCGCGTGAAGTACTATGTCAGCTTCTCTTACCTGCGTCAGGAAGGTTTGTATAATACCGATTGGACAAACTACAATAACGAGAATGACACGCAGCATGTGTTAAACCGTTTCAACCTGCGTGCTAATGTTGATGTGAATATCAACAAGTTCCTTACACTTAATGTGGACCTTGGCGGGCGTATTGACAACATCATACAGCCTACTGCCACATGGGGTGGAGCGGGCGATGCGGCTGACGCATGGCAGATATTCTGTTTCGGTATAAATGAGAATAAGCCTACCAACCCGGTGTTCTGTCCAAACGGAGAGTTCTTTATCCCGACGGATAACCACTCTAAGAACGTGGCTTATATGATATCAAGCAACGGCACGGAGCAGAACCGCCGTCGTAACCTGTATTCTACACTTAACCTCGTGGGTGACTTCGGTTTCCTGACCAAGGGCTTGAAAGGTCATATCACATACAGCTTTGACGGATATGAGACGTTCCAGAAGTATCAGGACCGTGAGGCTAACGGTTTCTACTATGATTATATGAAAGACTATTCTTCACTTGAGGAGATTTCATATGTCCGTCAGCGTACATATTCCGCATTGTCAACGGCTATTACTGTGCCACGCGACTACTATTACAATATAAACATGAATATGGGCTTTGACTACGCTCGTCAGTTTGGTAAGCACTATACACAGGGCAATGCCTTCTTCCGTACCTACCAGCACAACATTCGTGGTCAGTACTCATCATATCGCTACGCGTCATTTAACTTCAGCGGTACATACGCTTATGATGATCGTTACATCTTTACTGCAAACCTCTCACGCATGGGTTCTGACAACTACGCTCTGGGCAACCGTTGGGATACATTCTACGGATTCTCTGCAGGTTGGAACATCAACAAGGAGCCATGGTTCAAGAAGCAGAACTGGAAGGTTGACCTGCTGAAGCTGCGTGCCAGCTACGGACGTGCCGGATATGACATCGTCAACTCTGGCTCAAGCAGTCAGGATGGTTCTACCAACCGTTATCCTTTCCAGAGTGAGTACTCTCAGGGAGCCAGCTACTCTTTCGGTCGTGTGTCGGGAGCCAGTCAGTCAAACGTGGTACCTACCTATTATGAGTCAAAGATGGGTTCTGATGCTATCACATGGGAGATATCAAAGATGTTGAATGTCGGTATCGACTGGGATATGTGGAACCATAAGTTCTACGGCTCTTTTGATGTATTCAAGGAGTGGCGTTCAGATATTCTTATCTCACCATCTTCTACACCTATCCTGTTAGGTATCACAGCTCCTCAGGAGTCACTGGGTAAGGCTGAGACTCATGGTATAGAGCTTACGATAGGTCACTCACACCGCTACGGTGACTTCAAGTGGTTCGTAGAGGGTATGCTGACTTGGAATAAGAACAAGATAACCTATATGGACGAGGTAGAGCGTACTTATGACTATCAGCAGCGCACAGGCAAGCGTATAGGTCAGGGCTTCGCATTGAAGTTCCAGCAGTGGGCTTCAGACGAGAACCTCATTGCCACCTCTCAGCAGGATGCTATAGACCATCCGGAGAAATATCCGTACAACACATTTGCCGGCGCATCATTTAAGTTGGGTAATGCCGTGTTCCAGGACACAAACGGCGACCGCCAGATAGACGTGGACGATAAGACTGCTATGGGTTACAATGTTGATTTCGACCGTATCCCAGAACTTACACCGTCTGTCAAGCTCGGCTTTGAGTGGAAGGGATTTGATGCTCGCGTCATCATGACAGCTTATCTTAACCGTATCGCATTATGTCGTGAGAATGTGGACCACAGCTTCGGATGGGGTGGTGCCACCACGCATGAGATTGTCAACTCATGGGGCTACTACACAGATGACCCAGCCGACCCACGTAATATCAATGCAAAGTATCCACGTCTCTCAGCAGCGTCATTCAGCTCAGCTGACCGTAATGACGACACACGTGAGTCAGACATCTGGTGGATGAACGGAGATTATCTGTCACTGCGTAATATCGAGATAGGTTACTCCTTCCCATTACGTTGGATATCACGTCTGGGCATGACCAAACTGCGTGTTTACTTCTCTGGCTATAACCTTTACAACTGGTCACACCTTGGTGACGGCTTTGACCCGGAGAATCCTACAAACTATATCTGGACTTATCCAAAGACAAAGTCATTTACTTTCGGATTAAACATCTCTTTCTAAGTAAGTCAGGATGACACAGAGAAAAGAGTAGTAAGTTGAATGTGACATAAAAACTCTATTATGAAATATAAAATGACAAAAGATATAAAAAGAATATTCAAAGGTGCCGGAATGATATTGCCTCTTGGTCTCCTTGCGTTTTCGCTGAACTCCTGCAATGATTACCTTGATAAGGAGTATGATGCGTCGCAGTCAGACGAAAAGGTATTTGGTGATGAGACCATGACACGTGGTTTCCTCGCAGACCTGTATAACTACGCACCAAACGGGTTGTCCATTTTCAACGACGACCAGCGTACGGCATCTTCCCGTGACTGTATGACAGATAATGCAATTTGCTTCTGGGGCTTGCACTATTACACATTTGTTGCCAATGATGCATATACCTCCACCAACCATGCTCTGACAGGTTTCTGGGGAACAGACACCAAGTCGGCGCGTGCGTGCAGTCAGTTTATTGCAAATGCCAACCCTACGGTGATAGGCAACAAGGTTATCAGCGGCAGTGATGACAGCCGTCTGTATGACCGTAACATACAAGAGGCTACATTGCTGCGTGCGTTGGCACACCTAGACCTCGTAGCTTGGTTTGGCGATGCTCCTATCATAGACCATGTGCTCACCACCTCTGAGGCGTCAGCCATGACACGTACGCCGGCAGGCGATGTGCTCCAGTGGGTGGCTGACGAGTGTGACCGTGTTGTCAACAGCGGTTACCTCCCTATGCGTTATCAGAATGAGACCTCCAACTGGGGACGTGTGAACGGTTGTATGGCATACGCCATGAAGAGCCGCGCCCTGTTGTATAAGGCATCACCGCTTAACCTTGCCAAGACTAATAATGCTGTCAGCGCACAGGATGCATGGAAGGCTGCTGCAGATGCTGCTGACGAGGCAATACAGAAATGCCAGGAGAACGGATATAAGCTTAACGGCACAGAGGGCAGCTATGATACCTCGGCAGAGGGCGACTACTATAAGGTGTTCGCCTCTGACCCTACACAGAGTAACGAGATTATCTTCGGTTCACAGGTAATGTTTAATACCCAGGTGGAGAAGATGCTTATGCCGTTTGGCTTCAAGGGCAGCTCATTCCAGTCAGCAGGCCGTACCAATCCTACCCAGAACTTCGTTGACTCTTATGAGACCATCAACGGTCTGGCTATAGACCAGGACCTGGACTATGACGAGCAGAACCCTTATGCTAACCGTGACCCACGTCTTGACCAGACCATCTTCCATCAGGGCTCCCGCTTCGGCGATGTAGGTACTACGGTAGGCCGTAATGTTGACGTGCGCGAGGACGGTGGTGAGGACCTCGGCTCTGCCGGTGAGGCAGGTGGCACACATACAGGCTATTACCTTAAGAAATGGTGTTACAACATAGACATCAACAATGCCTCAAACATGCCACACAGCTGGATACTCTTCCGCTTTGCCGAGCTGCTGCTCAACTCTGCTGAGGCACACTTCAACCTCTATCTGCTCAACGGCAGCGCAAGTGATCTGAATACAGCGCTTACCAATATCAATAAGGTGCGTGCACGTGCCGGTATGCCTGCATACACTGCAGAGACATTGACACTGGAGCGCCTGCAGAATGAGCGTCGTGTGGAGTTGTGCTTTGAGGACCACCGCTTCTTTGACCAGCGTCGTTGGATGCTTTTCGAGGGCGTGACAAGAAGTGCAGAGGTGACAAAGCCACGATATCAGCAGATGCTTAACATCTATGGCGTTCAGGTAGGTGGCACCGCTGCGGCTCCTACATACGTATATGCACGCTCAAAGGCTAATGACACACGTACTTTTGTAAGTCCTAAGAGCTATCTGTTCCCTATACCATATACAGAGACTAAGGCTGCTCCTGGTCTGGGTCAGAACCCGGGATGGTAATAACAGGTAATATATCAATATTACAGAGAATAACGGAAGATAAAAAGAATGTAGAACGTAATATGAATAATATATTATGAGAATAAACAATATAAATATAGGAGTAATAAAGGCGGCAACCCTCTCCTTGCCACTCTACCTCTTCACTCTTTTGCTTTTCAGCTGTTCAGACAGTGACGAGGCATTGTCAGAGGCAGACCTGCTGCATTTTGATGCAGTGACGTTAGAGAGTGACGGCAGTGATGTGACCGCCGCAGCGAAGTTCTATTCAGAACTCTCTCCCCTCAGCGCATACGGATATGTATATACCACCGACGCTGAAAAAGACCCTACCATCGCTGATTATATATTGGAAGGTACAGTGTCAAACGGACAGAGAACCGTGCAACAGGCTTCCTACATACGTAATATAGACTATCGTGAGGTAAGTGCCACATTCCCTTCAGCATTGCTGGAGCAGTATGGCGCAGTCTATGCACGTGCTTTCGTAACGGTGTATAACGGTAAGACCTACTACTCAGACAAGATAGAGGTAGGTACATCACAAACCGCTGAGGCTCTGTTGCAGTCATACGAGGCTCCGACATATTTAGATAACTATACCACAGCAAATACGGCGTGGACACACCGTAACCAGTGGAACCTGGCTAATGTGCATGACCCGTCGGTGATGCTTGCTGATGACGGTTACTATTATATGTATCAGACGGACGCTTCATGGGGTAATGTGCACGAGGGACACGGTCACTTCATGTGCCGCCGCTCAAAAGACCTCGTGAACTGGGAGTTCCTTGGTCCTACTATGCAGGAGTGCCCTTCATGGTGCTTGGAGAAACTCAACGAGATGCGTGCGGAGGTTGGTGCGCTGCCACTTTCTAACGTGCCAGACTACGGCAATGGCGCATGGGGCTACTGGGCACCAGTGGTGCGTAACCTTGGCAACGGCACCTACCGTATGTATTACTCTATCGTGGCACCGGGTTTCCTTTATAATGCTTCATCTTCAGGCTGGGGTGAGCGTGGCATGATAGGCATGATGGAGACACAGACACCAGAGGACGTCACCTCATGGGTGGACAAGGGATATGTCATCAGCTCACCTTCAGACAAAGGCAAAAACTGGAATGTGTCACCTACCAACTATGGTAACTGCTATTTCCTGTATAATGCCATCGACCCTTCATATATCATTACCCCTGCGGGT
Organism: Prevotella sp.; assembly: GCA_017541085.1. Classification (GTDB taxonomy): domain Bacteria; phylum Bacteroidota; class Bacteroidia; order Bacteroidales; family Bacteroidaceae; genus Prevotella. The sequence goes on from JAFXZU010000007.1 coordinate 54,924, forward strand.
GAGCACTGGCTTATCTACGGTTCATGGCACAGCGGTATAGTAGCCCTGCAGATGAATGCAGAGACAGGTATGCCGCTGAACGAGCTCGGTCCATGGTATGGCTCAAGTGCGTCTGCCGTGTCTAACTATGGCAAGCGCATCTATTCACGCGTGGCATCAGGTACATGGGCACGTTGGCAGGGCAGTGAGGGACCGGAGATTGTCTATAACCCGGAGACACAGTATTACTACCTCTTCCTGGCATACGACGGTCTTGATGTTCCATATAACACGCGTGTGTTGCGCTCACGCAATGTTGACGGTCCGTTCCTTGACATCACAGGTGCAGACCGCACCGCCAACCCTGGCGATGCATATCCTGTAGTGACACACCCATATCACTGGACATACTCTGCCAATACATGGGTAGGATTCTCTCATGTTGCTGTATTTAATGACGGTAAGGGACAGTGGTTCATATCTTCACAGGCCCGCCTTACTGACCCTAATGCAAATATGCTCGGTCATGTGCGCCGCCTGCTGTGGACAGAGGACGGATGGCCTATCGCAGTACCAGAGCGTTACGGCAACGTGCCTCAGGCTAAGATAACAGCGAGTGAGATACGTGGTACATGGGACTTCATCGATATTACCTATGAGAAGGACGTAGCCAAGGAGGGCGTAACCTTCGAGATGCGTCAGACAGGTAAATGCACCGGTGGAGCGTTCAACGGTCAGACTTGGTCATTTGACGAAGAGCAGCAGACACTCACCATAGGTTCTCAGAAGTTCCTCGTGACACGTGAGTGTGACTATGACTCCAACCCTCGCCGCGCCACTATCTGCTTCTGCGCTTACAGCAGTGACGGCAAGCATACATACTGGGGCAAGCGCCTGTGGTAACATAGTTGTGTGATTAAGCCAAAAGAGAGTGTGTCAATGACACACTCTCTTTTGGCTTTTTCCGGTTTTTCTAGATATTCTAGATGTTCTAGATGCTCTAGATATTTATTCTAGATGTTATAGTCTTTCCTTATTATACGAACTTCAGTCTGTTCCGTTAGTTAAAGCTGTCCTGACTCCACCAGGCGTACCACGCGCTCCGTAAGTTTGTCCTTGCCTTTCGGGTCATACTCTTTTTTCAGAGAGGCGCCGAGCATCCATGCAAATGACTGGTAGAACACCGCCTTGGTGTTTCCGAGGAAAGCCTTCACCAGTTGGTAAGACGAGGAGTTGGTCTCGCGGTATATCAGTTTTATCAGTAGCTTACCCTGTGAGAAGGTCAGTTTCTTCAGTCGGGGAGTATAGTCGGCCTTCAGGGTCTTCTCCACATACTTCATGTGCTCCTCGCGCGCCTTCTTGTTAGGCAGGGTCTCCATATATTCATAGGTCTCTATGACGGCGGCGTTCACCTCTTTGGCTATAGGCAACACTTTCTTTACGTTATATACCAATCGGTTGTAGGCCTGGCGTTGCCGCTCATTCTTAAACTCCATCGGACCGAACACATACACGTTGTTCAGCTCCACGCTCTGTATGCTGTCGCCCGAACCGTTGGTGTCAAGCACCTTGCCCACGCGCACCATAGGCACAAAGGTAGGGCTGTCCATGTCGACCTGGCGGTCTTCCGGACGTACCTTTTTCTTGTCCTTGGCAGCCAAGGGCATTACGGCTGAAAAGAGGAATATTAAGACATATATCTTTTTCACATCGCAAAAGTACAACTATTTTTTTTATAATAACACGTTTTCTACAAAAAATGTGACATTTTGATAACTTTTTAGTTAAAATACTTACGCGAGTTGTTAACGTCTGTTAATTAATGGGTGGCATTGAGAAAGCTATGCTTTTACACTGTGAAAGCTATCACTTTACCTTGTAAAAGCTATCGTTTTACAGTGTGAAAGCATAGCTTTCATTTTGTCAAATGTCATACACTGTAAATCAGAGGCTTGAAAATGGTATTTTGTGGTTTCTCCCGTTGTTAAAAAATTACAAATATGCTATAATATATAAGGTGAAAAGAAAAGTTTTTGTAATTTTGCAGCGAAATTGGTCATTTAGGGCGTTCTTGCATAGCAGGAATGCCCCGAATGGCTGAATACTGTTCTCCAAAGGATAAAAAAGACAAAGACTAAATAAGATGCAAGACAACTTAGTTATAGTGGAGAGTCCGGCAAAGGCCAAGACCATAGAGAAGTTCTTGGGAAAGGACTACAAGGTTATGTCAAGTTACGGCCATATCCGTGACCTGAAGAAGAAAGAGATTTCCATTGACCTGAAAACCCTTGAGCCGGAGTATGAGATACCCGAGGATAAACGTAAGGTGGTCAGCGAACTGAAAGCCAATGCCAAGAAAGCCAAGAAGGTATGGCTGGCTTCCGATGAAGACCGCGAGGGAGAGGCTATCTCATGGCATCTGTGTGAGGTGCTGGGACTTGATGAGAAAAGTACCAACCGCATAGTGTTCCATGAGATTACCAAGCCTGCCATTCTCGCGGCAATAGAGAATCCGCGTCATCTTGACATGAATCTTGCCAATGCCCAGCAGGCACGTCGTATGCTTGACCGTCTTGTAGGTTTCTCTCTCTCGCCGGTGCTGTGGCGCAAGGTAAAGCCAAGTCTGTCAGCGGGCAGGGTACAGTCAGTTGCAGTACGTCTTATAGTAGAGCGTGAGCGTGAGATACAGGCATTCAAGGCAGAACCTTATTTCCGCGTTACGGCAGTGTTTACCGTTGACGGCCAGGAGATGAAGGCGGAACTCGACCATCGTTTCTCTACCCATGAGGAGGCTCTCGCCTTCCTTGAGCAGTGTAAGGATGCCCTGTTCACGATAGAACAGATACAGAAGAAACCGTTGAAGCGCTCACCGGCAGTGCCGTTTACTACCTCAACATTACAGCAGGAGGCTGCCCGTAAGCTGGGCTTCACTGTAAGCCAGACCATGATGGTGGCGCAGCGTCTGTATGAGGCCGGACACATTACTTATATGCGTACCGACAGCGTCAACCTCTCATCACTCTGCATCAGCACAGCCAAGGAGGCGGTAGTGTCACTCTATGGAGAAGAGTATTCAAAGCCGCGTAACTTCACTACGCATACCAAGGGCGCGCAGGAGGCTCACGAGGCCATACGTCCTACATATATGAGCAATCAGCAGATAGAGGGTACCTCACAGGAGCGTCGTCTCTATGACCTGATATGGAAGCGCACCGCAGCATCGCAGATGGCTGACGCACAGCTGGAGAAGACCACGGTGGTCATCAGCATAGACAAGGGAGAGAATAGGTTCGTGGCTACTGGTGAGGTTGTGAAGTTTGACGGTTTCCTCAAAGTGTATCGCGAGAGCACCGGCGATGATGAGGAGCAGCATACCGATGACGGAATGTTGCCTCAGGGATTAAAAGAGGGAATGCAGCTGGACCGCAAGGAGATTGTGGCAACGGAACGCTACTCACAGGGACCAGCCAGATATACCGAGGCATCGCTCGTTCACAAGATGGAGGAACTGGGCATCGGACGTCCGTCAACATACGCTCCTACCATCTCAACCATACAGCAGCGTGAGTATGTGGTGAAAGGCGACCGCAAAGGCGAGGAGCGCCCATACACCATTGATACCCTTACAGGCCAGAAAGTGTCAACAAAGACAAAGAAGGAGATGGCTGGCAGCGAGAAGGGCAAGCTGTTGCCTACCGACGTGGGTACAGTGGTTAATGACTTCCTGATGGAGTATTTCCCTGCTATCATGGACTATAACTTCACGGCTAACGTGGAGCAGGACTTTGACGCCATAGCTGAGGGTAAGGAAGACTGGCACAAGATGCTGAAGAACTTCTACGGCGACTTTGAGCCTACGGTAGAGAAGACCATTAAGACACGCTCTGAGCATAAGGCTGGCGAGCGTATATTGGGTGATGACCCAAAGACCGGTAAGCCGGTAGCGGTGAAGATTGGCCGTTACGGTCCGGTTGTGCAGATAGGTACTGCAGACGATGATGAGAAGCCACGCTTTGCTCAGATGCCTAAGGATAAGTCTATTGAGACAATAACCCTTGACGAGGCGCTGGAGCTGTTCCGCCTGCCGCGTGAGGTAGGAGAGTATGAGGGTGAGGTGGTAACCATCGGTACAGGCCGCTTCGGTCCTTATGTGCTTCATAAGAAGAAGTTCGTGTCAATCCCTAAGACTCAGGACCCGCTTACCATAACACTGGAGGAGGCTGTGGCACTGATAAACGACAGCCGCAAGGTGGAGGAACAGCGTCATTTGAAGACATTTGACGAGGACCCGAAGCTGGAGGTGATGAACGGCCGTTATGGTCCTTACATAGCTTATGACGGAAAGAACTACCGTCTGCCTAAGGCTATGCATCCTAAGGCTGCGGAGTTGACCTATGAGGAGTGCATGAAGATAGTGAAGAAGTGAACTGCGAACTATGAATAGTGAAGTGAAAAGAATACTTCTCATTGGCTACATGGGAGCCGGTAAGACTACCGTGGGTAAGGAATTGGCGCGGCAGTTAGGCGTGACATTCTATGACCTTGACTGGTATATAGAGACACGTATGCGTATGCGAGTACCGGAGATTTTCGCACAGAAAGGCGAGGAAGGCTTCCGCAACGTGGAACAGCGCATGCTGCATGAGGTGGCGGAATTTGAGAACGTTATCGTGTCATGTGGTGGCGGTACTCCTTGCTTCTATGATAATATGGACTACATGAACCGTCAGGGAGAAGTGGTCTATCTGCGTGCCACCCCTGAGGTGCTCTTCCGCCACTTGAAGATGGGTAAAGGCGTGCGACCATTGTTACAGGGCAAGAGCGATGAAGAGCTGCTTGCCTTCATTAAGGAGCAACTGGCATATCGCGAACAGTTCTATCTCAAGGCGCGCCATGTGGTTGACATACCATGTATGGAAACAGAAGATAAGATAACAGAGACGGTAAACCTTGTCTTGAAGGCGGTAAAGTGTAATACGCTGAATTAATATTTGCAGATGAAGAAGTGGACTATAGACGACTCCAGGGAGTTGTATAACATAGGAGGATGGGGAACAAGCTATTTCTCAATCAACGAGAAAGGACACATCAGTGTGTCTCCGTTGAAAGACGGAGCACAGGCAGACCTGCGTGAAATTGTTGACGAGCTACAACTCAGGGATATATCAACGCCGGTGCTGTTGCGCTTCCCTGATATCCTTGACAACCGCATAGAGAAGACGGCATCATGTTTTCAGAAGGCAGCGGAGGAGTATGGATATAAAGGCCAGAGCTTCGTAATATATCCTATTAAGGTAAACCAGATGCAGCCGGTGGTGGAGGAGATAATCTCACACGGACGTAAGTTCAACCTCGGACTGGAGGCTGGCTCAAAGCCTGAGCTGCATGCCGTAATAGCTGCGGCATGTCAGAGCGACTCTCTTATCATCTGTAACGGATACAAGGACCAAGCCTATGTGGAACTGGCTCTGTTGGCGCAGAAGATGGGTAAACGCATCTTTATCGTCATCGAGAAGATGAACGAGATAAACATCGTGGCACAGGCTGCCAAGAAGCTTGGTGTGATGCCTAATATAGGTCTGCGCATTAAACTTGCCTCCAGTGGTTCCGGCAAATGGCAGGAGAGTGGAGGTGATGCCTCGAAGTTCGGTCTTACGGCAGCTGAAGTGCTTGAGGCATTGCGCAAGCTTGATGAGCAGGGATTGCACGACGGCGTACGACTGATACATTTCCACATTGGCTCACAGATAACCAAGATACGTAAGATACAGGTGGCACTGCGCGAGGCTGCACAGTATTATATCAACCTGCATCGCATGGGCTATGCCATAGAGTATGTGGACTGCGGAGGCGGACTGGGTGTGGACTATGACGGTACCCGCTCAAGTAACTCTGAGTCATCGGTAAACTACAGCATACAGGAGTATGTGAACGACTGTGTATATACTTTCGTTAATGCCGCAGACAAGAATGAACTGCCACATCCTAACCTTATTACCGAGGGTGGACGTTCGCTGTCAGCTCATCACTCAGTGCTTGTCATTGACGTGCTTGGAACAACCTCGCCGCCGATGATGCCGGAAGAGTTTGAGGCAAAGGAGACCGACCACCAGCTGGTGCGCGACCTCTATGATATATGGTGTAAGATAGATACTCGTTCGCTGCTTGAGGACTGGCATGATGCCGAGGAGATACGTGAGGAGGCGTTAAACCTCTTCTCCATGGGTATCGTTGACCTGAAGACAAGGGCAGAGATAGAGTCTATGTACTGGAGTGTGTGCCGTGAGGTGCTTGCGCTGACTAAGCAGTTGAAGCATGTGCCTGAAGAACTGCGCACAGTAGGTAAGATGCTTGCAGATAAGTATTTCTGTAACTTCTCTCTCTTCCAGTCGTTGCCAGACACATGGGCGATAGACCAGCTCTTCCCCGTTGTACCGCTGCAGAGGCTGGACGAACGTCCTACACGTCGTGCCACATTGCAGGATATTACCTGTGACAGTGATGGCAAGATAGCACAGTTTGTGTCAGACGGCCGCATAACATCTACGTTGCCTGTGCACCCGCTAAAGAAGGGCGAACCGTATTATCTCGGCGTGTTCCTTGTGGGAGCGTATCAGGAGATACTCGGTGATATGCATAACCTCTTTGGCGACACCAATGCCGTACATATCACGATGAAGGACGGACACTACCACATAGACCAGATAATAGACGGCGAGACTGTGGAGGAGGTTCTTGACTATGTGCAGTATGACCCGAAGAAGCTTGTGCGAAAGCTTGAGGTGTGGGTAACAAAGAGTGTGAAAGAGGGGCGTTTGTCGCTTGAGGAAGGTAAGGAATTTCTCTCAAACTATCGCTCCGGACTCTACGGATACACCTATTTGGAATAAAAAAGAAGTAGGAAAAGCGTTGTGCACCTACACAATGTTAAAGAAATAAAAATATGGCAAGAAATCGATGGATGTTTGACATCTATCAAGATTTTTTTGCTATCTTTGCAATAAGAAATCCGGTGGTAACCCAATCAATGTTAACTTACCACTATGATAACACACACGCAGAACTACTAATACTATGCAATCTATTCATCGGATTAATAGAAAATAGCTCCGCTGCTTACATCGTAGGCAGCGGAGCAAATCTTTTTTACGGTAAATATAATGTGCAATACGCAAAAAAATGGGGATTTTCTGCGAGATGTTAAAAATTTTGAGTAACTTTGCACCGTAATTTCCCTAACTCGTTACCCTTATAAACGTTACATATATATGGCTAATTTAAGATTTCAGGTAGTAGCAGAGGCTTTTAAGAAACAACCATTGACCGTACCTACACCTAAGGAGCGCCCGTCAGAGTTCTTCGCAAAATACGTGTTTAACAAGCAGAAGATGTTTAAGTATCTGCCAAACAGCACGTATGAGAAGATGCTGAAGGTGATAGATGAGGGTGCACCGCTTGACAGGCAGACTGCAGACGAGGTGGCAATAGGTATGAAGAAATGGGCTATGGAACTAGGTGTAACACACTGTACACACTGGTTCCAGCCACTTACAGAGACTACTGCCGAGAAGCATGATGCCTTCGTGGAGCACGATGGTAAGGGCGGTATGATAGAGGAGTTTGAGGGTAAGAGTTTGATACAGCAAGAGCCTGACGCGTCGTCATTCCCATCAGGTGGCATACGTTCTACGTTTGAGGCGAGAGGATACTCTGCATGGGATCCTACGTCACCGGTGTTTGTAATAGGCGATACATTGATGATACCTACGCTCTTTATCTCATATACAGGTGAGGCGTTGGACTATAAGACTCCGTTGTTGAAGGCTATACATGCCGTTGACAAGGCTGCCACAGATGTTGTGCATTACTTTAATCCGGAGGTTAAGAAGTGTGTGTCTAATCTGGGATGGGAACAGGAGTATTTCCTTGTTGATGAAGGACTGTACTCTGCTCGTCCTGACCTTTTGCTTACAGGACGTACGCTGATGGGACACTCCTCTGCTAAGGACCAGCAGATGGATGACCACTACTTCGGTGCTATACCAGAGCGTGTGGCAGCGTTTATGAAGGATTTGGAGATTCAGGCTCTTGAGTTGGGCATACCGTGTAAGACAAGACACAATGAGGTGGCTCCTAACCAGTTTGAGCTGGCTCCGATATTTGAGGAGATGAACCTTGCCATAGACCATAATATGCTTATCATGTCGCTGATGAAGAAAGTGGCTCGTAAGCATGGCTTCCGTTGTCTGTTACATGAGAAACCGTTTGACGGAGTGAATGGCTCTGGTAAGCATAATAACTGGTCTATATCTACAGATACAGGCATATTGCTCCATGCTCCTGCAAAGGACGAGGTAGGCAGCCTGCGTTTCGTTACCTTTATCGTTGAGTCGTTGATGGCTGTATATCGTCATAACGGACTGCTCAAGGCTTCTATCATGTCGGCAAGTAATGCCCATCGTCTGGGAGCGCATGAGGCACCGCCGGCTATTGTCAGCTCTTTCCTCGGCAAGCAGCTTTCAGAGATTCTTGACCACTTGGAGCAGACTGATGATGACAAGATAGCCATAAGCGGCAAGGCTGGCTTGAAGTTGGATATCCCGTCTATTCCGGAGTTGCTGATAGATAACACAGACCGCAACCGTACGTCGCCGTTTGCCTTTACCGGTAACAGGTTCGAGTTTCGTGCACCAGGTTCTGAGGCTAACTGTGCCAGCGCTATGATAGCATTGAGCGCAGCAATGGCTGAGGCTCTGGTAAACTTCAAGAAGCGTGTAGATGCACTTATTGAGTCAGGCAAGGATAAGCATGCCGCCATCATCAGCGTGCTGCGTGACGATATAAAGACCTGTAAGCCTATTCGCTTTGACGGTAACGGATACAGTGATGAGTGGGTGGAAGAGGCTAAGCGTCGCGGACTGGACACTGAGCGCTCATGCCCGTTGATTTTTGACCGCTATCTTGACAAGGAGTCAATAGAAATGTTTGAGAGCCTCGGCATTATGACAAAGAAGGAGCTGGAGGCCCGCAACGAGATTAAGTGGGAGACCTATACAAAGAAAGTGCAGATAGAGGCTCGTATCTTTGGTGATCTCTCCATTAACCACATCATACCACAGGTGGTGGCATACCAGACTAAGCTTGCGGAGAATGTGCGTGCTATGAAGTCTATCTTGCCAGAGGATGTGTTCCTTGATTCTGCTGCAAGTAATCTTAATCTTATCTCTGAGATATCAAAGCGTATTAAGGAAATAGAGGAGGGCTGCGAGAATCTTACCGAGGCCCGTAAGGTGGCAAATAGGATAGAGGATGCCCGTGAGAAGGCCGTGGCATATCATGATACTGTAGAGCCGCTGATGGACCAGATACGTTATCATATTGATAAGCTTGAGGCAAAGGTGGACGATGAGGTCTGGACCTTGCCTAAGTATCGTGAGATGCTCTTTATCCGATAATGGATATAAAAGGAAATTAATAAGGTTATATATAAAACGAAATCCACAATCAGGAATAGCTCCGAATTGTGGATTTCGTTTTGTTGTATAGATATGTTACGTTATCATATTACATGCTTCTAAAGCGTCTTTGAATACTCCGTGGCGCCGAGCAGGAAACAGCCTAATCCGTAATCATCAAAGTCTGGCTCACGATAGAATGTGCAAGGCTGTGATGATGCAGGTCTGTCCCCAGAGCCTTGTACATAGCCAAGGAATCCGTCTCTGTGTACGCATGATGCACATGCTTTCCATGCCTTGTCTATGGCTGTCTGGTACTGCTTGCCCTTGATAAGCTTATTGTTGATACCCCATGACAGTCCGTAGAGGAACAGTGATGTGCCTGACAACTCTGGACCGGCGAAGTCTTGTGATGCAAGACTGGCATTCCAAAAGCCATCCTCACGCTGCAGTGATATGAGGGCCTTGGTCATGGCAAGGTAGTCTTTCTTCAGTTGCTTGTAGTATGGGTCATTCTTAGGCAATGTTGACATAACCCTGACCAAGGCTGCATATACCCATCCGTTACCTCTGCTCCAGTAGCAGTTCTTGCCATCGCTCTCCTTGTATGGAGGCACGAAGTTCTTGTCGCGCCACCACAGACCCTCAGCCTTGTTGAAGAGGCCACCGCCGCAGGTGTCGCGTGTCCATACGTATGAGCGCATGGCATAGTCAAGGTATTTGCGGTCTTTGGTAATCTGTGTGAGTATGGCATACGCAGGCATAGCCATCTGTATGGCGTCAATCCAGAACCAATGTTGTACGTTCTCTTCTTTTATCTGATTGTCAAAGTTTGTCTTGCACTTTTCAATCTTCTCGTCGCCGCCAATCATTTGGTATCTCATGAAATATGTCTGTGCGCAGCATTGGTGGTCAGCGTCAACGGTGGTCAGCTTTCCGCTGTATGGTCCCCATTTGTGAAACTCTCCCCACTTGTCAACATAGTCCATGTATCGGTTGTCGGGTGCTATTGCATGCAGTGCCATCAGCCCTTCATAATACACGCCGCGAGTCCATAGGTTGCTTGGACGCAGTTTCTTTGCATTTGTGGGGACAGAAGGATCGCTCCATTTAGCCATGAAATAGTCATTGGCACGTTTGGCCAGTTCTATAGGCCCTTGTGCGTTAGTGTGAAGTGATATGACGGTCAGCACCAATAGCGCAGACAATGTCATAAAGGGTTTCTTCATCATATTCATTGCGTAGTAAATAGTTAGTATAGTTTATTATTTTTATTTGAGTTTAATAGCTTGCAGAGCAGGGTATTCCTTCCCGTTCTATTTTCCGTTTAATGTCATCAAGGACCTCATGTGAGGCTTTTCTCAGTCCGTGTGCGGGAGTCTCGCGGTCTATGGTATATATCATTACCTGCTGCGGTGCAATCTCCTTCACGGCTTCTATCCATGGTGTGACATACTCATCGGAGGTGTTGTCAACATCTTTGCCGTCCACGGTGCCAGTCATAAACATTGTCTGTATTATGACATGGCCGTGAAACAGTTTGAGGTTATCTATCACCTTTCTTACGTCATACGACGGTTGGGTAGGGCGGTCAATCATATTGATGTATTCCGCGTTGACGGTATCCAGTTTCTGAATGTTGTTGTCAACGAGCATAAGGGCTTCCCTCACCTTCTCGTTGTGTATGAACGTGGCATTGCTGAGCACTGATACCTTTGCCTTCGGAAAGTAAAGGTTACGGGCTTCTATTGTGTCTTGTATTATCTCAGCAAAGTGTGGGTGCGCCGTGGGTTCACCGTTGCCGGCGAATGTTATTACGTCGAGAGGCTCGTTATTGCGGTGCCTCTCCTCTAATACGCCCTTTAGGGCGGTCTGTACTTCCTCCCTTGTAGGGCGTTTAGAGTGGGGTATGTGGTCGCCGTTAAAGCCACACTCGCAGTAGATGCAGTCAAAGGTGCATACCTTGCCGTCTTCAGGCATGAGGTTTACTCCCAAGGATACACCCAGCCTGCGACTGTGTACCGGACCGAATATCGGTGATGGATAAATTATTGTTGACATTATTATTGTACTTCTATTTCATATTCTCCGGGTTGCAATGGCTGCATGGTATTGGATGAAGAGTCCCACCACAGCAACTGGTCGTTGTCAAGATGCAGTGATATGTCTTTCTTCTCCCCGGCCTTGAGTGATACACGTTGATATGCACGTAAGGTCTTTATCGGGCCTTCAGCGTCGCCTGGCTTCTTCAGATATACCTGTACTACCTCGTCGCCGTCTCGCTTGCCACTGTTTTTTACCTCTACCTGTACAGTGCAGCCGCTCAGGTCATTGTTGACAGCCAGCACCTTCTTGTTGAATGTGGTATATGACAGGCCATGTCCGAATGGGAACAGTGGCTCTCCTTTGAAGAAACGGTAGGTGCGGTTGTTCATGGTGTAGTCAAGGAAGTCTGGCAGCTGTGAGTCATCCTTGTAGAAGGTTACCGGCAGTTTGCCAGATGGGTTGACCTCGCCGAACAATACCTCAGCTACGGCCTTGCCTCCCTGCTCACCTGCATACCATGCCTGTAACATACCGTCGCAGCGTTCTTTCTCAGGTGTCAGTGCCACTGCACCGCCAGAGCAGTTTACGAATATAATCTTCTTGCCTGCCTCATACAATGCCTTGATAAGGTTTCGCTGGCTCTCTGGCAGTTCTATGGAAGTGCGGTCGCCTCCCTTGAAGCCTGGCTCGTCAACCTTCATCTCCTCGCCCTCAAGTGCAGGTGATATGCCTCCTACGAAGACTACATAGTCATATCCTTTGGTCTGCTTTACCAGTTCGTCTGTTGTGAGAGAAGACTTGACACCGATGTCAAACTTCATCTTGGCCACGGCTGTGTTTTGCAGATATTCTATTACGAGTGGATAGTCCTTACCGGCCACTACTTTCAGGTTGCGCACCAGTTTCTGCATCTTCTCGCGAGTGCGATACTGATTGTATATGGTGTCGCCTCCCCATATAACGCGCATACCGTCATCGCATGACAGTTCCATGGTAAGCGTCTCCGTCTTTTTAGACTTGTAAACGCCCTCATAGCGTGCGGAGAAGTGCTCAAGGTTCACTCCAGGTGCGAATACCGTAGCACCTCCGTTGTCAAGGTTGATAGGAGCAGCGTATGTAGCTGTTGCGACGGGAGCGTCTTTCAGGTTTGTGTTATTATAGTATGTGCCGGTTATACCAGGCTTGCCGTCTTTTGTTACGAAGTCAGAGTATCTGCTTATGAGTACGTTGTTATTTGTGTATCCTGCTCCCTCTATGTACTTGGCGTTCTTTGACTGAGCCATTATTCCGTTCAGGATGCTGATGGTGTTGGTGGCAAAACCAGAGTAGTTACCCCATAGCATCAGGCTGTCCTTTGCGTTCGGACCTATTACGGCTATCTTTGCGTTGCGCTTCAGTGGTAATATGTTGTTGCGGTTCTGCAACAATACTATGCCCTGGCGTGCAGCCTCAAGAGCCAGTTGCTTGTGCTCCTCTGATGCTACGCAGCTCTCAGGTATCTTTGTCCATGATACGAGGTCGTCAGAGTCAAAGTCACCAACCTCAAAGCGTGCTGTCAGCAGTCTTATCACGCTGGTGTCTATCTCTGCCTCCGTTATATGTCCGGCAGCTACCGCCTCAGGCAGTCTCTTGTAGTTAGCTCCACACTCCACGTCAGTGCCGCTGATAACGGCCTTCGCAGATGCAGACTCAGCGTCAGGGCTTACCTCGTGACGGCCCTTAATCCAGAAGTCGCCTATCGCACCGCAGTCACTGACCACTGTACCATCGAACTTCCATTCGTTGCGTAATATCTGTTGCAGATACCTGTCGCTGCCGCAGCAAGGGTTTCCGTCGATGCGCTGATAGGCACACATCACCTCGCGTACGTTACCTTTCTGCACCAGAGCCTTGAATGCTGGCAGATAAGTCTCCCAGAGGTCGCGCTCAGGCAGTTGCTGTACATCAAAAGAGTGTCTGTTCCATTCTGGTCCGGAGTGTACGGCGAAGTGCTTGGCGCAAGCCAGTAACTTGTAGTACTTGCTGTTTAGCTGTCCGGTCTTGAGGTCGGTGCCTTGCAGTCCTGCCACAACGGCGAGTCCCATCTTCTCAGTAAGGTATGGGTCCTCTCCGTATGTCTCCTGTCCGCGTCCCCATCGTGGGTCACGGAATATGTTGATGTTCGGGGTCCATACAGAGGTGCCCTGATATCTCTTCACAATACCGGCATGGCGTGCCTGTGTGTTCTTTACTCGCATCTCGTCGCTGACAGCATCAAACACGTTATATACCAATGCATCATTCCATGTGGCAGCCATCATCATAGTGATAGGGAAGACGGTGGAGTAACCGTTTCGTCCTACTCCGTGCAGGCCTTCGCTCCACCATTCATACATAGGTACTCCAAGCCTGTCAATAGCTTGTGAACCGTTCATCATTATGAGTGATTTTTCCTTCAATGTCAGTCTGGCACACAGGTCTCGTGCACGTTCCACTGCAGGAAGGTTAGGGTCTTGATAGGGTAGGTAGTTGGTCTGTTGTGCTGTTGCGCCGAGTGACATGAGCATCAAGAGCGTCATTGCCATAGGGCGGATGATTGTAGTGAAGTGATATTTTTTCATAATAGATAAATTTTACTCTGCTTGCAAAGGTAGATATTTAATCTGTAATCGCAAAATTAAACATCACGGTTGCTTTTTTTTTACACCTTGTTGGAAAAATACTACCCGAAGAACATATAGCAGATGGCAATGGCAGAGAGTATTCCTGCAAGGTCTGCCAGCAGTCCGCATGCCACGGCATGACGGGTGTAGCGTATGCCTACACTGCCAAAGTACACTGCTAATATATAGAATGTAGTGTCGGTGCTGCCTTGGAATATACATGCCAGCCTGCCTACGAAAGAGTCAGCGCCATAGGTTGTCATGGCATCAACCATCATACCGCGTGCACCGCTGCCTGACAGAGGCTTCATCAAGGCTGTAGGCAATGCTCCTACGAAGTCTGCGTCCATGCCACATGCAGTGACAGCCCATGCTATGCCGTCGGTAAGCCAGTCCATTGCTCCTGATGCGCGGAACACTCCTATGCCGACCAGGATAGCTACCAGGTAAGGAATGATACGTACAGCAGTGGTAAAGCCCTCCTTGGCTCCCTCGATAAACGCATCATATACGTTGACTTTCTTTCTTACTCCAGCCAGTATGAAACCTACGATGATGGTCATCAGCATGATATTGGCTGCAGATGTTGATACAGTGTCCATTGCGGCTTTGTCCAGTTGAGAGAAGCCCCATATTAAACCTGCCACGGCAGCGCACATACCTCCAAGGGTTAGTATCATCACCTTGTTGAGCAGGTTGATGCGCTGGTATATGCTTGTCGCTATGATGCCTGCGAGTGTGGCAAAGAATGTGGCGAGCAGTATAGGTATGAACACGTCGGTAGGCTGTGCCGCCCCCATTTGTGCGCGATACACGAGTATGCTGACAGGTATCAGCGTCAATCCTGATGTATTGAGCACCAGGAACATTATCATAGGGTTAGTGGCAGTCTGCCTGCATCTCTCTGCAGTCTCGCTGTTCCTTACCGTATTCTTAATGTTCTCCTCATTCAGTTCCTGCATCTGCTCCATGGCCTTCAAGCCGAGCGGTGTGGCTGCATTGTCCAGTCCGAGCATGTTGGCAGCGATGTTCATGAATATGGAGCCGGTCACCGGGTGTCCCTTAGGGATGTCAGGGAACAGTTTGCTGAAAACAGGTGACAGTAGTCGGGCAATAACGTTTACCACGCCACCTTTCTCGCCTATCTTCATTATGCCGAGCCATAGCGAGAGCACACCGGTCAGTCCGAGTGATATCTCAAAGGCAGTCTTTGATGATTCGAAGGTGGAGTTCATCATGGCGGGGAATACCTCCGCGTCACCCAGGATGGCAAACTTTATGAGTCCGATGACAAAGGCAATCACGAAGAATGCCACGAAAATGTAGTTCAGTACCATATTATTAATGTTTTTTACTTAAATATTCAAATCCGAAGCGGCAGCGCAGACATTCCTTGCGGTCGCAATACTCTTTCTTTAGTTGTATGAGGGCTTGTGAGTCCCCAGCTGTCTTTACCTCCAGTCCGCACTCCTGCCACATACGTACTATGTGGTTTCCCTCGGGGTGCAGAGCGTCGAGCAGTGTAAAGGCTCGCTCACACAGTTCTTCGCGTGAGTGGTGTCTGCCATATGCGAACAGTGTAGGTACGGCAGTGTTGATGATTATCAGCTCGTTTATATTCTTGCTCAGTCCGAAAAGGTCTGTCAGTTGTTTAATGTTCTCACAGTCAAGCAGACGGCTGAGGCTTGTGCGCTGTTCGTGATACATGCGCGCCAGCTGCATAATACGCACATGGGGGAAGTTCTGTGGTCGTGTGCGCAGATATCTCCATACCGGATGCACGGTGTTGTCAAGGCGGAATTTCTTGCTGAGATAGTCATATTCCTTGGCATAGCGTTCATCCACACGGTCAAGCAGTCCTGCCTGACCTATGAAGAGGGCCTCCAGTTGGAACAGGTCGTCGCGGTGATGTGCCGCGGCGCTCATTGGCAATGCCATAGCCCATCTCTCGAAGTTGTCACCGTTGAGAGAGAAACCGAAGTTGCGTGCCAGGGTGACGAAATAGCCGTCCTCCCATGAACCGTTTTTCTGTTCTACACGGCTTATCATGGCCTTGGTCTTCTGCTCTAACCGCTCAGTCTCCAGTGCTGACATCCAGGAGTGTGTCTTCAGCGGTGCCAGTGACGGTATGATGTGGTAACAGGGGGGATATTTGTCGCTGTTAAGCAGTTGCTCGTAGTCATCGCTCAATGTGCGTGGTATGGGAACCTCTATTGTCGGTATGGTGTGCCCTTTCCCGTCCTGCACATCCATGTCTGCCACCTCCACCACGTGCAGCACCACGTTGTCATACTGTTCGTCCTCATCGTGCCGGTGCCTGTACCAGTCGCTTGCCTTCAGGTGTATCTCCACACTCCCCACCCACAATGTCCTGTCAATCTTCACCTTGGCATTGAAGAAGTCTGGTCCGGAGTCGGCACGGTTATACAACCCGGGGTCTATCACCTCCACCTCTTGTCCGTCGGTGGTGCGCAGCGTACCGAGTGGCAGCAACCGGTGCTTCCATGTGTAATGCAGCAACTTCTCCATGTCGTTTGGTTGTTTGGTTGTTTAGTTGTTTGGTTGTTTAGTTGTTTGGTTGTTTAGTTGTTTGGTTGTTTAGTTGTTTGCTTGTTTGGTTCTCCCTCCCTCGCAGGGAGGGTTGGGGTGGGTCTTTGGGGGAGGGTCTATTCCTCCTCTCTCATCCTTAGCTTCCGTTGGTATTTGCTCTCTTTGCGTGGGGCATCAGTGTCAGCCTTTATGCTGTCGTTGGCGTCATCAGTGGGCTTTGCCTTGGTGCATCCCTCGATGATGATAACAAATTCTCCCCTCGGTTCCGTCTCGCGGAAATGTGCCAGCACCTCGCTGACGGTGCCTCTCACACTCTCCTCATGTAGCTTTGATATCTCTCTGCATGCGCTGATATGTCTGTCACCGCCCATGGTT
This sequence comes from Prevotella sp., assembly GCA_017541085.1. GTDB lineage: Bacteria > Bacteroidota > Bacteroidia > Bacteroidales > Bacteroidaceae > Prevotella. The sequence continues at coordinate 71,971 of JAFXZU010000007.1, forward strand.
TCTTCCAGTTGTTCCAATGTCTTCACTATACGTCGCGGCGATTCATATATTATCATCGTGCGTGGCTCGTGTGACAGTTCCGTGAGGCGTGTCATTCTGCCTTTCTTCTGTGGCAGGAAACCCTCAAAGCAGAAACGGTCCGTAGGCAGTCCGCTGCTCACCAGTGCCGGCACGAATGCCGTCGCACCGGGAAGAGTCTGCACCTCCACGCCGGCTTCCACAGCCTCGCGCACTAACAGAAATCCCGGGTCGCTGATGCCCGGTGTGCCGGCATCGGTTATGAGGCACACGTTCTCTCCGCTCAGCAACCTCTCCACTATGTTGTGGGCGGTGCCGTGCTCGTTAAACTTATGGTGGGCCATCAGCCGTTTTCCTGTTATGCCGTAATGTTGCAACAACGGCTGTGAGGTGCGGGTATCCTCGCAGAGTATGAGATCAGCCTCCTGCAGCAGTCTTACGGCGCGGAAGGTCATATCCTCCATGTTCCCCACTGGGGTAGGTATAAGGTAAAGCATATCAGTTATTTCAGTGTTGCCTTGACATCAGTAACCATGTCTTTGTGCTTCTCGTCGGCCTGGGTGATTTGTGATGTCAGTGTTATGTCGCCGGCTTTGTCTTTTGTGGAAAAAGTACCGGAGTATGTGATGGTGCTTGCATTGAACAGCGTAGCCTCCACAACCACCTTGTATGTGCCACTCTTTACGACCTTTCCCGTTTGGTCGGTAAAGTCCCATGTGAATGTCTGTGTGCCACTTGTCTGTGGTGTTGCTCCGGTGACTGCATCCAGTTGCTGGTCGGTCATCGTGTCAGCCTTGGAGTTCTTCACCCATGTAGGCACGCACGCCGGGCGCTTTACGTATCCGCGCATAGGCTCCTCGTTTCCACGCACCCTTCCCTTGGTAGTGAACGAAGTTACGAAAAGAGTCTTGACAACCTCGCCTTTCTCATTCTCAATCCATACGGCATACTGGTTAGAGCCTGGGCCGTTTTGTCTTTGGTAATTGAATGAGACCTCAAGCTTGGTAGTCTTTTTCTCTGCCTTCTTTTTGTTCAAGGCTATTGCGGGAATTACAAGAAGCATAGTAGCGATAAACGCAGTAAATAGTTTTTTCATTTTAGGCTCGTTTTATAAATCTTGCTACAAAGATAATAAAAAACAATCAAAAATATAGTAAAGTTATGTGTTTTTTGTTCTTTACTGCAGAATAAAGTCTGATAAATGAAAAACGAGGAAGCAGAAACTTCCTCGTTTTTGTGGTGATCCGCTTGGGGTTCGAACCCAAGACCCCAACATTAAAAGTGTTGTGCTCTACCGACTGAGCTAGCGGATCTCACCATTATTTATGACATTTTGATTGATTGCAGGGCTGAAAATGCTCTGTTCACTCAAAAAGCGAGTGCAAAGGTAGTCATTATTTTTGTAACAGGCAAATTTTTGTAAATAATAAGTCTGAATGTTAGTTTTTTTTAACTTATATCATTTGTTATAAGGAAAAAATATATAACTTTGTTTGGCGTAGATACAATATCATTCTAACAAACAAACTATGATAGACGGAAAGATAACATTTGACCGCATGGCGCGATGGCTGATAATTGCAGCCGCTATATTAGCAGTATATTTCACACTCGACTATCTGAGTGCGGTGTTGCTGCCGTTCTTTATAGCATGGCTGTTTGCCTATTTGCTCTATCCGCTGGTCAAGTTCATACAGTACAGGCTCCACGTCAAGGTGCGAGCGCTGAGCATAGTGCTTGCGATGCTGTTGGTGATAGCGGTGCTTACCGGGGTGGTGTGGCTTATCATACCGCCGATGGTGGAGCAGTTTGGTGCTTTTACCAAGTTGATGACGCGGTATCTTCATGATGCCACCCACATCAAGAACTTCCCTGACGCCATATCGTGGTGGATGCAGGAGAACAGCCATGATATAGAGAAGTTCCTCAAGTCAGACAACTTCACCTCGACACTCAAGGAACTGGCGCCGCGTCTGTTCAGCGTGGTTAGTGAGACGATGAGTGTGATAATGAGCATCATAGCCTCTGCCATCACACTGTTGTATATGTTCTTTATATTGCTTGACTATGAGTACCTGTCAGAGAAGTGGGTTACGGTGTTCCCTAAGTCTGACCGCCCATTCTGGCGCGAGTTGGTAAGTGACGTTGAGGTGGCGCTTAATAACTATATACGCGGTCAGGGACTGGTGGCGCTTATCATGGGCATACTCTTCTGCATAGGCTTCTCCATCATCGGACTGCCTATGGCAATAGGCCTCGGCATACTGATAGGCATTATGGACATGGTGCCTTACCTGCATACTCTGGCACTTATACCAGCCGCCTTCCTCGCTGCCATGCGCGCTGCAGAGACAGGACAGAACTACTGGGTGATGCTGGGACTGGTGGTCATCGTCTTCTGTGTGGTACAGCTTATCATTGAGTCAATAGTAATACCAAAGATAATGGGCAAGAAGATGGGACTTAACCCCGCTGTGCTGTTGCTGTCGCTCTCTATATGGGGCGCATTGCTCGGCTTCATCGGACTCATCGTGGCGCTGCCTGCCACCACCATCATCATAGCCTACTGGAAGAAATATGTCACCAAGGAGGATGCCTGACGGCATGAGGAGAGAGCGTGATATGAGGTGGGGACAGACATAGCCCGCCATAAAAGAAAAAGGGGAGCGGCATAGTATGTGCCGCTCCCCGGTGTTTTGTAATCCCACGCCAAGTAGTCTTACAAAATCTCAATTGCTTTGGTCTCCTTCTTCTTCTGCTCTACCTTAGGTATTGTGACGGTCAGTATTCCATCCTCCACCTTGGCAGATATATCATCCTTCACTACGTCATCAGGCAGAGTGTAGCTCTGCTCGTAGTTAGAGTAGCTGAACTCTCTACGCAGGTAATGGTGATGCTTGTCCTCATGCTTGTGCTCTGCCTTGTTCTCAATGGCTATGGTGAGGTTGCCCTCTTCGTTGATGCCTACGCGGCAGAACTCCTTCTTGATGCCTGGAGCCGCAACTTCCATGGTGTAGGCTTTCTCACTCTCCTTAACGTTGACCGCCGGTGCTGTACTGTTGGCACGAGGCATAAAATCAGTGTTAAAGAAATCATCAAACATTGTTGGGAACCAACCATTGTTTTTCATCAAACTTGTCAACATAATTTTTACCTCCTGATTATAGTTTTAGTTTAACGTATGTTCTTGAAACCCCCTGCGATGTTATCATCCTCGGGACTTTCACCTCTCCTTGGTGCAATGCCTGTGCCAAAGCCTTGCATGGGGAGTGTCTGATGTCGGGAGAGACAGAAGTGGCAGTCAATTTAAACTTTGGTAAACATTGCTGCCGTTTTTTTATACTACGTTAAACATTCGGCGGACATTTTGGCACGTCGCTCATCTCTTTATTCTTGTCTTTCCGACCATAGAGATAAGCCACTGTGGCCCCCGATATGTTGTGCCATACGCTGAAGATGGCTCCGGGGATGGTGGCAAGCGGATAGGCGGCGAAGTGTATGGTGGCGAGACTGCATGCCAGACCTGAGTTCTGCATGCCCACCTCTATTGATACGGCGCGTCGCTTAGACTCTGACAGTCTGAGCAGTGAACCTATGATATATCCCAGTGTCAGTCCGCATACATTGTGAAGCATCACCACCACCACTATCATCATACCTCCAGCCAACAGTTTGTCGGCGTTGGCTGCTATTACTATCGACACGATGAAGGCTATTGCCAGCGAAGAGAAGGCGGGCAGATAGTCGGTGATATGCTGCGTGAACTTCGGCCATATCCATTTCACTGTCAGTCCTGCTATGATAGGCAGTATCACCACCCACAGTATGCTGAGGAACATATTAGCTACGTTCACGTCCACTGTCTTGCCTGCCAGTGCCCATGTCAGCAGTGGCGTTAGCAGCGGAGCTAACAATGTTGACACTCCCGTCATGCCTACAGACAGTGCCAGGTCGCCCTTGGCAAGATATGTTATCACGTTTGATGCCGTGCCACCGGGACAGCAGCCCACGAGCACTACACCCAGCGCCAGCGCCTCGTCAAGATTGAAGAGGCGCGACAGTCCCCATGCCAGCAGTGGCATGACGGTGAACTGCGCCAGGCAACCTATGATGACATCTTTAGGACGGCTGAACACAATCTTGAAGTCGCGCAGGTTAAGCGTCAGTCCCATGCCAAACATTACCACGCCCAGCAGGTAATTGATGGTGGAGGGATGCACATGAGGCATTGCCTTCGGAAATAGCAGGGCAGCCACTGCTACGGCGAGCACCAGCACACCCATATACTCAGAAATGTAGTGACATATTTTTTTCATAACAAATACAAAGATAATAATTTCTAAAATAATAATGCTTAAATTATGGAAAAATAATGCGAAATTATAATTCCGTCTTTTACCCCTAATCACCAAAATGTCCTATTTTAGGCTCCATTTCCTTGCGATATTACTCAGCAACCTGTGGTTTGGGCTGAAATATCGCAAGGAAATCGCTGTTGGCGTTAAGTGCTGTAATACAGCACTATACAGAACGAGATATAGCTAAAGGGTGACATTTTAGGGCTTTTTTAGCGTGAAAGCTATGCTTTTACAGTGTAAAGTGATAGCTTTTAGGGTGTGAAAGCTATGCTTTTACCACATGAAAGTTATGCTTTTAGAAGCAAAAAAGGCGCTTTTTAGCCCGAAAAACGAAAAAGAGAAGGTTGTGAGTTGTTACAACCTTCTCTTCTATTGTTATATTTTTCTTGTGAATTTCTCTAGATTGCGAATTGTAATGAAATGTTAAATCACCAAAATGTCCTATTCTATGTAGTACAAAAATTTATGATTAGTTCCTGACAATTCCTGTTTATTCTTTAACATAAATCCCCCATGAATTTATCAGAAATTATATCCGCTACTTCGGTAACTAAAATCCTTTAATCCTATAATCCTTAGGCAAAATTATGTCGACAAGATTCATAGAGTCCAATTATCAAAATTTCCTATCATATCCAGAATTGCTTTTGTGGAGAGAAAATATTTAATTATCTTTGCAGAATGTTAGGTTAAGCAGGAGAGAGCGTGGAAGATGAGCAGATATATAGTCATAATTATCATGACAGTGTGCGGCGCGCTGTGCGTCGGTGCCCAGAATGTGGAGAGCGTGGCAGAGCTATGGCGTAACCCCTCGCCAGAGTATCGTATGAAGACGTGGTGGTTCTTCGGCTATGAGCGTACCACTGACGAGGGTATCGTCGCCGATGTGAAGGCGTTGCGAGATGCCGGCTTCGGCGGTGTGGTGTATTATGACCAGAACCATGCCAAGGACCCTGTTGGCAACGGGGCGGAGGATGCCTTCTGTGAGTCGTGGTGGCGGCATCTGCGACTTGCCGCAGAGGAGACAAGAAAGGCCGGACTGACCTTTGAACTGAATATATCAAACGGCTATTGCGCCGGCGGCAGTTGGATAGACGCTGCCCACGCCATGCAGCGCGTGGCGTATGCCGAGACAACGGTCTGCGGCGGAGAGCCTGTCAGTGTGCCGCTGCCTGAGATAACGGGGCGTGACGGATATGTCAGCACCATAGCAGTGCTTGCGTTTCCCCGGCATCATGATAAACGGATGAGACACTTCACAGCACGTTATAACGCCAAGGGAAAAGGACGTAACGGTGCCATGCAGGGACCGCTGGCGCAGCACGGGCAGTTCTCCGGCTATGGCTTTGAACCTCTGTCAGACGTGGGAGTGCTGCAGGTAAGCGATGACTCCTCGGCATGGCGTGACGTGATATCTCTCGCCCCCATGTATCGCAGTCAGGGAGGCTACTTTGTGCGCACCACCTCCTTCCCTGCAACGGCAGGCCGCTATTGGCGCGTGAGATATGCCGACGGCACCTGCAACTATGACGGCAGGCAGTCCGATGCTGTGCTGAAGGAGTGGAGCGTGAGCAGTGAGGCTAAGACAGACAGGTGGGAGGAACTGACGGGGCTGCAGAGCGAGTTTTCTGACGGTGACAGGATATGCGGCTATGCCGCCGGCGAGACGATAAGCCGTGACAGTATCATAAACCTTACAGACAGTATGCGTGGCGACACCCTGCGATGCTCATTGCCGCAGGGAGAATGGACGGTACTGCACCTTGCGGCGGTGCCTACGGGGGCAAGGTCAAAGCATGGCAGGCCAAACCTGCTGGGGTATGAGTGTGACAAACTCTCAAAAGAGGCTGCGCGGGTGCATTGGGACAGTTATGTGCAGGTAATACTTGACTCACTGAACAACAAGAATACATGCGTGGTGGAGGGCGTGACGATGGACTCACACGAGGGAGGTTCACAGAACTGGACTCCGCTGATGATGCAGGAGTTCCGCAGTCGCCGCGGTTATGACTTCACTCCATGGCTGCCCACGCTGGCAGGCTATGTGGTGGAAAGTGAGGAGCAGACGCTCCATGCGCTGTATGACTACCGCCAGACTATAGCCGACTGTGTGCGTGACAACTATTTCGGCACTTTTCAGCAGCGTGCTGCCGACAACGGTCTGACGTTCACGGCGCAGGCCATAGGCAATGCTCTCTGCATTACGGGCGATGCCATAAGCGTAAAACAAGTGGTGGACAAACCGCAGGGAGAGTTCTGGACTTACCAGAGACAGGGGGCGTATGATGTGAAGGACTGCAGCAGTGCGGCACACCTGTATGGCAAGCCCATTGCCTCGGCAGAGGCCATGACTGACTGTGAGTATAAAAATAAACCCGATGACTTGCATCGGGTGGCAAACATAGCTTTCTCAATGGGGGCGCAGGAGTTTGTGGTATGTGCGACGCCCCATATTCCCATGGCGGTGACTACAGAGCCATACGTGGCAGGACGTGAGTACGCCATCAACAGGTCAAACCCCGAATGGCAGTACATGAAACCGGTATGGATGCAGGCGGCACGTTCTATGGTGTTGTTGCGTCAGGGACAGGCGGCACCCGATGCGCTGGTGTTCCTCGGTGATGATGTGCCGGTGAAGATACTTACACACCGTCTGCCCGACGGACTGAACGGGTTGGACTGGGACGCATGTACCGCTGATGCCCTCAGAACAAGGCTGAGTGTTGTGGATGGACAGTTGTGTACTCCTGACGGAGTGACATACAAGGCATTGGTTATGGGCAGGGAGGCTCATGTAACGGAACAGACAAGACAGCTGATAGACAGTCTGCGCAGTGCCGGTGTGAGCGTCCTTACGTCAGGAGAGGACATAGAGCGCCCCATAGTGATAGAAGAGGGTAGGGACAGTGTGGTGCATACGCACAGAAAGGCTGGCCGTAATGAAATATACTATATAGCCAGTACAGCGGACAGTGAGACGGCTGTCTCCTTCCGCTTGCTTGACGCCCCAAGACGTGTAACGTTGTGGCATAATATGACGGGGCGCTGTGTTACGCTGAAACCCTCGCGTGACGGCGTGTTCCGTCTGCACATGAAACCGTTGGAGTCGGTGTTTGTGACGTATTAGAGCAGTGGAAGCAATTCCTCAATGCTGTCTATGATATGGTCGGCGCCGGCTTCCTCCAGGTCATGGCGTGAACCGTTACCCCATGTGACACCACAGGTGTGGGCTCCCGCTCTCGCTCCCATCAGTATGTCAACCGCCATGTCGCCCACCACAAGGGTGTGGCTCGCGTCTATGCCTGTGGCGGCAAGAGTCTGGAGTACCGGTTCGGGATGTGGCTTTGCCAGTTCCACATCGTCGGCTCCGAGAAGATATGATATGCAGTCGTCGATGCCGAGGTTATGCACAAGTTCTACAAGTGACTTGTGCCAGCGTGATGAGGCTATGGTAAGTATCAGCCCCATATCCTTCAGCTTGTGCAGAGTCTCTACGACGTGAGGAAAAGCCACAGGCGTGAAGGTCTGCATATTCTCCTTGAACAGACGTCTGTATGTGTCGGCGCAGAGTGTGACGGTCTCCTCGTTGACATCAGGATAGAGAGCCCTGAAGCAACCGGCGAGAGGCAGTCCTATGATGGAGATGCACTCGGCATCTGTACGTTCAGGCAGATGCATCTCTGCTATTGTCATGTGTAAGGTGGTGACGATTATCTGCTGGGTGTCGCCCAGCGTGCCGTCAAAGTCAAATACTATAAGTTTTGTGTTCATTATGCTTCTTTTACCGTTGTGCCTTCAGGCAACTCATACATCACACGGGCATGGTTGACACGTATCACCTTACTGTCAACGATGTCGCCGGTGGCGCGGTCAATGACATCGCGTATTACCTGTCCGTTACGGAAAATCACTCCTTCCTCACGTGAGAAATACTCATCCTTCGCATGGATGTGGAAGGTGTGAGCGTCCTGCGTGGTGGAGCGTAACTCTCCACACAGATACTCATCATCGGTGTGCAGGAGCAGCTGGTAGGTGTTCTGCGTGTTGTTTGTCACGCGGTAGTCCAGGTAGTTGTATGTAATGCTGGTACCGGTACCGAAAGGTATCTGTCGTCCGAAGTCAGGGAAGAGGTCCAGACCATCGTGGTGATGGTGCTCGGTTATTGTCAGTTCGCTGTGCAGCACCATCCAGTGTATGAGGTTAGACAGTTGGCATAGTCCGCCGCCGATGCCGCTGCTGGGATGTCCCTTGGCGATGGTCAGTCCCTCGCGGAAGCCACGTTTTGCTGTGGTGCGGCCCACGAGTCTCCATAGGGAGAATGTCTCTCCCGGTCGTATCAATATGCCATTGATGCAACTTGTGGCAAGTGTGAGGTTGACAGCCTTGTTGTCTTGTAAGCGCATGTCCACGTTGCCGAGTCGGCGGCGTATCAGTGAGTTGTGTGTATATACCTTTACAGGCAGCGGCGTGGTGTCACGTTCCTTGGAGAAACGTGTGCCGCTCAGTGCATCGCTGATACGCCTCTTTATTATCTCTTTCTCTGCTGAGAGCTTGTAGGCAAACGGGCACAGTTCGCAAAACAATGGTCTTTTCATTTTATTGTCAGTTTGTTTATGGTGGGAATTTATGGAATCTACCTTATGTTCTTTGTTCGCTTGAAGTGTAAGTAGGAATTACTCCGTTACCTTTATCCCCATGGCCTTGAGCTGCTGCCAGCCGGCACGGTCGGTCAGTCGTATCATGAAGTGATAGTCGCCGGGGTCCACATCGTCGGGGATGTGGATGTCAAAGTTCGCCTCGTATGTGGCTTGTCCTGCGGGGATGACATAGTCCTGAGAGAATACCCAGGGGTTAACGGCTTTCTTCTTAGCTTCCCATTCGCACTCAGAGGATGAGGTGCCGTGGGTATGGTGGTCGAAGTTGTTATGTATCTCGATATTGAAATTTCCCAGTTCGGTATCATCGGTAAACACATAGCTGAACTTGATGTCCTCGCCTCGCTTATACACCTGGCAGTCTATGGGGTTGGGTACGCCGATGCTTGTGATGACGGGGTAGGTCATATCAGAACCGCTGCACGCACAGAGTGCGCACAGCGGTATTATTGTGTATAAAAAGTTCTTAATCCTCATCGTCTTCTTCTTCTGTAAGGTTCTTCTGTACGGTTGTAGAGTTACCGTTCTGGTCAACCACGGTGAACTTCAGCAGGTCGCCCTCTGCCACGGTCAGACCGTCCAAATGAACGTGCTTGTGGAAGCCAGGCACCTCAAGCGCGCCCTCATTTCCTGTGAAAGGTTGCATTAACTTTAACTCTTTTCCATCGGCGCTGTAAACCTCGGCGATGATAGTTGCTATTTTACCGGGGCACTTGATGTCAGCCTGCACGCATATCTCGGAACCCTCGTGCTCAAGGTTTGCCTCGTAAAGGTTAATAACAGGGGCGCTGGCAACATCATCGTCGTCGCCGCAAGAAGTGAATGACAGGGTTAATACACTCAGGAGAGCCACCATGAGGCTCATATATTTGAAATTCTTCATTGTTCTTTGTTTGTTTTAGTTTTTATTTTTTTTTATAGTAGCTATAGTTCCTATAGTGACTATAGTATCTATAGTACTTATAGGAACTATCCCCTCCCACTAAAACTCTATTCCGAGCAAGAACGACAGGTTACGCCCTGGCTCCGGCACGTCAATCAGTCTGTAGTAACTGGTATGATTGTAGTAACGCTTGTTAAGCAGGTTGTCGGCGTGCAGTGCCATCTTCAGCTTGGTCTTGCCAAGAGGCAGTTCCTTGCCTATGGCGAGGTTTAGCGTGAAGTAACCGTCTGTGGGTTTCTCTGGTGGTACGATGTCGTTTTGCGCTCCCACGATGTGGGCGTTGAGGCGCACAAAACAATCGCCGTGCCACTGGAAGGAGTATTTGCCCTCTGCGTCGATGGACCACGGAGTGGAGAACGGCAGCGTGTAATACTTCTTCCTGCCAGAGAGCTGGCGTGCATACAGATATTCGCCCTTCAGCACTGCGTCCCAGTGGCGGCTGATGTGCCAGTCGGCCTCGGCCTCAAATCCCCAGCGTATCACCTTCGCCTGGTTGTACTCATAGAGTTGCAGGCCCTCCACATAGTCGGATGTGGGGTTAAGGTAGATGTAGTTCGGGAAATAGTTAAGGTAAGGCTCAAACTGTACCGTCAGGTGGTCGTTAGACCAGTTGATACTTGCGTCAAGTTGGTATGACTCCTCCGGGTCGAGCGTGCTGTTGCCGCGTTCGTAGCGGAAGATGTGGTAGTTCACACCGTCGGCGCCAAGTTCCTTAGGTATAGGCACACGGAAACTCTTGCCGATGTTCGCCTTCATCACCCAGTGGCTAACACTGTAGTTCACGCCGGCAGACCATGTCAGACTGTTGAAATGGCGTGTCATTGTAGCGCTACGCTGTTTATATACGGAACTGACTGCAGAGACGGGAGTCTCATACCAGTCGGTGTAGCCGCTGATGTGGGTGCGGGTATAGTCGTAGCGCAAGCCGGCGTTGAGTATGAGGCGTTCGTTCACGTGGTAGCGGTCCATAAGGAACAGACCAGTACTGAGCGTCTCAAAGTCAGGGATGATAAATCCCCATCCGCTGCGTCTGTTGTGCTGGTACTCAAAAGAGGTGCCGCCGCGTAGCTCATGACTGGCGAGCCATGTGTGCAGTCCGAGAGCGGCGGTGTATGTGTTCTTGTTGAAACGCCGCTCCAGAGAACCGTCGGGCTGTGGCATGTAGCCATGGCTTACAGGCTCTGTCAGTTCTTCGCGCAGATTGTTCTGGTAAGCCAGGTTAAGCTCCACCTGCGTGCTGTCAGTACGCCATGTGGTGTGGCTGAGTACCTTGAGATGGTTTACCCACTGGTAAGGCAGTGATATATCGCGCCGTGAACAGTCATAGTCTATCTCGGACAGACGCACCTCCAAACCGTGCGCATTAGCGAAGAAACCACTCTTGGAGTAGCTGTCGCTCACGCGTACGTCGGTGTGGAAGTTGTATCCGGCATATCCCAGCGTCAGACTGCCGTCGCGTTCGCTGCCGGCAGTATTGCGCAGACGTTGGTCTTTTAGCTTTATCCAATAGGAATAATACTGTATGCTGTCTGTCGGAACCTTGTAGTCCGCATAGTCTATGAGAGTCATGTTGGCGCGGTAGAAGAACCTGCCGTGTCGTCCGCCGATTTTTGCCGATACGCCCAGTTGCTCGTTGTTACTGCGTCCGAAGAGTTGGATAGCTCCCTCGAAGGACTTGCTCGGTACGTGGTTGGTATAGAGGTTTACCACTCCGCCGATAGCGTCGCCGCCATATAGCAGTGCGGCAGGACCTTTCACAACCTCAACGCGGTCAATGGCGAACTGGTCTATCTCCAGTCCGTGGTCATCACCCCATTGCTGGCCCTCGTGTTTTATGCCGTCCTCGGTTACCACCATACGGTTGAAACCCAACCCGCGGATTACGGGCTTGGACTGTCCGCTACCTATCGCCATGGCTTTGATGCCCGGAATACCCTCCAAGGTCTGCATCAGTGAGCCGGAGAAGTTCTGGCGGATATAGTCGCGGTTGACGGATATGACAGACTGTGACGAGCGCATAAGCTGCTGCTGTCGCAGTTGGTCGGTCACGGTGACACCATCAAGCACTACTGACGTGTCGGCTGGCAGTGGGGCGCTGAGCACCGCTGCCAGTAACATATTAATCATTCTGCTTAAACTAAATTCGTTATGTAAAGAAAAAAGTCATGCAACAATCTGACGCAAGGTCAGACCATTTACATCATAATCATGAATCATGAATTACTCATTAGCGTTGGCGGTCCGCGCATAGGCGGAATGCCCTGCGTGTGGAAATGAATATTGATTTGGAGCAGGACATAATGATTAATACTTCTGTTATAGTAAGTTACTGCGACTGCTGTGGCAGCCACGAAAGGAATCGTGAGAAAATGACACAATACGCAGTTGTGCGAATTGGTGTCGGTCTGTAGCAGATGGCCGTGGCAATGGTGGTGTACGCACTCGCTGCAGCTGTCGGTGATGTCTGTCTGGTAATGGTGTAGGTGAAGGGACGACATGACAAGCATCGGCACAAAGACTGCCAATAGTATCCATGAAGCAATATGTCGTTTCTTCCTCACATTCATAGAAGTGCAAAGTTACAATTTTTCCCTCATACTACTTGTAACAGAGCCTTATATTTAACTTATTTTTTAATTTTATTCGTCTGTTAATTCTAATTTAGACTTCTCTTTGTTGTGTAGATGGAAAAAATATAGTACTTTTGTATATAGAATAGTATGTTTTTTTCGCAAGTAACTGATGGTTATTTGCGTAACTGCTTTTACCTTAGGATATTATATGTGTTCTAAGGAGTTTTGGTGTGTACCATAGGGAAAATGGGACGAGAGAGTAAAGGGATTGAGGGAGTAATTTCAAAAATCAGTAGTGAATTATATTATTTGCGGTCAAAAATCTCGACTACAACCTTCTTCAAGAGCAAGATTAGGCACACGTTAAAGTGTGTGAGGAAAAAGCAAAAACAGCGTAATAACGCATGATAATAAGAATAGTATTCCTACTTACAATATTTGCGAGTCTGATGTCACAATTGCCGGTAGTGTTGGATAGTGACTATGATGGCTATTTGAAGGCTATGTGGCTGATTCCATTTGCCTTCTTAGGAATCTTTAAGTTTAAGACATACATGGAGAAACCTCTGTGGTTTATGTATATAGGTACATTGTGTATGCTGTTTTATTGTGCGGCATGTGAGGGGGTTACCGGACGAAACTATATGAATATAGACCTATACAATATGAGTCTGAGTCTCATGATAGGAATAACCTCGTATTCATTATTTCGTAATTATTATAGTAAGACATTGTTATTCAGTATATCCATCATATCAATGATAGGCTCCCTGATATTATGTCTGTATCTTTATGAATTGTATTTCATAGACTATGATATTATGGATAGGATGTATGCGTTCAAAGCAAAGAATGCTATGGGACAGATACTGTTCAATTGCTCAATTGTTATTGCCTTGTACTCTAATTCCAAAAATATCTTTGTAAAATCATTACAATATTTTAGCATAGCAATTATTCTTGTAATGTTATGTATGTTGAAGTCAAGGGCGACCCTTATAGGTGTGTTTTTTACAATTGCTTACATGATTGTTCAATCAAGGAGTAAGGTAGTTAGATGGGCAACTGTATTTGTGGTTAGTTTGTCGTTGACATACATTTTCATGAATGACTACTATTATGATATGATATTCAATGGAATCTTGTTCGCAGGAAGAGATATTAGTGATATTAACGAGTTGTCATCAGAACGAGTATATACTATAGAGCAAGCTCTTGAGGTAATACCACGAAATTTATGGATAGGGATAGGTGATAAATATATAGACTGTATGCCGGTCGCAATGATATTACAGTTCGGATTGTTAGGGGCAGCTATAGTTTTTGCTTATATAGGTGTAACCTTGTCTAAGGTGTTGTCGCTGGATAGGGATAATAAGATACATCTTGTTACATATTTGCTTATGATGGCAATGATGCTGAATTCTTTATTTGAGGCACAACCTCCGTTTGGTCCAGGAGTGAAATGTTTTATGTTGTGGATGGCTTTAGGATTTTCCCTGGCGCAAGTAAAGAAAGGCGGGCAAGTAGCCACGATGCAAACAGGTGTTTTGGAATAGGTGAATCATGGTAACAGGATATAGGAAAACAATATTGAAAAATATATGTTGGTCAGTTATAGGAAAACTTGCTAATATAGGAGGAGTATTACTGACTGGTATCCTTATAGCTAGATATCTTGGTGCGGAGCAGTATGGATTGATGAATTATGTCATCAGTTATATAGCGATTTTTATTACGATCTCTATTTTTGGATTAGATGCTATAGAAGTAAGGGAGTTCTCAAAATTGTCAAATTCAAATAGGATTTATGAGATATTAGGTACATCTCTTGGCTTACGAGCAGTGAGTTCTTTTTTTACCTTTGCTTTGGCATTGCTTATATCCATGTTTATTCCAGAGGCAAGTAAAATAATAGACTTTATTTTTATTTATGCGCTATGTCTTTTTCCAAATATATTTAACAATATAAGAAATTTTTATTTTGCAAAACTAGAAAATGAAAAGGTAGTAAAAGCAGAAGTGGTGCGTACACTTTTAGGTATGTCCTTTAAATTTATACTTTTATGGTGTCATGCTACGCTTGTTTGGTTTATTATCGCAATGTCATTAGATTTCTTTCTTGTGGCAACAGGCTATATATCCAGTTTTATTAAGGATGGATATGATTTTCGCAATTTTTCTTTTAGCAAATCATTGGCTATAAAGTTATTCTCCGAATCCTTACCTCTGCTTATTTCGAGTCTCACAGTGATAATTTATCATAAGATAGACCAATTAATGTTGGGTAACATGATAGATATGAAGGCTTTGGGATTGTATGCCGTGGCTGTTCGATTGGTTGATGTCGTTGCTGTTATTCCAACAATAATTGTTCAAACAGTAACCCCGGTATTAGTGAGAAAGAAAGAAACAGATAAGAGCACTTATAAAAAAAACAGATTAGCTTTTCTTGGTATGATGGAGTGGATTTCCATTATATTGTCTTTGGGTACACTCATCATAGCATATCCTATGGTAAGATATAGTTACGGAATACAATACGTTATGGCAGTTCCAATACTTCAAATTCTTATATGGAAGATTGTAGGAATGACTATGGCTGCTGCTTCTGGACAACTTATTATTCTGGATAGCATTCAAAAATGGGTGGTGCTAAGGAATATTGTAGCATGTGTGTTGTGTGTTACGCTCAATGCTATTCTTATAAAAGAGTATGGTTTGGCAGGGGCGGCTATAGCTTCGGTTTTGACACTCTTGTTTTCATCTTTTGTTGCGAATGTATTTATACCAGCATATAAAGAAATATTCATAGAACAATGCAAGGCTATTGTTTATGGTCCAATGATATTAGTGGCAGAATTAAAAACATTAAGAATAAATGATAATAAGTAAGTGGATAGAGGAATTTAAGCGTCTGAGACTTAGATTCTATATGTATAGGCGAGATAAAAAATTAGCGAAAGGTTTGCCTCCTATTCCTGCGGATGAGATGAAAAAATTTCGCAATACGTGGACTTTTGCGAAAATTTCTAATTTTGATATGATATATCCAAGAATTTATAATAAAATATATGGGTATTATCCATATGCTTTTATTACAGATTATCATTTACAACTCATATTAGAAAAAACAAATAGAGTTGATGACTGCCAGGCTTTATCAAACAAAGCTTTGTTTGATGTGTATTTTTATAAGATGCCTTTTCCTCGAAATTATGTCAGAGCAATATCAGGTGTATATTATGATACGAATATGGGAGTGCTTTCAGAAGAAGAAGCATTAAACACCTCATTAAATATAGATGAAGGAACCTTTATAATTAAACCTTCTATAATATCAGGATGTGGAAGAGAGGTAAGAAAGATTAATATTAAAGATATTGATCATGCTACATTAAGAGAGATATATAAAATATATGATGGAGAGTTTGTTGTTCAAGAATGTCTACGTCAGTGTGTTGAAATAGAAAGATTAAATC
Organism: Prevotella sp.; assembly: GCA_017541085.1. Classification (GTDB taxonomy): domain Bacteria; phylum Bacteroidota; class Bacteroidia; order Bacteroidales; family Bacteroidaceae; genus Prevotella. The sequence goes on from JAFXZU010000007.1 coordinate 88,000, forward strand.
CAACTTCAATTAATTCTTGTCGAATAACTAGTATATATATAGATGGTAAGTTTGGATGTTCTACTGTAATAAAAATAGGTAAGACTGGTGCGATTGTAGATAATTGGAAGGATAGTTATTTAGTAGGTGTCGATTCTCAAGGAAATCTTTGCGAATTTGGTTTTGATATTAATCTGAATAGAGTCTTCCAAACAGATAATGGTATACCTTTTAAGGGAGTATCAATACCTTGTTATGATAAAATGATAGAGTTTGTTGAAACAGCACATAAACAATACCTACCACAATGTGGGATAGTAGGGTGGGATGTCGTGATAGATTCAAACTATGAGATAAAGGTAATAGAGATGAATTTAGTACAACCCGGTGTGGTGGGTGAACAACTTGCTTCAGGAGCGTTCTTTGAAGATTTTGTGGACGTAATTAACAAAAGACTGAGTTAATCCTCAAAATAATAATGTGTTTGTTGCGTAACATAAAGAGGTTCTTAATGCGGTTGATTTCAGGGTTGTCACCGGAATTGCTGTTTAGAATTGCGTATATTCACAATCGAGGTCAATTGCCAAATCTACGCTCTCCGCAGAACTTATCAGAGATATTGATAAGAAAAGTGCTTGACAGGGAACTGGACTCCATTGCTTTCCTCGCAGACAAATATGCTGTCAGAGATTATGTAAAGGGCAGAGGACTGGATGATATATTACCACGATTAATTGGAGTGTGGGACAATGCTTGCGATGTGGACTTCAACTCTTTGCCAGAGAAATTTGCTTTAAAAATGAACTTCGGTGCAGGAATGAACATTATCTGTCCTGACAAAAGCAAAATACAAGAGGAAGAAGTAAAAGAACAACTTGAGAAATGGCTTGAAAGTGGGAAGTCTGGTTATGCGGAATATCATTATGACCTTATTCCACGTAAAATCATCTGTGAAGAATGGATAGATGATGGTAGTGGATGTTTTCCTACAGACTATAAGTTTATGTGTATAAATGGCAAGGTTCATTGCGTACTTGTATGCCATGGCAGAGGTTCTGATGAAGCAAGTTTCTTTCCGTATGACGTTGTTACGTGGAAGCCTTTGCAAGAATACTACAAGGTTAAGTTGCATGACACGGTGCCGGCACCAAACAATATAAAACAAATGGTGGAGATTGCAGAAAGACTATCCGAGGGAATGGATTTCGTAAGAGTTGATCTCTATTCAAATGGGACGTCTGTTTGGTTTGGAGAAATGACATTGACTCCTTCTGGATGCATCTTGCATAGATGGACAGACTATGCAATTGAGCAAATGGGGGGTATTTATAAAAAACAAAGTATTGAATGACTTTGTTAATCTTATTACAGGAATTTTGAAAAAAATAATCATAGGTTTCGTTTCAACGACAGACCCTTTTCAAGACAGAGTGTCTTGGAGTGGTACAAATTATAAGTTAAGAGAATCTATAGAGCGTGCGGGATTTGATGTGCAGTGGATTCCGTATGGGCATAGTCTTAAGAGTTCGATATTAGAATTGTTTATTAGGGTATGGAATCGTGTTTTTAGAAGAAATGGAAGATGGCTGGTGAGATTCCATTTCCGCCCATTAGATAAGGTCTGGGCAAAGGATATTGATGCGAATCCAAAAGTTAGAGAATGTGATTATCTGTTCTTTCCTTTAGGTTCTCAAATTGCTTTGTACACCAAGATAAAGAAGCCTTTCATCAATCTATCCGGATATACGGTTCCATTAATGATGGACTATTATTATTTTGACATCTTAGAAAGATCTAAGGGTATGGCTATTGATATGGATAGGGCTGCGTCCAAAGAAGCCTTTATCAATATACGTTCTTCAGACTGGGCGAATGATAGTCTTATAAATGATTATCATTGTGACAAGAATAGGTGTTTTGTATTAGAAATGGGCGCAAATATTGACACCAAGGATATAAAAGAAAACAGTCCTTACAATGGAGGCCAGTTGAGAATACTTTTTTCTGGCGTGGATTGGAACAGGAAAGGTGGAGACATTGCGGTTGAAGTAGTAAAGATAATGAGAGATAAGGGCATTGATGCTCATTTGATAGTAGTAGGGCCTCGCAAGTGTCCTGAGAGTTGTATGGGAAAACCTTACGTGAATTTCATAGGTTATTATGACAAAAATAATCCAAGTGATTATCAAAAGTATATAGATTTGTATGAGCAATCCCATATTTCGTTGTTACCTACCAAAGCAGAGTGCGGCGCAATAGTCTATTCAGAGGCAGCTGCCGCCGGAATGCCATGTTATACATATTTAACCGGTGGTACAGGCAATTATGTGATAAATGGTGTAAATGGTTATGCGTTACCCGAAGGCTCTTCTGCATTGGATTTTGCAGAACAGATAATCAAAGATATAAACGAAGGCCGTTTACCGAAGTTAAGGGAAGGTGCCAAGAAAATGTTTGTGGAAAGATTAAGTTGGGAAGTCTGGAGTAATAGATTCCATGACATCATGTACACTTTTGTGAAATCGTGAATGAATCCTTTATCTGCTATGAAAAGGATTTTTAGGTTAGCGTTTCTTATCTCCGCCCACACTGATGCGGCACAGTTAAAGAGACTTGTAGATGCTTTGCCTGATGATTCAGTTTTTTTCTTGCATATAGACAAGAAGGCTGATATTGATATCTTTAAGCAAGTCTTTGCCAATGATAACCGTGTGGTGTTTATAGACCACAGGGTAGATGTGCGTTGGGGAAGCATCAATGAGATTGAATACCAGATGGAGTTGGTACGCGCGGCATTAAACCGTGACGAACAGTTCGAGCGTCTGATAACCATTAGCGGAATGGATTATCCTGTGTGGAGTAAAGAACAGATAGTACAGTTCTTTGAGCAGGACAGGGAGAAAGAATACTTGACAGCAATAGATGTATCTTTCCCTTGGAGGATGTCTGCTATTTATCAGCAGTATTTCTTCTGGATACATAAGCCAGGCAGTGGATGGAAGTATTATGTTACAAGGGCATTAGGACGTGCTTTGAGATTGCTTGGCATCAAGAAACCTCTGCGCAGGAAGATAGGAGACAAAACCTATAAACTGTATAAAGGCGCGGCATGGTGGGCGATAACACCTGAGTTGGCCAAGGTGATATTGCATGAATGGGACACAAATGAGGAACTTAAAGACTGGTTGAAGTGGTGTATGTGCCCCGCCGAGTTGTTTGCACAGACAGTTGCGTTCAATGATGAGTCGTGGAAGGAGAAGTGTATTGAACATCGGGGAAAGAAGTGGGGACTGCCTTTACTTACTCCTCTTACCTATATAGAATGGAGAGAGCGAGGTCTGATTCTGGAACTTGATGAGGCTTACTATGATAGGATAATACAAAGTGGCAAAATGTTTTGCAGGAAGATAGTCTCTGGCAAGAGTGACGCTTTAGTAGAAATGATAAAAAAGGTCTGAAGAGTTCGTAAATATATTTTCGGTTTGAAACTTTGTCTGATATATAACTTCGCGCAGCATTACCGTACAAACATATTCAAACTCATCAGTGAGGAGTTTGATTGCGATTTCGTGTTTGGAGATTCAATGGGAGATGTCAAAAAAATGGATTATTCCCTATTGAGAGGAAAAGTTACGGAAACACATACGCTACGTATTAAAGGGTGGTATTGGCAGCCAAAGGTTATTTCGCAATTATTCAATAAGTACGATAGTTATATATTGTTAGGAGAGACACGTAGTGTAAGTGCATGGATGTTCTGTTTATTACAGAGAATTCTGTTTCCAAAGAAGAAAGTATACTTTTGGACTCATGGTTGGTATGGTAAGGAATCACGTCTTGAAGCCCTGATAAAGAAAGTTTTTCTGCGTCTGCCTAATGGAGGACTATTTCTTTATGGTAATTATGCAAGGAATTTAATGATAAAGGAAGGTTTTAAGTCTGATAAACTATATGTAATACATAATTCCTTGGCATACGACAAGCAGATAGAATTACGTTCTCTCATCGGCAGGAATGATATATATAGGGAGCACTTCAAGAATACTTATCCTAATATCTTTTTTGTAGGCAGGTTAACAGCAATTAAAAAGATAGAACAGCTGATTATGGCATTGCACACATTGAAACAGCAAGGAAAAGAATATAACCTCACGATAATAGGCGATGGTGAGAAGCGTGAAGAACTTGAGGGAATGGTTAGTTCTCTTTGTATGAAAGATAATGTATGGTTCTATGGTTCTTGTTATGATGAACGAGAACTTGGAACTATGATATATAATGCAGATTTGTGTGTTTCTCCTGGTAATGTAGGATTAACAGCCATTCACTCAATGACATTTGGCACTCCTGTTGTGACACACGACAAATTTCCCTGTCAAATGCCAGAGTTCGAGGCAATCAAGGAAGGGAAAACGGGCCGTTTCTTTAGATGTGGTGATGTAAATTCCATTGCTTGCTGCATAGAAGGATGGCTTACGAAACACACAGATTCTCGTGAGGAGATAAGGTCGGCTTGTTACTCTGAGATAGATAGGAACTGGAATCCTTATGTTCAACTTGAATTATTAAAAAAAGTATTGACACCCAATGAGTAAGCTGAAATATTATTTGTCAAAGTTAATATACTATCTGCAGATACCTTCAATAAGGGAGTGCAAGTTAGCCAAGCATACAAGAGTACTTCCACGCTGTAATCTTATAAGGGTGGAGATGGCGAGATATTCATATATAGGAACTAATACGATAGTAGCTGACACCCAGATAGGTGCATTCTGCTCCATAGGTAGTTCGTGTTCTATTGGCGGAGGGGTACATCCGATAGACAGGGTTTCTACGTCGCCAGTGTTTTATGATTTAAGTAACCCTTTAAGGGAAAAGAAATACATCTCTGCAGATTCACGTAAGGCAGCCAAGCAACCACAAACCATAATAGGAAATGATGTGTGGATAGGTGAGAATGTGTTTGTCAGTGCAGGCGTTAATATAGGAGATGGGGCTGTAATAGGAGCTCATGCGGTAGTTACGCATGATGTCCCACCATATGCGATAGTTGCAGGAGTGCCGGCAAAGATTCTAAGGTATAGATTTGACGAAGCAACAATAAAAGAACTTTTGGCCTCACAATGGTGGGAGTGGAGTGATGAGAAACTGGCAGAAAACAAGGAATGGTTTTCAAGAGAGGTATGTATTATGTAATTTTAGCATTTGATGTGTAAATGACTAATATGACCGTTATAATCCTCACTAAGAATGAGGAGACAGATATAGTACGTTGCATACGCTCCGTGAAGGAGTGGGTGCAGCGCATTGTCATTGTGGATAGCGGCAGCACAGACCGCACGTGCGAACTGGCTGCAGCAGAAGGTGCGGAGGTCGTAAAGCATGAACCTTTTATAGATTATGCCAAGCAGTTCAACTGGGCGATTGATAATTTGGATATCACTACTACGTGGGTGTTCCGCCTGGACGCCGACGAGGTGGTAACCCCTGAGTTGCGCAAGGAACTTGAGAAGAAATTGGAATGTCATGCTACAGATGACGTGTCGGGTTTTATGATGCGCTATAAGGTACACTTCCTTGGAAGATATCTCAGACATGGAGGTTTCTATCCGTTCCTCAAAATTACCATATTCAAGAAAGGCAAGGGAAGGTTTGAAGACCGTGCTATGGGTGAGCATATCGTTCTCAGTGAAGGCCGATGCATAGATCTGAAGAATGATGCTATACACTATGCCTTTAAGTCTATAGACCAATACGTGCTGAAACATAACTGGTATGCAACGCGCGAAGTGCAGGACTATTTTGACGTACGCTCAGGTCGTGAGAACGCACAGCTTGACGGTCAACCGGAGAAAGCGAAGAAACTACGCGACGGACTTTACTATCGGCTGCCAATGTTTTTGCGTGCAAAACTTTTCTTTTGGTATAGATTTTATCTGAGACTCGGTTTCCTTGATGGGATTCCTGGCTATATTTTTGCCTTTATGCAGGCTTATTGGTACAGGACATTGGTTGATGCCAAGATATATGAGCGAGAGACTGAAGGTACACGAAGGTAATAGATGTTGATTCATGCAGGACATAAGATGTTGTTGAGATTGTTGAGGCTTGCCCTTGACAATGCAGAACTTTCAGAGGAAAGTATTGAGATGCTTGATGCCGCTGGTTGGCATCAGCTTATCCGTACTGCCACGATGGGCGGTGTGGCAAGTCTGGCATTTGACGGTTATGTGAAGAGTGGATTGAATGATTCTCCTGACTGTCCGCTAAACAGCAAGAAGATGCGAAAGCTGCGATTATCGTGGATGGGATTGGAGATACCCCAGCGTAAGAATTACGAACGTCAACTGAAGGTGCTGCGTAAGTTGCAGACATTCTTCCACCGTCATGGCATAGAGATGCAGGTGCTGAAAGGCTATCCGTTGTCATTATGCTATCCTAAACCAGAACTGCGCACAGCATCTGATATAGACATCTATTGTGCGGAAGACTATGAGCGCTCCAACAAACTGATAGAGAAGACAGGCGTAACCGTTGACTACAGTCAGCATAAGCATAGCGTGTTTACCATAGAGGGGGTGCCGGTTGAGAACCATTATCATTTCCTTAATGTGCATGGTCATCGTTCTTCACGACAACTTGAGAAACTGTTGCATGAGAAGGGTATCAGTTCTCCCTCTGCCACACTGCTCTATCTGTTGCGACACTCGGCTGAGAACTTCACTGCCTCGCAGGGACGCATACGCCAGGTTATAGACTGTGGACTGTATGCAAGGAAATATAATGCTGACATTGACTGGCAGTGGCTGTGTGATACTGCCACTCTCGTTGGTATGAAGCAGTATGTTGATATAGTGTTCGCCATCTGTGTGAGGTATCTGGGCTTCTCTGCGTCATTGTTCCCTGAGTGTGAGGTAGATTCAGAACTGCTGAACCGCTCCTTGAATGATATACTTTGTCCGGAATTTAATGATGAGCATCCTGCAAATATCATGGCGGAGCTGATCTATAAGATGCGAAGGTGGAGGTCAAACATGTGGAAACATCGTATAGTGTATGCCAATGAGAACTTGATGACCACATTCCTTACCCAAGCATGGAGCCATGTGCTCAAACCGTCGTCTATAGTGTATGGTATGAGCGAGGGAAAATGAGAGTAGGGGAACTGTCATTTGGAATATGAAGATTTCGATAATTACAGCAACATATAACAGTGCATCCACGTTAAGTGATACGCTCGACAGCATACTCCGGCAGACGTACCAAGACTACGAGGTCATAATACAAGATGGTATGTCAACCGATGACACCCTTGCCATAGCACGAAGCTATGAGTCACGTTTCGATGGCAGATTAAAGATAATCTCAGAGAAAGATGATGGACTGTATGACGCCATGAACCGTGGCATCAGTCATACTACGGGTGACGTTATCGGAACACTTAACTCTGACGATTTCTATGCCGACAACAATGTGTTGCGGATAATTCACGACACCATGGAGCATGGGCAGGTGGACTGCATATACGGTAACCTGAAATACGTCAGGCATAATGACACGAGCAAAGTCACGCGCACATGGACCGGCAGCCAGTTTGTGCCTGGGGCCTTTCAGCATGGATGGCATCCTGCCCATCCTACGTTTTATGCAAAGCGCGAATGCTTCAGCAAATATGGTGGCTTTGACACGTCATTTGCCGTTTCTGCCGACTTTGAACTGATGCTGCGCTTCATAGAGAAGCACCGAATAACAAACAAATACATTGACCACTGCTTAGTCATGATGCGCGAGGGTGGCGAGAGCAATGGCAAGCTAAGCAACATAATAAAGGGTAACAGGAACATCATGCGTGCCTTCCGCAAGAACGGCATCAGCGTAAGCATGTTCTATCCCGTTAAAAGACTGTTGCCTAAAGTCATTGACAGACTGCGCAACACCCTACATTCATAGAAACAACCAACAACAAGAAACAATACAATACACAAGATGAACCACGCACTGATAATAGTGTTATTGGCATTTGCCATATCATTGCCGCTGGGTATATACATCATACCCCGCATGATGATGATTAGCGTAAAGAATACATGGGACCGTCGCGGTGACGAGCTCAATCAAGGCGGTGTACGCGTTTACCAGATAGCCGGAATATCCATATTCCCACTAATGCTCATAACACTATGTGCCACGCTGATGATGCCACTGGTATTGCCCTGGCAAGAATTGGCAAAGGAATGTGCAAGCATGGTGCCTCGTACCTTCTCGCTCATCACGGGTTCAACATTATTATATATAGTAGGACTGAAATATGACCTGCACGGAGCATCTACAGGCATACGTCTCTCTGCCATACTGCTTGCATCGTGCGTCTTCGCCGCATCAAACATGAGGATTGAGAATCTTCACGGACTATTCGGCATTTACATGTTGCCACTGTGGGTAAGCATCCCGCTTACCATACTGACGGCGACATACATCATCTTTACCTTCAGGATGCTTGACGGCTTTGACAGTCTTATCAGCGGCCAGGGAGTATTGACGTTGCTGCTGCTGAGCCATATATACTTAGGTGTACCCGGACTCACCCCCACGTTTGTCACGGCTTCAATGCTTGGTGTGATGATACCTTACTGGGTGGTCAAGACTTTCTGGAGACGATGGGACCGCTGCACTATGGGTAACTCTGGCAGTTATGTTCTCGGATTTATCATTGCCTATCTCTTCCTGGTAATACAGCGCCGTAGCGGAGCATCATATTATGACGGTGCAGACCTTGTGGCTTTCTCCATACTGATGTTGCCGATGCTTGACATCATGCGTGTAATAGGCAGCCGACTGCATGACGGACGAGAGGTATTCACGCAAGACCGCAACCAGATAAACGATAAGCTGTACCGCATGGGCATAGGCCGATACGGTGTCTTTGTAATGCTGTTGCTGATACACTTGATATTCGCTTCAGTTACATACGCCATAGTGCACCTCGGTATGTCCCACACACTGGTGGTAATTGTTGACCTGGTAATGTGGCTGATAATGCACTGGGTAATAAACTGGCGCATACATGCCTATGAGACGTTCTCTCACCGCGAAGCATGGAACAAGGAATATGGTGAGGAGGCATGGAACGCACAGGTGCCGGTGGAGATACTTGAGAAGAAGATACGCACCTTCGGCACCATGGGACTGCCCAGCAATATGGTGGAGAAAGACACCATGGCATTTATTCCTGATGGCATGACAGGCATGGAGAGAGGCATGAAGCGTGGCATAGATATGCTTATATCTTTCGTCTGCATAATAGTATTCTCACCCCTGTTCCTCCTCAGCTATATCTTGATAAAACTTGATGACGGAGGACCTGCAATATATAAGCAGGAACGCATAGGACGTTTTGGCAGGCCTTTCTGCATATATAAGTATCGTAGCATGCGTCTTGATGCAGAGAAGATGGGACCGCAACTGAGTCATGCCGGCGGCGATGAGGACCCGCGACTGACTAAAATAGGAAAGTTCCTGCGCCGCCACCATCTGGATGAACTTCCGCAACTGTGGAACGTCTTGGTTGGCGACATGGCATTCGTAGGCTACCGGCCGGAGCGCAAGCATTTCATAGACCAGATAATGCAGCATGACCCCAGATATTCCTTCCTGTACCAGATACGCCCGGGTGTAACGAGCTATGCCACATTATACAACGGATATACAGACACAATGGAGAAGATGCTCCGCCGCTTGGAACTGGACCTTTACTATCTGCGTCACCGTTCTTTCTGGTTTGATATAAAGGTGCTGATTCTTACTTTCGGCAGTATCATTTTTGGCAAGAAATTCTGAGTGGTGCCAAATGACAAAATGAAAGCTATCACTTCTCATCGTAATATGATAGCTTTTACACTCTAAAGTGATAGCTTTCACGACGTGAAGTGATAGCTTTTAGGACACAAGGAGCTTTTTGACGTCAGTTAACAAATGGCGTCAGGAAATAAGCGTAAAAACGAGCAAAGTGTAAGAATATAAATAAAAACAATGACAATATGGAAAAGACATTAACACAGGCTGTGTTGACAGCTATCAAAGATTTGTATGGGCAGGAGGTTGACCCTAAGACCGTGCAGGTGCAGAAGACAAGAAGCGAGTTTGAGGGAAACCTCACACTGGTGGTATTCCCTTTCCTGAAGATTTCTCGTAAGAAGCCGGAGGATACTGCTGCGGATTTGGGAGAGTGGCTCAAGAACAACTGTGAACTGGTAAGTGACTATAATGTGGTAAAGGGATTCCTTAACCTCGTTATATCTGCACAGACATGGACTGACCTTCTTAATAAGATTGATGCCGATGAGCATTATGGCGAGAAGCAGTCTACGGCTGACAGCAAGTTGGTGATGATAGAGTACTCTTCGCCAAATACCAACAAGCCTTTGCACTTAGGTCACGTCAGGAACAATCTCCTTGGATGGTCACTGGCAAAGATTATGGAGGCCAATGGCAACCGTGTTGTGAAGACAAACATAGTTAACGACCGTGGCATACACATCTGTAAGTCTATGCTGGCATGGCTCAAGTGGGGCAATGGTGAGACTCCTGAGACATCGGGTAAGAAGGGTGACCATCTCATAGGTGACTACTATGTGGCTTTCGACAAGCACTACCGTGAGGAGATAAAGGAGCTTGTGGCACAAGGCATGGATGAGGAGAAGGCCAAGCAGGAGGCTCCACTTATCAAGGAGGCTCACGAGATGCTGGTGAAGTGGGAAAATAATGACCCCGAGGTGCGTGCCCTGTGGAAGAAGATGAACGAGTGGGTGTATGCCGGATTTGATGAGACATATAAGGCCTTGGGCGTATCATTTGACAAGATATACTATGAGAGCCAGACCTATCTTGAAGGTAAGGAGAAAGTGGAGGAGGGACTCCAGAAGGGTTTCTTCTACCGTCGTGATGATAACTCAGTATGGGCTGACCTTACCAAGGAAGGTCTTGATGAGAAACTGCTGTTGCGCTCTGACGGTACGTCGGTATATATGACGCAGGATATAGGCACTGCCAAGTTGCGTTTCCAGGACTTCCCTATAGACCAGATGATATATGTCGTAGGTAATGAGCAGAACTATCACTTCCAGGTGCTCTCCATCCTGCTTGACAAACTGGGCTTTAAGTGGGGTAAGGACCTTGTACACTTCTCTTACGGTATGGTAGAGTTGCCTAACGGCAAGATGAAGAGCCGTGAGGGAACAGTGGTTGACGCTGATGACCTGATTGCAGCTATGATAGCAGACGCACGCAAGACAAGTGATGAGCTGGGCAAGAACGCAGACCTCACAGAGGAGGAGCGTCAGGAGATAGCCCGTAAGGTAGGTATGGGTGCGCTGAAATACTTCATACTGAAGGTTGATGCACGTAAGAACATGCTGTTTAACCCAGAGGAGTCTATCGACTTCAACGGTAACACAGGTCCGTTCATCCAGTACACATACGCACGTATCCAGTCTATACTGCGCAAGGCCGGTGAGCAGACAGTTGTACTTCCTGCAGCATACAAGCCGTCAACAAAGGAGGTTGATCTGATACAGAAGATTAGTGAATACGGTGCTGCCGTAGAGCAGGCCGGCAAGGACTACAGTCCTTCAGGTATAGCCAACTATTGCTACGAACTGACAAAGGCCTTCAACCAGTTCTATCATGACTACTCAATCCTCAATGCCGATACAGAGGAGGAGAAGCAGTTCCGCCTTGTCTTGGCACGTAATGTAGGTAAGACCCTCAAGAACGGCATGGCACTGCTGGGTATTGAGGTTCCTGAGAGGATGTAACGAATACAGATATTCTGCCACACTTTGGGTAAAGAACGCTTGCGTCTGCCCGGAGTGTGGTTTTTCATATGGTTCTATTAACAAGGTATAATAACAATAATAAAACAATACTAACATAAACTTTACATTATGAAGAAGATATACTTGCTGCTGTATATCACTATATGCAGTATATACCAATTGCATGCACAACAGAAATTCGGTAAGATTACTGCAAAAGACTTTACATCACCAGTAGAGGTGGCTGACACTACTGCTGACGCAATATACATATACAATATAGGTGAGACTACCTTTGAATACATCGCAGACCATGCTATCCTGAGCACAAAGGTTTCTGTGAGGATGAGAATCCTTACGGAGAAAGGACGTGACTATGCCAACCAAAGTATTGTCATCAGCAGTTCTGCGAAGAAATCAAGGATGGATAATGACAATGTGAGAAATATATCTGCTACGGCATACAATTATGAGAACGGGCAAGTGACTAAGACTGCGATGCAGAGCAAATATGTAAACAAAGAAACCGTTGATGATCGCACATGCCGCATTAAGTTCGCTATCCCTGATGTAAGGGTAGGCTCAATCATAGAATATCAGTACACCATTGAGACGCCGAGATACACCTATCTCCCTTCGTGGTACCTGCAAGTTGACGAGCCCGTATCTTACAGTTACTACGACGTTACCTTCCCGGAATGGTTTCTTTACAATGTGGAGAGTCGCGGTGAATGTAAATTCAATCTTACAAAGTCGGATGTCACAGTTGTCCTCAATGCCATGGGCGAAACATATAATATAAAAGGAGTACGCTATATCATAGAAGGACACGACTTGCCATCTTTGAAAAACGAGAAGTATGTATGGTGTACTAATGACTATGCCACGCGTGTTGATTTTGAGTTGCAGGGCGTAGAGATTCCGGGACAACTCTACAAGTACTACACCACCAGTTGGAACGATGTACGTGAATATCTGTCAGAAAGTGCCGACTATAAGTCTTACCTCAAGATAAAGAATCCACTGGCAGAAGAAATGCAGGGTATGTCACTTGATGGCATGAGTGTTGCCGATAAGGCAAGCAAGTTGTTTACGTTGTTGCTTTCTAAGATGAAGTGGGATAAGAACTACAATCTCATTTGCGACTCCCCACTGAAGGCATACAAGGAAGGAAAAGGTTCTAATGCCGAAATGAACTTTGTATATATGAGCATGTTGCGTGATGCTGGCATTAAGTGTACTCCACTCTTGCTGCGCCTTCGTAACCGTGGTCGACTGCCTGTTACTCATCCTTCCATCGATAAACTCAGTACCTTCGTAGTGGCAATTGCCGATGATAATGGCGAACTATATTTTGCCGACGGCTCGGCTGAGTATGGCGACATCAATGTGATGCCACAGCAACTGCTGACCGAGGGTATTCCTTTTGACCCTAAATTTACCAACGACAACATCCTCAATTTGGCTGATCTTACGGGGGCCAGCATCACGCAGATGTTGCAAGGTGTCATATCACCCGAAGGCAAGTTTGTCGGTGCAAGGCGTATAACATTCACTGGCGAAAATGCACTTGGTCTGAAAAATGCCTACCACAACGCTGAGGACAGCCTCACCTTCGTTAACAAGATGGAAGAGTCTGAAGGAATTAGTGTCAAATCTCTTACACTGAGACGTGTTAACGGTACGGGACGTTCTGTTATCATGCAGAATTCATTTGAGAAGCAGTTTACTTATGCAGGTAATATGATGTACATCAATCCGATGATTATCTGCGACGTCACATCCAACCCATTCACTAATGCTCAGCGCAATCTGCCGGTGCAGTTCCCCTTCCTTGAGACACGAAAATATATTGCAGAATTTACTGTGCCTGCAGATTACTCCATTGAGTCATTACCCGAGAATGCCACATTCTCTCTCGGTAATGATTGTACTGTACAGCTGCAAGTAAGCTCCAACGGAAACTCCATTAAGACACAGTATGTGTTTTCCATAGATAATACTTTTATTGAGACGTCACGCTACAAGGAGCTGCAGGACTTCTGGCAGAACCTCGTAGATATAAACTCAAAGAAGATAATATTGAAAAAGAGATGACGAAGCACGTAGCGTTAACTGCCTTCCTACTTACACTTTGGCATGTGGTTATGCATGCCCAGCCATCGTGGACGGCAGCAAGTATCCCTGATACCCTGCGTACAGGAGCCAACTCTGTGGTGAGACTCTATACGCAATGCACTACGGTGACATCATCGTTGAGCTATACCACTAAATACCACAAAGTCGTCACGGTATTTAATCGTAACGGAGATGATGACGGTAGTTGGTCATGCAGTTCTGATTTATTTATGCAACTTGCTTCATTCAACGGTGCAATATATGATGCTGATGGCAAGCAGGTGGAAAAGTTGAAGAAAGGAAACCTCAAGACATCCTCGGTGTCTGAGCATCTTGCCACCGACAATGTGTATAACTACTACACACCACCCGCAATGTCTTATCCTTACACCGTGGAATACGAGTGGCAGGTGAAAGCAAATGACGGCTACATAGACTTCCCCGTCTTCTGGCCTGGAAGCATCAGGCAGGCATTGCAAAGTGCGGAATATACTCTCTCTGTACCTGCGAGGGTGGAGATCGCATCATATCACTCTGGTCATCAATGGAACACGTCATGCAGTCAAAGCGATAAAGTTACGGAATACAAATGGAGCCTGTCACCGATGCGAGCTGTCATTACGGACTACTATGACGATGTTCCACTCAACTTGATGCCCTATGTAATGTCTGAACCACGAGTCTTCACATTTGCCAAGACTACCGGCAGCATGAAAGACTGGGAGCAGTTTGGTAGTTGGTACCACTCCATCAATGTTGGCAGAGACCAACTTCCACCCGCAGACAGAGCTAAGGTGACAGAACTCACAGCAGGCTGTAATACCACCACAGATAAGATAAATGCACTTTATGCATATCTTGCTGAGAAAACACGCTACGTGAGCATGCAGTTGGGTATAGGTGGATGGCAATCAATGACCGCAACCGAAGTAGCGCAGACAGGATTTGGTGACTGTAAGGCACTGACAAACTATATGAAGGCCCTGCTCGCGGCGGTGGGCATAAAGTCGTATCCCCTGCTGGTCAGCACCACCTACAGCAGATTACTGCCAAACTTCCCCAATATGCACCAAATTAATCATGTGGTGCTTGCAGTGCCAATTGAGGACAATGATACACTACTCATAGAATGTACTAATCCACAGTTGGCATTAGGCTACATACCAGCGACAATAGCAGGGCACGATGCCTTGCTTATTACTGAAGCGGGTGGCAAACTCATTCGAATAAAAGACTATACTCCGCAGCAGAATAATGAGTGTGTTAAAGCGCATATCACGGTACGCCTTGACGGAAATGCTGATATGCAGTTCAAGTGGGATCACAGTGGGTGTTGCTATGGTAGTGTAAGGTCACTGACTACCCTTGATGATGCTAAGCGCAAGGACCATATACGACGATGGATTACCTTGAATAATGCCACCATTAACAGTGTGCAGACAACGGAATCTCTCAACGGTATGAACTCTCATCTTCTCTTGTGTAGCCAAGCTGATGTGCGATATCCAGGTGCTGCTGAAGGACGTTTTTTCATAACTTGTAATCCCTTTAGACGTTACAAGCCCGTAACGATGCGAAAGGATAGGACACGTCCTATAATACAAGACTATCCTCTCAGTTGGAGTGATACGATAACGATAAAAGTTCCTACAGACATGATGGTAGAGGCAATGCCCCAGTCAGAGAGCTACGCCAACTGTTTCGGCAGTTGTGCCATCACCGTAAATAACAGTGGGGACAGCATCAACATTACTACATTTGTTGAATTTCGTAAGGGTAGCTTCACCATAGACCATCGTCAAGAGTTTAATGATTTCCAGAAAAAACTGACAGATATCATTAACAGACAAGTAGTACTTGTACGCAAATCGAATCTAAGCACAAATTAGGTACTCGTAAATAGATTGTAGTTCCTGAAGATCATATAACTCTGAATTCAAACATAATGAGGGCGGTGAGGAATAAAATCCTCACCGCCCTCTTCGTTTATGTTATACATCTGCGGTTGCTTGCGTTTCTATGTGTGACTATTCCTCGTCGTCATCACCGATTATCGTTTCAGTCTTCTCCTCAAAGTCTTGCACGCTGGCGGTGTGCATGACATGTTGTCTGATGGCATGAATACATATTGTTGGTTGTGTGTATTGTTGTTTCTTCATTTTACCTGTATATACGTTTATTTAATCAATGCTTATCAAGCTGGTACCAAGCTTGATTGTTACCTTTTTCTGTGCATTAGAGGCCCATTCTCCTTGCAGTGATATAGAGCTGGCCTTCTCCACACCGTTTTCTCCTACCTTATACTTAAACTCTATTTTTACTTGGTCTGTCAGAGTCTGAGGAATCATAAAGAGGTATTGGCATGGCAATTCCTGCGCCTCAGTTTCTGTACCTATGATGACAGGAGATGTAGTCAAGGTATAGGAGGCGTTACCACTTACACCCGTCCAGTTATCTGTGGCAAGGTCATAGTGTCCTGTATTCTTGACACCTGTAAGTTTTACTTCTGTAACATAGAGGGTTTTATCACCCAGTTTCCCTTTCAGCGTATTTGTCATAGATACATAGAAGTTGACAGCCGTGCATACATGCTTAAAGCTAAGGTGCAACACACCTGACGAAGCCGTATAGCTTGCGTTTGTTGCTGCCACGAGCAGGTCTTTCTGGTTGAAAGCATCTTCGTTGACATTATGCGTGACATATTGTCCATTGGCGTTATACGTTCCGCCGTCAACGGCATAGAACGTAACATTGTCATCATCATTTGCCTCTACAGGCCATGACAGAGGCGATGAAACCCACAGTCCGTCATTGTTTTTCGTCAATGTATAGTCGGTAAATGGCTCCACCGCATACATCTTGAATGAAGTCAGCGTGCTTGTGGTCGTCGCTGCCGCACGGGTCACGTCAGTCATGACATTCAGCGGGCGACGAACCACATTGTCAATACTGTCATCATCAGAGGAACATCCCGTAAACATCATTACGGACAGTATAGACAGTGTAAATATTGTTTTCTTCATTTCTTCGTTTTATATGTTATATATTAAAACGTCAAAGTTCTATATGCTCCAAGCTTATTAACCTCTGTCAACGTAGCATCAGTATATATGCCCCCTTTCTCTACACTATAGTAACGTAACTGTACCAGTTCGTCATCAGAGTGTGTAAAAATTATAAGCCCAACGCTATTCTTCTTACATACACCACGGCACTCATCACCTACGAATGCTGCAATCAGGTCATCATCTGTCTGTTTGAACGGTGCGTTGTCAGGAACATTTACTGCACACAGCGTTATGTTACTGAACTTAGTGCCGCCAAATACTATTGGAAGCGTAAAGTCCTTGTCGGTACCAAGTATATACTCGTTAATCAAAATACCGCCATGTTCGGTTACTTTAAATATCTGATGTAATCCGCCACTGTAATAACACAGGCTGAATTCTGAGCCAAAACCAGAAGATGAGCCACGTACGTTTAACACGAAAGAGATTTCATCAGAAACCACGTTGCGTGGTGACACCGCCCTGCATTCTCCATCAACGAACACTGCCATGATATCGTCATCTGTAGAACGAGGTATTAGCTCCTTGTCAAGTTTTACTACCAATACGCTGTGACTGTCAAAGTCTGACATATCAACCAGTTCCCAGTCAGGCTTGCTGTCTGTATAGACCATGGCGTCCAGCCATTCGTTTTGCCAGTCAGGGGCTTTGTCAACCTTGACAAAAGTTGCATGATTCTCAATTCTTTCATCGTCGCTGTCCGATGAACATGATGTCATCACCACTGAAACCAGCAGAGCGAGGAGTTGTATATATAAAAGATTATTTTTCATGATTTCTTGTTTTAATATGAGAAAGCCATTCCTGGCTTTCTCTGTTATATTCATTATGCTGTCACATTATTACATAAGCATCTTGGCATATCACTCTATGACGACCTTCTCGTTGTTGTGAATATACACTCCGGTCTTTGTAGGACGACCATTCAGCTTGCGTCCGTCAATAGTAAACCACGCATCATTGACTTTCACTGGCTCACAGCGTGTGAAGTCTATCTGCGTAGGCTCAGAAGGATTACCACTTACAGCGTTAGCCTCAAACTGCATCGCAGCAGGCGCCGTCGCTATTATCTCGCCTTCACGCTCGATGGCAAACGTCAGGGCCGCCTTTGCGTTACTGCTGATGCTCATGTAATAAACAGAATCGATAAGCGTTGCCGTTCCGCAGATATCGCCCATGTCTGTCATGGCTACCAGCTGGTCGCCCTCCTCCGTATCTATACCTGCAACACATGCAGCAAGAGACATCGTGGTTGGGTACTCCATGAAGAATGCCGGCTTCGCCTCTGCCGCGGCAGAGCCAAAGATTGTGCTGCCCGGTTCATAGTATGGATACTTGAACGATACCTCCTCGGCATCATTGCGATATAGCATATAGCCTTCGCCAGGCTTCATGT
Organism: Prevotella sp.; assembly: GCA_017541085.1. Lineage (GTDB taxonomy): Bacteria > Bacteroidota > Bacteroidia > Bacteroidales > Bacteroidaceae > Prevotella. The sequence goes on from JAFXZU010000007.1 coordinate 106,374, forward strand.
AAGCGAGGTCGCCAGACCAATATCCGCCACCATTCTTTGACTTGGTGAATATAGCGAACGACTCACGGTTCTTGATTACATCACGATCGCTTGCCATTGTGCTGTAGTCTGTCAAGGCTGTTGATACAGGCAGGTTGATCATAGGTGTGTAGCCTATGCTGTTCCAACCCTTCCTTACAGGTATAGTGCGCATATTTATCTGCTCTAACTTATCACCCACGATTTCAATAGTGGTGCCGGTATGCCGGTATATACGGTAACCATTGCTTGGTAACATCTTCACCTTGTCAACCTGTTCCGTCGTCATGTTCTTTATCCACTGACGTGCATACGAATTATAAACCAGCGTCAAGTTATCACGATCGCTCACAAATATGTCACCATTACTCCATTTGTATTTGTTGAGCACATCAATGATGTTGCGTAAGTCATCATTATAAAGGTTCATGGAAATCCAGTTCCAGCCATAATCCAGATTTATTGTCTGTACGAATTGGCTTGTAGTACTGAATATTATCGGGTCACTTACAGAACCAACAATCTTACCTGGTACGAACTTGACACTCTGGTTTGGCTGTAGCACCATAACTTTGCCGGTGCGGCTATGCCATAGTTTGAAGTTAAGAGGCTTCTCGGATACGATACTGTCGAACACCGTGAGGAACACCAGACTTACGCCGGTAGATTCATTGTAGTTTATCTCTGCCAGGCCCATCGCACGTCCATTGCTGTCAAATGCGCCTATGCGGTCTCCTGTGTCAGTTACTATTTCATCACCAATCTTCACGCGGCCTACAAGACTCATTGAATAGCGCTTCATATCATCCGTAGGGCCCCAGTTATCTGGCATGACGCCCTGCTTGGTGATATTCAGCATCAAAGGTTCTGACAAGCCGTTCTCGTCAGTCAGATAGATAGTCTCATCATACGTTCCGACATTAAGATCGCTGGTGACAATGAAGTAAACCTCTTGTTCTTCCTTGCCGTCAATGATATTCTCTTGATGATCTATCGTAATCCAATTAGGAAGATTCTCTATCGTATAGCGATGTGATGCGCCACTATTGTTTACTATCCTTGCACTGAAATAATATTCTTCAGTATCATGGATAGTTTCCTTGAGTATTCGTTTGTCCCATCGTAACGGATTACGATCTACATAGAATACTCCGGTATATGGTGACGACATGTAGTTGCCGTTAAGGTCTGGTATGTCAGTAACGGTAACATACAGACTGCGCTTGTTGATACGTGAATCCAACTCATCGATATTGACCAACAACTGATTATCGCGGCCTACGAAACTAAAGTTAAGGTTCTTTAGCTCTATGTTCGCCTGCACAGGTGCTCCGAGATTTTTGTCAACATGCTGCATGATGTAAGCTACAGGCTCAACAAACACGGTGTCGTTTTTCTTTACCACGTTGCCATATTTGTCAAGTTCAATAGCCTGGTTGTTGACATATGGCACCTGTACGTATTCATTGTTCTCCTGACGTTCCTGACGACTGAAGGCCATATATGTCAGCAGACCTTTCTCTTTGCCACTCGGACTCTTCTTTGAGAATCTCTTGATGAGCGTATGAGGAAGAGCCTGTGAGAACAGGCAGATTTCATCAATGTTACCAGTCAGGGCGTTAGCTTGATGCAAGACGTCGACATTGTCTCCTGCTTCATGCCATACCATGTTACCTACATAGAAGTCGTCGCTATCCATGCCGCCCAAAGTATCTGCCGGCACGCTGGCAGTCAACACACGGTCAACGTAGATATTGGCAACCTTGTGGGCACGGCTTACAGTCATGGCATAATGATGCCATTCGTCATCGGCAAGACTCTTGCCAAGGTCAAGTTGCATTCCGTTTGAACGATAAATCAGCTGTTCTCCTTCAAAACCAATATAGAAACGATTTTCGGCATCGTCATCTGTGCGGCGTCCGGAACCATTACTGATGAGTGCGCCCTTGCCATTATTGTTTGTCTTAAACCAGAACATAAGCGTGTAATCATCCTCTGCGCTGCGTGACATACGATCTCGCTGCAGTTTCATACCCTTGACGGTTTTCTCTTCTGCCCAGTCAAGGCGTAACGACATGCCGCGTGGCAATGCCCATGAAGCACCATGAAGCTGTGCGTGTGCCCCCTGCGCTATGTCACTGGCATATTTGCCTTCGCCCTCATTCATAGGATAATAATCAATCAGTCCCATCTCATAGCCCGTAAGCCTATGCTTGGCATATATGCGCATCAGACTCTCGGTCATGGCACGGTTCCATACACGAACCTCCAGCATGCGACCTTTGTAGTGGCTACGGGCATCAACGTCATTTTCGTTTGTCGCACCGAATATGAGCGGACCGAAACCATTGTATTTCACGTCTGCGAACTGTCCTATAATAGAATCATTATAAAGTGACAGTGTATGATCATTGTGATTAATCATCAAAGCCACGTGCTGCAATGAATTGTCTTCTATTGCGCTGGTGCTGTAATACTCCTTGTCATCAACGACAGCCTTAAGTCTCAAATCCTCTGTCACCCACAGTTGCAGGCGATTACCATCTGTACCATGTGAGAAGAGAGGCATTGGTTCGTTTGTTATGTCAGGACGTATCATCATGTCAACCGCAACGTTCTTGTCGGCGAAGTTACGTCGTGCATCGGTTTCCACGTATCCTGAACCACCAAACTGCAGTGATGGTTCTTCCTGCAATACCGTCTCATTGGTCTCACCCATCACTTCAAAGTTGGTCTCCTCACGCAGATAGTTATGCTCTATCGGCTCTGAGAAATTAAATATGACGTTGTCACCTATTCCTAATATACCGTCCTTTGGTTCTGGAGCGCCAAACAGTTGAGGCTTCCTTGTGTCCTTGATTCCCGTAAGTACGGCAGATGCGTTAGTAAGGTAGCTGTTACCATTGCGGCAGAAGAGCACTGCACGCAAGTCGTATGCTTTCTCCATTACCTGTCCCTCACCATAGAACTTAGTATTGATATATCCGTTCTGCGGCATCATCTCGCGAGTACCACTTGCCTGACGATACAGTGTAGAGTCGGAATAGAACGAACAGAGGTTGGTCCAATAGTCATCGCCACGCGTCGTTTCCTTGTACTGTAGTTCAATGTGGTCGAAGTTCTTCTGGTTACGATCAAATCCGCTTATAATCACAGGCAAGTACCATCCCCTTATAGAGTCATACGGAGCATCAGTATTCATTATCCACTTGTTGCCTGGATTAGATATGGTGACACTGCCGGCTGCACGCAGGTAGTGTACGGAGAAAGACACATTGTCAACACACTGCACATCACCTTGTGATATGAGGCCTAACATCAGATTGTCGTAATCAAAGCTGTCTCCGGCATATACCTCAAGGGTCTTTGTGGTCACCTCTCCAGGCACAGCCATCACTGTCGTACCGTCGGCTGTAAGCGGCAGGCCGTCAACAAACATCTTCGCGCCGTTAGGATTTGACTTCGAATCGGCAAACAATGTAAAATATCTTAATGCTCCACCAATAGCGTCTGGCTCCTCACTCTCATTGGTCATGTAGAGTTTGAAGCGTGCCGGCTCGCCGTAAGGCACTCCGCTGACGCTCTGCTTGTCCATCCTGATGATAGGATTCTCTATCTTCTTGGTACGCTCGTCGAGTACTGTGCCGGCATTGTAGAAGAGAGTCTTACGCTCGTCCTCCCATGTACGCACGGTAGCACCGCCACGTGTACGATATACGAAGCTCCTAGGATATACAAATTCACCCTTGTCATAAAGTCCTACTCCTCTGTCAAGGAAATGTTTCACATAGTCCACGTTACGCATGAAGTTGGTCTCCATGAATACGTCGCGGTCATTCTTCCTCTGCGCCGTAACCTCAGGGTCCTCTGCAGAGTCTATTGTCTTAACTCGATAAACGTCAACCAGCAAGTGTGATTTCTTGTCCATCTTGATGTTGAATGACTCCTTGCGGCTGTACTTCGTGCTCAGCGTCTGCTTTGGAGTCATGCTGAACGCCAAGGCAGGTGTGAGTTCAATCTTGAACAGTGAGCCGCCGAATGACAACTCTGTAACGAGCAAAGGCAAACCATCAGCTGTTTTTCCCTTTGAACTGGTTTGGCTTCCTGTAAGAGACGTTGTGCCAGCCTTCAACAGCGGTGCTATCAACTTAGCCGCTGCAGAGCCTATGATAGAAACGATACCCGTTGTGACATATTTACCAGTACCTGAAGATTCCTTGTCGTTTACATTTGCCCAGTCAAAGTAATCGTGAGTGAAGCTGGATATCGGATTGACATATATGTTTGAGTTGCTGTAGTCTGATGAGAACTCCTCTCCGTATGACAAGCCAGCTCCGCCGTCAATGTCAAACCTCTGTACAAGGTCTGTCGCCTCCAGCTTCTGCTGCTCGTTTCGTTGTATCATACTTGCCCACGCCGCTATCAGCTGCGTGTAGTTATACACCTCGTCTGTCGTTATCTTGTTGTCCTCTGTGTTAGGTACCACGATGAGGTAGTTCATCTTCGACTGGTCACTATATCTGTTTCGGGTTGAGTTGTATATGTACTCTCCAGTTACAGAGTCAGTATTCATAACACCGAAACGCTCGTCATCTTTATCCCTCAGCGACAGGTACACTCGCTTGCCGGTGCTGTTTGCCAGTGTAGTAGCCTCCTTCTCCGAACCTACGTACATCAATGACATGCTCTGGTTTGCCAGGTCCGGTATCATTTGTGAGACGATATGGGTCTGCGTGTGAACGAAGTTTGACTTCAATTCCTGCATGAAGCTTATTGTCTCGTCGCGCACAAGGTGGAAGGTGTCGCCCTTCTCGCCATATCCCGTGGCAATCTCAACCATGCGTCCAGCCAGCAATTCGCCTGTCATGTGTATGAACGTGCTGTCTGGAATAGCGCGTATAGACACTGTCGGGGTTGCTATGGTGTTAGTCACCACACCCATATAAACGTCGGCATCTGCTCCGACCATGGTGACTCCTGCGTCGGTCGTTATATCTTCCGTTGCGGTCATGGTGTATGAGAACGCACGCTGTCCGCTGCCTGAGAACATGATGTCAATGCTGGTGTTTAATTTTGAACCTGCATTGTTGACTAATCCCACATGAGGACCCAAAGAGCCTATGCCGGCATAGTTTGCCAGCTTGCTACCTGTTGCTATGCCTATCGTCAGACCAGCTTTCCAAGACATGTCCATCTGGTATGTCTGTTTCAGTGTAGAGCCCTTGCTGAGCTTGGCCGTTGAACCGCTGCCCGGCGGGTCACGCAGCACGTCGATGAGTATAGGAGCCGTAATGCTCATGTAATCTTTAGCCCCGGCCTTCTTATATTGGTTCAAGGTGTAGGCCTTTAGCGGAGCAGCCTCATATGCCACGCCGTCCTTCTCCATTGAGAATGTCACGGTGTACAGGGCGTCTTTACCCGTAAGGCTATAAGGTCGCTGTGCGGCGGTCAATATGTAGTATCCCTCACCGTTCTCGTCGAGTGAAAGCGTATCCTTGTGCGTACCGTCAACCATACGGTTGCGTATGGTTACGAGAGCACGTCCCGCACTTACAATATCAACGGTGTCGCTTTGCTGGTTGTTGTTGAAGTAGTATCTCTCAACGGCCTTGAGCTGGAAAGGATACTGACGATCTATATTGAATACAGGCGCTCCGAAGGTGTACTTGACTACTGTCGAGTCCTTGCCAATCCACTTTGACTTGTCTTTCAGCGCCTTGTATTCTTCCTTCAGTGCCTGATATACCAACGGCACCTTCACCTTGTCGCCAACCAACGACTGTGCCGTGTAGATGCGGTCGCCGAAGTAGTCGAACTTGTCATAGCCTATCTGCTTGTACTCCAACTGTATCGGGGCACGATATATGCGGCTGTACTGTGCATGGTATTTCACGTCAACCTCGCGTACGGTGTCACCTGTAGCCGTTGCCCATGCTCCGTAATAAGTGTCGGTGTGATTAGTCAGCGAGTCGGTAAGGTCGATAACCTCGCTTGTCTTGCCATCCTGGAACAGTGTGGCATATCCGCGTGCCGTAATCTGCTGTATCTTCCATTTTACAGGAGGCAGCAACAATTCATACTCACCCGTGTTCACGTCAGGCGTCACCTCCATGCGGTGGCGGTTGGTGTGAACCTTGGTCTGGTAAACGGTATTGTCGTTCTTGCCGTGCTTTTCATGTATGTATGTAGTGTCACGTTCCGTAAGTGCCTTGTTGGTATTCTCGAATACGAGCCATGACGCATTGTCGCCTTCAAGCGTGAGCACCATCTTTAAGTCCTTGCCCAGGTTGTTGCGTGACAATGAATTTCCAAGTGGTATGTCACCTTGCTCCTTACCGCCGGCAATACGTCCTATCAGCTTCACCTTCGTGACGTCATAGAAATATACGCTTGACTTGTCAATGGCGAACTCCACATCGGTCTCACCCTTCTCGTTTACATAGTATCCATCCTGCCAGAAGTCATGTCCGTCTTTCACGGCGCGTATGTTATGCTTTCCGCCAAGCATGATGAATGAGAAGTGGCCCTCAAAGTCTGATGTCACCGGTCCAGAAGCAGAACGCACCTCTATGCCGTCAACCAGGAATTTCACTCCTTGCACAGGAATGCTGGTTCCTCTGTAGAGCACCGAGCCTGAGAACTTCACGCCGCTGGTCACGATGAACGTGCGGTTCCTGTACAGGTTGGTCTCAGAGTTGAATGTCACGTGCAGTCCGGTCTTGCAGTCTTCCGACAAGTCTGTACTGTTCACGTCTGTCATTATCAGATACGGTCCTGTCTGTCCTTTCCAGTAAGGCAGGCCTTCCACCTTGAAGTAACCTGCTTCGTCTGTCGTGGCATGCCACACCTCAGAACTTGCTCCGTCGCCATACTGTGATATACTTATCGACCTGTTTGCTATGCCAGAGCCGTCGGCAAAGCGCACGTAGCCCTCTACCATGCCCGTCTGCACGCAGTTACCAGGCACCGAGTCGGTATATACGCGTTTCTCTCCTTCACAGCTTACGAGCGACGCTACCTTATAATAATATGAGAAGACTGGCTTTACTGTCTTGTCCTCATATTCCATCTGAGTGATGTTGCTGGCTATCATTTCCCACTTTGCTCCTTCATCGGTCTTGCGGCGATATACCTCATAGGAGTCTATGGCACCGCCGTCGCTCTCCCATTTCAGTGATACTGAACTCTGATGTGTTTCTGTTGACAGCGAATCCTTAAGCACCTTGCCTGAGTTCTCGTAATAGAACCAGTTCTTCTGCTTCGCCTTCTGGGGGTCAAGACTCAACTTGAAACCTATCGTCGGGGTAGTAAAACTGTACGTTGTTACTTTAGGCGTGGAATAATCCCACGCTGCGTTTTTCGGAGCTGACGTGAATTTCTTACCCTGAAGAGTACCAAACTCTACGCTGTATCCACAGTCCAATATTGCCGGTGATATAGCACAGTTGTTGGCGTCATAATGAGCAATCGTATGGGTGTTCACGAAACCGTCACGCCACCTAATATCTTGTGGATTGAAATAACTGTTGCTGACCAGCGTAAAGGCGGAATTATCATTAAGGCCTACGAATCCACCATATCCTGAATTGTTTATATAAGAATTGTAAAAAATACCGTTGACCAGACTGTTGTATATGTGCAACGTAGCAGTGTTTTCTACCATGCCGACAAGTCCACCTGTTGATGTGTCAGCGAACCAAGCGTTTGTTGCTTGGGTTATTTTTGCATAATTCGTGTTTTGCTCTAAGGAAACGACGCCTTGCGTAATATGTGAGGAGATACCTGCAGCATAACGGCTCTTGGAAGTAATAGTTCCATTTACTTTCAGATTGCAGACGACGGCTCCATTGGCCAGTTTGTGGAATGGAGAAAGCGCACTTGCATTTTCATCGAACACAAGTTCTATTGTATGTCCGTTGCCGTTGAAGATGCCTTGGTATGCAATGTCACTGTCATATCCTATGATTTCCGAACTGTTATTGAGCGTGATGTCTTTCATCAGCATGGCATTGAGTTTCGTCTTGCCCGCATTCACACGCCGCACAAACGATTCCCAGTCACCTCTGCCCCAGATCTGCATGATATTGTCGCCTGTGCCTTTGCCTATTGGCGATGTGCCGGGGAACATCTCCATTGACAGTTCATAGTTAACGCATGAACGGCTAAGCGGAATGACAACCTCCTTCTTTGCCAGCTCTTCCTTGGTTAGCACGTACTCACCTGTGCCTATCTCCTTATTGGCACGGTTGAGCATCTTATACAATATCTTCACCTTGGCACGGCCGTCATACACGCGTATGTGGTCAGTGCCATTGCCTGGCGTGTAGTTCCATGTCACACGCAACTGGTGCTCTTCCTCGTTTGCCCAGTCAGCGTCAAAGTCCTTTATCTTCAGCAGGTCGAGCGTAGGCATGTGCGGCATCGCATAAACCACCGTAGGATTATGCTCCATGCCCCACAGCTGTGCCGTAGAGACACGGTATACGCGGTAGCGCACCAGCGGTATGCCCAGTTCCTTGTCTATGAGTGAAGTGTCGAGCGACTCTATCAGCGTGGTGTCAAGGTATTCGTAGTTGGCAGAGTCCTTGTCAAACTGCACGAGCGTTATGTTCTCATAATCCTCTATCCTGCCCGTCAGCGAGCGCTGCACCTGGAACATGTCGCCTTCCAGCATGTCCTCCTTGCCTACGTCGGCAATCTGCCATGTCAGCTTCACCGAACCGGCATGGACTACATCCTTGCGGTCGTCTATCATCTCAGCCCATAGCAGGCGCGGTCCATGTATGCTTGCCACTGCTCCCCCTTCTATGGTGATATTTCCTTTGAGTTCCTTCGGGTCGCTGCCTGTGGCGTCTGTCCATGAGGCAGAAGTTACGTTGACCTCAACCCTTACACTGTCGATCGCCTCGTGTGAAGGGAGGTTGATGAAACTTGAATAGGCATTGCTGTCAAAAGTAGTGCGCCCGATGCCACGCCAGCCATTGGCGGTCTTGATACTGGTGTTGGCATAGTTTATCACGCGGTCGCATGATATTGGCATGCGCAATACGCCTGCATTCTCTGCCTCGGTGCCCGGTATGGCATCGTACGTCTCAAGGTTTATCTTGTCAAACTCTATAGTGGCGAAGTTTGCCTTGGCATAGCTTTCATATTTGCTGGTCTCGCCAATCCAGATCTGCGCTCCTTCAACAGAGACGTCAAACGAACGTCCGGCAAAGCGCACTGGATAGTACCAGTCAAACTCTGCGTAGCAATCGGAATATGTAGAACTGAGGAGGCCCGAAATCTCATAGCTTTTTGAATCGGAAGTGACATATATCTTCTGTCCGTTCTTGTTCCTTACGTTGGTAAGGAACATATGCGACTCGCTTGCCAACGGGTTGCTCATGTTCATTTCAGAATAGCCGGAGTTACTGCTTTTCGTCTCACCTATGTTGAAGCAAGTTATCTTCTCACCGGTCTTCTTGTCGGTAAGGTAGAACTTACCAGTATGGAACGTGCGCCTCGGACTGTTATTACATAACTTTATCGTCACGTGCATACACCCCATACCCTTAGAGTACCAGCTGAATGCTTGTTCAGGTGTGTCAAACTCGCCGAAGTCTTCTGCTTGTAACCTGTTGGTAAACAACATCGCAAGGCATGTCATCAACAATATTGCTAACCATCGCCTGTTGGAGGTACTCTTAGTATCCATATAGCATACGTTTTTATTTTTCATGGGTTTACGTGGCTAATATTAATTTTTGTAAAATTAACAATATTTTTATATTTAGACGTTTTGTAAAGGTTAAATAATCTTAATTAGGGGTGTTTTTTGTTTGATATAGGGTCTGTTAATGATAGTATGTGGCATGCTTATCAGATGTATAGAACCTTAATTCCGCAACACTATAATTTAACTTTATTTATAAGTTCCTGAGCAACAAAAAGTTGCCCAGGATTTTGCCATGTCAGAATTTTCACTTATCTTAGTGTTGCAAAAAGAAAACAAGCAAAACTCTAATATGACAT
>JAFXZU010000033.1:0-13557 GCA_017541085.1 Prevotella sp.
GTCGAGCACCTCGTCTCTTATGGCAAGGGCTATCTGCAGTGCCTGCTCCTTGAGCGAGACATCCTCGCGCGGGAACGACCAGTTGAGTATGGTGACAGGGCCCGTGAGCATGCCTTTCACAGGCTTGTCGGTAAGGCTCTGCGCATACACTGACCACTCTACGGTGATTGGAGCCTTGCGGCTTACATCGCTCCACACTACAGGCGGCTTCACGCAGCGCGTGCCATAGCTCTGCACCCATGCGTTCTGGGTGAACACGTAGCCGTCCATCTTTGAACCGAAATACTCCACCATGTCGTTGCGCTCAAACTCTCCGTGCACCAGCACGTCGAAACCAAGTTGCTCCTGCAACCTTATACACTCGGCAATCTTCGCCCTGTTGTATTCCACATACTCCTCACGAGTGATGGTGCCTTTCTTCAGTGCGGCACGCTTTGCCCTGACCTCTGCGGTCTGGGGGAACGAACCAATGGTGGTGGTAGGGAAGGCAGGCAACTTAAACACCTCGTCCTGTACCTTGCGGCGCTCGCTGCGACTTGGCTTGCGCTCGAAATCGACGGCAGAGAGACGACTGACGTTCTGCCTTACTTCTGCATTGCCTTCGGTGCGTGGGCCTGCAAACAGAAACTTGTTTGCCTGAAGTGCATCAGCATTGCCACCGGCTATGTCAGACAGTTCCGTGAGTTTCTCCTCAGCAAAGGCAAAATGGCGCAGTTTTTCCTCAGGCAGTTTCTCTTCAGAGGTTACGGTATACGGCACGTGGAGCAGCGAGCATGAGGTGCCGATGACGATGTTGTCGGCTGGCACGGCTCTCTCTATCTCCTTCAGCAGATCCAGTTTGTCAGCATAGTTGGCACGCCAGATGTTCTTGCCGTTCACGATGCCGGCAAAGAGCAGTGTATCCTTCGGGAATCCGCCCTGTAGCAGTTCCAGCGTCTTGCGACCTTCTATGAAGTCCAGTCCGATGCCGTCAAAGCCGAGACTCGTAACATCGGCGTATGCTTCGCGTATGTCACCGAAGTAGGTCTGCAGCAGAATCTTCAGTCCGCTGGCTTTCCTTATGTGGCTGATGATGTCGGTATATATTGCCTTGAAGAGGCTGCGCTGTTCCTCGTTCAGCTCGAGCACCAGTGACGGCTCTGCAAAGCTCACCCACTCTGCCCCGGCCTCAGCCAGTCGGAGCGCCACCTGTGCGTATGCCTCTGCGGCCTCAGCGGCAAAGTCCTTGGCACGCTTGCTGCCGGTGTAGCGTGCAAGCGACAAGAATGTGAATGCACCCGTCAGCGTGGGCACAGTCTGATAGCCGGCAGCCTTTGCCTCGCTGAATTCATCCACGGGCTTTATGCTGTCGCTGACGCTGAATGTCGTGGTGTCGTCAATCTCCGGCTCGATATAGTGATAGTTGGTGTTGAACCACTTCTTCATTGGAAGAGCCTTCACGTCGCCCTTCTCACCCTGATAGCCGTGCGATGCTGCGAAATATGTTTCAAGGCTTCCGAGACCAAGGTTGCGGTAGCGTGCAGGTATCACACCGAAGATGAAGGCTGCATCGAGCACATTGTCGTAGAACGAGAAGTCGTTTGACGGTATAAAGGTGATGCCAGCCTCGCTCTGCTTGCTCCAGCCATAGCGGCGCAGGTCTGATGCAACCTGGCGCAGTTCTGCCTCGTTGATGTCGCCCTTGAAGAATGATTCACTTGCGAACTTGAGTTCGCGTTTTTTTCCTATGCGTGGAAAACCGATTACTGATGTCTTTCTGTTTGTCATATTTTCTTTCGTTTTCGTTTTCGTTTTCGTCTTCGTTTTCGTTCTGTTTAGTTTTCGAGGTGCAAAATTATAAAGTTTAATTTTTTCTACAAAATATTCTGCTTATTTCGGGAAAATATACTAACTTTGCATTGCGAAACACATAAAATACAAAATTTTATTCTGTAAAAACATGAAAGAAAAAAACGACATCAGTCGGTTGGACGACACCGACATCCGTATTCTCAGACTACTGCAAAAAGATTCACGCATGACGGTGAAAGAACTGGCGTCATGCGTGAATCTGTCGCCCTCGCCTACTTTTGAGCGTCAGAAGCGACTGGAGCGCGAGGGGTATATAAAAAGGTATATGGCCGTGGTGGATGCCAAGAAGGTGGGCAACGGCATTCTCGTCCTATGTAACATACGGTTGAAGCAGCACACTCAGGAACTGATACAGCAGTTTATGGATGCCGTGCAAAACATAGACGAGATTACCGAGTGCTACAACACCAGCGGCGACTACGACTTCATCATCAAGGTGTATGCCCACGACATGAAGGCCTACCAGCAGTTTATGCTCCACACGCTCGGCCGCATCGACTGCATAGGCAGCCTTCACAGCATCTTCGTGATTGACGAGACGAAGAACACCCGCGGCGTGACAGTGAAGAGACCCAGACCGGAAACGGAGTAAGCGGGAACTGCGGTCAGAACTCAATGCGGTAAGCAATGTTCGGGAATGTCAGACTGGTGAAGTGGCTCTTCAGCTCATGCGTGCGCATATCGTAGGTCTGGCCGTTATAGGTACGCATACTGAGGAAGTCCACTATGATCTGGTGCGAGGTATGCTGCTTGTTGATGATATACTTTGCAGAGAAGGCATAGCCCACGCTCATGTTCTGATGAGCAGAGAACGGATTCGCCACATCTTCAGGGACAGACTTGTCGGGACGCATCATGATGTCTTCGTATGTAACGCCCTCCGGCACGGGAGTATAGCGGTCGCCGCCCATCAAGGTAAGGCGGCCGTTGATGCCGAGCACATTCTTCTTGCTCTTGCCTACCATCCACTCCTTGCCGCCGAGAATGTTGGCAACAAAGCCGCGGTCGAAACGGCTGCTGTGCCAGTCACCCTGTGCATCGCGATATTCCGACTTGAAGAGCGTTGCACTCAACATACCATAGTATCCGTCTTTCAGGTAACGCTCCAGGGTGAAGTCGATACCGTAGTTACGGCCGGCACCATCGTTAACCAACACACGGTCCTGGAAGAACGAGCGGTCGTTGATGACAGAGTAGGTGGTGCCCTGCTCTACAGGCACGTCGAAGAGCCACTGCCAGTAAGGCTCAATCTTCAGCATGGCATTCTCGCCAAGTCGCTGTGCAAAGGAAGCAGAGATATGATGCGAGCGTGTCAGTCCGAGGTTCTTGTTAGGGTTCGTACCCTCCAGCAACACGAAGTATGTGTCAGTGTTTTCCTTGCGGCTGTTGAGAGCGTAGGCTATAGACAGCGTGCTCGACGGCGATGTCTTGTACTGCATGCTGAAGCGCGGTTCAATGATAAACTGGTCGTTGAGGTTGAACCACATGGCATTCAAGCCTGCCACCATTGAGAGACGGCGGCTCAAAGCCAGTTTGTGGCTGGTGTAGAGACGTGTCAGTCCGGTGTTGCCCTCCGACTCATACACACGGTAGAGCGGTTCACGCGATACCTTTACATAGTCGAGCCACGCATTGAAGGCGATGTGCTGGTGCTCAAAACCATTCTGCATGGTGTAGCGTGAAGAGAACTTCTGCTGGTGCTGCGTGCTGATGATGACATTCCATGACGTGTTGCGTCCTCTCATTTCAGGATAAGTAGTCATCTCAGTGTCATATTCATCCACAAACAGTTTTGTGTAATTACCCGTATAGGCCACGCTTGAGCGCAGCGTGCCACCCGTATTGAAACGATAGGTGTGGCTCAGGCCCACGGCCATGTTCTTCTGGCGCGACCATGAGGAGTTGCAGTCCCACAGAGTTTCCCAGTCCGACACGTCAGGCACCTCGTTCTCAAACCTGTCTATCAATCCCGTAAACCACACGGCGAAAGTGCCAGCCTTTGTTGTCGGCAAGTTTATCTTGAAACTCAAATCCTGATAGTCGAGAGTCTCGCGATCCATGTTTATGGCCTTTATCTTTTTCGCTATCTCAAGGAAACTGTAACGGTAGTTCACAAGGTAAGACGCGCGCGGCCTTCCCTCCTTCGCCTTGCCGATAGGACCCTCCGATGCGAAGTCTATGCCGAGAGTACCCACCTGGAAGGCATGCTCATACTTGTTGTTGTTACCCACACGCATATTCACATTGAACACACCACTCAGCGCATTGCCGAACTCTGCCGGCATGGCACCCATCATAAAGTCGCTGTTGGCAAGCACCGTGCCGTTGAGCGAAGTGAAGATGCCGCCGCCTGCCTCGGTGATGTCAGCAAAGTGGTTAGGGTTATACACCTCCACACCCTCTATGCGCCACTGCAGCATACGCGGCGAGTTGCCGTGAATACTGATGCCATTGGTGGCACCGCCGGCAATGATGCCGGCAAACACCGATGCCGTACGGGCAGGGTCAGACATACCACCAGCATAGCGGTTGGCCTCCTCCACACTGAACATTCGTGCGCCCACCTGTGCCATCTCGTTAAGCGGTGTCTGCTTGTTGACATGAGGCTTCACAACCACCTCGCCAAGTTCGGCTACGTTCTCACGCATACTCAGGTTGAGCACCAGCTCCTTACTGGCAGAGACCATCAACTCCTTAACAAGCACCGGTTCATAACCCACGTAGGTAGCCCTTACGGCGTGACGACCCACTGGTACATTTTCAATCACAAAGTTACCATTAACGTCAGACACGGTGGTTATCGTCGTACCGTTTTCCACCTGTATGCTTACGCCAGCCATCGGTTCACCCGATGCCACGTCGCTCACCTGACCGCGAATGGTCTGCGTGGCCTGTGCCCCGGCCACTGAGGGTAAAAGCAGCATCACCGACGTGACAACTGCCATGAACAATCTTTTCATCCTGTATTTTTGTTTATAATCCTATTTCTTTTAACGTCAGTTCGATGAAATCATATTAATGATATTTGTCCTCTGTAAGAAGCAATAATCATTTTGCCTTTTTACGTTAATACCGTTAATTTCATTCATTAATACCATTAATGTTTTATCCTGCCCTGAGACTATTAATGACATTAATGGTCTATATTAACGACATTAACGATTAAAAACGTTTGCAAAATTACTCCTTTCCTCCCATTCAGGCAAGTTTCTGGGATATTCTGCATAGTTTTGTGACGAGCGACATGTCCCCAAATCATGTCCTTTCGGTGTGCAAAGTTACAGAATGCGCACTGCAATCTTGTTGCAAAATTATTCAGAATAGAACACAAAAAAAGCACGCACCGTGAATGGTGCGTGCCTTTTTTATGCTATTTATCTTTATTTAAAAGATTAGAGCTTTGGACCAGCTGCTACGAGAGCCTTACCAGCCTCGTTTGTGGTGTACTTGTCAAAGTTCTTGATGAAGCGTGCTGCCAGATCCTTAGCCTTTGTCTCCCACTCAGAAGCGTCAGCGTAGGTGTCGCGTGGGTCGAGGATTGCTGGGTTAACGTTTGGCAGAGCTGTTGGAACCTCGAAGTCGAAGAATGGGATCTTCTTTGTCTCAGCCTTCAGGATAGAACCGTCGAGGATAGCGTCGATGATACCACGTGTGTCAGGTATAGAGATACGCTTGCCTGTACCGTTCCAACCAGTGTTAACGAGGTATGCCTTAGCACCGCTCTTCTGCATCTTCTTAACGAGCTCCTCAGCGTACTTTGTTGGGTGCAGCTCGAGGAATGCCTGACCGAAGCAAGCAGAGAATGTAGGTGTTGGCTCAGTGATACCGCGCTCTGTACCTGCCAGCTTAGCTGTGAAGCCAGAGAGGAAGTAGTACTGAGTCTGCTCTGGTGTCAGGATAGATACTGGAGGCAGTACTCCGAATGCGTCAGCAGAAAGGAAGATGACGTTCTGTGCTGCAGGACCTGCAGACTTGCCGTTTACCTTCTTAACAACGTTCTTGATGTGGTCTATTGGGTAAGACACACGTGTGTTCTCAGTAACGCTCTTGTCAGCGAAGTCAATCTTGCCGTCCTTAGCAACTGTAACGTTCTCGAGGAGAGCGTTACGCTTGATAGCGCCGTAGATGTCAGGCTCGTTCTCCTTAGAGAGGTTGATAACCTTAGCGTAGCAACCGCCCTCGAGGTTGAACACGCCCTCGTCGTCCCATCCGTGCTCGTCGTCACCGATGAGGAGACGCTTAGGATCGGTAGAAAGGGTTGTCTTACCTGTACCAGAGAGACCGAAGAAGATAGCTGTGTTCTTACCCTCCATGTCGGTGTTAGCAGAGCAGTGCATAGAAGCGATGCCCTGGAGTGGGAGGAAGTAGTTCTGCATAGAGAACATACCCTTCTTCATCTCACCGCCGTACCATGTGTTGATGATAACCTGCTCACGGCTTGTGGTGTTGAATGCTACACAGGTCTCAGAGTTCAGACCGAGCTCCTTGTAGTTCTCTACCTTTGCCTTAGATGCGTTGTATATTACGAAGTTTGGCTCAAAGTTCTTCAGCTCCTCCTCTGTAGGCTGGATGAACATGTTGGTTACGAAGTGTGCCTGCCATGCTACCTCAACGATGAAGCGCACTGCAAGACGTGTAGCCTCGTTAGCACCGCAGAAAGCGTCAACCACGTAGAGCTGCTTGTTAGAGAGCTCCTTGATGGCGAGGTCCTTAACCTTACCCCAAACCTCCTCGGTCATTGGGTGGTTATCGTTCTTGTAACCCTCTGTTGTCCACCATACCTTGTCGTGGCTCTGTGCATCGTCAACGATGTATTTGTCCTTAGGTGAACGACCGGTGAAGATACCTGTCATCACGTTAACTGCGCCGAGTTCTGTCTCCTGACCAACCTCAAAGCCCTCAAGGCCTGCCTTTGTCTCTTCCTTGAAGAGCTCCTCATAAGAAGGATTGTGTGCAATCACTGTAGAACCAGTGATGCCGTACTTTGTAAGATCTAATGTTGCCATTGTGTTTTATTAATATTAATAATAGTTACTTTTCACGATTATAGGCCTGAACTTATTTTTCTTCAAGCCTATTTGGTTACAAAGTTACTACATTAATTTATATTATGCAATTTTTTTTCCTTTCTTAATGTTATTTAGTTATTGTAAACATTGTTTTTCTGACTTTTTGTAAAATAAAGGTTGCAATACAGAATAATTAATAATTAAATAATGAATAATTAATAATTTACGATGGATGGCACTTTAATTATTCATTTTTTCATTATTAATTATCAATAACTGTGGATAAGTGTATGGATAACTATATGCATAAGTGATTATAAATGCTTTTTTATCCACAATGGTATTGGGTGGTGATATGGTTACAAGGGGATATTGTGGAAAAATACAGTTGTTTTGAATGATTTTTCATAGTGTTTTCCACCTTTATTGAGTGCTCTGAGAAAGCTATGCTTTTATAGTGTAGAGTGATAGCTTTTATATGCTGAAAGCTATGCTTTTACGGTGTGAAACGATAGCTTTCTCAACGTGCATTTTTTACGTATATAAACACTATTTTTCCACATTTCCACCAACTCTTCTTCTTCGTCTTTTTTTTCTTTTTTAATTAAATTATAAAAGGTAAAGAGAAAGAAAGGGAGGGGTATTTGGGATGAAGGGGGGAGGGATGAAGGATGAAGGTTTATTTGGGAGAGGAGGGAAGAGGGGGGGCGGACGCGGAGGCGTGGAAAAAGGCGGAGGGGGTGGTTGCTGTAATATAGCAACATACTCAACGGGAGAAGGAGGGGCGGTGATAGAAAGGGAGAAAGGGGAAGGCGGCGAAAGGAAGGAAGAGGCGAAAGGAGGGAAGGCGGAGGGAGTGGTTGCTGTAATACAGTAAAATACTCAACGGGAGAGAAGCCCTGGCTGTGGATGGAGAGAGAACAAATAATTATGCTATTATAAAATTATTTTGAAAATTACTTGCACATTATTAAATAAAAGGGTAAATTTGTATCGTGGTGTTTTTTTATATTCCCTTTGTAAGGGAATAGCCACTATTAGAGAGCTATTATTTTAACTAACAACATTATTAACTAACAAATCAAAAGGCTTATGAAAAAGTTTTTTACTCTAATCGCGGCGGCATTGATGTCACTGGGTGTGAGTGCGGAGAGCTATACACCCACTGTCAAGATGACGTATGTGAACCAAAGTAGTGCTGATACCTCATACGGAGAGGTAACATCTGCAAGTACGGGTTACAACACTTTCAGTAACGGAACCGTAGGTTTCGGCAACACAGGCTGGGGTGTGAACTTCATCACTTACATCGAGGTTGATGCCAGCGGTCTGCCAGAGAATGCTACGGTGACAGAAGCCAAGCTGACAGCTACTGTGTCAGGATCTGACCGCGGACACACCTTCAACATCGGTTACAACACATCTGCGTGGTCAGCTGATCTTACTTATAACACTGCTGACAAGACTGCTACATCTCTCAACAGTACTCTTACTACTACAGCAAGCAGAGGCAATACCGGAACTAAGACAGGTGATTTCATCATTACTGATGCTTTCAAGAGCAGCAAGAAGGTGACGTTGCTTATATGGGACACTGCTGCCGGCGGCGGTACTGTGTCAGGTGTAAGTGCTTCCATCACATACACTACCGAGAAGACCTCATCTTACTATGTAGTGCGTGAGCTTGATGCAGATACTCAGATTGACACCATCACTTACATTGGTACTATAGTTGGTTCAGAGGTGTCTGCCTCTACAACCGACAAGGGTAACTTCTACGTTAACGGCGTGAAGTATGTATATGTGTCTGGTGCCGACAACTCTATCACAGTGGATGAGGACGATACCAAGAACTACATACACCTTACATTCAAGGAAGCTGACATTATAAACTATACTATAATGAGCAGCCTTGGAGAAGAGTTGGATTTTGGTAAATCTTACGTAGGTGACGCTGTAAAGTATGCATATCCAAGGTATCAGGAGTTAAATGGTACTCTCTACCAGTCTTCGGTAAACAACAAGGAGTACACCAACACGTTCACTCCTACCGCTGCTAACCCTGAAGCTGTTGTTAACTATAGCAACACAAACAAGGAGAATATAGTATATTTGAATGAGGGTGAGCACATCAACGGCTTCACTGAGACAACAACAGGCAACCTTCCTATCCGCGGTTCTAACGGTAAGGGTGGTGTCACTGCCGAAGATGTTACCATTGTCTCACTGCCTGCAGGTAAGTATGTGATGGTAGTAGGTGCCTTCACCAGCAAGACCTCACAGCAGAATCTTAACTTCACTGTAGGCGGCACTGCTTACACTGCATCATCATCAGGCAACCTCAGTGAGAATACTTCACCTGAGTTCACACTCACTGGTGAGACCAACGACGTTGTATTCCTCGGTTCTACAAGCTCTGCCGATGCACAGCTTGACTACCTCTACATACAGAAGACTGGTGACTACAACTACTTCGAAATAGAGGCAAACCTGCCTGACACTGTCACCGTGACACTTGGTGAGGTGGAGGACTATGCTAAGCTTAACCTTTCTGACTATATAAGCGTTAATACAAACGCAGAGGAGTATTTCCCTGTAATAAATTATGCAGTGGCAGAGGAAGGCGTGGACAAGAAGGACGCTACATATACTCAGTTATTGTCAGAGAAGCCTCTCTATGAGGTATTCACTGAGCCAGGCACATATTATGTTTTTGCTAACGTGGTAGCTGTGTTTGCTGATGAGTCTGTAGATAATATAAGCACCGACACAATAGTTGTAGTGTTAAAGGAGAAAGAGACTGAGCAGGCAGAGGAGCCAGGTGTGAAGTATTCTTACACTCTGACAAGCGATATAACACAGCTTGGTACTTATGATGTTACTGGTGGTAGCATTGAACTCTTGAACGGTGCACTTGAGACAAAGAATAATCTCTATGGACAGAAGTCTGGCTCTACTATCACTGCTCAGGTTAACATGGGAAGAAAGCTGAAGGTAAATGACTGCATTAAGCTTACCATGTTCTGCTCAAGTAACAACAAGTCTACCGGTCTTGACATCACGAAGGACGGTACCACCTCTCTTGTTTACTTCCCACTGCCAAGCGGTAACAACAAGGCTTACACATATACCGTAGAGTATATAGTGAAGGAGAGCGACGTTGACCTTATCGGTGTTGACACATTCAGCATCAAGAAGATTACTGCTTCTGACAACCTTTACCTTACAGGTGTAGAGGTAGAGGTACTCGAGAAGAAGGTTCCTGTGTTCACTGTTCAGCCTGTAGGCAAGAACGTTGCATCATATAGGTATGTAAATATACCAGTAAAGGCAACCGGCTTCCCAGAGCCTACATACCAGTGGTATGTTGATGGTGAGCCTGTTGATTATGATAGTGAAATAGGTATATTTATTGGTGAACCAAAGACATATACTGTATATGTAACAGCAACAAACTCTGAGGGCTCTGTGAACTCTGAAGTGATTGAACTGAAAGCTATAGACGATGTAAAATTGAATGGTAACAAGTGCGTTATTTCAACTGATATGGAGGTAGCAGACGAACTTAATTTCTTTGCAGAGGATTGTATAGTACATCTTCTTGATAATGGTAACTTCAGCGTTCAGGCTGCTGACGCTGCAGAGGCTCCTGCTGGATACTCAGCTATCATCGGCGGTACTGTAAACCCAACTGTTAACAACGATAATGTAACTGGTGTGGGTTATGAGGTATTTCCATATAAAACTGGTGTATTCACATTTGTAGGTAAGTTTAACGCTGGCAAGGCTGTTAACATCATGAAGTTTACATATGCTGTGAATGCTAAGGCTGCCGCAGGCTCATTGCAGGCTGATGCGGAGACTGTATCATTCAAGGTAGGTGAGACAGAGTATACCTCTGGCAGCACTTTCTCTGAGACTTATAACGGTCCTATATCTTTCGATGTAGATGACGAGCATATATATATCATCTATGCTACAAGCTCTAAGATAGGCATGTATGGCTTCGACTTCACTGAGGCAACAGCCGTTGACGGTGTTTCTGAGGCTCAGGAGTCTGTGAAGAAGGAGGGCAAGTTCATCGAGAACGGACAGATTGTCATCCTCAAGGCTGGCAAGAAGTTCAATGCCGCTGGCGCTCAGATTAAGTAAAAAGACCAACAGACCCTCCCAAGTAAGGGAGAGGTGATGAGAAAGGATAATGATTATCCCGGTAAGGTTATTAAAAGCCTTGCCGGGATTTTTTCTGTCACAACACTTTGTAGTTAGGAAAAAATGAGTAACTTTGCAACATGAACAGCCATAAGGAATATGCTACGGGCAGCATACCCTCCATGTACCGCCGCAGTGACAGTCACGACTATCGCTCACGGCGCTTCTATATGGTGACCTTGGCGGTAAGCCCACGGTGGCCGCTGCTCGGCACGCTGGCAGTTTCTGAGTCATCGGGTGACGATACAGCCGATGCACATATAGAACTGACTCCCTTAGGAGAAGCCGTTCAGTCGGCATGGCAGCAGATATCCATGTATTACCCACAGGTAACAACGGTGCAGCACGTCATCATGCCCGACCACATACACGGCATCCTATATGTAAGGGAAGACACACCCTTTCACCTCGGTCAGGTAGTAAAGGGCTTCAAGACCGGGTGTAACAAGGCCTTGCGCCTTCTCATGGAGGAGGCAAGGCAGGCACAGCTGCAGTCGCTTAGTAACACTGCTGCTGCCCCTGTCGTTTCGCCTTTCCAGCGTCTCCTTCTCTCGTGGGCTGCGACACTGTCGCAGCTTACAAGCAAACCGCGTGACAAAAGGAGCGCCACCGGCCTCTACCTGTGGGAGAAAGGCTATAACGACAAGATACTCTTCAACTACTCCACACTCGACAAGTGGAAGGCATACCTCAGCGATAACCCACGCAGGCTTGCCATACGGCGATTGCATCCTGACTACTTCCGTGTACGGTTTGGTATGAACATAGCAGGAAGAGACTATGCCGCCATAGGCAACAGAATGCTGCTATCACATCCAGAGATAATACAGGTGCAGATGTCGCGTCGTTTCACTGACGATGAGCTTGCGGTAAGGGTGGAGGCACTACTCCGGCAGGCGCGCCACGGAGCGGTGCTGGTATCGCCGGCGATATCTAAGGGTGAGCAGATGGTGATGCGCCGTGCCATGGACGAGAGGCTGCCGCTCATCTTCATCACACCGTGGGGGTTCAACACATTCTCCAAGCCAGGACATCAGTACTATGAGGCGTGTGCCGCCGGCCGCTTCCTCATTCTCGCACCGTGGGAGCATAATAACAACCGCATTCCGCTGACCCGCGAGATGTGCCTGCAGCTCAACGCCATGGCTGCCGAGATAGCCGCCGCCCCGCCCTCTCCCTCGTGAGTCCCTTCCCTCGTTGGCTGCGACAGTGTCGCAGCTTACAAGAAAGTAAAGCAAAACAGAAAAGAACAATGAAGATATTACTTATACGCTTTTCAGCCCTCGGCGATGTAGCGATGCTGGCGCCAGTGTTGCGCCTCTATGCACAGGAGCACCCCGATGATGACTTGACGGTGCTCTCAAAGCCGTTTCATGCCCCTCTGTTCGATGAAATAGCCCCTAACGTACATTTCCTCGGACGTGACCCTAAACGTGACTACAAGGGCATCAGAGGGCTCTACAGACTGTTTAGCGAACTGCATCAGATGCACTTCGATATGGTTATTGACATGCACGACGTATTGAGAACAAAGATACTGCGTAAGTTCTTCCGTGTGCATGGCTACCCCGTGCGCCATATAGACAAGCACCGCTCACTGCGACGCAGGATAACGGCGCCGGAGGGAAAGAAACAGCTGCAGAGACTGCCTACATCGTTTGAGAACTATGCGGCTGTGTTGTATGGGAAACTGTTTGAGGCTCAGACATTGTCTGAGCTTACAAGGGAAGAGAGTAAAGGCATTACTCACTCCCTCCCTTGCAGGGAGGGTCGGGGTGGGTCCCTATCCATTGGCCTTGCCCCCTTCGCCGCCCATCAGGGAAAGATATATCCTGTGGAGAGGATGGAGAAGGTGATAGAGATGCTTATAGAGAGGAGGCCTGAGTGTAAGATCATACTCTTCGGCGGCGGCGGTAAGGAGAGGGAGCAGATGACGGCGTGGTCAGAGAAATTCAGTAACGTGGTGCTTGCCTCAGAGGAGGTGAAGGAACGCGGACTGAGCTATGACAATCCGCTGAAGAATGAACTGGAGATAATGAAGACACTCGACGTCATGGTGTCTATGGACTCCGGTAATATGCACATGGCATCGCTTGTAGGCACGAGGGTGGTGAGCATCTGGGGTGCCACGCATCCCTGGGCAGGCTTCCTTGGCTGGGGACAGAGCGAGGACGACTGTGTGCAACGCCATGACCTGAAGTGCCGTCCTTGCAGCATCTACGGCAACAAGCCCTGTCTGCGCGGCGATATGGAGTGCATGAATATCAGTGAGGAGGAGATAGCAAAAAGGATTTTACGCTGAAGCGGCGTAAAATCCTTTTTTCGATATTTCGATATTTCGTTATAACTCTAATTTCCGCAACACTATAATTTAATATTTTTTATAAGCACCTGAGCAACAAAAAGTTGCTCAGGATTTTGCCATGTCAGAAATTTCACTTATCTTAGTGTTGCAAATAAAAAACAAATAAAACTCTGAATGACA
>JAFXZU010000034.1:0-11837 GCA_017541085.1 Prevotella sp.
TCCGAAGTCAAGTTGTCCTGCCTCAAAGCCACTGCCGGCGAGGATGTCGGCTGCAGCAAACGGCGATACGGTCACCGTAGGACGCACGAATGTCTTTTTCTGTTTCATATAATTATCTATGGAAAATTTTTCAACGGTAAAATTACACATATTTCTGTTAACACACAAACTTTTGTTAAGTTTTTTCATCTGCCAGCCTGACGTATCATCTCCGCCACGTCATCACAGAAGCGCTGATTAGCAAGCATATCCTCAATGTTGAGGTGCATGCGGTAGCGCCAATAATGGTGTGGATTGGCAGGGATGTTGATGCGTTCCGCTTGTGGGTCAGGGTGACGCAGGTCCTCGCTGATGGCGAGCCAGTCTTGCAGTGAGAGCACACAGAGCATGGACTCCGCCAGGAGATTACGGCTCATAATATCGCGTGCCAGCCAGCAAGGCAACGGATGGGGTGCCTCGTCACGCCTGCCGAGTACCTGTGAGTAATATCTCTGGGCACGGTCCTCATCCTCATCCCACCACATACGCAGTGGTGCCATGTCATGACTGTCAAGGGTGCAGACGGAACGGTAAGGGTAACGCTCAGGACGACCGAACTCCACGCCATACTCCTTAGGCATGGACTGCACCTCAAGCGAGAGGATACGCAGGTCGCTCATCACCTGGGGAACACACGGAGGTATCATACCGAGGTCCTCGGCACACACAAGCATACGCGTAGCCTCAACGAGCACAGGTAGTTTTTTCATTGCCTCACGCTGCCAGTAGAGGGTGTTACGCTGGTAGAAATAGTCGTCATAGAGACGGTTGAACACACTCTGTTGCTCAGGCGTGAGCAGTCTCTTGAAGATGTATGAGTGTTGCGCAGCTATGCGCGGATGATACAGCATGGGGTTCTTATGGTCGGGCAGGAAGAGCACATCGCTGATGAGCGTATATAGTCCGTCACGCAGGGTGTCGTCATTCTTTACAGCCGCCTCCACCTTACGCTGGGTGTCATACTCCGGGCGCATCTTGTAACGTCCGTCAGTGAGCGGCACAAGGTATTTGTCCCTGACCTCCGCCGCGCGCTCATGGAAGATATCCTCTATTACCTCCTTTATGATATAAGGCTCCGTAAACACTTCCTTGTTGAACGGCAGTCCGTAGGTGCTTATCTCTGCTGCAGTAAGACCGAGAGCCGGCTGGAACTGTCCTAACAGTCCGTGCACGGCATGACCAGGTATCTCCCAGATACGGAAGAATCCCAGCACATGGTCTATGCGGTAGGCATCGAAATACTTGTGCATGTCCTGGAAGCGTCGCACCCACCACTGGCAGCCGTCCTTGAGCATGGCATCCCAGTTATATGTAGGGAAGCCCCAGTTCTGTCCGTTGATAGAGAAGTCATCTGGCGGTGCTCCCGTCTGGTAGCGGCGGTTGAAGTATTGCGGCTCCTGCCACACATCACAGCTGTGGGGATGCACGCCGATAGGTATGTCGCCCTTCAGTATGACGCACTTACGGCGTGCATACTCATGCGCCGCACGCATCTGGCTGGCGAGCAGATACTGCACGAAATAGTAATATGCCGCCTGCTTGTATATCTTGGTGCGCGGGTTAAGAAGCGCCGCGCGGTCTGCCTCGTCCCACGTATTATGGTCGGGCCAGCGGGAGAAGTCGGCGGTATGGTATTCATCACGCATCACGCTATACATGGCATAAGGCACAAGCCACTGCTGCTCCTCCTCAAACCATGTCTTGAAGTCCTCACTACCCAACACTGCTGTCCGCTCCTGAGCGAAGAGCTGGCGCAGGTAGTCTTCCTTGGCACGGTTGACACGCTCATAGTCTATCACAGTCAGGGCGTTGAGTTCTTGGCGCAGGGCCTCAAACTCTGCCATATGCGCAGCATCGCGGAGTGGCGGCAGCTGGCGCAGGTCCATATATTGCGGATGCAGGGCGAAGATACTGATACATGAATAGGGATAGGAGTCGGTCCATGTGCGGTTCATCGTAGTATCGTTGACCGGCAGCACCTGCAGCAGGCGTTGCCCGGTGTATTCCACCCAGTCTATCATGGCCTTAAGGTCACCAAAGTCGCCCACGCCGAAACTGCCGCGGGTGCGAAGGGAGAACACTGGTATCAGCGTGCCTGCCTTTTTCACGTTCCATATACGGAAGAACGCCTGTGACAACTCATACTCCACTATCTCGCCACCACGCAGACGCGGCACATGCAGACGACGGTTGTCCTCGGTCTCCCACAGTGGTGAGTCAAGCTCATTGCCGTCTCTCACCGCCACGAACTTAAACTCAATATCCTGCTCAGCCAGGTACTCTGCGCTGACCTCGCACACCCACTCATTAGGGGCCTGCTCTACGCAACGTAGCGCACGATCCAGACTCCAGTCGCCTAAGACGGGGTGACTGCCCACCATGACAAGACGCTCATAGCCTCGCAACTGGGGCGCACGCACCTTCAACCTTATGCACGTAGGCTGCTCGCGCAACGGCATTGGCGATGCTGCCTCACGACGGTTCACGCACTGCGTGAAGGCTGAGGTATAGAGATAGGTGTCATGGGGCATATCTATCCAGACATCCCACGCCACATAGAGCGACACGCCTTGGCGGTCGGTATTAAGGCGGTGTGCCTGGGTGGTCCACTCGGTATGCCTTACCACGCCGTCGCTGACTACCGAGTAATAGTAGCAGAATGCACCGCCGGGCTCTACCGACTGCTCACACTGCCAATGGTCACCGTCCATATTGCTCATGCGCACCGTACGCACCGTGCCGTCTGCATTTTGTATGTTTAGAAACAGCGCTTCACCTGTCTCCGTACCATAATGTATATTGAGTTGTATTTTCATAGTTAGTATATATTTTCTCTTGATTACTCGCACCACAAGGAGAGTATTATCTCGTATTAATAACAAAGTTACGTTTTTTTTTTCAAATATCAAAAACAAAAGAACGCAAAAGACGGCCATCATACCTTTTATACAAGGTATAATGACCGTCTGACTACATACAGTTTTTATCAGCTACAAATCAAAAAGTTTTCATCAGAATATTATTCTTCTGTTTCGTCCTCGGTCCAAACTGAACCGAAGCCTCCCTTTGCCTCGCTCCATTCTGTTGCAGGCTTGTTTGAAACAGGAATGGTCTCTGACCCGGCAAGGAGCGTTATAGGGCGCAGTAGAACTACGCGTACGTCTGGGCTGTTATATTCTTTCTTCATAATATAATTATCAAATTATTTGTTATTATATTTCTTTCCGTTTCTTATAACAAGTCCTTTATATGCCTTGCCTACCCTCTGACCGGCTGCATTATATGCAGCGCCGTCTGCCATGGTCTCTCCAGCCTCTGTCACTGCGTTGACAGCTGTAGGGTCAACTTCTTCCTCTTCATCAAAGAAGATGCTGAGCTTGGCACCGAGAGAAGAAGGCACATTAAGATATACTATACCGGCAGAAGCTGATGACGGATTCCAAAGGCGGAAGGCTACGCCGTCTTCTGCATCCCATCCGAGGCGATAAGCACCAGCAGAGAGGTCCTGACCTTCTGTTGTTACAGCCAGAAGGTTCACACCAATATAATAGTCTGTCTCTTCACTAGGGGTCAGCGTAATCTGATAGTATGCTTCTGCTGTGCCGTTCTCCTTCAGTCCAGTGGTCTTGAGTATTACAGGAACATTAGCAGGTACCACATTGTCTGAAAGTCTGCTGAGCACCACTTCTGTCTCTCTCTTGAGCTGCGCAACATATACTATTGTGTTCTCATCAGCAACGTAAGAGTTTTCAGCATCGTAGAATGTGCGGTAGCCTGCCATATTCTGTGATGTGGTGAGGATGAGAGGTGCAGCGTATGTCACGCTCTCTGATGCCTCGTTCAAACCACCCATCTCGTTGGCAGCACGAACGCTATACACACCCTCTTCTGTCAACTCATAACTATTGTCTGTAGTGAAGTCTATCACCGCGCCATCCTTGACAACAGCATAGAGCAGTGCATAGTTGTTGTCATCCCATGTGAGAGTGTTGCCGCTGACTGCCACGTTCTGTACCACTGGAGCCTGCTCTGTAAGCAGTGTTGGCTCCCATTCGCCGAACATATTTGACATGTTTGCATAATATGCTGCCTCGTCTGCTGTCAGTACAGGATTGTTCTCGTGAGTATCAGCGAAGATAGTCTTACGAGAAGACAGGTCAACAGTGTTGCCGGTAGAGGTCTGTGAGTTGTACTCAGCGAAACGATAAGGCCAACCGCCGCTCATCTCGTTCCAGCCTATAGCAGAAGGTGTTATGTTCATCTTAGTGTCAATGAACACTGCAACTGGAGTACCGCTGCCCCATGGACGACCAAGGGTGTAGTTACCATTAGCAGACTCTGCTGTTGCTGTTGTCTGTGTAGCAGCGTTTACAACAGATGCCTCGCCATTGATAACACAATCCTTATAAACCCATCCTATAGACTTAGGAGTAGAAGGTACTGCTGCATATCCACCTGCAATCTGGCGCAGCTCTACACCGTTGAAGTAAGCATCGCCCTTACCACACATATAGTCAGTGCGTCCGCGCAGATAACCTCCCTCGAAGTAGAAGATACCGTTACCGTTGTTTGATGTCCAGGTATCCTGATAACCACGCAGAGCGGTATTCTTATATATGGTACGTGTAGCTTTGTCATGTACGGCGAGGTCACGACCTGTTGCATCCTGCATACCGGTCTCGATGGTAAGGTCCTGGAAGTAGTAATCGCTTCCGCTAATCTGGAATACATCACTGTTACCAATACCGTCATACTTGCTTGTCAAGCCGTACTCTCCCGCAAAGGTCGCGTCGGCAGGGATGCCATTGGTAATAATAACGCCATCACGACTCTCACCTACCAATGACAGGTTCTGTGTATTGATGAATGTGATACACTCTGGCACGTCATAGCCGTTGCACGTCTTTTGGGTAGAATAGAGAGGTATGGTGTATTCTCCGTTCTTGACGAACACACGATAGCGGGTGTTCTTGTCGCTGCGTGACTGTGCTGCTGTGATAGCTGCGAGGAGCTCGTCAACATTGCTTACAACGGCATCATACATCTGCTTGCTGACAGCCGGACGTGTCATCGTTGTGAAGTTGATGGTGACAGGCTGGTCGATATAGTTGTCTGTAAGGTCTGCTACAGTGTTAGCAGGGAGTGTGAAGGTATAAGCTGTAGAATAGTCAAGTCCCTTATATGCGAATGTAATGGTCTTACCGCTTACGCTTGGTGTAAGAGCGACACCGTTGAGCGAAGCTGTAGCTCCGTCTGCCACCTTTACTTTCTCATCGAATGTCAGGACTATCTTACCTGTTGCTGATGCACCGGTAGCGCCCTCAGTTGGAACTGTTGATACTACCACAGGGGCTACACCGTCATTCTGCAACTGCTCTGTACCTGTGATAAAGAACATTGCCAGGGTGTTACCATCGTTCTTTGAAGCAGCACCTGCTACGCTTGAGGTCTTATCAGCAAGCATTCGTATCCAGAGATTTGCCTTATTGTTGCACTCTGCTGGCAGTGACTGACTGAACGAAGCAGCAGACTTGGCACCTGTCATTGTGATATAACCGAAGTTTACCCATGTCTCACCATCGAGAGAGTACTCTGCATTATATGTCTGGTAAGCGTTGTAGTTATACATCATCTGGAACTGAACATTGATGTTCTGGAATGCCTCGGCATTTACCTTTGTCTGCCAGTGCCAGTAACCTACGTCGCCGTCCGCAGAACCTGTTTTCCAAACCAAACCAGCTCCGCTGAATGACTCATAGCCACCACCTGCCATGGTACTCTTGTCAAGCCATCCACTGGTCTCTGTAGTACCTGTCTTAACGAGAGTCAGTGCTGCAGATTCATTGTCTGCAGAATGGAAGTCTGCCACACGACCGTTGTTACCACTCTTGTAGAAGTCCCAACCAGCGATGATATCTGTCTCTGCATAGTTTGCTGTGACTTCCACATCTTCTGTCATTGATACAGTCTTAGTGCTGTTGGTAGTACCGTCGTCCCAGTTTGTAAATGTAACAAGACCGTCATATTGGTCTGCTGTAAGTTCAACAGTAGCTCCGTCTTCATACATATACTTACCGTCAACCACTGTTGGTGCAGGGTTAATCTTAACCATATAGCTATTAGTACCGTCAACAGCAACCTTCAACTCGTAAGTGCTAACCTGTGCAAAGTTGGCTGTCAGCTCTGCGTCAGCAGCTACTGTGTACTTGAATTTAGCCTCAGTAGAAACCTCTTTACCGTCAGCATCTGTCCAGTTCACGAAATTATAACCGAAGTTCTTAGTAGCGGTGAGAGTAACCTCTGTGCCTTCCTCATACTCATCAGAAACAGGGTACTTAGTCACACTACCAGCAGCTGCCTCGTTAGCTGCAACTGAAAGAGTATATGTATTTACATCTGCAACTGTACCTAAAACAGAACCCTCAATAGTCACTTCACCGAAAGCACCTTCTTTGGTATTGTTAACGCCTATAGTTGAAGTCAAGTAGAATCCAGCAGCAGAAGTTAATGCTGCCTGCTGTGCTTCTGTAAGTTCTATTTCATACTTATAGATTGCTATAGAGTCGTACTCTTGGTTCGTTGGTTTGGTACCTGTTGTTTTGTTTGTCTTTCCTGAACGCAATGCAGTCCATGTTCCAAGAACTGTAGCTTCTGTAGCACCTTCTACATATACAGAGATAGTAATACCATTCTCTGCATCCGTACCACATCTGTTTACATATCCGCTAAGCTTAGTAGGAGTAAATGTAAGACCTGCTGCTGGCTTAACGTTCCACTTCAGTAAGTCTGAAGCACCATTTGCAGGCTTAAACTTTATACCTGTGGTGACTTTTTCTGCATTTTCATTTGTAATGTTTGAAGTACCAGTAATTGTCGCTGCGCCATAGTCAAACGCAATGGTAGAGAAAGCCTCCTGAAGATTTGTGGTATAAGCACCAGGATTAGATGTATCTGTCATCGGCCATGTTATTGTCACTTCCTCATCAGTATAAGTAGTGCCACCGCTCTGCTGAACAACTGGCAACACTGTCTGAACATAACGATAGTAAGAGCCGTCACCTATAACTATATCTATAGTCTCAGCAGTGTTTGCTACAGTGTAAGATATAGTTTTAGCCTGTGTGTAGTCACTTTGACCATCAATTGTAGTGGTGGTGATTACACTAAATGCCTCCATAGACACAACCGCACCCTTATAATTAGGTATGGTCAACGTAGTACCACCATTCATCTGACACCAGTCTGTCCAACCACCATTAGCAAGTTTTCCTCCATTATTCGTATCAAAATCAAGTTTCACGTCAATCGTCTCATTGCCTATTATGGCCTGTGTAACCCACACTCCTGTTCCATTTTGCGAGCTAATCGTTGGAGCACCATTCACACGCTGGAAATCCCACCTCAAAGTTACAGGCTCTGTACGGTCTGCAAGTGAAACTGTATTCTCTGTAAAGACAGGAACAAGGGTTATGTCTGCACTTGGCACAGTGTAGCTTGCACCCGGTGCATACGATGTAGTGCCGTCGCTCCATCCTGTCAATGTCTTACCCTCAACATACATTGTAAAGTTTTTTGGCAGAGTAATCTCACTGCCAACCTCACCTGTTATAGACGCAGGTACAATCATTCCAGTAGCCTCGCCTGCAGAGAAACTTACAGTGGCATCACTAACGAGTTCTGAAGCATCAACTGCTTCCACTGATATATAAGGGCAATATCCGTTATAAGTAACTGTAAGCGTTGTTGCACTTGTGCCTTTATAAACAGTATAACTCGTTGTATTCGCAATATCGTTTGAAGACCAACAGTTAGAATTTCCCACTGTGAGTGTTGTGCTATTGTTATCACTATCAACAATAGTACCTGTTTGGTCACCAAACCTACAGTTTCCCAAACCAATCTTAACCGGACCATTTACCGGAATAGTAAACACACAGTTTACCCAACCATGCTGACCATCATTCCAACGGGCTGACGTAAAAGAGAATGTACTCTCCTCGCCTGCTTCCACAATTGAAGCAGCACCTGTTGATGAGTCAACCTTCACATTAAAGCTCGTGGTTGACGTGTTGTCAGAGAATGGCGCAGCCGTAAGCTGTACGGCAAAATCCGCAAAAGCCTCCTGCGCTAATCCCACGCTTGTCCCCACGACAAGTCCAAGGACTGCAAGGAACAAAGAAAATAGTTTTTGTTTCATGAAATGTATATATTAAGTTTTATGTCCTATTTATAAAAATGACACGCTAAATTAATACTTTCCTATTTAATATACAAAAGAATTAGACGACGTGGAGAATAATAGCACAAAATAACACCGTCTTTACACAATTTTACCTCCTTTTGTTTGGAGAAATGAAAATATTTCTGTAAGTTTGTTTCCATGAAAAAAATCATCACGCTACTTAAAGATAAAGAAAGACTCTACAAAATTCTCTTTACTGATGAGGACAAATGGTCACGTCCTGTGGACATCACCATAATGATTGCTATAGTACTGTGTGCTATCAGCGCTGCTATGGAGAGCGTAGTGAAGGTTAATGATTTCTCTCTTCATGCACTGCTTAACCTCGACATGACCACTCGCGGCATAATAAAGTTTGCCATAATTCTATTGGAATACCTCCTCAGCCTAATATTCACAGTAGAGTACATACTGCGCATATACTGCTCACCTGTAAAACGGGAGTATGTACTGAGTTTCTTCGGTGCGATAGACTTCCTCGCGACAATGCCACAAGTGCTCAGCGTATTCTTCCCTCCGCTGAGATACTTCTCAATCATGCGTACATTCAGGCTGATACGCATATTCCGTGTTCTGAAGTTATTTACCTTCATCAACGAGGGTATTCTGCTGCTTGAGAGCATCAGGCGCAGCATGACCAAGATACTCGTTTACTTCCTCTTTGTCGTGGTGTTAGTGTGCATCATTGGCACTATAATGTATATTGTGGAGTGCAACCACCCTGGCACACAGTTCACTGATATACCGACAAGCATATACTGGGCTATTGTGACATTGACAACAGTAGGCTATGGAGACATCACGCCCGACACGGGACTTGGTCAGTTCCTGTCGGGCGTGGTAATGATATTAGGCTACACTATTATAGCAGTGCCTACCGGAATCGTTTCCGCTACCATGATTGACGTAACGAAGAAAAAAGGAATGAACGGTCGCTGTCCACGATGTAACCAGAAGACGGACCTCAACGCCAATTACTGCAAGCACTGCGGAGAAAGACTGTGAATTATTGTTCTTTACCCTTTGCTCTTACCTTTATTATAGAAACATAGGTCAATAACACCACATTCATTAACAAAGCATAGATGATAGCAGGTATGGCTATACGTCCGTCATTAAAGACAAATGGACTGGACGCTACGGCTATAGCTTGTGCAGCGTTCTGCATACCTACCTCTATCACAATAGTACGACGCTCCTTGTTATTAAGGCGCATGCAACGAGAGCCTACTCCTGATAGGGCAACAGCTGTCAACAGCAACAAGCCAACACACATACCAAGAACAGAGAAATGGGTTATTATCGTATCATAATGCTGGACGAAGAAAATACCGGCAAGCAGCATCAAAGCAGGGAAAGCTATCTTTGACAGTACACGGTCCATCTTCATCGCTACATTACTGTAATACTTACGACAGAGTATTCCCAATACAATAGGGGCAAGCATGGTAAAGACATTCTGCATCAAGAGATTAACGACAGGCAGTTGTATGCCCTGTGATGCTCCGACATATACCGTAACCCACTGCATAATGGCTGGCACAGTGACAAGTGTGATTATTGAACTTAAGGCTGTGAGCGATACAGATAATGCCACGTCACCCTTGGCAAGCATGGAGAAGATATTACTTGACGAACCACCTGGACAACAAGCTATAAGCATCACACCTATAAAGAAGATTGGGGGCAGCGAGAATAACGAAGCTATAGCATACGCTATCAACGGCAACATTATGAGCTGACCAAACAAACCTACAATCGCTGCACGAGGCTTGCGCACAATAAACACGAAATCACGTGGCTGAAGTGTAAGACCGAGGTCAAACATCAACAGCGTAAGAATTGGCAATACAATAAAAATGCTGTTCATTTATTAATTTATTTCGGGATATTTATGAAATTTGCATTTATATCCTCTCCCTCAGGAATGCTCTCCATATATCTACTGCCCTCTTCCTTGGAAATCTCTTTGTTATTTAGCCAACATTCATCTATCTCTCCATATATCTCAAGAACAGTCAGCCTCCACAAACGCTTTCCATCCTTGAAGGCATAAACCACCGTATTCCATGCCGGACCACCAGCTGGACCAGAAAGTTTAAGGTAACTAATACCGTCTTTCTCGCAACGAGAAGGCTTGTGCATGAAATTTTCTACTGCTATAAGCTGATATTTACCATCTTTATATATGAAGAAAGCGCCATGCTTATCATCACTGTCACGCAGCCATATCCATTCATTCCCATAGTCTATATAACAATGCGCCCATTTAGATAACACTACATCTTTCTCACTTCCGTCGTCTGCGTGGTACATTTTATCCATTATTGCAAAATCCTTCTTCCATATAGGCCTGACCTCATCTATCATAGTCTGATACATTTCATAGGTATCCTGTACCATTTCATTGTTTCTCTGATAGAACATGCCTACCTCATAACTCTCTGGCGCACCGTGCGTATAACACAACTCTATACCCTTAGGACCTTCAAAAGCTGCAGCTATGTCACATGGGATATACTCACCATCATCATCTACATTCCAGCCCATTTCACCATCAGAGATATAGTAACCTATCTCTTCTGTTGACCACACATTTTTACCATCTGTAAGGACATTCAACGCAAGACAAGCCTTATCGTCATCTTTTCCCTTTGATGCTTTCTTATATTCGCCCTTGAACTGAACAGCTCCCCAACTGTATTTATCTCCTATAGTTGCAACCAGCACTGAGCGTGAAACGCTCATGCCATATTTCTTCTCCAGACTTTTAACAACATTAGCAGGCAATTTCTTTGTGGAAGTATTCATTGACTTCACTGAAAGTCTTGTGTGAGTTTCAAGATACTCATCAGTAACTAAGACAACACCATTCTCTGCCTTCTTCCTATTCTTTGCATCCACAACGTCAAAGCGAGCACATAACGACGGAATATCATTACGAACATGCATCTGACCTATGGAAGGTGTATTGCCGTCAGGATCTTTCAGTATCTCATCAACATACTTCACCTTAACAATATCTTTACCAACTAAGAGGTTAGTATATTGCTCTGCATTTCTTCGTAGTATTTCTTGTAAAGCCCATTTCTTGTATATCTCATCAAACCACTCTTCGTTATCCTTCGTCTTTTTCGGCTCCTTAACATCTGTCCAGTATAGAACTAAATGATACTTAGAATCGTGCCCTACGCAAAACATTGGAGGCAGAGCCTCTGATTCTGCAAGAATGGTATCACCTGCTATCATCAAAGAATCCAGCAATTCCTCTGTCTCTTTGGTCTTGTTACCACATGCAGTTACAAATAAAGCCACAAAAGCATATACAAACCACTTTTTCATAACTCTTAAAAGGTTAAATAGATTATTCAATATATAATAGTTTTCTCATTTCTCGTCCGTCCCCTCCATCTACCATTCTTCTACCTTAATCCTCTTACTTACTCTCTCTTCCTCTTACCTCTCATTTTCTCTATTCCTCTTAATTTCTCTCACTCACTCTTACTCACTCTCACTCACTCCCACTCACTCTCTCACTCTCACTCACACTCACTCA
>JAFXZU010000035.1:0-320305 GCA_017541085.1 Prevotella sp.
CCACAATGTCACGTTCTTAAAATGAGGTCACTTCCTTGCTCTTTTCCCTCTCGTTCATCAGTCAATCGTTGTCCACTCTTGTCAACCTTTGTCAACTCTGTCCACGAGATGGCAAAATTAAAGCCCTCAAAATTCTCCGCGGTAGAAATGCGTTGCAAAGATAAGCGGATTTTTGAGAACCACCAAAAAGCAAGTCTGAAGTGTTAAAATCTAAAAGCAGCTGATATACAGAGGTTTAACTCTATGTGTTTTTCATTGTTTATGGTTGTTTAGAGGTCTCTAAATACAGCCATAGAACGTATCTGAGCCGATGCTGGTCACGCTGTTGGGGATGGTCACCGATGTCAGGCCGCTGCAACTATTGAACGCCCATTTGCCGATGCTGGTCACGCTGTAAGTCTTACCACTATATGTGACGGTTTCAGGAATGACAATTTTTCCCGAGTACTCATTGGAATAACTGCTGGAGGATGTTCCTTTGTATGTAACAGAAACAGAACTTCCATCACTGTTATAGTTGTAATAGATAGTCTTGCCGTCACTGTTTGCTACCGCTATATCGTGTGCGGATGCCATAGTGTAAGCCATACTCATTAGAGTGGCAATAAAGAAGGATAGGTAATAGTGCTTCATGATTATAAACATTCTATGCCTGCAGCACCCCATATTCAGCGGTTAATAATAGATTTTTTAAGGAATTAAAAAGACGTGGGTGCTGTACATCTCGCTTATCCCATCTTCGAGGCTCTGGTAAACCTTACTCTTAGGATAAGCAACCAGTTAGCCCACGTCATGAGATATTATATACGAGTACAACACCTATTATATATAACAATATAAAAGGTGGCTATCGTGATATAAAATCACCCACGTGGACGTTCCGATTGCGCTATCTTCTAAGAGTATTCAGAAAATTTACCAGATTTTCGAAGATAGAAGACCAACGTTTCGTAAACGTCCTTTTTGATGTCATGGCGGTGGTGCCTTCACGAGACATTGCCGTATGTGCATCAAACCAATATGTCTTGAAAACATAGCCCAACCCGTGGACTAACTGCTTTCAAGGGCAAATATACAAAGTTTTCATGAAACAACAAAATATTTATAATAAAATATTTATCCTACACGAACAGGTTATTTAATGTTTTCGTACACGTGTTCGTCTATTGTTTTATCTCGAATTACCGAATTGCTCGAATAGATTCTGTTATCAAAAATAAATAAAAATTTTTGAATAATTCTTGCGTCCCTACGGTAGCAAGAATTGAACATTAATTTTATTTTCAACACTGACTATTTTTTTCGAACACTAATAGCTCGAATGACACGAATCATTCTTCAATGCTTTATTTCTGAATAATTCTTGCGTCCCTATGGTAGCAAGCGTCTCCTTACGTCGCCGAGCGTATGGTCAATTTATGGACATTCGTGTTAAAAGAAAGAACATGTAATTTTCATGTAATTATCCGCGAATTTGTCATTAATCTTTGTATTTTCTTTGCTCCTATGGAGCAGAAATCTGAGAAAATCTTTTTAAGAATCAAAGGCTCTTACGAGCCAGAAATAAATAATAATTTCTGAATAATTTATGGTCAATTTATGGCAATTCATGTTCAAAGAAATATATGAATACGGTGTTGAATCAGACTTGATTTATGTTAAGCGATGACAAAAATGTCCTATTTGGGGTATTCCGTTAACGCCTTATGCTTGCGATATTTCAAAAATATTTCCCGGCGGTTTGCTACAGCGAAATCTACGGAGGGTTGTAACTATCTGATAATCAGTGGTGGGTTATAGGACGGCATGAAAAAACGATAGTTTTTGCGTCGCAAAAGCTATCGTTTCAGGGTGTAAAAGCTATCGTTTCTCATCGTGAAAGCTATCACTTTACACTGTAAAAGCTATGCTTTCACAAAAAAGAGGGTGCAAAATGCCGTTTCGGGGCGTCCTCTTACTGCTTTTTATGCCTCATTTTCTCCTAGATTACGTTTTTTACCCGACATGATTTAAGTCAAGGGATGACAAAAATGTCCTATTTCATGCCCTTGGAAAGAGCATACGAACAGATGCGGATAAGAGTAAAAGGAAAATGTTACGAAAAAGACTTTCCGAGACATCTTAGTTTGATATTGGTCAAAAAAAAATGGGGTAAGACGTAGAAAAACAGTAAATTAATTGTGTGGGTACACAGAAAAATGTAACTTTGCAGTGTGTTTTTCATAGTATTAGATTTAAGGTTAACAAAGATTGGGGCTCAGCGGAGCCCTTTTTTTATGTCCTTAAGTCATCTGTGATTTTCGCAAGCATCAGTTTCGTTGAGGCTTTAAGGTCGCTTCGCTTATAGGTTCAAGGTGATGTATGTATTGCTAATGGATTATAAAATCATATTCCACCTTAAAACCTTACCACCTTACCACCTTATAACCTAAGAAGTTCTTCGCAGAGCGAAGCGGCAAAGCCGAGCGGAGCATAAGCGAAACTTCAATGATATAATATTATAGCACGTCTATAGTCATTCCTTCGTTAGACAGAAGGGTATTCTCAAACACTTGCTTTGCCTCGTTAAGCAGAGGCTTCTCGTCAGAATAGCGCTGGCTGTAATGGCCCAGAAGCAGTTTGCCGGCTCCGGCGGCTTTTGCCGTCAGTGCGGCCTCGCGGGCTGTGGAGTGCATATATTTCACTGCATTGTCTTTCATGTCCTCGCCGTATGTGGCCTCATGGTAAAGCATAGTGACACCGCTCAGGTCCTTACCCAATGACTGCATATAGCGTGTGTCAGAGCAGTAAGCGTATGAGCGTACAGGGTCTGGCGGCGTGGTAAGTTTGTCATTAGGGATAACCTCACCCTCGGGAGAGGTCCAGTCCAGTCCGGCGCGCAGGTTGTTTATCTGTGAGCGTGGCACGTTATAGAACTCCAGAGCCTTGGGGTTGATGTGTCGCTCGCCCTGCTTCTCCTTAAAGAGAAAACCGGCGCATGGCATACGGTGTTTCAACGGGATGGTCTCGACGGTAAGCGAGCGATCCTCGAATATCACTTGGCGCACGGAGGTGTCAACGGGGTGGAAGATGACCTCATAGTCTATGGTGGAGCAGAACATCTGCATCTCTGCATGAAAGAGAGCCTCGTAGCCCTCAGGCGCATAAACATGCAGAGGGGTGGTGCGTCCCTGTAGACCGAAGGTGCTTATCATGCCCATCAAGCCGAATACATGGTCGCCGTGTATATGACTGATGAACACGGCCTGCAACTTTGAGAAATTGATGTGTGAGCGGCGCACCTGTGCCTGTGTACCCTCGCCGCAGTCAATCATAAAATACTTACCCCTTATCTCTACAACTTGTGATGAGGGGTTATGGTGAGCGGTAGGCAGTGCCGAGCCGCATCCGAGAATGTGAACTCTGAATGGCTGCATTTATCTAAGGTCTATAACCTCCGCCTTGGGGAAATCCTTTGAGTTGAAAGTAAAAGCAGCATCGCTTACAGCTGAAGCCTTGAAATTAGATATGTCTATGGTTACCCATCCGTTGCGCTGTTTCATCTTCACCTGCTTGATGGTGTATGACTTGTCCACGAGTATATACATCTCGCTGATGGCCTTGCCTTTGCCGGTGAGGTGTATCTGGTAACCGCTGGCGGCATTGGTCATCTGCATGGTGTAGCCCTTCTTGTAAAGTGACAGGAAAGTGTAGGGGTTCATCTGTTGCTGCTGTGCCGCAGAAGGTGTGGACACATGTACCTCGTCGCTCTTCTTGTTGTAGAGCCACTGCGTCTTGCCATTATACCACACTGTGCCGCTTGGCGTGTGAGCGCAGAATTTGTTTCCCTTTATCTGTATGGTGCCGCTCTGCCTGCCAATCTTGCTTCCGCTGATGGAGAAGTTGGCAGTAGCGCCAGACTTAATGTTTACCTTAGCTGCGGCCTTGTCAAGAACTTTACGTGCGTCGCCTGCACTGTATGCAGAGACAGTCATGGCGGTAAATACCGCGATTATTATGAGAATGTATTTTTTCATATATCGATTAAGGATTATTCAAACCCCACCCCGGCCCTCCCAAGGGGAGGGAGCGTGAGCGAAGCGAAGAATTATTAATTATTTCATTAAGTATCTGTTCAAAATTAATTGTACATATAATTTATTTTTCCCATTAATAAGAAATTCATGGTTAATACATAAATTATTATATAAACCATTTCTGTTCTTCTACTTATTAATTATTTACTCGACTTTCGCAAGTATGCGAAAACGATGATATTCAGTCGCCTACGGCGAGAAATCATTCAAATCGGTACAAATCAAACAAATATATTTTGAAAGATTTGAAAAGATTTGTGAGATTTCTGTCACAAAGTGACACTCATTATTGGATGTTTAGTACATGCGAAAGTTGAGTTAATTATTTATTAAGCTGCTCCCAGGGTATTGAGCAGTGATATGAGTGTGTTCTCATCCTGTATCAGCACCTCACGTGGTTTGGAACCGTGTGCGGCACCCACCACGCCGGCTTTCTCCAGTTGGTCCATCAGGCGGCCTGCACGGTTGTAGCCGATGGAGAACTTACGCTGTATGAGTGAAGTGGAGCCTTGCTGTGTAGATACGATAAGACGTGAAGCCTCGGCAAACAGAGAGTCGAGATTAGACAGCTCCTCGGCGTTTCCGGCGCCTCCGCCATCCTCGGCTATCGGCTCAGGCAACTCAAACGGTCCGTCATATCCCTGCTGCTTGGCTATGAACTCATTGATGGCTATAACCTCAGGAGTATCAACGAAAGCGCACTGCACACGCACCGGTGTACCCTTGTCAAGGATAAGCATGTCACCCTTGCCCACAAGCTGGTTGGCACCAGTGGTATCAAGGATGGTCTTGGAGTCAATGGCTGACATAACCTTGAAAGCCATACGTCCGGGGAAGTTAGCCTTGATGGTACCTGTGATGATGTTGGCCGTAGGACGCTGTGTGGCGATAATCATGTGAATGCCGACCGCACGCGCCTTTTGGGCTATACGCGCTATAGGCAGCTCTATCTCCTTGCCGGCGGTCATGATAAGGTCGCCGTACTCGTCTATGATTACCACGATGTATGGCAGGTAGCGGTGACCATTCTCAGGGTTCAGCTGGCGGTTGATGAATTTCTCGTTGTATTCCTCAAGCTTACGTACGTTGGCAAACTTCAACAGACTGTAACGGTCATCCATCTCCTGACATACGGAGTTAAGAGTCTTTACCACCTTCGTTACATCAGTGATGATAGGCTCGTCAGCGTCGCTCTCTGGCGGTATCTGCGCCAGGAAGTGGTTGAGCAGCGGCTTGTATATGGAGAACTCCACCATCTTAGGGTCAACAAGGACGAACTTCAGTTCTGCCGGGTGCTTCTTATATAATAAGGAGGTGATGATGGCATTAAGACCTACGGACTTACCCTGACCGGTGGCACCAGCCACAAGAAGGTGAGGAATCTTTGCCAGGTCAACCATGTATATCTCATTAGAGATGGTCTTTCCGAGAGCCAGCGGCAGTGCCATCTTAGACTCCATGAACTTCTTGGAGTTCAGAATTGACTCCATGCTTACAATCTGCGGGTTGGCGTTAGGTACCTCGATACCTATCGTGCCCTTGCCTGGTATAGGTGCTATGAT
Organism: Prevotella sp.; assembly: GCA_017541085.1. Lineage (GTDB taxonomy): Bacteria > Bacteroidota > Bacteroidia > Bacteroidales > Bacteroidaceae > Prevotella. The sequence goes on from JAFXZU010000035.1 coordinate 5,639, forward strand.
ACGTATGCCGAGAGCCGCCAGTGAAAGGGCAATGTCATCTTCAAGAGAGCGCACCTTGCTAATCTTAATGCCTGGCGCCAGCGTTATCTCATACAGTGTTATGGTAGGACCTACGGTGGCTTTTATGCTTGATACCTGTACACCGAAGTTACCCAGCACCTCCACGATGCGGTTCTTGTTGGCTGTCTGCTCCTCCATGTCAATGGAGACACCGTCGTTGGCAGACTTACGCAGTAGTCCCAGGGTAGGGTATTGGTAGCGTGACAGAGTAGCCTTAGGGTCGTATGGAGACACAAAGGAACCGTCTTCTGCTATGTGCGTAGAACCGGCACGCTCCTCTACCACACCGTGGTCAATCTGTAATCCTACATCTGCACCATCCTCTTTCGGAGTGCCAATGGGGTTGTTGTCAGCCGTGGTGCCTGACGTGTCGACATCCTCAGCTTGAGTGCCTGCTTCAGTCTGTTGCACAACGGGAGTGCTGACAACGGGAGTGTTGACAACGAGGTTATCATCAGGCTTCAGGTTTGCAGACTGTTCAGGCTGCATCACTGTATCATCATCATTCACATTGGCAAAAGAGAACTTCACCTTGCGCGTCAGGTAACCTATAGGGTTGAACATCTTACGGATGATGATGATAGTATCGTATGTGAGGTATGTAAGGAAGAAGATGGCGGTAAGTCCGAGAAGGGCAGTGAGGCCCGGAGTACCTATCATGTTCTCCAGTGACTGGCTGACGAAAGCGCCGTGTCCGCCCCCCACGTTGTAAACGAGGTCGGGGAAGAACGGAGTGATAAACTTGGCCATGGCTATGCTGCTCCATATCATGACAAGAATCAGACAGAAGAACCATTTCCATAGGTTCAGCTTGTAGATGCCCATCAGGTGCATGGCACACGCTATAAGTAACACGGGGATGATGAAGGCTGCCAGACCGAAGAGAGAGTAAATGAGCAAATGAGACAGATATGCCCCATAAGAGCCGCAGTAGTTGTGAAACTCCCTGCCGCTATTGATAAGGTCGCCTGCCATGGGGTGCATGACAAGGCTCTGGTCAGCAGCTGCCGTATTGAAATATGAGCAGAAACAGATGATTATATATATGGCAAAGATGAATACCGTGATGCCAGCGGTGAAGTTGGTCTTCTCGTTGGCAAACATGGCGTCAAACCCCATGGCCTTCTTATAACTTACGGTATCCGCTTTGGATGTTTGATTTTTCTTCGTAATCTTCTTCCTCATTTGTGAGTTATGTATTTATTCTACAAAGTTACGAATTTTACTTGAAACGGCAAACCTTACCATAATTCTTTGGTTAAAGAAAATTAAAATTATGCATATAATTGATATAATATGTTGTGAGGTTAGAAAATAATACGTAACTTTGTATGAACGTTAAGTGGGAGAGCAGTTTCTCAATTATTCTAAGGCTAACTCGTAGCATTGGGAAACCTCGTTATTTCAATTTATATTTTATGGAAAATAAGGACGTACTGTTGGCTGAAGAGACAATAGAAGGGCCACAGAAGAAAAGGACACGTATAGCAAAGAAAGAAGTGTCAGATCATGTGTATAGTGTATCGGGTGAGATAGGTGAGAACCTGGATCAGCCAAAGAAGAAGCGTACACGCAAGACAAAGAAAGAAATGGAGGAGGCTGCTGCCGCAGCAGCTGCTGAGGATGTTACACCTGTTGAGGAAACAGGTGCAGAACCAGTAGTGCCGGCAGAGGAGACTCCGGCGGAGACTGTGTCAGAGGAGGCTCCGGCAGAGAAGACAGAAGAGACAACTACTGTGGTGAAGCGCAAGCGTGGCCGTAAGTCTAAGGAAGAGATAATGGCCGCTGCCGCCGCTGCCGCATCTGCACTTGCAAAGAAGACGCAGGCAGAGGAAGCAGCCGCAGAGAAGGCGGAAGATAATGCACTGCAGCAATCTATAAACTTTGAAGAGGCAGAGCAGGGAGAAAAAGTAGAGTTTGAGGGAGGTGTGCCAGAGGAGGTCTATTCCAAGCAAGAGACAGGTGCGGAAGACTCTGGCAACTTGTTAGAGCAGTTACAGAGCAAGATGAATTCTTCCAGCAACGACAAGGTGTGGGAGGGTGATCCCGGTGACGGCACCGACTTCATCATCGTTGAGGATATACCGGTAGAGGATAACGGAGCGATACCGTATTATGATATGCTTGATAATCCGCAGATGGTGCAGAGCAATATGATAGATGACGGCATAGTTACGGAAGAAGAAGATGCCACTGCTGATTTTAATGATATAATCACAGCTAACGGTTTGCTGGAGATTATGCCTGACGGATATGGTTTCCTGAGGTCAAGTGACTATAATTATCTGTCTTCGCCGGATGATGTGCACCTCACAGTGCAGCAGATAAGACAATACTCCCTTAAGACGGGAGACGTGGTGGAGTGCAAGATACGTCCGCCTCATAGTGGAGAGAAGTATTTCACGATGAGCAGTATCCTGAAGGTCAACGGTCGTAATCCTCTAGATGTGCGTGACCGTATATCTTTCGAGAACCTTACACCGTTATTCCCGGAGGAGCGTTTTAACCTTTGTGGAGACCCGAATACAACAAACTTGTCAACTCGTATCGTGGACCTTTTCTCGCCTATAGGAAAAGGACAACGCTCGCTCATAGTGGCACAGCCTAAGACGGGTAAGACAATGTTGATGAAGGATATAGCTAACGCTATCGCAGCCAATCACCCGGAGGCATATATTATGATGTTGCTGATAGACGAGCGCCCGGAGGAGGTTACGGATATGGCACGCACCGTAAATGCGGAGGTGATAGCCTCTACGTTTGATGAGCCGGCAGACCGACATGTGAAGATTGCCGGACTGGTGCTTGAGAAGGCAAAGAGGCTGGTGGAGTGTGGACATGACGTTGTGATATTCCTCGACTCTATAACACGTCTTGCAAGAGCATATAACACTGTGGCTCCGGCAAGCGGAAAGGTGCTGACAGGTGGTGTTGACGCTAATGCGTTACAGAAGCCAAAGCGTTTCTTCGGTGCAGCGAGAAATATAGAGGGCGGTGGTTCGCTTACAATCATTGCGACAGCGCTCACGGATACCGGTTCAAAGATGGATGAGGTGATATTCGAGGAGTTCAAGGGTACGGGTAACTCTGAGCTGCAGTTGGATCGCCAGTTGGCAAATAAACGTATATTCCCTGCTGTTAACCTTATCCAGTCAAGTACACGACGTGATGACCTGCTGCTCGACAGCTTTATTGCAGAGAAGATGGGTGTGCTCCGAGTGAACATAGCGGACATGAATGCCCAGGAGGCTATGACGACGATAACGAACGTCATGAAACGTTCGCGTAATCACATGGAGTTCCTTATGGGAATGAATGGCTAATGCCGCGTTAATTATTCTAAAAACATTTGTGTAAACAAAAAAGATTGCTTACTTTTGCACATTAGAACAGGGGTGTGCACACCGTACTAAATGATGCGTTAAAATGTCAATATCAAAAACTAGACAAATACTGATAGATGTAGCCAGACAAATGTTTGCCAAGAACGGTTTGGAGGGTACTACTATGAATGATATTGCGGCGGCATCAGGAAAGGGACGGCGTACGCTATATACCTACTTCAACCGTAAGGAGGATGTGTATTCCGCTGTTATAGAAAGTGAGTTGGAGCGTTTGTCTGACAAGCTTGATGAGGTGGCGGCAATGAAGATGCGCCCTCAGGAGAAGATAGTGGAGTTGATATACACGCATCTGTCACAGATAAGGGAGACCGTGGTGAGAAACGGTAACCTGAGGGCAGAGTTCTTCCGTAATATCTGGATGGTGGAGAAGGTAAGGAAGAAGTTTGATGCTGATGAGATAGCTATATTCAGAAGAGTATATGCAGAGGGAAATGAGATGGGAGAGTTTGATATGGAGAATGTGGATATCGTAGCAGATATTACCCATTACTGCATAAAAGGATTGGAGGTACCTTATATATACGGCAGGCTCGGACACGGATTGACTGATGATACCAGCAGACCGCTTGTGGCAAAGTTCGTGTATGGCGCACTGCGTAAAGGTGGACTTTGATTGATTATAATAAACTAAAAAATATAACTCATAACATTAAAATGGGACTTTTACAAGGAAAGACAGCACTCATCACTGGTGCTGCACGTGGCATAGGTAAGGCTGTTGCCATGAAGTTTGCCCAGGAGGGTGCTAACATTGCATTTACAGACTTGGTACTTAACGACGATATGGCTGCCGGACTGGAGGCTACTCGTAAGGAGATAGAGGCACTTGGAGTGATATGTAAGGCTTACGCTGGTAATGCTGCGGACTTCGAGGAGACAGATAAGGTCGTAAAGCAGATAAAGGAAGATTTCGGCAGTATTGACGTTTTGGTAAACAATGCCGGTATAACAAAGGACGGACTGATGTTGCGTATGAGTGAGGCACAGTGGGATGCAGTGCTGAGTGTCAACCTGAAGTCTGCATTTAACTTTATCCATGCTTGTGCTCCTATCATGCTGCGTCAGCGTGGCGGTTCTATTATCAATATGTCATCAGTAGTGGGCGTACATGGTAATGCAGGACAGTGTAACTACTCTGCGTCAAAGGCTGGTATGATTGGTCTGGCAAAATCTATTGCACAGGAGTTGGGACCTAAGGGCGTACGTGCCAATGCAGTAGCACCAGGATTCATTGAGACTGCTATGACTGCACAGCTGCCAGAGGAAATTCGTGCAGACTGGATGAAGAAGATACCACTGCGCCGCGGCGGTCAGGTAGAGGATATCGCTAATGTGTGCCTGTTCCTCGCTTCTGATATGTCAAGCTATGTCAGCGGTCAGGTGATTCAGATTGATGGTGGTATGAATATGTAAAAGGAATGAAAGTTCTCTACGAGGATAATCATATCATAATAGTAAATAAGGAAAGTGGGGAGATCGTGCAGGGTGATAAGACTGGCGATGTCCCCCTTTCTGAAACTGTTAAGGACTGGATAAAGGAAAAGCACCACAAGCCGGGTAATGTGTTCCTTGGTGTGGTGCATAGGTTAGACAGGCCTGTCAGTGGGGTGGTGGTATTTGCGAAGACCTCAAAAGCCTTGTCGCGCCTTAATGCTATGTTTGCAAAGCATGATGAGGTAAGCAAGACGTATTGGGCATTGACAAAGAACCGTCCACCAAAGGAAGAAGATACATTGACGCATTGGCTCGTGCGTAATGAGAAACAAAACAAGTCGTATGCCTATGACAAAGAGCGTTCGAATGCCAAGAAAGCCATATTGAAATATAAGGTGATTGGAGCAACGGAACGTTATACACTCCTTGAGGTACAGTTGTTGACAGGACGTCATCATCAGATACGCTGCCAACTGGCAAAGATAGGATGTGTCATTAAGGGTGATTTGAAATATGGAGCCGATAGAAGTAATCCTGACGGAAGCATCTCTTTGTTGGCAAGAAGGGTGGAGTTTATTCATCCTGTGTCAAAAGAGAGAATATGTGTGGAAGCTCCCGTTCCCGAGGATAATCTTTGGAAGTCAATAAATAACTAACAACTTAAAACAATATACTATGGAAGTAGAATTTGTAAGGAACCGTTTTATCAAGCACTTTGATGGACAGACAGGTAATGTGTATTTCTCACCAGGTAGAATTAACCTTATAGGAGAGCATACAGACTATAATGGCGGCTTCGTCTTTCCTGGCGCAGTCTCTCAGGGCGTGATGGCGGAAGTGAGGCCTAATGGTACAAACAAGGTGATGGCATATTCCATTGACTTGAAGGACCGTGTGGAGTTTGATGTGGATGACCCGCAGGGACCTAAGGCTACATGGGCTCGCTTCATATACGGTATGGTTAAGGAATTTCAATTGCTTGGCGTAGATGTCAAGGGTTTCAATATAGCATTCGCCGGTGATGTGCCACTCGGAGCAGGAATGTCGTCAAGCGCAGCGATGGAAAGTTGTTTCGGTTGTGCGCTCAATGACCTTTTTGCTGACAACAAGATAAGCAAGTGGGATATCGTATTGGCAGGACAAGCTACGGAGCATAAGTACATAGGTTGTAATTGTGGTATCATGGATCAGTTTGCCAGCGTCTTTGGAGAAGAGGGTAAGTTGATGCGCCTTGACTGCAACAGCCGTGAGTTTGAGTATTTCCCATTTGCTCCTAAAGGATACAAGTTGGTGTTGCTGAACTCTTGCGTAAAACATGAGTTGGCTGGTTCACCATACAATGATCGTAGAAACTCTTGCGAGCGTGTTGTGAAGGCAGTGCAGGAGAAGCACCCAGAGCGTTCTGTCAAGACTCTGCGTGACTGCACATGGCAGGACTTGGAAGAGGTAAAGGATATAGTAAGTGCGGAGGATATGCAGCGTGCCACATTCGTTCTCGGAGAGAAAGACAGAGTGTTGGGCGTGTGTGATGCACTTATGGCTGGTGACTATGAGAAAGTAGGAGAGTTGATGTATGCCACACATCATGGCTTGTCTAAGGATTACGAGGTGAGCTGTGAGGAATTAGACTACTTGAATGATATTGCGAAGGAATGTGGTGTCACAGGTTCGCGTATTATGGGAGGTGGTTTTGGCGGATGTACCATCAACTTAGTGAAGGACAGTCTGTATAACGACTTCGTAGAGACTGCCAAACAGAAGTTTGCGGCAAAGTATGGACATGAGCCGAAAGTCTATGACGTAGTTATTGGACGTGGCTCCCACAAGGTCTGCTAGTTTTTTTCGTATAGCGTGGCAATAACTCATGTGGGCCATTTGGCTTTTTAGAAAAAATGTTGTAACTTTGCATCAATAGATAGAAAACAAAAGGTCTATAATGCGTAAAATAACATATATAACAAACTTACTCTTGATATTGAGTCTTGTTGTTGCTTTGGGCGGATGTAGGAAACGCGGTCTGAAAAGTCCAGATAACGCTGACGCTCCCTTCATGTATGAGCCCGAAGTGGAAATAAAAGGCGACTCGATGTTGTACGGTCTCTCATGTGACGGGTCATCTGACTCTGTTATAGTGTTGTGGCCTTTCAAGGGCGAACCTATATCGTATAATTGCATAGATGCAAAGCGGCAAGGACGTATAATAGGCAAGCCCCAGATAGGAGACTGGGTAGGTGTAATGGTTAATCCTGAAGATACGACTGAAGCTACGTTTGTTATCAACCTGGATCAGTTAAAGGGCACTTGGACTTATCCCGTGTTTCCTGTGATGAAGGAACTGGAGAAGATGAGCAAGCGTATGCAGCATCGTATGATGGAGAATCTTAATGACTCTATCAAACAGACCTATTTCATACCGCGTGAGTATGGCTTTACCTTGAAAAGAAGCCATAATGCACAGGCTGTGGGAAGAATAATGAGAAGCAACTCGTTGGAGGACGATTCGCCAGTGCAGTATCCTGAGGTAAGAAATTACAGAAAGTGGTACATGCATAATGGTAGGTTGTTGCTGGTCTCTTATGACCCTGTTATGCCAGGTCAGGAAAAAGGAAAACGTCCGGAAGTATTGATGGATACCTTGGATTTTGTATATATGGATAATGATTCCTTGATATTGAGGCAACATGGCATACGCTATGGATTCCATAGAAAGGAAAATGCACTTAAAGCCAATGCGGCTGCAACAAAGGCACAACAGGAACAAGACGCGAAAAAGTAAAGATATGAGTAGAATATTAATGATTGGCGCAGGTGGCGTTGCTACTGTAGCCGCACATAAGATAGCACAGAATGATGATGTGTTCACAGAGTTCATTATAGCAAGTCGCCGTAAGGAGAAGTGCGATGCCATCGTTGATGCTATTAAGGCTAAGGGAATAGGTAAGAACATGAAGATAAGCACGGCACAGGTGGATGCTGATGACGTGGAGAAGCTTAAGGCTTTATTTAATGAGTTTAAGCCGGAGTTGTGTGTAAATCTTGCCTTGCCATATCAAGACCTGACAATAATGGATGCTTGTCTGGCTTGTGGAGTGAACTATCTTGATACAGCTAACTATGAGCCAAAGGATGAGGCACATTTTGAGTATTCATGGCAGTGGGCTTACAAGCAGCGCTTTGAGGATGCCGGACTGACAGCTATACTGGGTTGTGGCTTTGACCCAGGTGTGTCTGGCATATATACAGCGTATGCTGCGAAGCATCATTTTGACGAGATACATTATCTTGATATCGTTGACTGTAATGCCGGTAACCATCACAAAGCCTTTGCCACAAACTTCAATCCAGAGATAAATATACGTGAGATAACGCAAAACGGATTATACTATAAGGATGGTCAGTGGATAGAGACAAAGCCATTGGAGATACATAAGGCATTGACATATCCTAACATCGGACCACGTGAATCTTATTTGATGCACCATGAGGAACTGGAGTCTTTGGTGAAGAATTACCCAACAATAAAGCAGGCTCGCTTCTGGATGACATTCGGACAACAGTATCTTACATATCTTGACTGTATTCAAAATCTCGGAATGTCACGCATTGATGAGATAGAATATGAGGCACCATTGGCTGATGGTAGTGGTAAGAATGTGAAGGTGAAGATAGTTCCTTTACAGTTCCTTAAGGCTGTGTTGCCTAATCCACAAGACCTTGGAGAGAATTATGACGGTGAGACCAGCATAGGTTGTCGTATTCGTGGTGTAAAGGATGGTAAGGAACTGACATACTATGTTTACAACAACTGCAAACACCAGGAGGCTTATATGGAGACAGGTATGCAGGGCGTGTCATACACTACGGGCGTACCTGCTATGATAGGCGCTATGATGTTTGTTAAGGGAATATGGAAAAAGCCAGGAGTGTGGAACGTGGAAGACTTCGACCCAGATCCTTTCATGGAGCAATTGAACAAACAGGGCTTGCCATGGACAGAAGTCTTTGGAGGAGACTTGGAACTGTGATTTAATTGAAAGATTAGGGTTTAAACTCGCAACTCATAACTCATAATTCATAACTAATATATTATGGCAGAAGAAATAAACGAGAAAGCGGCGAAGCTGAAAGCGCTTCAGGCTGCTATGCAAAAGATAGAAAAAGACTTCGGAAAAGGCTCCATCATGAAACTTGGCGAGGAGAGCATTGAGAATATTGATGTCATCCCGACTGGTTCCATTGGTCTTGATTTGGCTCTTGGCGTAGGAGGTTATCCTAAGGGACGTATAATAGAGATTTACGGTCCGGAGTCATCAGGTAAGACAACACTTGCTTTGCATGCCATCGCTGAGGCTCAGAAGATGGGTGGCATTGCAGCCTTTATAGATGCGGAGCATGCGTTTGACCGCTTCTATGCAGAGAATCTTGGTGTTGATACGGACAACCTGTTGATTTCGCAGCCAGATAACGGAGAGCAGGCACTGCAGATAGCAGACCAGCTTATCTCAAGTGCGGCAGTAGATATTATAGTAATAGACTCTGTCGCTGCTTTGACACCTAAGGCAGAGATAGAGGGTGATATGGGTGATAACAAGGTAGGTCTTCAGGCAAGATTGATGTCTCAGGCTCTGCGTAAGATGACGTCAACCATATCAAAGACCAATACTACATGTATCTTCATTAACCAGTTGCGTGAGAAGATAGGAATAATGTTTGGTAATCCTGAGACAACTACCGGTGGTAATGCCTTGAAGTTCTATTCTTCCGTACGCATTGATGTCCGTCCGTCCACAGCTATTAAGGATGGTGAGGAAGTGTTGGGCAAGCTTACCAAGGTAAAGATAGTGAAGAACAAGGTTGCTCCTCCGTTCCGCAAGTGTGAGTTTGACATTATGTTTGGCGAGGGTATATCAAAGGTAGGAGAGATACTTGATATAGCTGTAGATAAGAACATAATAAAGAAGTCAGGCTCTTGGTTCTCATACGGAGAGTCAAAGTTGGCTCAGGGCCGCGATGCCGTATTAAAGTTACTGAAAGACAATCCAGAGTTGTGTGAAGAACTTGAGGCAAAGGTGCGTGAGGCAATAAAAGAAGATAATAAATGACATTAGAAGAACGTTTTATTCGTTATACAGCTTTTGATACACAGTCAAGTGATGACTCACAGACGACGCCGAGTACAGAGAAGCAATTGACTTTCGCTCATTATCTATACGATGAGATGGTAAGCGAGGGACTTGCAGACGTCATGCTTGACGACAAAGGCTATCTTTATGCGACACTCCCTCCGTCAGATAATCTGACAGAGGGAGTGTCTATTGTTAAAGATACTCCTGTAATAGGTTTTATAAGTCACTATGACACTTCGCCTGACTGTAGTGGCAAAGATGTCACACCACGCATTGTCAGACATTATGATGGTGGTGATATACTCTTGTCAGAAGGAATAGTGAGCAGTCCGAAGGTCTATACTGAATTGCTCAGCCATGTAGGTGAGGACTTGATAGTGACTGATGGCAAGACATTGTTGGGTGCGGATGACAAGGCTGGCATAGCTGAGATAATGCATGCGATATGTTGGTTGCGTGACCATCCGGAGGTAAAGCATGGTAAGATACGTATAGCCTTTAATCCTGATGAAGAGATAGGTCGGGGTGCTCATCACTTTGATGTGGAGCGTTTCGGGTGTGACTGGGCTTATACCATTGACGGCGGTGATTTAGGAGAGTTAGAGTATGAGAATTTCAATGCTGCCGTTGCAAAGATAGAGGTGAAAGGCCTCAGTGTCCATCCAGGATATGCCAAGGGCAAGATGCTTAATGCGGCGCGTATAGCTACGGAGATAGCATCCTTGATGCCGGCGGAACAGATACCAGAGATGACAGAAGGCTATGAGGGCTTCTTCCATCTCGTTGGGATGAGTGGCAGTTGTGAGAAAGCCGAGTTGGTATATATAATACGTGACCATGATAAAAAGAATTTCCTGCGACGTAAGAATATTGTCACTGATATAGTTGAGAGGATGAAGGTGAAATATGGCGACAAGGTATGCCATGTCAGCATAGAGGACCAATACTATAATATGCTGGAGAAAATCTCTCTTCATCCACATATAGTGGAAAGGGCTGTCAAGGCTATGAAAGAAGCCGGCGTAGAGCCTAAGATACAGCCTATACGTGGCGGGACAGACGGTGCGCAGTTATCCTTCAAAGGATTACCTTGCCCAAACATTTTCACTGGCGCAGTCAATTTCCATGGTCCTCATGAGTTTGTCTCCATACAGACTATGTATAAGGCGGCAGAGACAATAGTTAACATAGCAAAGATGAATTAAAGGAAAATGCACGATATACCATCTCTCATACAAGACCTTGCATTGATATTGGTGACGGCGGCTGTCGTAACGTTGATATTCAAGAAGTTGAAGCAACCGTTAGTCTTGGGATATATTATGGCTGGTGTCCTGGTATCTCCCAATATGACGTTTATGATGTCTGTGGTTGACCATGAGAACATAAAGACATGGTCAGACATAGGCGTTATGTTCTTGTTGTTTGCTTTGGGCCTTGACTTCTCCTTTAAGAAAATACTCAGGATGGGCATGGCACCAATCATTGCAGCCATTACAATAGTATTTTCCATGATGACCATAGGCATCATAGTAGCCCATGGCTTTGGTTGGTCAGAGATGAACGGCCTATTCCTCTCAGGAATGCTTGCTATGTCATCCACCACTATTATCTATAAGGCCTTTGATGACCTGGGACTGAAGCAACAACAGTTCTCCTCTCTTGTCATGAGTGTGTTGATATTAGAGGATATCCTTGCCATAGTCCTGATGGTGGTTCTTACTACGATAGCCAAAGGAGACAACGATGCAAGCAACGGTCAGATGATAGCCAGCCTGTTAAACATCGTTTACTTTATTGTGTTGTGGTTTGTGGCAGGCTTGTTCTTTATTCCTACTATACTGCGTAGTTGTCGCCGCCTGATAAATGACGAGGTGTTACTTATAGTCTCTCTGGCCCTGTGCTGTGCCATGGCGGTGTACGCTTCAGTGGTAGGCTTCAGTCCGGCTTTCGGTTCTTTCGTGATGGGAAGCATATTGGCAGAGACAGTGGAAGCGAAGAAGATAGAGAAACTTGTAACTCCTGTAAAGAACTTCTTCGGAGCTATATTCTTCGTCGGTGTAGGAATGCTTGTTGACATACACATAGTCTTTGAGCAGTGGTTGCCAATACTCATTATAACGTTAGCAATAATATTAGGTCAGAGTGTGTTTGGCACCTTAGGCTTTATGCTCTCAGGTCAACCGTTGAAGACCGCCATGCGTTGTGGATTCTCTATGGCGCAAATAGGAGAGTTCTCTTTCATCATAGCATCCCTTGGCTTGGCTCTTGGAGCAATAGATGACTTCCTCTATCCGGTGGTCGTCACGGTGTCAGTCGTCACTACCTTTCTCACACCTTATATGATACGTGGCTCCGTTCCTGTATATAATATAATAGAGAATCATCTGCCTAAAGTTTGGATAAGCCGTATAAACAAACTCTCAGATATCGCTCCCTCTAACGGTAACCGCTCAGAGAGCTATTGGAGGAACTTGCTGCGTGACCTTGTCATAAACACGTTGATATACGCGGTGTTGTCAACAACGATAACCTTTATCATGTTGACGTTTGTCTATGAGTTCATCATAAATCTCATACCACAACCGTGGGCAAGCATGGTGTGCGGCATAGTCTCTATCCTTTGTCTGGCTCCCTTCCTGCGTGCTATGGTGATGAAGAAAAACAGAAGTGAGGAGTTCAGGCAATTATGGATAAGCAGCCGTCATAACAGGGCGCCGTTGACATTCACCGTCCTGGTGCGTGTGGTGCTGGCATTGTGTTATATCTTCTATATCTGCAATTTCTTGTTCAATTTCTCCAAAGCCCTGATGGTTGTCGTTGCAATGGCGCTGTTAGGCTGGATTGTGTATTCACGCAGGATGAAGCTTAACAGCATACGCCTGGAGCGTCTCTTTATCCAGAATCTGCGTTCCAAGGAGTTTGCCTCCAGAGCCTCAGGTAAGCGCAGACCGTTATTCGAGGGACATCTTCTTGACAGGAACATACATATATCAGAGGTGGAGCTGCCAGCTGACTCCCTGTGGGCAGGCAAGACGTTGCGAGAACTCAATTTCGGTAAGCGCTTCGGCGTGCATGTCAGCAGCATACAGCGTGGCCGCATACATATCAACATACCTTCGGCAAATGATATGTTGCTGCCTGGTGACGTGTTCCGTGTCATTGGTAATGATGAGCAATTGACCAAGCTTACTGGTAGTATGAACCTTGAGATACAACCCGAGGAGGATGACACCATAGACCACGAGATGCAGTTGCGCCGCCTGATAATACACAGCAACAGCCCATTCTTCGGAAAATCACTGATAGAGTGTGGGCTGAAAGACAAGTACAACTGTATGTTAGTGGGATTGGAGGAGGATGAGGATGCGCTGGCGCAGATACCGCCTACATATAGATTTGAAAAAGGTGACATACTGTGGGTAGTGGGAGAAAAAGCCGATGTGTACCGTTTGGCTGACGAAATTTAACACAAAATATTTTGTTGGCTGAAATTGTTTTAGTACATTTGCATAGAAAGAAAAGTGAGTATCTACATATAAAAGTGAGATAAACAGATGGCTCTTAATTTAAATAAGGACTTAAAGGCATATTACTCTATCAAGGAAGTGTCAGAGATGTTCGGACTCTCCGCTTCCACCCTGCGCTATTGGGAGAAGGAGTTTCCTCACCTCAAGCCTCGCACTGTGGGTAACAAGGTACGTCAGTACAGCAAGAGTGACATAGAGGAGTTGCGTGTGATATATAATCTTGTCAAGGTGCGCGGCTTCAAGTTAGCCAACGCCCGTAAGATGATGCATGCCAACCGCAGCGGAGCAGATAAGAGTGCCAAGATAATAGAAGACCTCATAGAAGTGCGTGACCAGCTGATGGAGTTAAAGTCGGCACTTGAGACGATAAGGTGAAGGCACAACTCACAATGCACAACTCACAATGCATAATGCATAATTCATAATGCATAATTCATAATTCATAATTAATAATTAATAATTAATTTATCCCTTTGCTAATCACTCTCTCATGGTGAGGGCGGCACGTTCAGGGACTAAACTAGTAACTAATAAATTAACTAATAATTAATAATGACTTTATCCCTTTGCTAACAGCTCCCTCCCTCACAGGGAGGGTTTGGGGTGGGTCTCAAAACTCATAACTAAAAAAATGTATAGTGATCCAAAAGATTGTCTGTATTGCACTAACAATCAGACACAGAAAGACCTGATGATAGAAATATGCCACTTGCGCGTGTCTCGTCTATTCCTTTTCAAAGAGCAGACATACCGTGGACGTTGCCTCGTGGCTTATGACCATCACGTTAATGACCTCAACGAGCTCAATGACCAGCAGCGTAATGACTTCATGGCTGACGTGGCACAGGCTACACGCGCTATGCAGCGTGCGTTCAACCCTGAGAAGATAAACTACGGAGCTTACTCAGATACCCTGTCACACCTGCACTTCCACCTCGCTCCTAAATACAAGGGCGGTCCGGACTATCCAGGCGTGTTCCGTATGAATCCGGGTGAGGTATATCTCAGCGATGAGGAATACGCAGAGATGATACAGAAGATAAAAGAGAATCTGTAAACGATACGCCAGAGGCAGTTTTTCATAATAATATCTCAGACATGGCAGTATATCCTTTGCTCTTTCAGCCTAATATGCACACGGTGGTGTGGGGCGGTCATAGATTACAGTCATACAAGGGACTGTGTCAGACTGACGACCCTATAGGCGAGAGTTGGGAAGTCTCGGCAGTGGAGTCAAGTCCCTGCATTGTGGCCAATGGCTCCAAGAGAGGCCAGAGTCTTATAGATGTTGTGGAGGAGTGGGGTAGTGCCCTGCTTGGTGAGGCTGTCTTCAAACAGTATGGAGGTAAACTGCCTTTGCTGGTAAAGTTTATAGATGCGCAGAGCGACCTCAGCATACAGGTGCACCCCAATGATGAGTTGGCAGCCAAACGTCATGGTAAGTTCGGCAAGACAGAGATGTGGTACATCATTGACGCCGAACCGGGGGCAGCGCTCTATGCCGGTTTCAAAAGCAATATAGACAAGGAGGAATACAAACGTCGTGTAGCCGATGGTACTATATGCGACGTCTTGGCACGTCATGAGGTGAGGCCGGGCGATGTGTTCTACATACCAGCCGGCAGGGTACACGCTATATGTGGCGGGGTGTTGCTGGCAGAGGTGCAACAGTCAAGTGACGTTACATACCGTATATTTGACTATAACCGTCCCGGACTTGACGGGCGGCCGCGACAGTTGCATACCGAGCAGGCAATAGATGCCATAGACTTCAACGTGCTGCCCGATTACCGTACGCATTACGGTAATACTCTTGAGACTGCGGCACAGGTGATAGACACACCGTTCTTTGATGTGCGCGTGATGGATATCTCAGAAACCTTCCACCGTAATCTGGTGAAGTATGACTCCTTTATTATCTCCATGTGCATCAAGGGCGCTTGCCAGTTCTCCTTCAACGGATATGACGGTGAGGAGAAAGAGATAGTGTTGCATGAGGGACACTCATGTCTTATACCTGCCTCTATAGCCGACTATAACATTAAGCCGTTGGTCAAGGGCACGAGGATATTAGAGACTCATATAGACAAGAAAGACCGTTCTCTCATAAAGAAGGTCTTACGTTTTGTCAAGATAATAAAGAAATAAGCCTATGAGAAATCTTATATTGGGAGCATGCTGCTTGTCATTGCTCAGCTCATGTGGCAATATCGGCGGTGGTGCCTTGTCTGGTGCCTCGTTAGGTGCCGTAGTGGGTTCTGCCATAGGAGGCATCGTGGGTGGTGCGCATGGCAGTGACCTCGGTACGTTGGTAGGAGCTGCGGCAGGTGCTGCCGGCGGAGCCGCTGTAGTGTCTGCTGCTGAGAAGAAAGCTCAGCGAAGTGACGGAGAGATAGTGGAATACAATGATGCGGCTGAATATAGCAACTCTGGAGAGTACAGCAACTCTGGAGAGTACAGTAACTCAGGAGGATATCGTAACCCTGTAGAATACAGCAATACTGCAGAACCGATAGACACGGTCAGTTATAATAACGTAAAAGAGCCAAACGATACATTAAGGTAGTCGTTTGGCTTTTTTTTTTGTCTTTATAGAGGCATTACCTCCTTCCCAACAAGTCTTTTATTCCGTCAAGGTCAAAGTTCAGTGAGAAGCGGAGCGTCTGGTCCAGAGGGTTGCTCTGAGCCGTTGATATTACGTATGCTGCATCAAGAGAGAATACATTCATCTTAAAGCCTGCACCCACGGTGAAATACTTACGGTTACCCTTGTTCTGTGCCTCATCGTGATAACCGGCGCGCAGAGAGAACTTGTCATTGTAGGTGTACTCCGCACCTACGCTCCACTGTATCTCTTGCATCTCCTCCTTGAAACCGCCGGGAGCATCGCCGAAGCTCTTGAATATACCAGCTATTGAGCCGACATCGTAATACTCGCGCTGTACGCGGTCATCATACGTCGTTGCATCCTCGCCCTCCTGTTTCTTAGGATATGTAGGCACAAGCAGCTTGTTAGCGTCGGCAGCTATGGTGAAGCGGTTATACTCGTTGATAGGAATCATCAGCGACGCACCCAGTCTCAGGTTTGTCGGTATAAACTCAGAACGGTCGCTGCCGCCGAATGTTATCTTTGAGCCTATGTTGCTGATGTTAAGACCCAGTCCCAGCTGACACTCACGCTGACCTATGTTGACGTAGTTCTGATAATAGCATGACAAGTCAGCGGCAAAAGCACCCGATGCTGACACCTCCTCATTTGCGGAGTATGACATATCAGAGAACAGATAGCGTACAGCCGCACCTATAGAGAATGTCTCTGACAACATCAGCGAGTAACCGGCGTCGATAGACATCTCGTATGGCTTAATGGTCATATCGCTCACATTACCATTGCCGTCACTGAAATACACCTCACCGAGAGAGAAATAGTGCAGTGATGCCGACACGGCAGAGTAGTCGCCTATGCGGTAGTAGCCTGAGAGATATGCAATGTTCATATCGTTTACCAGTTGGCGCAGCCACGGAGTATAGTTCAGTCCGATGCCGGCGCGCGATATACAGAAAGGATACTTCGCTGGGTTCCAGTACTGTGAAGCCACGTCAGGGTCGGTAGCGGCACCCACGTCACCCATACCGCCGGCACGTGCGTCAGGCGCTATGGTCTGTGACACCACAGCGGTGTGTATAGGGTTAAACATAGAGACCTTTTCGTCAGCCTTCGCAATAGTGCCTATGCACATTGCCATTACTATAAAGAGAGTCTTTTTCATCATTTTATCTTGCTATTATCAGTTTCTTTGTCTTAGATACATATTTGCTGCCGTTAGCCGACATCCTTACCCTGTAGAGATACAGTCCGCGGCTTACCTCCTCAGGAGTCCATTTGTAAGTGGAGGTTTTGTTGGCATCAGACAGGGCATCGGTCCAGTGCAGTGTCTCCACTATGCGTCCGCTCGTGTCTATGATGTCTATATATATGTCGGCCTCGCTGCCCTGCATGTCGTGTGTCACATAGAATGTGGCTGATGACGTTATAGGGTTAGGACTTACGCTTATGTCGTCAATGGTAGGCTGCAGGCCTTTGGTCACATAGAAGTTGAGTGACACGGTGCTGCTGTTGTTCAGCAGGTCCCACGCACGGAAACTCAGAGTGTGATATCCGGCAGAGAGTGCAGGCAGCACATAGTATGTCTGTCCGCTCTCATAGCTGTTGGCCTCAAATACGAAGTTAGCGTTGAGGTCGTATGTCATCGTAGCGTCGTTGTCAATCGTCAGTTCCAGGTTGTGGCCTATAGACCCGTCCACCACGTTGATGCCGTCCTTGTCAGTAATCTCAGCCACGAAGTACGGGGTGTAACCCACTGCCGCGCCGTTTGTGAAGGCAGGAGTGTTGAGGTAAGCATAGATAGCCGGTCCCACACCGTCGCTTACTACCTCTTCCAGTCCCTCTACCTTGAAGCGCTTTGTCTCACCGTTAGCCGATATGGCGTTAGTCGCGTCGCGTGCATATATGGTGATAAGACCGTTATTGCCGTCATCGTGAATGTCAATAGGAGTGTGGAAAGTCAGTGAGAACTCACCGTCCACCACGTTGCATGTGCCACTGAAGAGCTTGGAGTCATAATCCTGGAACGTGAATACTGTTGTGGCGTCAGTCTGGTCCCTGCATGTTATGGTCTGCTCGCTGTCCTTTACCGTTATTCTTGCCGTACCGTTAAAGTTCTTCGCATCATTACCCTGTCTGTCGGTTATATGTCCCTTGACGGTTACTATGCTATTGCCCTTTATCGATACAATGTTTTCATCCTCAGCCGACAGGTACTGTCCGTCTATCTCGTCCACTACAGCCTTGTATTGCGGCAGTGCCAGTCTCATGGCAGGGTCGCCGAGCAACTGGTAGTGGTGCTTGTTTATCGTTATGTCGGTACCCACGCTGGCATCAGTTCCTTCTATGAGGCTGTTTTTAGAGCGTCGCAGGGCTTCGCCTATGGTCACAGGCTGGTCGTCATCATCAAATGACAATACATATCTCATGAAGTACTTGTTGATACGGGAGTTCATCTCCTCAAGCACTGTTCCTGCCGTACCCACGAAAGCCACGGCGGCGCCGTCAGCGTTGAGTATGGCGGTCTTGCCTATGTTGTCGGTAAGTGAAGAGAAAGGCATCGTCTCGCAGGCGGCGGTAAACCACAGAGGGTAGTTGTCGCAGCGCATGTTCTTGAAGTCCGCAAGCAACAGCATCTTCTCGTCAGCCAACTGAGTCTCAGAGGCGTGTCCGCCATAGTTCATTACCAGTGCTCCGTTGGCTATCTGTTTGTTTACCAACGTCTCAACGTCAGCATATTGCTCTCCGGTAGATGTCTGTGTCTTCTCGTATGCGTCAAACATCACCTTCTTTATTTCATAGCCGGGGAACATCTTCCTGATGTCGTCTGCATTTGCGTTGATGTTGCGCATGTGGCTGTTGTTGTCGCTGTCATCGCCTATGAACATCATCTCGTTCTGCCATGCACCGGCGGGCGAAGTGGTGACATAGTGCGTAATCTTATTCACCATGGCCTGCGCCTGTGTACTGTTGGCTGCCGGCAGTCGTCCCACCGCCACGTCTATTCTCATGTTACGGTTAGAGAAACCGTCAGCGTGTATCTTCTGGTTGTCCTGCAGTATTCCTATGAAGTCATCGCTCACTATGCTGTTCAGCGTGTTGTATGAGTTCTCCGTATGATATGCCAGCAGATAGTTGTCGGGATTGTATGATGTGCCGTTGAGGGTAATCATGCGGTTGTCCCATACGCAGTCGCCAAACAGCAGACAGGTCTTTATTGTCTGTGACTTGTCCTCCGTCTGGTCCTTGTCGTAATACATCTTCAGGTACCTGCGGTAAGCCGATACGTCGGGCGTGCCGCTTGAGAACTCATTATACAGTTCGTCTGCCGGTACTATGCGCACTGTCATGCCGTCATTCACACGATGCAGCTCAGCCAGGGCCTCTGCCTGTTTCAGCACGTTCTGTGATGTAGGTATGATGATGAGCATATCTACTGCTTCGTCGGCATGGTGGTCCTGGTTGGATATGTTATACACATATTCCGCGGCGTCGTATGAGGTGCCCAGACTCTGTGCCTCGTAAGGGGTGTCAAAAGATGCGGCGATATAGTCAAGGCGTATCGGACCGTCAGCCGTACAGGCTATCTGCACTGGCACTATATAGTCGCCGTCGGCGTTTGTCTCAGTCAGGTCTTCCTCCTTTATCGCGCCAGTGATAGTGCGGAACACGGCCTTGTCATATTCAGACGATTTCTTCATCGATGCCGAAGATGTAAAGGAACCTCCCACCTTCACTGTGTATGATGCATTAGCCTGTGCTGTTATCACGATACGGAAGTTTGCAGACGTGTTGCCCTTAGGCACTATAATCTGATACTCCTCCGTCTCTCCGTTCTCAATGGTGGAGAGTTCCACGAGGTTACGTCCTATCTGGTGCCAGGCATACTGGTCCTTCTCGTGCAGGTAGTGATAGGAACTGTAGTCATTTTTCTGCGTGTTGAGCAATTCCTCCTCAGTGGTCGTCAGGGGTTCTCCGCTGCCCTCTGTGATGAAGTAGCAGCCGTAGTCATAGTATGGGTTGCGTGTGCGCAGAGTAGTTTCAGCAGAGCTCCAGCTCACGCTTCCTTGTGCCATGAAGTATTTCTCGCCTCCTATTGTGCAGGTGGGTATCTCCTGCAAATCATCGTGAGAGGCTATGTAGTCCTGTGTCAAGGTCTCTGGTACCAGTGCACCGCCATAGCCGTAAATTCTGACCTTTGACATATCGCTGAAACCGGCACGGCGTATCACGTCGTTAGTCAGTCGGCGTATGCCAGTGCCCCACACCTGTATCTTGGCCCAGCTGCCTGAGCGTAACACTGAGTGGCCGGCGTATGTGGCGGCCTCGTCAGCAGCCCATGCCGTTATAGTGATTACTGATAGTATTATGGATAATATTTTTCTCCTCATTTTTCCGAGTATTCGTAGGAGTCAATAATGACACCATAAAGTTAACGCACCCTGTGGCGTTTTATTGTCTGCAGTATGTATATATTATTGGTATAGGTTATAATTACACATTACACATTACACGTTACACATTATACATTATTCATTTATTAATTAAGTAGAAGAACAGAAATGGTTTATATAATAATTTGTGAAAATTCATGGAATATTCATGGAAATTC
This sequence comes from Prevotella sp., assembly GCA_017541085.1. GTDB lineage: Bacteria > Bacteroidota > Bacteroidia > Bacteroidales > Bacteroidaceae > Prevotella. Next base: position 26,410 of record JAFXZU010000035.1, read on the forward strand.
ATGTCGAATATAAAACACGTTAACTGGTTCTTTTTTAACATGAATTTCCATGAATTGACCATGAATTAACCATGAATTTTTTATCAATGTGAAAAATAAATTATATGTACAATTAATTTTGAACAGATACTTATTAATTATTAATTATGCATTATGCATTTTGGGGCCCAATCACCAAAATGTCCTATCGGCGGTCTCTCCTTACCCCCATTTCCTTGCGATATTTCAAAATTATTTCCCGCTGGCCGCGTACAGCGAAATCTACGGATGGTTGTAACTGTTTGATAATCAGTAATAGGTTTTGAAAAAGCATAAAAAAACGGTAGTTTTTACCCTCTAAAAGCTATGCTTTCAGGGTGTGAAAGCTATCGAATGACACCCTAAAAGCTATGCTTTCACATCGTAAAGTGATAGCTTTCACGAAAAAGAGGGTGCGAAAAGTCGTTTTTTCGCATCTTTTTCCCATTTTTGGGGCTTCTTTCTCTCCTAGATTGCGTTTTTTCGTTGACATGATTTTAATCAAGCAATGACAAAAATGTCCTATTCTATGTAGTTTGTTCTCTCTACGGATTTTGGGATTTTAGGATAGCTATCCATTTGTTTTTCTGTAACAAAATCCTTAAATCCTATAATCCTTAGAATGCTTTTCTTTTGTCTAGGGATTTTAGGATTGATATACTTTCGCCTTTCTGGTAACATAAATCCTTTAATCCTATAATCCTTAGAGTATCTATGAGTTTGTTTTTAATGAAAAAATCGTGCTTGCGAAGGTCGAATTGCAAAAAATAATGCTATTTTCTTTGCGTGTTAAACATATTTAATTATCTTTGCATTAGGTTGTTCCTGATAAGAAACAGAACACCTGTTTATTTGAGCCGTAAAAGACAAAAACCTGAAAAAAGAATTAGGCTCGCCAAGACAGTGTTATTTTGAATATAGTATTTAACTAAATCGGTAATATCATGAAGAAGATTGTTATGATTGCAGTAGCCGCCTTAATGGCTACAACGGCAAATGCACAGTTTGAGAAAGGTACATGGTCATTACAACCCTACGCAGGAGGAGTTATTTCATCAGTTTCGAATGTAGAGCCATTGAGCATAGGCAGCGGACAGAATTTGGAAAAGAAGATGACTGTAGGTTGTATCTTCGGTGGAGAGGCGGAATATCAGTTCACGGAGAAATTCAGTGCTGCTGCTGGTGTGAACTACACAACACAGGGTTGTGCGTGGGAAGATGTGGAATACTGGGACGGACCTGTCAGGGTAAAGATAAAAGACCAGAATGATATCTTGGGCTACGTCAAGATTCCAATAGTGGCTAACTATTACATCTTTAAGGGCTTTGCAGTAAAAGCAGGTGTGCAGCTTGGCTTTTTGGTTACCTCTAAATTCTTTGCGCGTGGAGAAGCTGAGATGGATGTCTTTGATGAAGGCGTCATGAGAGATGTGAACATATACGGCACTGTTGACATGAAAGATTTGTACCAGAAGTTTGACTTCTCTATTCCTGTTGGCGTCTCTTACCAGTTCAAGGTGCCTATTGTGATAGATGCTCGTTATCAGATAGGTCTGACAAGACTGAACAAAGAGACTATCCCTGGTGTGAAGAACTGTAAGAATAGCGTATTCACTCTGACGGTAGGTTATAAGTTCGGACTATAATACAAGATAAATAGAAACAGAAGCGTTAGCTTGAATTCTTGTTCTGTAGAAATCGCCAATTTCAAGAGCAACAAAGAGTGAAAGTATTAACGCTCACGTGTTAGCACGTGGGCTTTTACTCATATACGGTTGCAACGGTGTTTGGCGATACCATACAGAACGTAGACGAAGTAAAACGTCCACTTTTTTTGTATAAATAATCAAAACTAAACGAATATGAAAAGGATTTTATCATTAACAACAATGTTGCTGTTCACTATTGCTTCTTTTGCATACGACGCAAAAATCAATGGTATATACTACGATTTGTATGCAGGTGTAGCTACTGTAACATATTACTCATTTGATTCTTCTGAAAATGCCACAGCTTATTCGGGTAATGTAATAATTCCAGAATCTGTAATCTATAAGGGTAGTATATACGATGTAAAAAACATTAGAGATTATTCTTTTAGGGGGTGTTATGGTATTACCTCTGTCACAATACCTCACAGCATAACATCCATAGGTTATCATGTGTTTGAAGAATGCTCTAGTCTTACCCGAATTACTATACCTAGTAGCGTTACACTCATAGATCAGTGTGCTTTTGGAGCTAATGTTTATTCCGTTGTTGTCGAATCTGGAAATACTATATACGATAGTAGAAATAATTGTAACGCTATAATAGAAACTTCATCAAATATGCTAATTTCGGGATGTAAAAACACAATTATCCCCAACAGCGTGAAAAGTATCTATGATGAAGCTTTTGTAGGATGTTCGGGACTGATATCAGTCTCCATACCTTATGGCGTAACAGTAATTGGTCGCAGTGCTTTTGGTGGTTGCACTAGTCTTGCTTCTATTATTATACCTAATAGTGTGAATAGTATAGGATATGCTGCTTTTAGTGGTTGCACTAGCCTTACATCTGTCAGAATACCTGGTAGCGTAAAAAACATCGGTAATTCTGCTTTCAATGGCTGTTCAGAACTGAATGATGTGTATAATGAGTCAATGATACCTCAGGGTATATGGGAAGAGACGTTTACTAGCTATTCAACCGCTACGCTACATGTTCCAGTCGGAACAAAAGAATTATATCAAGCAGATTACCGTTGGATGTTATTCTCAAAAATAGTGGATGATATTACAATAGTATATATAGATGGAATATGCTATGAAATATCAGGGGATGAAGCAACAGTAGTTCAGGGTAATGAACCTTATTCTGATAATGTTGTTATTCCAAACACAGTAGTCTATGATAATAAAACGTATGATGTGACGAAAATCGATGATGGAGCGTTCAAGGATTCTCCTAACCTTGTTTCCGTCACCATTCCCGAGAGTGTGACTGTGATAGGTGAAGATGCTTTCTCTAATTGTCCTAATCTTGTTACGATTTATAATGAAGCGATTAATCCTCAGGTATTGACTGGTGATCCTGGTTTCGACGAATCTACCACTGTGCATGTACCAGAGGGCTCGAAAGATAGTTACAAGAATGCCGATTACTGGAAAGATTTCAGTAATATTGTGGATGACATACCAACGGCTATCAATAACGTAAGTGGTAACGTTTACCTCAAGGTTAAGAGCAACTTCTCCATCGATGGCAAATCTATCTCTCGACCTCAGAAGGGAATGAACATCCAGAAGATGAGTGACGGAACGACAATAAAAGTGTTGAAGGATTGAAGAGTTGAAAGATTGAAGTTATAACCAATAAACGAGCAAGCAGAGCTGACCTTAAGTGGGTTGGTTCCGCTTTTCGTTTCTTCTCACAAGAAGTTGTGCATTTTAAATGTCACTTGTCACTTTTGGTGGTTAAGTCGCTGACTATCAAGATTTGAATACCTATGATATTGAGTCATAAAAAAAGCCTTGGAAGGAGTCACCGAGATAGTCTTGCAGCCCTCAATAGGCATGGATACGAAGAATGAATTGGATTATATTGATTATTGCGGGACTTTGTGAAGTAGGTTTCACATATAGTCTCGGTAAGGCAAAGGGAGTCACAGGCGTGGAGTGGTGGACTTGGATTTCTGCATTTGCTATTATGTATGTGCTTAGTGCCGTGTTCCTTGCCAAAGCCACTCAGACGATACCAATAGGAACAGCATATCCCGTATGGACCGGAATAGGTGCCGTCGGTGCTGTGCTCGTCGGAATTTTCATATTTCGCGAGCCTGTAACCTTTTGGAGGTTGTTCTTCCTTACTACGCTTATTGTATCAATAATAGGATTAAAAGCATTGTAAAGGATATAAGGATTGTCTAAAAAGCAAGTGAGAACTTAGCCAGGTAATTAAACCAAGACAAAGCACTGGTTTTTAAGAAAATTTTCGTAATTTTGCAGTTCGGAAGACAGTGAAGGATATTAACAACTTATTATATTATGGTAAAGCATATTATTTTATGGACTCTGAACCCAGAGTTGACTGAGGAGGAGAAGGTAACAGCCAAAAAGGGAATCAAGGAGGGACTTGAGGCCCTTATGGGAGAGATACAGGGACTGACAAGTATCAAGGTGATTATTGACGGCAGGCTGGAAACATCAAATGCCGATGTGATGCTTGACAGCACTTTCACAGACTTTGAGGCTCTGAAGGCATACGCCGTACACCCTAAGCATGTGGCAGTGGCAGACGGTAAGGTCCGTCCGTTCACGGTACAGCGCTCATGCCTTGACTTTGAGTGTTAAGTGGGGGAATGAAAGGCAAATAAAAACGGGACTACACCATGGTGTAGTCCCGTTTTTGTCTTTGGTTATAGTATGATTACATAAACTTGTTGCCGTTCCACGTTACGCGCTTCTCTTTCTTACCCGTAGTGGTATGGAATGTGAAGACAATGGTCTTTCCCTGGCGTGGCAGGCTGTGTGTGGTGGCATAGACACCGGGGACAGCGTCAAACTCAATACCTAAGTCGCAGGGAGAAATCATCTGCATTATATGGGTATCATTGTCATAGGTGTAGAAATCAACACCGGAGAACTGTCCCGTTATTGCCTTACCGTTTTTATATGAATCATTGGACAGTGCCACAATCTTGTGTTTCTTGTCGGCGCAGTTCCAGTAGCAGCACTGTATAACGAGACGCTCGTTGTCAGACTCTGTTGACTCATAGTTTACATATCCGTTTTGTACGTCAACGGTGAGAGACTCACCAGGCATCAGTTTCATGCCGTTTAGGAAAAGTTCCCAGCTTGGTTCCATACCCATGACAGGCTCCATGATAAAAGGATGCTTAATAAAGGCAGTCATGAAGTCCTTGATGTTAGGAGAGGTACCCTTGAACTTGACGGTGATGTCGTTGGTTGGCTCAAGCTCTTCGTCGTCATTAATAGGCTCGCTCTTTGAGTACACGGGCTTCATACCGTTCCATGTGAAGGTATGGCGTATGTGACTGTTGCTGCACCAGTCATCTATAGTTATATCTTTGCCGGTCCTTGGCAGCCTGCAGTATATCTGTGGGAATGCTCCTTTGTCGTTCCATCTGTAGCCCTTGAGAATGTCGGGCTCAGGTGTGAGGGTCTTCTTCTGTGGGTTATAGTCATAGAAACATACTATCTCTATGCAGGGGTCGGTAGGCTTTCCAAGGCATACTGCCAGCAGTTTGTGACCGTTGTCCCTGTTCCACACGCAGGCATTCATATAACCACCGTCGGTGCCGGCGTCGCCTAGTGACGCATAGCCGTTGGTGGCATCCACGATAACGGTGAGTTCTGTCTCTTCGTCAAGAACCTCTTTAGACAGTCCTTTCTCCATGGTATTCCTTATGGTCTTTCCCATCCATGTAGGCCATGTCTTGTCAAAACTCTCCAGTAGGACGCCGATGCTCCCGTTTGCCACATTGCTGATAGTCTTTGTCGGCCATCCTTTGTCTATGTCCTCGAGATATATCTCTCCATAAGAGGATATGGCAGTGACCGCCAGTATGAGTGTCGCAATGATTTTTTTCATAATGTTCTATTGTTTAGTTTTGATATATACGCCGTCAAAGGCTACACCCATGCCGAAGCATCCCAGTGACTCTTGGTTGCTTGTGGTCTTGAGTACTACAAACTTCTTGAAGAAGTAAGCACAGAAGCTGTAGCCGCAATCGTTAACGTTGTCATAGTAGAAATAGTCATGGGTGGATTCTCCCAGTACTGCGGGGCGGTCAGGGGCGCTCTTGCCTTCGGCTATGTTGCCTGGGGTATTGCATACCTCGAAATGCAGCTTGTGCTTACCGGCACCACGGAATTTTACGTATCCGCCCATCATACTGCCGTAGTTGGGGTTGTATATGGAGTATGAGTACTCACGTCCTATGTTTTGCGGGTCTTCATAGTCAAGATATTTTGTTACAGGCACCTCTTCTTTGTTGGACATGAAGTTCTTCATCTCAAGACTCTTGTCTGTGCGAGGATTGGTCCATGTACCTTGTGTTATACGGTAGTAGCCACCGCCATCTTCTTCTATCTTGAATGTCATCCTGCCGGTAATGGTGCCGTCGCTCTGGTATTCCTCCAAGTAATAATAGTCGCTTGCCTCTACCATTCCGCCAACGACAAGAATAGGTGCGGGATTCTTGGCCTTGGGATAGTATATTTCGCCTACGGCTATCTCTTCGCCGTTGATGGCAAACTTGAGTTTCACAGGAATCTTGCCTCCCAATGTTCCCTCAAAACTGTATTCCCCCAGCACGTCGGCGTGGGCTGTCACTGCAATTATCAGGGCAGTGATTAAAGACAATAGTTTTTTCATAATCCCTTAGTATTAATATTTTACGAAGTCACAAGCCTTGCGCAGGTCCTCTACGGTGATAGTGCTCAACTCTGATTTTGAGGGATTAGAGTACTTCGCTACGCGGTTGGCTTGCTCGGTTATGGTCTGCTCAAACACGTTGCGCACGTAACGGCCGTTACCGAAGTTCTTTGACTTATGTTGATATACATACTTGAATTTTTCGCGCAGGTATTTGTCTGCGTCGTCATCCAACTTATAACCGTATTTGTTCATGCGGTTCATGAATATCTCCACCAGTTCGCCAGGCTTGAAGTCGGGGAAGTTAATGTATCGGTTGAAACGTGACTGCAGTCCGGGGTTGGAGTCAATAAAACGCTTCATCTCATTAGTGTATCCTGCTACGATTACCACGAGTCTGTCACGGTCATCCTCCATACGCTTAAGCAGTGTTGCGATGGCCTCGTTGCCATAGCCGCCGACACCCTCGTCAACGAGAGAATATGCTTCATCGATAAACAGCACACCGTTAAGTGCAGAGTCACACAGATGGTTTGTCTTCACTCCTGTCTGTCCCACATACTCGGCTATCAGTCCGGAGCGGTCGGTCTCAACAAGGTGTCCGCTCTTGAGTACGCCAAGGTCTTTGTATATACGGGCTATGATGCGCGCCACGGTGGTCTTACCCGTACCAGGGCTGCCGGTGAACACCAGATGGTATGATATCTTCGGTGTCTTCAATCCCTGAGCCTCGCGTTGTTTCTGTACCTTGATGAAATTGGCAAGTGACTTGACCTCCTTCTTCACCTCTGGCATACCCGTAAGCGATTCCAGCTCCTTCATAGGGTCGCCTTCGAGTACGTCACGACGTTGCACGGAGTCTGCGCGTGCCTCGCTCAGTCCCACCTGTGACTCTGTAACATCTTTTTTGTCTTCGTCCTCGTCGTCGTCAACAAGTATGCCCACGCACATTACCAGTGCGAACATGATGAATGAAACAGCGCCGCAACCGGTGAAGAATACCTTTACCCCCTTTAGGAAACTGTTATCACTTTCAGAAAATAATCCCATTGTTGTTATTAACGTTTTTATTAATGATTCTGCTATTTCAGGTTAGTTACACCCTTAAACCTATAATACCGTGTTACAAAGGTAAACATTATTTTTGTATTACCAAAGAAAAGTATATTTTTTCGGTTACGCCTTGGTGAATTTACTCTTTGGAAAAGAATGCTTGGGAACTGACGGGACATGATATGCAGACTCCCCCGAAGATAGCTGTGTATCTTCGGGGGAGTGTGTTAGGGTGAGTATATTTTGGAACGCTGATAGTTATTCCTTATAGAAACGTAATGCTCCGAGCAACTCTCCGTTCTCATCCTTCGTGCCTATGGTTACACGCAGGCAGTTGTTGCACAAGGTTATGCGTGTACGGTTGCGTACTATGATACCCTTGTTCACCAGATAGTCATATATCTTTTGTGCGTCAGTCATCTTGGCAAGGAAGAAGTTCGCGTCGGTGGGGTAAACCTTCTCGCATATAGGCAGTTCAGCGAAAGCCTGCATGAGCCTGCCACGTTCCAGCAACAGCATGTTAACCCATTTCTCTACGCTTATCTTGTCGTCAAGGCGCTTAATGGCCTGCTCCTGAGTAAGCAGGTTGACGTTGTAAGGATATTTCACCTTGTTGAATATGTTGATTATGTCTTTCTGTGCGAAAGCCATGCCGAGCCTGATGGCAGCAGAGCCCCATGCCTTGCTCATGGTGTGCAGCACAATGAGGTTGGGGTGGGAGGCGAGCTGCTGCAACATGGTCTTCTCGCTTGAGAAATCGATGTAAGCCTCGTCAACGATGACAAGACCATCAAACTGCTCTATTACCTTCATTATTTCCTCACGGTAGATATTGTTGCCTGTGGGGTTGTTGGGTGAGCATATCCATATCACCTTGGTGTTGCTGTCGGTGGCGGCGAGCAGTTTCTCGGCTGTTACCTGGAAGTGCTCGTCAAGCATCACCTGGCGGTATTCCACGTTGTTGATGTCGGCGCATACCTCATACATGCCGTAGGTAGGACAGATAGCAACCACGTTGTCTTTCTTGGGTTCGCAGAAACAACGGTAAACCAAGTCTATCGCCTCGTCGGAACCGTTGCCGAGGAAGATGCACTCCTCAGGTACTCCTTTTATCTTTGCCAGACGCTGCTTTACCTCGCCTTGCAGAGGGTCAGGGTAGCGGTTGAAAGGAGCGTTGTATGGATTCTCGTTTGCGTCAAGAAAGACGTGTGCTACGTGTCCGCTGTATTCGTTGCGCGCACTGCTGTATGGTGCCAGCGACCATATATTAGGTCTTGTCAGTTCTTGTAATGTTCTCATGTCTTCTATATGTTTTGAGTGTTCTTGTCTTTATTATATCTCAGTGCTATTTATACTCTCAGCTATTCGGCGCATACCTTCTGCCAGTCGGGAGCGTTGCGTCGCGAGGTTGATGCGGATAAAATGTCGTCCGGCTGTAGAATGGTCATACATGGTGCCGGAATTGACATAGACATTGGCTTCTTGTAACAGGTATTCACACAAATCGTCAGCGTCATGTAATTTGTCATTCTTGGTTACATGGCTATCACTGCTTGCCTCTATATCCACCCACATCAGGTAAGTGCCTTCAAGAGAGCAGACATGCCATTGGGGAATGTTATGCTCTATATATTCCTTTGCAAAGAGATAGTTGGAGTATATGTAGCTGTTAAGTTGTTGCAGCCACTCTTCTCCCTCTGGGGTGTACGCCGCCTCAAGAGCCAAGACTCCGAAAGGGTTAACGTCACAAACCTCGTTGATGTTTATGGCACGGTCCACGCGTCGGCGTGTGCTGTCGTCCTTTATTACGATGTTGGCTATCTGCAGGCCGGCGATATTGAATGCCTTGCTGGGTGACAGGCATACGGCACAAGGGGCGTCGCTCACTGACATGAAAGGATGATAGTGCGGGCGCTCCTCTCTTGTCTTTTCAATAAGCAATGCGTTGCGTGTAAGGCTGGAGTTGACAAACTCGCAGTGTATCTCGTCGGCAATGACAAACACACCGTGGCGCTTGCATATCTCACCCATTCGCATTAGCTCATATTGTGACCATACACGTCCCGTGGGATTGTGGGGATTGCATAGCAGGAAGACCTTTACCGAAGGGTCGGCGCACGTCTTTTCAAACATGTCAAAGTCAATGGTGTAGAAATAGTCACGTTGACTTATGGCAGTGCTGTATTCGGGGACGCTTGCATTCAATTGCAAAGGAACCTCAGCAACTTCACAATTGTTATTGCGTATGGACGAGTAGAAACAGTTGTAGGCCGGCGTCTGCACAAGAACCTTGTCGCCTGGTTGTGTCACTGCTTTGATGATGGCAGATACCGCTGGTACGACACCGCTGGTGTAGAGTATCCACTCGCGTTTTATGCCGTCCCATTTGTGACGGCTGGCAAACCAGTTTATGGTGGCCTCATAGAAAGACTCTGGTACTTTAGTGTAGCCAAAACAACCATGCTCCATACGTTTCCTCAATGCGGCGGTAACGCATGGTGCAGTCTCAAAGTCCATGTCGGCGACCCATAAGGCTATGGTGTCGTCGTTAGGCATCTCGTCATATTTGTAACAGTTAGTGCCGCGGCGGTTAACTATTTTGTCGAACTCTTGCATTGGCTGGTTGTTTCTGGTTCTCGTCCCAAATTAATTCTCCTATCTTGCCCTCCACGTTTATCTCTCCTGAGGTGGGGTTCTTAATGCTGTGAACATCGCCGATGATGTTGCCATTTACTGTGGAGTACTCAAACATCAGGTTGGCGTCGGGACCGAATGTGCAGTCCTCTAACGTCAGTCCGTCAACATAGCACAGCAGTTGTTCTCCAGTAAGGTGACAGCGTACCAAGCGCATATTCTTTGCGTACCAGCCGAGATACTCGCCGTTGACCTCGCAGTCAACGAGCGTGACATTCTCAGTCTCCCAAAAGGCATCTTTTGAATTTATCACAGCATTGTGTATCTCTACGTTCTTTGAGTACTGGAAAGAATAGTTGCCGTCTTGGTGGTAGTTGTCTATCTTTATGTTGCTGGTGTGCATGAACAAGTAGTCGCAGTTCTTGATGTTTACATTGTTCATCTCTACATCGCTGCAATCCCATAGCATCTCCTGACCGTCGTTAAAGTCGGTGTCGGCAATGTATATGCCTTTCATGCGCCTGAACATTTTGGGAGCGTCCACCTTGCAGTTGGTCATGCGGCAGTCCGCGGAGTACCACAGGCTGGAGCGCGCCGAGTCGGCGAAGTAACAGTTGTCAACCTTGAATCCGTAAGTCTCCCAAAACACATACTTGCCCTCGAACCGGCAATCCTGTGCCTCGATGTTGCTTGTCTCTTTTATAGAGGACTCACCAAAATGTATTGTCACGTTCTCAAGTCGCGTGTCGTGTATGGCGTAAAGAGGGCGTTCCCCCTCGTATTCTTTGTTTGATATTATGGTCATAATAGTGTGTACCTTGTTAAATCTTTTGCAAAGGTACTTCTTTTTTCTGAAATAGCAAAATCTAAAAAAATAGAGTGAATAATTGTGTAATTGGCAAAAAAAGTGTAAATTTGCAGATTAGTTACGTGTGTAATGTCCACAAAGAGATGAAAGTAGCAATTATAAAATATAATGCGGGAAATATATTCAGTGTCATAAATGCTGTAAAACGTCTCGGCATAGAGCCAGTACTGACTGATGATGCAGAGCAGTTGCTGAGCGCCGACCGTGTGATATTTCCCGGACAGGGCGAGGCTCATAATGCCATGGCATACCTTCGTGAAAGGGGACTGGATCGCCTTATAAAAGATTTGAAGCAGCCTGTACTTGGAATATGTATCGGACAGCAGTTGTTGTGCAGCCACTCAGAAGAGGGTGACACTGATTGCCTCGGTGTATTCCCTATGGATGTTAAAAAGTTTCGCCCTGTGTGTCATGAGGATAAGATACCTCAGATGGGCTGGAACAGCCTGACGTTCCGCAAGGACGAGGAGAAAAAGGGCGGCTTGTTTGAGGGACTGCGCAATGAGGATTTCGTCTATTTCGTGCATAGTTATTATGTACCATTGCATGAGGAATACACAATAGCAACGGCGCATTTTACGCTTGATTATTCAGCTGCGTTGCGTAAGGGTAATTTCTATGCTACGCAGTTTCACCCTGAGAAGAGCGGAAAGGTGGGAGAGATGATATTGAGAAACTTTATGAATATCAACTCTTAACTCCAGAATACTCACAGTTCGGCATGTGATGATGCTTGCCAGGACAAGAAGTTGTAAAGAAATGATTGAACTGATACCAGCCATAGATTTGATAGAAGGTAAGTGCGTAAGGCTTACCAAGGGAGAGTATGACAGTAAGAAAGTATATAATGAGGACCCGGTGTCACAAGCCAAGGAGTTTGAACGGTTGGGCTTCAAGCGCCTGCACGTGGTTGACCTTGACGGAGCTAAGTCAAAGCATATAGTCAATGACGCAGTGCTGAAAGCTATCACTGAGGCTACAAATCTTACTGTGGACTTCGGCGGAGGTATTAAGACCGAGGAAGACATAGAGAAGGCTTTTGCTGCCGGTGCCGCTATGGTTACTTTGGGTAGTATAGCCGTTACGGATCCGGTGAAGTGTTGTCAGTGGATAGACAGATATGGTGCAGACCGTATCATCTTAGGAGCTGATGTGCGCAACGGAAAGATAAGTATCAACGGTTGGAAGGAAGATTCTTCTGATGACCTGATGCCATTCTTGAGGAAATATGTGGAGAAGGGCGTGCGTAATGTGTTGTGTACGGAGATAAGCAAAGACGGCACATTGGCTGGTCCTGCTGTAGAATTGTACAAGCAAATAATGGCGGAATTTCCTCAGATGCATCTCATCGCCTCTGGTGGCGTGAGTTGTAATAATGATATAGAAGAACTGGAGCAGGCCGGCATACCGGCCGTGGTGTTCGGTAAGGCATGGTATGAGGGCAGGATAGACCTCAGCCGCTTGTTTCATAATTATAATTCATAAATTAATAGTTTAATAGGTACGATGACTGTACCCCCTCCCTGCAGGGAGGGTTGGGGTGGGTCTCTTAAATTCATAACTTGCTTGTCATATAATGTTAGCAAAAAGAATAATTCCTTGTCTTGATGTAAAGAATGGCTAGACAGTAAAGGGTACGAACTTCGTTAATTTGCGTTCTGCTGGCGACCCGGTGGAGTTGGGTAAGATGTACAGTGATCAGGGTGCTGATGAATTGGTATATCTTGATATTACAGCTTCACACGAGGGAAGAAAGACATTCACCGATATGGTAACCCGCGTGGCACAGGAGATAAACATACCGTTCACTGTGGGTGGCGGCATCAACGCCTTGGAGGATGTGGAGCGTATGCTTGCGGCTGGAGCAGACAAGGTGAGCGTGAATAGTGCTGCATTGCGCAGACCGGAACTGATAGATGAGATAGTGAGACATTTCGGTTCGCAGGTGTGTGTGTGCGCTATAGATGCACGCAATGATGAGGACGGCTGGCATTGCTATGTGAACGGAGGCAGAATACGTGTGGAGCGTACGTTGTTAGACTGGGCAAAGGAAGTGAGTGACCGCGGTGCTGGTGAGATACTCTTTACCTCAATGAACCACGACGGAGTAAAGCAGGGATTTGCCAATGAGGCGCTGGCAATGTTGTCAGAACAGTTGCCTATACCTATAATAGCATCAGGAGGAGCAGGTAAGCGTGAGCACTTCCTCGATGTCTTTACCCAGGGAAAGGCAGATGCAGCCTTGGCAGCCAGTGTGTTCCATTTTGGAGAGATACCAGTGCCGGAACTGAAACAGTGGTTGAGGCAACAGGGCGTGAACGTAAGAGTTAATTCATAATTCATAATTCATAATTAATAGCTCATAACCCATCGCTTGGCATGCAGTGACACTTGCCAAAGCAAGAACTCATAACTCAAAACTCAAAACTTGTAAGACATAACCTATAACATATTAAATACTACTATGACAGTTAAACAAATTTCAATATTCATTGAGAACAAGAGCGGGGCTCTGCTGAATGTTCTGAAGTTGTTGAGAGATAACGGCATTAGCATCGTTATAAGTAATATAAGCGATACTGCTGACTTCGGTATTTACCGCATTATATGCAGTGATACGGAGAAGGCTTATCATAAACTGCGTGACAAGAATATTAATGTTACGTTGAGTGACGTACATGCCATCAGACTGAAAGATAATAAGGTAGGTGCCGCGGCTGACGTGATGACACTTATCACAGAGGCTGGCGTAGGTATTAAGTATATGTATTCTTTCTTGCTTGAGGGCAAGGGTGTGCTTACATTCCGTGCAGATAATGCAGAGAAAGCTGATGAGGTGATAAAACAAAACAATTTGGATTTCCTTACCGAGGAGGATTTGAAGAATTAAATTATATATAAGGTAGAAAGACAGGTTAATATTTGAAATAACAAGAATAATGAAAAAGGTATTTTTATCCCTGATACTTATGATGGGATGTGCTGCGATAGCAATTGCAGAGACTGAGACGAGTGAGTTCAATATCTCAACAGCAAACACAGAACAGGCTATGCTGGAGAGCAAGAATGCGCTCTTGCCGGCTCCGGAAGAGAAAAACGAAAAGGATGTGGCATATTGGGCACAGTCAGTGTTGTCACGCATAAAGGTGTTGGGATATGCTCAGGCAGGTTATACCGCTACAATGCAAGAGAATGGCAAGAACACTAATACGTTTGACATGAAGCGTGTGGTAATGATGCTCGGCGCAGATATCGCACCACATTTCTATGCGTTTATCATGCATGAGTTCAAGGCTGGTAATCTGCTGGAGTATTATATGGAGTATCGCCCGTCAAAGGCGGTGAACTTCCGTTTGGGACAGTCAAAGACAGAATTGTCAATGACCAATCCTCTCTCACCACGTATCTTCGAGAGCATCAACTGTGCGCCTTTGGGTATATCTTGGCTTTGCGGCTCTGACCCATTGATGAGCAATGGCTCTGGTCGTGATATGGGACTGATGATGTATGGTGACTTGTTTAACAACCACCTGCGATATGTCGTAGAAGTAGTAAACGGTGGTCAGATAAACAAGAATGACCAGAACAATCAGAAGAATATCATTGCCAAGCTGGAGTATAAGCCTGTAAAGAACTTCCGCGTATCTGTTTCAGGTCAGAAAGGTTACGGCTGCGCTGTGACTACATCTAAGTATAATGACGTGGTGAAGCTGACTGGCAACAAGATTGAGGTTGACGGTGTGATGGTGGATGAGGTGAAGACATCACACATCAGTCAGGGCGAGACATATCGCAGTGACCGCTATGCTGTAGGCTGCGAGTGGATGTCAAGCATAAAGGGTAATGACTACTACAAGAACCGTTGCACAGTATTGCGTGGTGAGGTTATAGGAGGTCGTGACGGAGAGTGTCACAGCTTCGGTGCATACGCATCACTCACCCAGCCTGTATATAAAGGTATGGATATCGTGGCACAGGTGGATTACCTGAACCGTAACACCGATATGAAATACAAGCAGACAGACCTGTTGTTTGGCGTACAGTATTGGATGCATACGAAATGCCGTGTACAGGCACAGTATAACTATAGTATCTTGAGCGACGAGATGAAGGCAGTGTCAGGAATACCAGGCAACTATGGTAAGTTTATGGCACAGGTGCAGTTCTCGTTCTAAGACAGTGATATAACACTCTTTCTATATAAAGTAATAATAAAGTGGGTAATACGATAGATAAAGCCGTAGAGGAATTGTCATGTCAGGAATGTCTTAAGGAGATGTTCCATCGAGTGCATGATAATGTACCGTTGCCGTCAAACGATGCTCTTGGCGAAGCTGTGCAGTTAGTCAGAAGTGTGATATTCCCAGGATATTTCGGACAGTCAAAGGTGACAGAACACGGACTGAAATATCACATTGGAGTGTCTTTGGAGCGCTTTTGCCGTATCTTGAAAAAACAGATTATGGCCGGCTTATGCTTTGGCATGGCTGAAGACGAGGAAGTGCGGATAGATGAAATACGCAAGCAGGCAATAGAGATAACGGAGGAGATAGTTCGCCGTTTGCCTAAGATGCGTGAGATATTGGCAACAGACGTTGAGGCTGCGTTTAACGGTGACCCGGCGGCTACATCGCTGGGTGAGATAATATGTTGCTATCCGGTGATACGCGCATTGGTAAACTATCGTTTTGCCCACGAACTGTATTTGCTCAATGTACCGCTTATACCGCGTATGATAAGTGAGCTTGCACACTCTGAGACAGGAATAGATATACATCCTGCCGCGCAGATAGGACATCATTTCACTATTGACCATGGCACAGGTGTCGTGATAGGTGCTACATGTATAATAGGAGATAATGTGAAGTTGTATCAGGGTGTGACACTTGGAGCACTCTCATTCCCGTTGGATGAGAACGGTAACCCGATAAAGGGTATTCCGCGTCATCCTATACTTGGTAATGATGTGGTGGTATATTCTAATGCAACGATACTTGGAAGGATAACAATAGGAGACAGAAGCGTAATAGGTGCTAACAGATGGGTTACAGACAACATAGCACCAGACACAAAGATATATAAGAACCTAAAGGTGATGAAAGGTTTTGAGAATGGGTATGGAATTTGAAATGGTGGCAAAGACCTTTATGGGTCTTGAAGATGTACTTGCACAAGAGTTGACGGCTTTAGGTGCGAATAATGTAGAAAAAGGTTGTCGCGTGGTAACATTTACCGGCGACAAGGCAATGCTGTATAAGGCAAACTTCGCATTGAGAACAGCAGTGAGGGTGCTGAAGCCTATAAAACACTTCACGGCTTCGTCAGCAGATGATGTGTATGAGGCAGTGAAGACGGTAGATTGGAGTGAGTACATAACGGAGGGAAAAACATTTACCGTAGATTCCGTAGTCTATAGTGATACTTTCTCAAACTCACGTTTCGTCACATATAAGGTGAAAGACGCCATAGTGGATCAGTTCAGGGAAAAGACAGGTAAGCGCCCAAGTATCTCGATAACAGACCCTGATATGAGGCTGAATATCCACATCTCTGGTAATGAGGCGACATTGGCATTGGATTCAAGTGGAGAATCACTGCACCGTCGTGGATACAGACAGGAGACAGTGGAGGCACCGCTCAACGAGGTGCTGGCTGCCGGTATGATACTGATGACAGGCTGGAAGGGCGAGTGTGACTTCATAGACCCAATGTGTGGAAGTGGCACCTTGCCTATAGAGGCAGCGCTTATTGCAAGAAACATAGCTCCGGGAGTGTTCCGAAAAGAGTATGCCTTTGAGAAGTGGGCAGATTTTGACCAGGAACTGTTTGACGAGATATACAATGATGATTCCGAGGAACGTGAATTTACGCATCATGTATATGGCTATGACATAAGCGTGAAAGCCGTAGATATGGCTGCCAACAACGTCAAGGCAGCAGGATTGACGGCTGATGTAACGATAAGCCAGCAGGATTTCAAAGACTTCAACGGACATTCCGAGAAAGCCATAATAGTAACCAACCCTCCTTATGGAGAGCGAATATCCACTCCTGACCTGTTAGGAACATACAAGATGATAGGTGAGCGCCTGAAGCGTGCATTCAAGGAGGGCGAGGCATGGGTGCTGTCATATAGGGAAGAGTGTTTCCAGCAGATAGGATTGAAGCCAAGCGTGAAACTTCCTCTCTATAACGGCTCGCTGGAATGTGAGTTCAGAAAGTATGTGTTGTTTGACGGCAAGTTGAGCAATTTCAGAGAAGAGGGTGGCGTGGTCAAGACTGACATGGAGAAGCAGTTTATGGCTGAGAAACGTCGTACCTGGAAACGTCAGGACTTTGAGAAGAAACAGGAGGAGAGGATAGATAACGAGGAAGCAGACATATTGTCATTCCGCTTTACGTCGCTTGAGAAACAAAGACGTGCAGAAGAGAAAAGAGAATTCAGAGGAGAAAGAAGAGAACGTCGGGAGTTCAAAGGTGACAAGAGGGAGTTCAGAGGCGATAAGAGAGAATTTAAGGGTGACAAGAGAGAATTCAGAGGGGAAAGAAGAGAGAAGAGAGACGGATGGAAATCATCGCGTGAGGGAAAATACAAGAAAGATGGTGAAAGAGAGACACGAGCAGATCGTCAGAAGATGCGCAGGAAAATGTTTGGGCAGCAACATGATGATGCGGAGTAAGTTTATTATTCTACTGCTGATATATTGTACAACAACAATGATGGCACAGAAGAGGCAGTTCACTCTTGAGGACTTAAACTTCGGCGGCATACACTATAACGAGATGTCGCCGGAGAAACGTTATTATCTATGGCATGGCAATGTGCTGATGAGAAAGTACATAGATAATGTGGTGGGGGTGTCTGATACGGGTAAGGAAACAGAACTGTTCTCTCTTGATGACATACAGGAAGCGTTTGGCTCGGAAGATGCCTGCATCGGCGTTAATCTTC
This sequence comes from Prevotella sp., assembly GCA_017541085.1. Taxonomy (GTDB): domain Bacteria; phylum Bacteroidota; class Bacteroidia; order Bacteroidales; family Bacteroidaceae; genus Prevotella. The sequence continues at coordinate 44,316 of JAFXZU010000035.1, forward strand.
TGAATGTGTCTTTCCCTTACAAAGACCGCTCATGGGTGCTGGTGCTGACACCTCAGGAAAGGTTACTGTATGATTATCAGAAAAAAGAGATTGTCTTCTCACAGAAGTGCACAGGCTCATTAGAGTGGAACAGCGACAGCAAGACAGATGCTTTTTCCCGTGATAATAATTTATGGGTGCGTCTGTCTGACGGAACGGAGCGCCAGCTCTCCTTTGACGGCTCGCGTGAGATAGTATATGGCAGGAGTGTCCATCGTAATGAGTTTGGCATAGAAAAAGGTACATTCTGGTCTGGTGACGGCAAAAAACTTGCGTTCTATAGGATGGACCAGTCTATGGTGACAGACTATCCTCAGGTAAACACCTTTACTTCCATTGCTACATATGAGTCTGATAAATACCCTATGGCAGGACAGACGAGCCATAAGGTTACTATAGGGGTGTATGACATAGAAAGAGACACTACTGTATGGCTGAAGACAGGTGATGTGACAGACAGATACTTTACCAACATCGCCTGGGCACCAGACGGCACCTCTTTATATCTCATAGAGTTGAACAGGGACCAGAATGTGTCAAGACTGGAGCAGTATGACGTGGCTACAGGTGAGAAAAAGCGTACCCTGTTGACGGAGGAAGATGAGAAATACGTAGAGCCGCAACATCCTGTCACCTTCCTGCCTTGGGACGGGGATAAGTTTATATATTGGAGTCAGAAGGACGGATATTGGCATCTGTACTTATATGATGCCGTCAGTGGTCAATGTGTAAGACAACTGACAAAGGGAGAGTGGGTAGTAACAAAGATATTGGGATTTAACCAGGAGGAGCGCACTGTCATAGTGTGTGGCAATAAGAAGAATCCGTTGCAACGTAATATCTTTGCCGTGGGCATTGCCGATGGCAAGATGGTAGAGTTGGATAATGGAATCGGCTCACATGACGGCAAACTGTCTGCAGACGGTACGAGGTTGTTAGACCAGTGGAGTGCACCTGATGTAGCCCGTGCGTGGACCTTGTGCTCCACCTCAAAGGGAGACAAAGGCGTAGGATTTAATATAGAGGCAAGAAACCCTTGGGAGGAATATGAGGTTCCGACCTATACACAGGGAACACTGAAGGCCGCTGACGGTAAGACCGACCTGTATTACCGTATGGTGTTGCCGCCCCACTTTGATAAAAAGAAACAATACCCCACAGTGGTATATGTCTATGGCGGACCTCATGCGCATAACATAGAGGCCACATGGCACTGGAACTCCCGCAGTTGGGAGACATATATGGCACAAAAGGGCTATATAGTCTTCGTACTGGATAACAGAGGCTCGGAACATAGGGGAAAGGCTTTTGAGCAAGCCACATTCCGCCAGTTGGGACAGGTGGAGATGCAAGATCAGATGAAAGGTGTGGAATACCTGCAGTCATTGCCATATATAGACACAGACCGACTGGGAGTGCATGGATGGAGCTACGGCGGCTTTATGACTATATCGTTGATGACCGAGCATCCGGATGTGTTTAAGGTGGGAGTAGCCGGCGGACCAGTGATAAACTGGGAAAAGTACGAGGTGATGTACACCGAGAGATATATGGACACCCCGGAGCAGAATCCAGAGGGATATGAGAAAACCAATCTGGAGAGAAAGGCGGACAGACTGCAGGGCAGACTGCTTATCATCATTGGAATGAATGATGATGTGGTGGTGCCGCAGAATACGATGTTGTTCCTAAACCAGTGTAACGAGGCAGGTACGTATCCTGATTTATATGTATATCCGGGAGAGGGACACAATATGCAGGGCCACATGTCGGTTCATCTGCATGAGAAGATTACAAGATATTTTGATGATTACTTAAAATAAAACGTTATGAAGATACTACTTTTGGGCTCAGGTGGCCGTGAGCATGCTCTCGCTTGGAAGATAGCACAGAGTGAGAAATGTGAGAAACTATACATTGCGCCAGGTAATGGCGGAACAGACGGAGTAGGAGGAAAGGGAGAGAACGTGGACATAAAGGCCACCGACTTTGACGCAATAAAGAAGTTCGTTGTAGAGCAGGGCGTTGACATGGTAGTGGTAGGTCCGGAGGACCCATTGGTAAAGGGTATATATGACAACATGAAGTCTGACCCTGCTACCGCAGCCATTCCTGTTATCGGTCCCTCAAAGCAGGGAGCAGTGCTTGAAGGCTCAAAGGACTTTGCCAAGCAGTTTATGAAGAGGCACAACATTCCTACCGCCGCCTATGCCACATTTGATGGTGAGCATCTGGAGGAGGGATTGAAGTTCCTTGAGACACTGCAGGCACCATACGTGCTTAAGGCTGACGGTCTTTGTGCAGGAAAGGGCGTGTTAATCATTGACAACCTTGACGAGGCAAAGCGTGAGTTGAAAGAGATGCTGGGAGGCATGTTCGGAAACGCATCTTCGCGTGTCGTCATAGAGGAGTTCCTTAGCGGTATCGAGTGCTCAGTCTTCGTGCTTACAGACGGCAAGCACTATCAGATATTGCCAGAGGCTAAGGACTATAAGCGTATTGGCGAGGGCGACACAGGCCTTAACACCGGTGGCATGGGTAGCGTGACACCTGTTCCGTTTGCCACCAAGGAGTGGATGCAGAAGGTTGAGGAGAGAATAATAAAGCCAACAGTTGACGGCTTGGCGGCAGACGGCATAGACTATAAGGGCTTTATCTTCTTCGGACTTATCAACGTGAACGGAGAGCCAATGGTGATAGAGTACAACTGCCGCATGGGTGACCCTGAGACAGAGTCTGTAATGCTGCGTCTGAAGAGCGACATCGTTGACCTCTTCGAGGGTGTGGCAGAGGGCAACCTCGACAAGCGTACTGTAGAGTTTGACTCTCGTTCGGTAGTATGCGTGATGATGGTCAGTGGCGGCTATCCTCAGGAATACAAGAAGGGATTTGTCATCACAGGTATAGACGATGTGGAAGGCTCAATAGTATTCCATGCCGGTACCGCTATAAAGGATGGTCAGGTTGTTACAGCCGGCGGACGCGTCATCTGCGTAAGTTCTTATGGAGAAACGAAGGAAGAGGCTCTGCAGAAGTCATTCAAGGAAGCTGAGAAGATAAAATTTGAGGGAAAGTATAACAGAAGAGACATAGGAAAGGACCTGTAGTTTGCTGAACCTTTATATAAATAGATGGACACTGTCGCTTATCTGCGTTGTCATTGGTGTAGTACTGTATTTGATAGGACTGCCAATGATAGCGCAGATAGGTGTACCTATTGTCATCAGTTTTATAATACTGAGCGGAGCCTCTCGTAGTGAAGACGCCAAGACTATGAGCTATCTCTCGGGAGTGATGATAGGCATAGCGGGTTTGTTTAATGTATATAGTCTTGCAGCGGCAGTGATACTCATTATATATATGTATACAGGTGTCAAGGCTAAGTCGCTCAAAGTGTTATGGTCGTTTCTGTTTGGTATGCTCACACCGGGGTGGCTTCTCTTGCCCGTTTTCCTGTATTACAACCAGCAGATGCTTGTGTCATTGATTAACAGTATATAAGCCTCTTCTATGTTGGATACACTGATACAGTTCGGCCCTTGGGGAATGTTCCTTGCCTCTTTCCTTGCAGGCAGTTTCTTCCCATTCTCCAGTGAGGCGGTAATGTTGGCCCTGTTGGCGATGGGTGTGGAGCCTTGGATGCTTATAGCCTATGGTACGGCAGGTAATGTCTTGGGCAGTGTGTTCAACTATTGTATAGGCAGGTTGGGACGTGAGGAATGGTTTGAGAAATACCTGCATGTTAAGCCGGAACACATGGACAAGGCGCGCCGCTTTATGAGAGGCAGGGGAGCATGGATGGGCTTCTTCGCGTTCATACCGATACTCGGTTCTGCCATAACCATCCTTTTAGGCTTGATGAGAGCCAATGTATTTGTTACGTTTATATCCATCACAATAGGAAAGTTGTTGAGATATATACTGCTGATATACGGGGCATTTCTCGTGAATTGGCTGTTACACCTTTTAGCTGGATTATAATACGTAAATATATAAATGTACTAACCGAGAACGAGTCATACCTTGTTGTCCCAATGGTGGGCGTACAGATACCATTAGCTATATCGTAGTATAACAAATTACGGTGTTTTTTTACAATAAAGTTGTTTGTTTTTTTGGATTTTCAGAAAAAATGACTATCTTTGTAGTCAAATATTCATATAAAAAGGTGTAGAGTATTTGTAAAATGGTAACAAGTGAGTTAAATAAAGTTAGTGCGATAGATCTAGTTGGGCAAAAAATTGCTCAATCCAATAATATGCATATCACTCACTCACTCACTAATTTCTCAAAGAGATAAAAGACGAATGTTCGTATATGCAGTCTAAGACTGTGTATGCGGACATTTTTTTGTGTTATCTATATTATTAACCAAACAAAAGAAAAAGACTATGAGAAAAGTTTTATTCAATGTGGCGATGCTTGCTTCCGTTACATTCGGAGTGCAGGTAACTGCAAGTGCACAATTTGGCGGCTTGATGAAAAAAGCCAAGTCAGCCGTAAAAGACAAAGTTGAGAACAAAGCAAAAATGGCTGGCTATGAGGCTAAGGCAGCTGCAGGCGATGCTGTCAGCAGTTCTACAGGCATAGAGACATCTTCCAGCGACAACAGCAGTTCATCATCGTCTTCAAGTGCGGATAAATACCCAAAGTCATTGAAGGAACTTGACAAAAATCTGTTTATTTACTCTATTACAGACAATGCCGACTTCTATGATGTTACCAATCCAAAAGTAGAGAAAGGTTACGTTGACTTCTGCAATACATGCACACGTACAGAGGCAGAAGGCCGTCATGTGCCATACGAACTGCTTGAGTTTGAGGACTGCAAGACGGCCAACGGCGTAAAGCAGGTACATATCACTGATATCTCATTTGCAGCATACTATTCTTACTTCATGATGAATCCAAAAGAGGTATCAGGCTATCAGTGTTACATTCGTGCGCGTCTGATGCAGGATAACTATCGCTTTGACAAGGTGGCTGTGTTCCCATACGAGCAGCATCCTAAGCAGGGATGGAAAGAGGTTTATCCTGGAGCTAAGAACCAGCGTAACATAACCTTGAAAGACGGTAGAACTATTAGTCTTATAGAAACAGAGATACAGCGTCAGAAGCGTTGGGATGAAGTGCAGAGCATGGCCGAGGACATACTGCATGCAAATACTCCTTACAATGTTGTCCGCAGCGTGCTGAAGGGAACTCTGGAGGCTATCAAGCAGTGTGACGCGGCAGGAAATAATGCAGCATGTGCAAACCTCATGCGTGAGGCTGGATACATGTATGAGGACCTTGCCAGCCATCCATGGAAAAGCAAGGATGAGCAGTTCCAGGATATACAGGAGCAGTACAACTACTATTTACAGAACAAGCGTCTTGGCTGGTTGAAGGCAGCTGGTGCGGCTTCTTCAAAGCCTGTAAATATGCCAAAGGCAGCATCTGTGTCTGCAGAGATACAGAATCAGGCAACAGCAAAGGCTAAAGCGAAGTTCGGTGCCAAGTTCGTGAAGGCTATCGTTACTGAGTCTGACTGGCATGTATATAAAGAGCCAAACTATCCTTATGAGACCTCACACCGCACTCTGGATGTTGACGTGATTATCAAGGAAGGTAACGAGTACTACGTTTCTCACCAGATGTTGTGGCAGAACTACACAGCTGGTAAGTTCTCTGGATATGACCTGCGCAACAGCCAGGCCATGAACAGACCTATACAGCAGAAGGTGAATTATAAGTGATAGATGAAAGCAAAGTGTAAGCAGATGCGCCTATTTGCTTACACTTTGTTCATTTGTAAAATATTATAGTTATATCCAAAACAGGTGTCTCAGAGTCCTGAAAGGGGCTGTGGCACCTGTTTTTTTGTGACTTTTTTGCTGTCAGGAATGTAAAGTGATAGCTTTTACGCTATGAAAGCATAGCTTTGACATGGTGAAAGCTATCGTATTACGCTGTGAAAGCATAGCTTTTACACCATGAAAGCATAGCTTTTACAATGCGCAAGACAAGTCGTGGAGATGTCGCATAAGTACAAATATCTGACAATCAGTGTTTTGGTAAATTCTTGAAAATAACGTGTTTTTTGGGGAGAAAGACAAATTCGTGAAGAAAACCTTCAAATTTCGACGGTTCTGAAAATCAAAGTGTAAGCAAAACAGGTGGAATAATGACATTATGTCATAAATGATGGTGAAGCATGGGTGGGCAGAATGAAATTGTAGTTCCCGCTTCATGAACAGACATGGAAGCCCAATTCTATATACTTTTTTTATTAAAAGTTCTTTTTATTGGAAAAATATTTGTAACTTTGCACGGAATATTGTCTAAGGTAAAAAACCTTTCTGTTTGTCTCTTAGAGTAGGGAGGGCAGGTGAGGACTATAAAGTTAACGAAAACAAACAATATACAGATGAAACAATTCAGACTTGTGGACAATGTGCTTGGCTGGTTGACATTCTTTGTCGCAGCCTTTGTGTATTGTTCTACGATTGAGCCTACAGCGTCCTTCTGGGACTGTCCGGAGTTTATTACAACGAGTTATCTTTTGGAGGTGGGTCACCCGCCAGGCGCCCCGTTCTTCATGCTCACGGCTAACCTGTTTACTCATTTTGCCAGCGACGCCACACAGGTGGCCAAGATGGTGAATATGATGTCAGCCTTGTTGTCGGCTGGATGTATATTGTTCCTGTTCTGGACCATCACCCATCTGGTACGTCGTCTGCTTATAGATGACTGGAGTGAGATGACTATGGCGAAGATGATAGCCATAGAGGCATCAGGTATGGTGGGAGCATTGATATACACATTCTCTGACACTTTCTGGTTCTCAGCTGTAGAGGGTGAGGTATATGCTTATTCCTCATGCTTCACCGCAGTGGTGTTCTGGCTGATTCTGAAATGGGAGGACAATGCCGACAAGCCTGGTTCTGACCGTTGGCTTATCCTCATAACATATATGACAGGTCTGTCTATAGGTGTGCACCTGCTTAATCTGTTGTGTATTCCTGCCATTGTCCTTGTTTTCTATTACAAGAAATATCCGGAGGCAAACCTCAAGGGCTCGCTGGTGGCACTGTTTATAAGCGTGGTGCTGGTGGCTGCGGTGCTCTATGGCGTGGTGCCTGGTATTGTAACAGTGGGCGGCTGGTTTGAGTTGCTCTTCACCAATATACTGGAAATGCCGTTTAATACCGGTACGATTATCTATCTGGTATTGCTCATCGGCATAGTATTGTGGGCTATATATGAGACCTATCGCGGAGGTCAGAAAGATAAGAAGAACACTTTGCGTGGTAATATCTCCTTCCTGCTCGCCGTAGGTATGCTCGGTATTCCGTTCTATGGCTATGGCTGGTCAGCATTTATTATAGGCATAGTGCTGCTTGCAGTTATGTGGTTTGCCATTAATATCAAGAGAAACGGTGTAGCGGTGATTAACAACCGCATTAAGAATACAGCCTTGTGCTGTATGCTTATGCTGATGATAGGCTATTCTACATATGCGCTCATCGTGGTTCGCTCAGCGGCTAACCCGCCAATGGACCAGAACTCTCCAGAGGATATATTCACGCTCGGCAGCTACCTGTCACGTGACCAATATGGTGACCGCCCTCTGTTCTACGGTCAGGCATATACCTCACAAGTGAAGCTTGACGTAGAGGGTAATATGTGCGTGCCACACATGAAGAAGGGTGCGCCTATTTACCAGAAGGTGGAGAAGAAGACCGCTGACGAGCCAGACAAGTATTTCGTGGTTCGTACGAAGGACTCTTATGAGTACGCGCAGAATATGTTCTTCCCACGTATGTATGACAGCGGTCATGCTGGTGCTTATGAGAGTTGGATGGGCGGCGTTGATGGTCGTGTGACTGACTATGACCGTTGTGGCGAGATAGTTCAGGTGAAGATGCCTACACAGATAGAGAACCTGCGTTTCTTCCTTTCATATCAGTGTAACTTCATGTACTGGCGTTACTTCATGTGGAACTTCGCAGGCCGACAGAATGACATCCAGGGTAACGGTGAACTGGAGCACGGAAACTGGATTACAGGCTTCTCGTTCATAGATGATGCTATGTTGGGTGACCAGAGCAGGCTGCCTGATGAGCTGAAGGAGAACAAGGGACACAACGTGTTCTACTGTATGCCGCTGATACTTGGTTTGATTGGTCTCTTCTGGCAGGCATACCGCGGCCGTAAGGGCATACAGCAGTTCTGGGTGGTATTCTTCCTGTTCTTTATGACGGGACTGGCTATTGTGATATACCTTAACCAGACACCTATGCAGCCTCGCGAGCGTGACTATGCATACGCAGGCTCATTCTATGCATACGCTATATGGTGTGGTATGGGTGTTGCAGCTATTATAGAGTTGCTTAAGCGTTATCTGCTCAAGAACAAGGAGAGCGTGGCAGTCTCAGCATTGATAGGCGCTGCTGCATTACTTGTACCGATACAGATGGCAAGCCAGACATGGGACGACCACGATCGTTCAGGACGCTACTGCTGTCGTGATTTCGGACAGAACTACCTGATGTCTTTGCAGGATGAGGGTAACCCTATAATATTCACTAATGGCGATAATGATACCTTCCCTCTGTGGTATAACCAAGATGTAGAGCAGGTACGTACCGATGCCCGCGTATGTAACCTGTCATACCTGCAGACCGACTGGTACATAGACCAGATGGTACGTCCGTCATGGAACTCTCCGTCGCTGCCTATCACTTGGAGCAGGCTTGACTATTGCTCTGGCACCAACGAGTATGTCACTGTGGAGCCTGGCTACAAACAGCAGATATTGGATTACTATGCGTCTGACCCTGAGGCTGCGAGAAAGCAGTTTGGCGATGATCCGTTTGAGATTAACAATGTGCTGAAGCGCTGGGTATGCGGCAACAAGTATAAGGATGATGAGCACGTGATTCCTACTGATACGCTGTATCTCTACATAGACAAGGAGGCAGTGAAGAAGAGTGGTATGATGATACCTGTTGACTCTACGGGAACTGCTACGATACCAGAGAAGATGGCAATATCACTTGTGGGTAAGCGCGCGCTCTACAAGGGAGACCTTATGATGCTGGAGATGCTTGCCAACCACAATTGGACACGTCCGTTGTATGTGGCTCAGACCGTAGGTGCGGATAACTATATGAATCTCGGTGAGAACTTCATACAAGAGGGCTTGGTAAACCGTATCACTCCGTTCCATACTAATGAGACTAACAACTTTGATACAGAGAAGGTTTACAAGAACCTCATGACACGTTTCAAGTTTGGCGGACTGGATAAACCAGGTCTTTACCTTGACGAGACAGTTACACGTATGTGTTATACACACCGCCGTCTCTTCGGTACTCTTATACAGCATCTGTTGCGTGAGGGTAAGAAGGATAAGGCCAAGAAGGCTATCGAGTATGCGGAGAAGGTGTTGCCAACGTATAACCTGCCGATGAACTATTACAGCGGCGGACTTGATTTCGTTAACGGTTACTTTGCTCTTGGTATGACAAAGAAGGCTCATGAGACAGCTGATGCTATATGGAAGAATAGCATGCAGTACATGAGTTGGTACCTGTCACTGGATCAGAATCACTTCAACTCATCACAGCGTGAATGCATGATGAATATGTATGTGATGCAGCAGTTGGTTGACATATATGCGAGATATGACAAAGCTCTCGCTAAAAAGAAAATGGCAGAACTGCAGAAAGTGATGACGATGTATGAGAGCCGTGGCGGTACAATGGGGTTAGAGTAAAGAGAGATTCTGTGATATTATGATAATAGAGCAACCATCCAAATGGCTCAGATGGATATATCCCAGTGCTCTGTGGCGTATGGACGCCACAGAGCACTCCGTGTATCTGACTTTTGATGACGGACCGATACCTGAATCCACCCCCTTCATCCTTGATACATTAAGGGAGTTTGGCATAAAGGCTACGTTCTTCGTGGTAGGCGAGAATGCGGAACGATACCCAGAGTTACTGAAAAGGATAAAAGAGGAAGGACACTCCGTGGGCAACCACACATATAACCACATGGGTAGTCTGAGACATTATGTGAAGACCTATTTGAAGAATGTGGAGCGCTGTAACGAATTGATACAGTCTGATTTGTTCAGACCACCGCACGGTTGGATGTGGCTCTCGGTGTATAACATACTTAACAAACGATACAAAATCGTGATGTGGGACCTTGTTACGCGTGACTATTCACGTCTGCTCAATGCCTTTGACGTGGTCAGGAATGTCATATTATATACACGCAACGGCTCTATCATCACATTCCATGACTCACTAAAAAGTATAGAGAAACTGCAATATGCCTTACCGGCGTCATTGAGGTATTTGAAAGAGAAGGGATACGAATTTAAAACATTTTAAGGATAATGATAACAGTAACAAATCTTGCAATTCAGTTTGGTAAAAGAGTACTTTACAAAGACGTTAACTTAAAATTCACTCCAGGTAACATCTATGGTATTATAGGTGCCAATGGAGCGGGCAAGTCAACTTTGCTCCGTGCCATAAGTGGTGAGTTGGAGGCTAACAAGGGAACAATCGAACTGGGTCCAGGCGAGCGCCTGTCTGTGCTTGAGCAGGACCACTTTAAGTATGATAACTATACGGTGATGAACACCGTATTGATGGGACACAAACCATTATGGGACAATATGCAGGAGCGTGACGCACTCTACTCGAAGGCAGAGATGACAGAGGCTGACGGCATACGCGCTGCAGAGTTGGAGGAGAAATTCGCCGAGATGGACGGATGGAACGCAGAGAGTGACGCGGCACAGCTGCTGTCAGGACTGGGCGTAAAGGAGGCCGTGCATTACTCGCAGATGTCAGAGTTGTCAAACAACGAGAAGGTGCGTGTGATGATGGCTAAGGCCCTGTTCGGAAATCCAGATAACTTGTTGCTCGATGAGCCTACCAATGACCTTGACCTTGACACTGTGCAGTGGCTGGAGGAATATCTGTCTAATGTGGAGCAGACAGTATTGGTGGTTTCACACGACCGTCACTTCCTTGACGCTGTGTCAACACAGACCGTTGATATAGACTTCGGTAAGGTGACGATGTTCGCAGGTAACTACTCATTCTGGTATGAGTCAAGTCAGTTGGCACTCAGACAGGCACAGAACCAGAAGGCTAAGGCTGAGGAGAAGCGTAAGGAGCTGGAGGAGTTCATCAGACGTTTCTCTGCCAATGTGGCAAAGTCAAAGCAGACCACATCGCGTAAGAAGATGCTTGAGAAGCTTAACGTAGAGGAGATACAGCCTTCTACACGTAAGTATCCTGGTATCATCTTCCAGATGGAGCGTGAGCCGGGTAACCAGATTCTTGAGGTGGAGAATCTCAAGGCTTTGGATGATGACGGCTCTGTATTGTTTGACAATGTGTCATTTAACATAGAGAAGGGACAGAAAACTGTATTCCTGTCTCATAACCCTAAGGCTATGACAGCCCTCTTTGAAATCATCAACGGTAACAGAGAGGCAGACGGCGGCACATATAAATGGGGTGTGACGATAACCACGGCATATCTGCCGCTGGACAACACCGCATTCTTTGACTCTGACCTTAATTTGGTTGACTGGCTGTCACAGTATGGTCCGGGCAATGAGGTGACGATGAAGGGATTCCTCGGCCGTATGCTGTTTAAGCAGGAAGAGGTGGAGAAGAAGGTCAATGTGCTCTCAGGTGGTGAGAAGATGCGTTGTATGATAGCGCGTATGCAGCTGAAGAACGCTAACTGCCTGATACTTGATACTCCTACCAACCATCTGGACTTGGAGTCTATCCAGGCTTTCAATAATAATCTTATAACCTTTAAGGGTAACATATTGTTCTCTTCTCATGACCATGAGTTTATCAATACTGTGGCTGACCGTATCATTGAGCTGACACCAAAGGGCACTATTGACAAGCTTATGTCATACGATGACTATATCTATGACGAGGCTATAAAGGCACAGAAAGAGCAGATGTATAACTGATAGGTGGAGAATAATATAATTATGGCACGCTTATTGTTTTAAGTGTGCCATAATTATTAATATAAAAACACAGAAATGAAAAAGGAAGACATAAATACCGTGGCAGAAGAAAACATTAAGGATAATATCAACAACGGTGTTGATGAGAATGTGGATAATGTAGAGCAGACTGAGCAGACAGAGCAGACTGTAGAGGACAATACAGCTGCATCGACAGAAGAGACCGCCGAGGAGCAGGTTGACCCTCTGGAAAAGGCTTTGGCAGAGATAGAGGAACTGAAGAAGCAGGCTCTATATAAGCAGGCAGAGTTTGAGAATTACAGGAAACGCACCTTAAAGGAAAAGGCTGATTTGATTCTCGGCGGAGGTGAGAAAACCGTAACTGCCATATTGCCTGTCCTTGATGATTTTGAGCGCGCACTTGCAGATAAGAGTGAAGACCCTGCTGCCATACGTGAGGGTATGCAGCTTATCTATAATAAGTTTGTCAAGACATTAGAGGGACTGGGAGTAAAGAAGATAGAGACAGAGAATGCAGACTTTAATGTGGATTTCCATGAGTCTATAGCGCTTGTTCCTGGAATGGGAGAGGATAAGAAAGGAAAGGTTATAGACTGTGTGCAGACCGGATATACGCTGAATGACAAGGTTATACGCTTTGCAAAGGTAGCTGTAGGGCAGTAATCGGTTCATAATTCATAGTTCATAATTCGTACTTGTAATGGCTAAAAGAGATTATTATGAGGTGCTTGGCGTTGATAAGAATGCCAGTGCCGCAGACATAAAGAAAGCATATCGTAAGATAGCTATAAAGTATCATCCTGACCGTCAGGGTGATAAGAGCGAAGCTGAGAAGAAAGAGGCTGAGGAAAAGTTTAAGGAGGCTGCGGAGGCTTATGCCGTGCTCTCTGATGACAAGAAGCGCCAACAGTATGACCAGTTTGGTTTTGACGGTCCTAATATGGGTGGTGGTTTTGGCGGTGGTGCCGGTTTCGACATCAACGATATCCTGAACTCTGTATTTGGCAATGGCTTTGACTTCGGTGGCGGCTTCGGAGATTTCTTCGGAGGTGGTCGTCGTGGCGGCGGTGGCAGCAGAGTACACCGCGGCAGTGATCTCAGATTGAAGGTGCGCCTGAATCTGCAGGAGGTTGCGACGGGAGTCACCAAGAAGTTCAAGGTGCGTAAGGATGTGCCTTGTACACAGTGTAAGGGCAGCGGTGCTGCTGACGGTTCTGGTACGGAGACTTGTCACACTTGTCACGGCAGTGGTGTTGTGATACAACAGCAGCGCAGCATGTTCGGTATGATGCAGACACAGTCTGTATGTCCGACTTGTGGCGGTGAAGGAAAGGTCATAAAGAACAAGTGTACCAAGTGTAACGGCGACGGCATTGTACGCGGTGAGGAGATTGTTGAGATAAATATCCCGGCTGGCGTACAGGACGGAATGGTTGTCAATGCTCCAGGAAAAGGCAATGCTGGAAAGCATGGCGGCGTGCCGGGTGACATAAAGGTGTTTATCGAGGAGGAACCTAATGATACGTTCATGAGGGATGGAAAGGACTTGATATATAACCTGTTGCTTGACTTCCCTACAGCTGCTTTGGGTGGCGAGGTGAATATACCAAGCATTGACGGCGCTCAGTTTAAGGTGAAGATAGAGCCGGGTACACAGCCAGGCAAGACATTGAGACTGCGTGGTAAGGGACTGCCTTCTGTGCAGGGCTATGGATATGGTAACGGCGATATTCTTGTGAATATCAATGTGTATGTACCTAAGACTCTCTCAAAGAGCGAGAAGCAGGAACTTGAGAAGATGAGAGACTCTGATAACTTCAAGAGCGACGGCAAGGGACGTGATAATTTCTTTAACAAGTTCAGAAGCTATTTCTCATAACTGTCTGTAGAGAATAAAAGGAATAATGACATACGGAGAGACTTTAGAATACCTATATAACGCCGCGCCTGCCTTTGAGAAGGTGGGCGCAGGTGCTTACAAGGAGGGCTTGGCTAATACCCTGGCCTTTGATGAGCGATACGGGCATCCACATACAAAGTACAAGACCATTCATGTGGCTGGTACCAACGGTAAGGGGTCTGTATCGCACACTTTGGCTGCGCTGTTACAAGCAGCTGGCTATAAGGTGGGACTGTACACGTCACCGCATCTGGTGGATTTCAGTGAGCGAATACGTGTAAATGGAAAAGAGATAGAGCATCAGTATGTGGTGGACTATGTAGAACAAGAGAGGGAGTTCATAGAGTCTATACGCCCGTCGTTCTTCGAGATAGTGACGGCTATGGCGTTTAAGTATTTCGCAGAGAAAGAGGTAGAGATAGCCGTGATAGAGGTGGGACTGGGTGGCCGTCTGGACTGCACCAATATCATCACACCGTTGTTGAGCGTAATAACGAATATCAGCTTTGACCATACAGGATTGCTGGGCGATACCTTGGAAAAGATAGCTGCAGAGAAGGCTGGCATAATAAAACAAGGTGTGCCGGTTGTTATTGGCGAGCATACAAGTGAAACGCGCCCGGTATTTGAACAACGGGCGGAAATGCTTAGTGCTCCTATTGTATTTGCACAAGACTGCCAATATGTCATAGATAGCAAATATGATAATGACACGTGCGACAGAGTGTATGTCACAAGATGTTACGGGAAATTGACAGGTCAACTCGGAGGACAGTGCCAGGAACGTAATGTGAATACTGTGTTGCATTGTCTGTTGCCGTTGGCAAGAGCTATGAAATCGCATGGAATGCCGTTAACCAAAGGGGGTGTGTCGCCGATGTCTTGCCTGCGAAAGGCTTTGTCTGAAGTCTGTGACATGACGGGACTCTCCGGACGTTGGCAGAAGATAGCAGACAAACCGCTTGTGATATGTGATACCGGACATAATGTGGGAGGTTGGATATATTTGTCTGAGCAGATAAGGGTTACCTACAATATGTTACGGAAGAGGGGAGAGTCTGACTTGTATATTGTCTTTGGTATGGTTGATGATAAGGATGTAGACACAGTGCTCGGTATGTTGCCGGATAATGCAACCTATTTCTTTACTCAGGCAGACAATCATAGGGCTATACCTGTGGAGACACTGAAGGCGAAGGCAGAGAAAAAGGGACTGAGAGGCTTCGCTGTTGAGAATGTAGGCAAGGCTTATGCTATGGCTAAGGAGAAAGCGAAAGACAATGATTTCATCTTTGTGGGGGGCAGCAGTTATGTAGTGGCTGACTTCTTGTCCGGAAACCCGCAGGGAAAGTGAATGCCGGTTAAAATAGATAATGGTATAAAAAACAGACAAGAGCTATCGCATTACTTAGAAGGCGATAGCTCTTGTCTGTTTCGTATTCTGTAGTGTCAGACACTCAATATTATATTTCCTCACCGCGCTCGTGAAGGAACTTGCTGACTTCCTCTTGGCAACTGCGTGTTACGGCTATGCGACCAGAGCGAGTGAACTGTAATATACACTCCTTGTTCGTGTTGCGTATAGAGTGGAAAATATCAAGTATTTGGTCTGTTGTGCCCTGTGCTACAACGATGCAGAATGTCTCGTTTACTTCAGTTATACGTGCGTTGGCATGTCGTATGATGCGTGACAGTTCTGGAGTAGTCATCATGATAGGAGTGGATAACTTCAGCAATGCCACTTCTACGAGGAAGAGGTCAGCATTAGAGTAGAAGTGGGCTTTTACCACATCTATCTTCTTCTCAATACCCTTCACTACTTTCTTCATCGTCTCCTCATCACTGTAAGCGGTGATGGTATATTTGTGTATTCCCTTTATACTTGATGGGGAAACATTCAGACTCTCAATGTTAATCTGTCGGCGTGTGAACACAGCGGTAATCTGGCTCAGCATACCTGCGACGTTCTCTGTATATACTTGAAGAGTGAACAGTTGTAAATCTTGATTTTCCATTGTTAGCATTCTATATTAAGAATCATTTCGTCAATAGCCTTGCCTGGGGCGGTCATCGGCTCGACATTGGCATTAGGCTTGATGATAGTCTCAAGCAGGAAAGGACCGTCGGTGGTAAGCATCTCGTTAATTGCATCGTTAAGTTCTGCACGGTCTATAACGCGGCGGTATGGAATACCGTATGCATCAGCTATCTTGCTGAAGTCAGGATTGGTCATCGGTGTGAATGACTGCCTGTGACCGAAGAACATATCTTGCCACTGACGTACGTTGCCTAAGTAATTGTTGTTAAGCAGTATCATCTTTACTGGAATATGATATTCCATAATGGTACCGAACTCTTGTATCATCATCTGTAAACCACCGTCGCCCATGAAACAGCATACTGTGCGGTCGGGGGCTCCGTATGTAGCGCCCATGGCTGCTGGTAGTCCGTAACCCATGGTTCCAAGACCGCCTGAAGTAGCGATAGAGCGTGGCTTGTGGTATTTGAAATAACGGGCGGACATCAGCTGGTTCTGACCTACATCTGTTACGAGTATAGCCTCGCTGTTAGTTGCTTTCGCTACGGAATGTGCCACCTCACCCATAAGGAGCGGACCTTCTGTAGGTTTTGTCGCCGGGGTTATTACGTGTTCTATCTCTTTCTCACGCAGTGGTTGGAATGACTGTTTCCAATCAGAGTGGTCTGCTTTGTTGACAAGTGCGGTGAGTGCAGGTAGCGTTACCTTGCAGTCGCCGACTACGCTGACAGTGGTCTTTACGCATTTGTCTATCTCAGAGCGGTCTATGTCCAAATGAATTATCTTTGCTTGCTTGGCATAACGCTCTAGATTACCTGTGACACGGTCAGAGAAGCGCATGCCTATAGCTATAAGCACGTCGGCCTCTTGCTCCTTGAGATTTACGGAATATGAGCCGTGCATACCTAACATACCCATGTTGAGAGGATGGTTGGATGGCAAGGCGGAGAGTCCCATTAAGGTGCGTCCGGCAGGAATGTCTGCCTTCTCAAGGAATGTCTTAAGTTCTTCCTGAGCATTGCCTAACTCCACACCCTGACCTACGAGTGCCATTGGCTTCTTGGCATTATTTATCAGTTCTGCCGCTGCACGTATCCTGTCTTCCTTTGGCTCTGGATATGGTATGTAGCTACGTATGAACTCAACTTTGGCTGGCACATAGTCTATAAGCTCTGTCTGTGCGTTTTTCGTAAAGTCGAGTACTACAGGACCCGGACGTCCGTTGCTTGCAATGTAGAAGGCACGGCTTACTGCCCAGGCTACGTCTTTGGCTGAACGTATCTGGTAAGCCCATTTCGTGATAGGCTGAGCCACGTCAACGAGGTCTACCTCCTGAAAGGCATCAGAGCCTAATACACTTGTGGCAACCTGACCTGCTATAACGACAATAGGGGTGGAGTCCATCATAGCATCTGCTACGC
This sequence comes from Prevotella sp., assembly GCA_017541085.1. GTDB lineage: Bacteria > Bacteroidota > Bacteroidia > Bacteroidales > Bacteroidaceae > Prevotella. The sequence continues at coordinate 61,745 of JAFXZU010000035.1, forward strand.
CTGTAAGTGTGTTAGTCACTCCGGGACCAGAGGTGACAAGTGTAACTCCGACCTTGCCGCTTACGCGGGCAAAGCCCTCTGCTGCGTGTGCGGCAGCCTGCTCATGCCTTACCAATATATGGTCAAAGGCTTTCTTCTCACCCCTCGTATAATCATACAAGGCATCATAGGTGGGCATAATGGAACCACCTGGATAACCAAATATTTTTGTTACGCCCTCTGCTTTTAATGAGAGCATAAGTGCCTCTGCACCTGTTATTTGTTTCATATAAATGCTTATTCTATTATTCTAACTCCACCCTTGTCAGCTGATGCAACGCTCTGTGCGTAGGCTCTGAGAGCCTTGCTTACTGTGCGTTTGCGCTTCAGTGGCTGCTGTGGACGTGCCGCCAATTCCTCATCCGTCAGTTTAACGTTGATAGAACGGCTTGGAATATCAATAACGATGATGTCACCGTCTTTAATCTTTCCTATATTACCACCTGAAGCAGCCTCTGGGGAGATGTGTCCGATGGACAAACCTGATGTGCCGCCAGAGAAACGACCGTCGGTGATAAGTGCACACTCTTTACCCATGTGCATGGATTTGATGTAGGAAGTAGGGTAGAGCATCTCCTGCATACCAGGACCTCCCTTAGGACCTTCGTGGGTTATAACTACACAGTCGCCTTTCTTTACCTTGCCACCGAGTATTCCTTCGCATGCATCTTCCTGAGAGTCGAATACTACGGCTGGTCCCTCAAAGTGCCAAAGCTCTGGTGCTACACCTGCTGTCTTTACAACACAACCATCCTGTGCAATGTTGCCAAACAATACAGCCATACCGCCGTCCTTGGTATAGGCGTGCTCTATGTCGCGTATGCAACCGTTTGCGCGGTCGGTGTCAAGTGATGGCCAGCGTGTATCCTGAGAGCCCATCTTTGTAGAGAACTTACCGCCAGGAGCAGAGTGGTAGATACGGTCTGCTTCTGGGTCAATGTTATCTTTGAGTATAGAATACTTCTCAATATCCTCACCGAGTGTGGCACCGTTAACACGCTTGCATGAGAGGTCAAGCAGGTTGCCCTTAGCCAGTTCACCGAGAATACCGAGGATACCGCCTGCACGGTTCTCCTCCTGAATACTGTATTTCTGCCAGTTTGGAGCCAGTTTGCAAAGGAATGGCACTTTACGGCTTAATGCGTCAATATCAGACATCTTGAAATCCACTTCAGCCTCTTGAGCCACAGCAAGAAGGTGCAGCACGGTGTTTGTTGATGCACCCATGGCAATGTCAAGTGTCATAGCGTTGAGGAATGCCTGACGGGTGGCAATAGAGCGTGGAAGAACGCTGTCATCACCATCTTCATAGTATGCCATAGCATTCTTGACTATAAGTTTTGCAGCATCCTTGAAGAGCTGTATGCGGTTAACGTGGGTAGCAAGTATTGAGCCGTTACCTGGAAGTGACAGACCAATAGCCTCTGTGAGAGAGTTCATTGAGTTGGCAGTAAACATTCCTGAGCAAGCACCGCATCCTGGACATGCAGAATGTTCTACAATGTCAAGTTCCTCATCGCTCACCGTTGGGTCACCACCTTTAATCATGGCTGTGATAAGGTCTGCATTTTCTCCATTTACCTTGCCGGCCTCCATAGGACCGCCACTGACGAATACGGCAGGGATGTTAAGGCGCATGGCGGCCATGAGCATTCCTGGTGTTACTTTGTCGCAATTGGAGATGCAAACCATGGCATCAGCCTTGTGTGCGTTTATCATATACTCCACAGAGTCTGCTATCACATCGCGTGATGGGAGAGAGTAGAGCATGCCGTCGTGGCCCATAGCAATACCGTCATCCACGGCGATAGTGTTAAACTCGGCTGCATAGCATCCAAGCTTCTCTATCTCAGCTTTTACTATCTGGCCAATTTCATGCAGGTGTGTATGACCTGGTACAAACTGAGTGAAAGAGTTTACTATGGCAATGATTGGCTTGCCAAACTGTTCTCTCTTCATGCCATTGGCTACCCACAGAGCACGGGCTCCAGCCATACGGCGACCTTCTGTGCAGACTGAACTGCGGAGTTTATTTTTCATGATGTTTTTGTTTTTATCGTTAATCCTTATTCCCTCTCAATAGCTCTTTTCTCCCATTAACTCTTATCTCTGTCCCTATCTCTATCTCTGTATTTTCCTTAACTATTATCTTTATCTTTCCATTTTCCTCTCCCTTAACTCTTATTTCTATCTCTTTTTATTCCTATTTTGCCTCAGGCTTTGGTATTTGGTCCATATCGGCTGGCTCTGGGAATAATTCGCACAAATAGTCTAAGAAGAACTGAAGGGCACGATGTGTGGCATTACGCAGGTTCTCGTCGCGTCCTTCATCGCCTTCCAACTTCAGAGTGCGTATGTCGTCGGCTGTGCCACAAGCTATCCATATAGTACCTACGGGAATGCCTGTAGCGGCACCAGGACCGGCATAGCCTGTGGTAGCTATAGCAAAGTCTGTTCCGAGTAATTTCGTTATTCCTTTTACCATTTCTATGGCAACTTCCTCGCTGACAGCATCTTTTTCTGCTATAAGGTCGGCATCGATACCTAATACTTTTGTCTTAGCTTCGTCAGAGTAACATATTGTTCCACCTTTGTAGTAGGCAGATGCACCAGGTACAGAGGTGATAACCTCACCGATACGTCCGCTTGTACATGACTCGGCTGTACCTATGGTCTTTCCTGACTCATACAAACGGTAGAGTATTTCTTTGCTTAATATCTTACTTTCAAATTCCATATAATCTTTCTACTTAAATGTTACTTTTGAGAATGCTGGAGCATCAATGTCGCAGAATTCTTTGTCGTTTAATTTATAGCTGCCTACGCATCCTATCATCGCTGCATTGTCTGTGGTATAAGAGAACTTTGGTATGTATACTGTCCATCCATAACGTCTTGCATGGTCGTGAAAAGCATTTCGTAGTCCATTGTTCGCCGATACACCGCCAGCCACAGCCACATGCTTTATACCGGTTTGTTTTACTGCAAGACGTAGTTTCTTCATCAAGATGTCAACAATGGTCCACTCTAAACTTGCGGCAATGTCTTCCTTGTGATGCTCTATGAACTCTGGGTCTTCCTTTATCCATTTCTGCATACTATATAAAAAGGAAGTCTTCAAGCCAGAGAAACTATAGTCAAGCCCCGGGATATGAGGCTCAGAAAACGTGTAAGCCTTCGGGTTTCCTTGTCTTGCAAGGCGGTCAATAATAGGTCCGCCAGGATAACCCAATCCCATAACCTTTGAACACTTGTCGATAGCCTCTCCTGCAGCGTCATCAATGGTTTGTCCCAATACCTCCATGTCGTTATATGCATTTACCTTGACAATCTGTGAGTTGCCACCGGATACCAGCAGACAGAGGAAGGGGAGGGGAGGGTGCTTTGTCTCAGGATTAGCTACGGTTGGATCATCTGCCGACGGCTCATCAATGAAGTGTGCCATGACATGGCCTTGCAAGTGATTTACATCTATTAGTGGAATGTTGAGTGCACGAGCAAATCCTTTTGCAAAGTTTACTCCGACCAACAATGAACCCATCAAACCCGGACCTCGCGTGAAGGCAATAGCAGATAGTTGTTCTTTTGTTATACCAGCTTTCTTTATGGCTTGGTCAACTACGGGAAGTACATTCTGTTGATGCGCGCGAGATGCCAATTCAGGAACTACACCTCCGTATGCTTTGTGTACGTCTTGTGACGCCGTAACGTTGCTTAGCAGTATTGTGCCATGCATTACAGCCGCAGATGTGTCATCACAGGATGACTCTATGGCTAATATGTATTTGTCTTCAGTTTCCAACGTACTATAATTCGTAGCCTAATTCCGAATGTTTGTTCTTGATTATTTGTTATTAGTATGTAAGAATCTCTACACCGTGCTCAGTCATGACAAGCGTGTGCTCCCATTGTGCTGATGGCTGTTCATCACCGGATATTACTTCCCAGCCGTAAGGGTCATCTGCATCAATGAAGACTTTCCATGTACCCATGTTTATCATAGGTTCAATTGTGAATACCATGCCTGGCACCAGCAACATTCCCTCGCCTTTATGTCCATAATGGTTCACGTCTGGCTCCTCATGGAATTTCAAGCCTACACCGTGTCCGGCAAGGTCACGTACCACACCATAGTGATATTTCTTGCAGTGCTTTTCTATTGCATGACCGATATCGCCTACGAAACAATATGGCTTTGCAGCCTCCATACCTATCTCAAGACATTCTTTGGCTACACGAACTAATTGTTCTTTCTCTGGTGTGGTTTTGCCAATGATAAACATACGCGAAGCATCAGCGTAGAATCCATCTTTTATGGTTGTGAAATCTACGTTGATAATATCACCCTCTGTGAGTACGTCTTCTTCTTTTGGTATGCCATGACATACCACCTCGTTGATAGAGGTGCATACGCTTTTAGGGAAGCCTTCGTATCCGAGACATGCGGGAATTGCATCATGTTCTTTGCAATACTGCATACAGATGTCATCAATCTCCTGCGTGTTCATACCTGGGTGTATAGCTGCCGCCACGGCATCAAGAACACCGGTATTTATTACTCCAGCCTTACGTATGCCCTCTATCTGCTCAGGGGTTTTTATTAAGTCGCGTGTTGGTACAAGTTTGTTCTTGGATTCCCAGTACATAATGGTTTTATCCATTTCTGTAGGAGGAACACCAGGCAAACAGTGCCAACGTCTTTTCTGCTGTCTTGCCATTGTCTATTTACCAAGCGAAGAGAGGATAGTTCTTCATCTCTGCGTTCACCTCTCCGCGAACTTTTGCTATAACAGCTTCATTTTCTGGATCGTTCAGGACTTCTTCTATCCATGCTGCAATCTTTATCATAAGGTCTTCTTTCGCACCGCGTGTAGTTATAGCTGGTGTGCCAAGACGGAAACCTGATGTCTGGAATGCTGAACGGGTGTCAAATGGCACCATATTCTTGTTTATAGTGATATCAGCAGCAACAAGTGCGTTCTCTGCTACCTTACCTGTCAACTCTGGATACTTTGGACGCAGGTCTACAAGCATAGAGTGGTTGTCTGTACCACCAGAAACAATAGCGAAGCCACGCTTTGTAAGTTCGTCTGCCAATACAGCAGCATTCTTCTTTACCTGCATAGCATACTCCTTGAATTCAGGCTTCAGAGCCTCACCAAAGGCTACAGCCTTGGCTGCAATAACGTGCTCAAGAGGACCACCCTGCTGTCCAGGGAATACTGCAGAGTTAAGTAATTGTGACATCTTCTTTACTACACCCTTAGGAGTCTTGTAACCCCATGGATTGTCAAAGTCTTTGCCAAGAAGGATGAGACCACCACGTGGACCACGCAGAGTCTTATGTGTAGTAGTAGTTACAATGTGTGCGTATTTTACAGGGTTGTCAAGCAGACCTGCTGCGATAAGACCAGCTGGGTGAGCCATGTCTATCATAAGAAGTGCGCCTACCTCGTCGGCAATCTTACGCATACGTGCATAATCCCATTCACGGCTGTATGCAGAGCCACCGCCGATGATGAGCTTTGGCTTGTGCTCTTTTGCCAACTGCTCCATCTCGTCATAGTCAACACGACCGGTCTCTTTCTTGATGTTATATCCTATAGGACGATAGAGAATACCCGATGTGTTAACGAGTGAGCCGTGTGAGAGGTGACCACCGTGGTCGAGGTTAAGTCCCATGAAACAATCACCTGGCTGCAACACTGCAAGAAGTACGGCAGCGTTAGCCTGTGCACCAGAGTGAGGCTGCACGTTAGCATACTCTGCTCCGAAGAGCTTGCATGCGCGGTCAATGGCCAACTGCTCTATCTGGTCCACTACCTGGCAACCGCCATAGTAACGGTGTCCAGGATAGCCCTCTGCATACTTGTTTGTGCAGTAAGAGCCCATAGCCTCCATTACCTGCTCGCTTACGAAGTTCTCTGAAGCGATAAGTTCAATACCTTTCAGCTGACGCTGATGCTCGTTCTCGATGAGGTCGAATATCTTCTGATCTCTTTCCATTGTATATAAGTGTTATATTGTTATTCTTATAAAAGTTCTAATATATAAGGTGTATTACACATTATTATATATGGTGTTAGTCCTTAGGACGAATATTCATGGCCTGCAGTTGTACTGCTACCTCGTCGTTGATGCGCTGGCCAAACTCCTGCATGCTCATTACAGCCTGTTCGCCACCACCCTGTTGACGCATAGCCACTGTACCGTCAGCAGCTTCCTTCTCACCAACGATAACCATATAAGGAATACGCTTAATCTCGTTGTCGCGCACCTTACGTCCTATCTTCTCATTACGATTGTCAACGATAGAACGTACACCTACGGTAGCGAGGTAGTCCTGTACCTTTTCTGCATAGTCGTTATATTTCTCTGAGATAGGAAGGATGGCAACCTGCTCAGGTGTGAGCCACAATGGGAAATGACCTGCTGTATGCTCTATCAGCACGGCAACGAAACGCTCCATAGAACCGAATGGTGCACGGTGTATCATCACTGGGCGCTGCTTTGTGTTGTCATCTGCTGTGTACTCCAACTCAAGACGCTGTGGCAGGTTATAGTCAACCTGTATAGTTCCCAGCTGCCAACGTCTGCCGATAGCATCCTTTACCATACAGTCAAGCTTAGGACCGTAGAAAGCAGCCTCGCCAGTCTCCTTGCGGGCATTCAGACCACGCTCAGCACATGCATCGATGATAGCCTGCTCAGCGGAAGCCCACATCTCGTCGCTACCGATATACTTCTCTTTGTCCTCAGGGTCACGCAAAGATATCTGGAACTCTACCTGGTCATCCTTGAATCCGAAGATAGAGAATACGGCCTGTATGATGTCAAGTACGCGCAGGAACTCCTGTTTTACCTGGTCAGGACGACAGAATATGTGTGCATCATCCTGTGTGAAAGAGCGTACACGTGTCAATCCGTGTAACTCACCTGACTGCTCATAGCGATACACTGTACCGAACTCTGCACAACGGAAAGGCAATTCACGGTATGAACGAGGCTTAGAGGCGAATATCTCACAATGATGAGGACAGTTCATAGGCTTCAGCATGTACTCCTCGTCTTCCTCCGGTGTGTGTATCGGTTGGAAAGAGTCTTTACCATAGTGAGCCCAGTGACCGGATGTGACATAAAGGTTCTTTGAGCCTATGTGAGGTGTGATAACCTCCTGATAGCCGAAACGCTTCTGTATAGTGCGGAGCATCTCTTGCAGGCGCAGACGTAAATCGGTTCCCTTTGGCAACCATATAGGCAGACCTTTACCTACACGCTCGGAGAACATAAACAGTTCCATCTCCTTGCCTATCTTACGATGGTCACGCTTCTTTGCCTCCTCAAGCATTACAAGGTACTCGTCAAGCATTTTCTTCTTAGGGAAGGAAATACCATAAAGTCTTTGCAGCTGAGCCTTTGTTGCGTCACCGCGCCAGAAAGCACCGGCGATGCTTGTCAGTTTAATGGCTTTGATGATGCCAGTGCTGACGATATGAGGTCCCTTACAGAGGTCTGTGAAGCAACCCTGTGTATATGTAGTGATAGAACCATCCTCAAGATCCTGCTCAATGTGTTCTACCTTGTATGTCTGTCCAGCGGCAGCAAACTGTTTTACAGCGTCGGCCTTGCTGACCTCCTTGCGTACCACAGCCTCGTCCTTGCGAGCGAGTTCAAGCATTTTATCCTCTATCTTCTTGAAGTCGCCCTCCTTGATCATCTCACCGTTAGGCAACAATACATCATAGAAGAAACCAGCTTCAATGGCAGGACCGAATCCGAACTGTATTCCCGGATATAACTCTTGCAAGGCTTCTGCCAGCAAGTGGGCCGAGGTGTGCCAAAAAGCGTGTTTGCCCTCTTCGTCCTCAAAACGATAGAGTGCTATTTTTGCGTCCTCATTGATAGGACGGTTAAGTTCAGTTGTCTCACCGTTTACACCACACGCTACAACGTTGCGTGCCAAGGCAGGTGATATGCTCTCAGCAATCTGTAGACCTGTTACGCCATTTTCGTATTCGCGTACAGAGCCGTCAGGAAATGTTATCTTAACCATTTTTATATATTAATTTATTTCTATTCTTCTTCTGTAACCACAGTGCCTTGCGTCGTTCATAATCGTCACGGTGGTTTTCCAAATAGTTGTCAGCCATTATTCTTTGTATTTTGAATAGATGACACTTATTTTTATATTGTCACTGTCGGTCTCACCCTTTTTCAGCTTTGTGGAGTTGAATGCCATGGTGTGCGTAACCTTGGTAAGTACGCTTGCTGTGGTTGATACCGTTGAGTATGATGTCTCTACAGGTATAAGTGTGACCTTGTTCCAGTTTGGCGATAAAGTCTCGCCGGCAGCCTCTGCTTTCTTCTTTATCTCGTTCATCTTAGATATCAGCAGTGAGATGTTGCCAAATGTATATCCATTCGTAGATGAAGAGTAGGTAGCAATATATGACTGTCTGAAATCAGCTACCTTCATATTATCAAAGAAAGATGCCACGCTGTCTGTCGGTACCATCAATATAGTGCCGGGAATGGCCAATGTGTATTCGTCGTTATATTCGCTTGTGTTGACACGTGGCAAGAACAAGCGTGCGGTGTTGACAGTGTCATTCTCGTGTCCAGTCATGATGTCTTCTACAGGAAGAGTCAATTCCGTAAATATGCCTGCAGGAGACTTGATATATGTACAGCTGTTGTCATTAAGCAGACTGTTCAGAGTTTCTGTGTTCTGCAATATGGTCGTCTTCTGTAATATCTCCTCGGTGCCTGCGAAAGAAGAATAGAGATCTACGGTAGTACCTTCGTCATCAATAACACCAGTGAAATAGACAATGATTTGTGAAAGAATAGTGCTTGCTATGTTGCCGATGCCTCCCTCATTTTTGATATAGAAGCCAGGACAAATGTCATGTATGAACTTATATGTGTTCATATAGCTCTCTCTGTGAGCTGGGTCATAGAAGTTGCGCATCAGGTATGTACCATAGTTGTCATACTTGTTGCCATCCTTGTCTATGTAAGGGTCATTAAGAGATATGCTTATCCTGTTGCTGAATTTTGAAGAAGAACGCTGTGAGTCTGAATATACTCTGTTAGATGTGGTATAAGCCATCTGAGAGTGTACGCTTCCTATGCCTGTGCGTATCATGCCCTCATCCTCAGGGTTAAAGTCTGAGGCGTATGTTATATTCTCCTCATACGGAGTCTCCAACTCATTTGCAGATATCTTCATCAGCGCAAGGGAATCGCCCAAGGCATTTGATATATATATAATGAGAGAACAAGAGTCTGCTTTTATTTGCTTGTATTTAGCAATGTTCTGGTCATAGTCCTCCGGATTTATATATATGGAGTCGATACTAGGAAACTGCATTTTGCCCATCGCACGAAACTGTGTCATGTAGTTACATGTGATGTAGTTGCCAGTCTCGATATCTTTTATCCTTCCGAGATAGCCTGTCCTTGACCTTGAAACAACATTGCTAGCTGCTACAGAGTTGGAACTTACGTTAAATTCCTTAGAAGCGACATATACCACGTCAGCATCGTCAGTGAGTGATATACCAAGTGTATCGGTGGTGTCATTACATGATACCGTTGCTATCGTCAAAGATGCCAGAAGGAGTAAAGAATATGATTTATTAAAGAGATTCATAGAAGTCGATATAGTCTTTAGCAAAGTTCTCACCACTATGTTTAATCATCTTTATGGATGATTGCTGTGCATAGTCCAAAGTTTGTTGTGATATGTTTTGTGAGACAGCTATTAGTCCGTCAGAGTTGTCTATAGCTATCTTTGCCAATTCATTGCTGTCAATCTTGTCATTGTATTTGCTGAGAGTGTCAAGCGTGACACCATCGTACAACATACACTGCTTGAAGTTGTCATTGAAAGGAGTGGCAATATCATTGTCAAAGAGTGATGTCACAACCTTGATGTCTTTCAGCTCGTCGTCATTGTTGTACGCATGCTTCAAGAACAGAGGAATCAGTTGCGTCATCTGTCCTTGGCAATGTATGATGTCAGGTGTCCAGCGGAGCTTCTTGATGGTCTCTATTACGCCTCTTGCGAAAAAGACTATTCTTTCCCCGTTGTCCTTGTATGGAGTGCCGTCATTATCATACATCTGGCCTTTGCGTGCGAAGAATTCTTCGTTGTCTATGAAATACACTTGCACTTTTGTCCCGCTGATGCTTGCCACCTTGATTATCAGAGGGTAGTCATTGTCGTCTATTGCGATGTTTGTACCAGAGAGTCGAATGACTTCGTGCAGTTGCCCGCGACGCTCGTTGATGTTACCCCATCTTGGCATAAAGGTGCGTATCTCGCTGCCTGCCTCCTGTACTCGTTGTGGAACATACCTGCCCATAGTAGCCAGTTCTGTCTCTGCTACATAGGGAACGGTGTCTTGGTTTACAAAAAGAATTCTTTTCATTTTCTCGCTAAATTTTCTAATATACACACGTTATGTGCATAATTCGGATGCAAAGTTACAAAAAAATCCGTAAACTAATGGCATTTTTGCCAATAGTTTACGGAAAATTAACCTTATAAGTGCATTTTTGTACTATTCGAATGTCACAAGTGGGGTGTTTTCTTTCACTGCGTCACCTTCATTAACGAGTATGGCTTTTATTTTTCCATCACGTTCCGCGGTGAGGTTGTTATCCATTTTCATTGCTTCAAGTACAATGAGAGTATCACCCTCTTTCACCTCTAAACCGACCTTAACTGGTATGTCCACGATAGTGCCGGGCAGAGGGGAGCGCAGTGCATCCTGTAAATCATCTTTTTCTCCTGTTTTGGGTGTGGATGCAGGTGCTTTTACCACCACTTTTCTTTCTTTCTTCGGCTCTGGTACCAATGCAACGTCGTATGTCTCGCCGTTTACAGTGACCGGGGATATGCCGTCTTTGCGTTCACCAACGCTTACGGTGTATTCCTTGCCGTTAATGATATATTTATATTCTTTCATTTACTTGTCATTCCAGCTTGCTTTGATGCCCATTCTGTATTGCGAGGGGTAATGGTAAGTGTGCCTGACTCAGTGTCATGCATGTTATACCCCTGCTCATCGTGCAGGGCCATCGCTATAGCTGCGTATATTTCGTTATTCATTATTATTCCTTGTTCTTTATTCTTTATACCTTTTGTCTCCGGCTGCTACATAGGTATGCATCCGTGTTTCTTGGCAGGCAGGTTCTGGCGCTTGGTAGCGAGTTGTGCCAATGCGCGGCAGATGCGGAAACGAGTGTTGCGTGGCTCTATCACGTCGTCTATGTAACCGAATTGTGCTGCCTGATATGGATTGGCAAACAATTCTGAGTACTCTGCTTCCTTCTCTGCGAGGAAAGCCTTTACGTCGCCTCCCTCTTCTTTTACCTGTTTGGCACCCTTTGCCTGTAATACGGCTACAGCACCGGCAGCACCCATCACGGCTATCTCTGCTGACGGCCATGCGAAGTTTATGTCTGCACGTAACTGCTTACATCCCATTACAATATGAGAGCCTCCGTATGACTTGCGCAGCGTCACTGTAACCTTAGGTACTGTGGCCTCTCCGTAAGCGTAAAGCAATTTTGCTCCATGCAGTATGACAGCGTTGTACTCCTGACCGGTGCCTGGCAGGAAGCCTGGTACGTCCACCAGTGATACTATAGGGATATTGAAAGCATCACAGAAACGTACGAATCTTGCTCCCTTCCTTGAAGCGTTTACGTCAAGTACTCCGGCGTATGCTGACGGCTGGTTTGCAACGATACCTACAGATTGTCCATTGAATCGTGCAAAACCGATGATGATGTTTTTGGCAAACTTTGGCTGCACCTCAAAGAACTCGCCGTTGTCCGTAATCGCTGCTATCACCTTATACATATCATAGGCTTGGTTCGGGTCCTCTGGTATTATCTCGTTGAGTGAGTCGTCAACGCGGTTAACAGGGTCTGTGCACTCCTTGCGCGGAGCCTCCTCCATGTTGTTTGACGGAATATATGATATAAGGGTCTTGATCATCTCTATGCCCTCTTCCTCCGTCTTTGCGGTGAAGTGAGTAACACCAGACTTAGAGCTGTGTACAGACGCGCCTCCGAGGTGCTCGGCGTCAACGTCCTCGCCTGTCACTGTCTTGACTACAGCAGGACCGGTAAGGAACATGTATGAGGTACCCTCCATCATCAGCGTGAAGTCTGTCAGTGCTGGGGAATATACCGCACCACCTGCGCATGGACCATAAATCATGGAAATCTGTGGTACCACACCAGAGGCAAGTATGTTGCGCTCAAATATCTCTCCATATCCGGCAAGGGCGTCAATACCCTCCTGTATGCGTGCGCCGCCAGAGTCATTAATGCCGATGCATGGTGCTCCCATAGTCATGGCAAGGTCCATTACCTTGCATATCTTCTCCGACATGGTCTTTGACAGTGAGCCGCCGTTAACGGTAAAGTCTTGTGCAAAGACATACACCAGGCGTCCGTCTATTGTGCCTGAGCCTACCACAACGCCATCACCGGGATATTGTTTCTTCTCCATGCCGAAGTTATGGCAGCGGTGCAGCTTGAACATGTCATATTCCTCAAACGAGCCTTCGTCAAGCAACATGTTGATGCGCTCCCTTGCTGTGTATTTACCACGGGCATGCTGTTTCTCGATGGCTTTCTCTCCGCCTCCGAGGAATGCCTGCTCACGCTTCTCTATAAGTTTCTTTATTTTTTGTGATTGTATAGACATTTCTTTGATAATTAATAATTTATAATTAATACGAAAGTTTCGCCATTACTTCGCTGGCCGCGCCGTTTCGCTTGTCGAAACATGTATGCTTGAGTTTGTCTCAAAACTTCTTGAGTCCTCAGAAGTTAAGAAGTTAAGGAGTTATTAGGAGTTAAGAAGTTAAGGAGTTAAGGAGTTAAGACAAATGGGATGCGACCTTATAAAGAAAGAACGTAATGTCTTAACTACTGACTACTGACTACCTAACTACTGACTAATTAACTACTGACTACCCAAAGAAAGTCAAGTTGATAATAATGCAAACTCTGCTCGCATTTTATTTCTTAGGCTCACACAGCTCTGTGAGTATTCCCGCCGTTGACTTCGGATGCAGGAATCCTATCATCATCTGCTCAGCGCCTGGGCGCGGTACTTTGTCTATCAGCCTTATCTCTTTGCTCTCGCATTCCAACAGGGCCTCTTGTACTCCGTCTTCCACGGCGAAAGCCACGTGATGTACGCCCTTGCCTCCTTTCTCAAGCCATTTTGCTACGGCAGAGTCAGGGGATGTCGGTTCCAGCAGTTCCAGTTTTACCTCGCCAACCTTTAGAAAGGCTGTCTTCACTTTTTGGTCGGCTACCTCCTCTATGGCGTAGCATTTCAGTCCCAATACATTCTCAAAATAAGGCAATACGGCGTCGATGCTCTCCACGCCTATGCCGAGGTGGTCAATTCTTGATATTTTCATATTGTTAGATTGATTAGTATTATTATGTTGATTAGTATAAGTGTCGTTTTAGCTGAAGAATCCTAACAGTGTGCCGGCAGCTACGGCAGAGCCTATCACTCCAGCCACATTCGGACCCATGGCGTGCATCAACAGATAGTTGTGCCTGTCATATTCCAGTCCGAGGTTGTTGGAAATACGTGCCGCCATAGGCACAGCACTCACGCCAGCGTTGCCAATGAGTGGATTTATCTTGTTGTCTTTCTTGAGGAACAAGTTCATGATTTTAACGAATATCACACCGCTGGCAGTTGCAATGACAAAGGCAAATGCGCCCAGTACGAAAATCTTTATCGTGCTGACGGTGAGGAATTCTGACGCTTGTGTAGAGCATCCCACAGTCAGACCGAGTAGTATCACTACGATATCGTTAAGTGCAGAAGACGCTGTTTTTGCGAGTCGTGATGTCTTGCCGCTTTCCTTCAGCAGGTTACCGAAGAAGAGCATGCCGAGCAATGGCAGTCCTGACGGAACGATGAACGTGGTCAGCAGCAGTCCGATGACTGGGAATATGATACGCTCCGTCTGCGATACCTTGCGGCCAGGCTTCATCTTTATCACACGCTCCTTGTCAGTGGTGAGCAGTCTCATGATAAAAGGCTGTATCACTGGTACCAGTGCCATATATGAATATGCGCAAACGGCTACAGCACCCATAAGCTGCGGACAAAGCTTTCCTGAGAGGAAAATAGCTGTCGGTCCATCAGCTCCGCCTATGATGGCTATGCTGGCTGCCTGGTTGGGGTCAAAGCCGAGGTATAGCGCTGTCATATAAGCACCGAATATGCCAAACTGTGCCGCAGCACCTATAAGTATGAGCTTGGGATTACTTATAAGGGCTGAGAAGTCGGTCATGGCTCCTATGCCGAGGAATACCAATGGTGGATACCAGCCGCCACGTACTCCTTGATAGAATATGTTGAGTACGGAATTTTCTTCATACAGTCCTATCTCCAGTCCGGCATCAGTCTTGAAGGGGATATTGCCAAGTATGATACCCAGGCCTATAGGAATCAGCAACAGAGGCTCAAAGTCTTTTTTTATAGCGAGCCATATAAGCAATGCTCCCACACATATCATAAGGAGATTGCCCACAGAGGCATTCGCAAAACCAGTGTATGAGAGAAACTCGTTAAGGTTATTTATTATAAATTCAGTCATAGCATGGTAATGAGTAAAGATTAATATGTAAAGGATAATGATTAATGGATAACGTGTGGAGAGTGATGCACTGTCAAGCTATTGTCACAAGCACAGTTCCCTCCATTACAGAGTCTCCAACGTTGACCATTACAGATGTAACTGTTCCGGCAGTCTCGGTCTCTATATTGTTCTGCATTTTCATGGCTTCGAGTACCACCACGGTGTCACCTGCGGCTACAGCGTCGCCTACTTTCACGGCAACAGATGTTATGGTGCCAGGCAGTGGCGAGCATATCTTCGTTCCTTCGCCGGCCTTAACTGGTGCTGGTGCTGGCGTAGGTGCTGGTGCACTGCCTGTGACGGGAGCCGCAACGGGTTTTACTGCCTTAGGCTTGTTAAATGTCTTGCCTGTAGAGATTGGTTCCTTCATCTCCACCTCAAACTCTGTTCCGTTTACAGACACCTTTGCCAGCGTGCCCTCCACTTCTATGATGTCAACCTCGTAGTCAACGCCCTGTACTGTATAATTGTATTTTGCCATATTGATATATTGTTTAGAAGTTATTGTTTAACATGGTATTATGTGAGTTCCAGTCTGTGTGTCGCGGTTTGATAGATATAATGCCGGACTCTACGTCATGTACATCGTTGACATACTGGCGCAGTGCGAGTGATATGACGGCTATGTATATCTCTTTGTCGCGTCCGCGCGTCTCAAATCCGTCTTGCAGTATGTTTGTCGTTACCTGTCTGACCTTCTCTATCTTCTTTGCCGTCTGCACAACTGGCTTGATAGGCTGGGTACTTGCTATCTTGGCTCGTCTGTCGGCTGTCCATCCGAAGATGATGAAGAACACATAGAGCAGTGCCAGGCACAGGAAGACGATACCCATACACATAATGCTTATGCCAAAGCCGTGCGGGTCATCAAACTTCAGTTGGTCAGACTTCTGTGTTGCCGTAGAAGCCATGCTGTCCATGCTGTGACTCAGGAGACACAGCATGGACAGCAGTAGTGGAAGGGCTTTTCTTTTCATATGATATTGTTTAAGTGTTACTGGGGATGGCCTTGCCATTCTGTCTTTATCTGCAGCACAGCAGTACTATCAACTGTGCTGTGAATATCCTGAGGAACATACTCAGCGGATAGACAGTGGAGTAACCTATGGCAGGTGCGTCCTTCGGACAGCTGGCATTGGCGTATGCCAGTGCCGGCGGGTCTGTCGTGGCACCGGCCAGCATACCCATAATGGTGAAATAGTTGAACTTGTATATCTTGCGTGCCACTGTTCCTATTATCAGCACCGGTATGATGGTGATGAGGAAACCTGTCATGACATATAGCAGTCCGTCACCTGCCACCACGGTGTCAACGAAGTTGGCACCAGCCTTTATGCCTACACTGGCAAGGAACAACACCAGACCTATTTCCCTCAGCATGAGGTTTGCTGATGTCGTGGTGTATGTCACCAAGTGCATCTTATATCCGAAGCGGCCTATCAGTATTGCTATAATCAGCGGGCCGCCTGCTATACCAAGTTTCAGCGGCATAGGTATTCCTGGTATAGGAATAGGCAGACTGCCGAAGATGATACCCAGTATGATGCCCACGAAGATGGTGGCTATGTTTGGATGGTCAAGTCGTCTGATGGCGTTGCCCAGCACTGATGATACGCGGTTTACAGATACCTGGTCGCCTACGACCATCAGCTTGTCGCCCACCTGCAGGGGCAAGTTGGAACGTGCGAAGATATCCATGCCCTGACGTGTCACGCGTGTGACGTTCACGCCATACACGCTTGAGAAGTGCAGCTTGGCAAGGGTCTTACCGTTTATCTCGGGCTTTGTCACCAGTATGCGGCGGCTTATCATCTGCTTTGTCTTCTCCTGCTCAGCAAACTCTGGTACCACGGTCTCATGGCCTATGAAAGCCTGCACTGCCTCGGCGTCTTGCTCTGAGCAGACGATGTATATCTTATCGCCCATCTCAAGTGCGGTAGAACTCTTAGGTATTATCAGCTGGCCGTCGCGCAGTATGCGTGAGCATACGAAGTCGCGCTTCATAAAGTCATGTATCTCAAGCATGGTGTGGCCGGCAAGGAACTGGTTCTCCACGATGAGGTGCATCAGGTGTGGCTTTGTGGCGTCGTTCACCTCTTGCTCCTCCAGTTCGTCCTCCTCTTTCTGCATCTTCACCTTACATATATAGCGTATGGCTATTGTGCCTCCAATGATGCCGAGCACACCGAGTGGATAAGCACAGGCATAGCCGTTGGCTATGGCAGGTGCATTGCCGCCCATGATAGAACTCAGAGCCTCCTGTGCTGCACCGAGACCCGGGGTGTTGGTTACAGCACCATACAATACACCTACCATCATTGGCAGGTTGTTGGGGTCAGAGGTGTTGAAGAATGAGAAGTAGCATACGAACATCACGGCGATGTTGAGCAGTATCAGTGATGTGGCAAGCAGGTTAAGTGTCACACCGCCCTCCTTGAAGTTGGAGAAGAAGCCCGGACCTACCTGCAGGCCTATCATAAAGACAAAGAGCACAAGACCAAAGTCCTGCATGAATGTAAGTGTGGGCAGCGGAGCCGTGAACCCTAAGTGTCCTGCCACGATGCCAGCGAACAGTACGAAGGTCACACCGAGCGATATACCTCCGATTTTTATTTTTCCGAGGTACACACCTATTGCTATTACTATAGCATAGAGCAGTGCTATGTGAGCCATGCTCTCAGTGTTGGTAAATAGAGAAAGTAACCAATCCATTTTTGGCTTTTATGTTATTTTTCAGGTTTTGTGTCAGCTATGCCGACATTATATAGTATTATATAAATAGTATTAGTATCTGCAAAGGTATGCAATTTTCTTCAAACCACAAAATGATTAATCATTTTTTCACGACATAATGTGATTATTTTGGCAATACGGGGCGTACAGACATTTTCTTTTACCTTGAAAGTTTATAGCTATTGAGTCTGTTGTTATCCCTTTTATGTCTTTTATATAATCTCTTTAATCTTTTCCCTGCCTATTACTTCGGCGCAGGTGAACAGTGATGTCATTGTCACGCCGTGCAGTCCGTGCAACATGAGGTTCTGTCCGGTCATCAGCAGGTTTGGTATAGGTGTGCGTGGCGTGAGTATCGTCATCATTGGCATGGCGGCATCTTTCCTTATGCCGTATGCGCTGCCCTGCGGCGTGAGGTTGTAGTCACGGTAGGTCAGTGGGGTAGAGGTGTATATCT
Organism: Prevotella sp.; assembly: GCA_017541085.1. Lineage (GTDB taxonomy): Bacteria > Bacteroidota > Bacteroidia > Bacteroidales > Bacteroidaceae > Prevotella. Next base: position 79,673 of record JAFXZU010000035.1, read on the forward strand.
GCTCCACCATAGCGCTCAGACCTGGTATCTCTGTCTCTGCCAGTCTTATGCACTCCTCGGCCTTGGCTTGCTTGAAGGCTTTGTAGTCCTCGCCACGGTGTCCTACGGTGGTGTCGGTCCATCGCTCCACTTCCGTCCACAGCATCGGCGTGAGTATATCCAACTGGTCATCAGCACATGGACATGATATCAGTATGCCCTTACCGCTGAAGCCCGGCTCAGACATCTGCCATACATCGGGTGTGGAGTAGATGTATTTATTATGGTTGAGATAGGGCAGTGAGCCTTTCTTCAGTTTCAGTGATACGGTGAACATACCGTAGGTATTCTCCAGCCTTGCCATGCGCTTCTTGTATATGTTACGCATCAGCGTACTCTCTTTTACAAGTGAACAGGTGAGGGCTGGGTGTGCGTTAGAGATGAAGGTGTCCGCCTCATACCTCTCGCCATCGGCGCATACTGCGCATGTTATGCGTCCATCATGCTCTATCAGCTCTGTCACCTCACAGCCGGTCTTTATCTCGCCGCCGTTGGCACGTATGCCGTCAGCCAGCTTGCTCACGAGCATATTGCCATCGCCTTTCAGACGCCAGCTGCTCTGTATGAAACTGCTGTTGCCGTGGGCGAAGGTGAAGAGCGGCAGTGTCTCCTTGTGCAGCTCCATCTTGAGTGATGCGCCTGACAAGACGTTGATAAGACGCTCGTCGCTGAATTTCTCGTGCAACCACTCGTAGGCATTGGTGGAGAACATTCTGTCGGTCAGTGAGTCCTCGGCAGCGGTGGGCTGGGTGAGAGCCTTCAGCTGGTCCTCGTCGGCACGGCGCAGCATGTCTGTGTATTCCCTGAGAGCCTCGCGTTCAGCAGGGAAATGGTGTGCCAGTTCCTCAGTGAAACCGTCATATCCCTCTGCGAAGCGGTATGTGTCGCCACAGATGGTGATGCGGTCAAAGCCGTCGCTGTCAAGGCGTTGCCATGGCAGGTCAAGCAGTCCGAGATACTTAAATGTATTGTGTAACGGTTGCCCCTCGGCCAGTCCGCCAACGTAATGCAGCCCTGTGTCAAAATGCGCTCCGCAGCGCGGATAACTCTGCATACAGCCGCCTGTCTGTTGTTGGCGCTCAAGGATAAGCACACGCATACCCTGACGGCTCAGAATGTAGCCACACTCCAAAGCACCGAGTCCTGAACCTATTATGAGAATATCGTATTTCATCTTAGTATTAGCTTATGCAAAGGTATATATTTTTCTTCAAACAGCAAAAATATTGATGTATTTTATCCATGGTATTTTGTGGCTTATGAAGAATGGGTGAAATAGGACATTTTCGTCATCCCTTGATTAAAATCATGTCGGGTAAAAAACGCAATCTAGGAGAAAATGGTGCATAAAAAACAGTAAGAGGACGCAAAAAAATGACTTTTTGCGCCCCCCTTCTCGTGAAAGCTATCACTTTACGATGTGAAAGCATAGCTTTTACAGTGTCATTCGATAGCTTTTATACCCTGAAAGCATAGCTTTTACGACGCAAAAACAGTCGCTTTTTTATGCTTTTCCATAACCTACTACTGATTATCAGATAGTTACAACTATCTGTAGATTTCGCTGTAGCAAATCGGCAGGAAATAATTTTGAAATATCGCAAGCATGAGGCGTTAAAAAATATCCCCCGATAGGACAAAATCTAAATTTGCAGTTTGTAGGCACAGGTAAAAATGCATGAAATTTGTTTGGTAAATTGTTCAAGACAATGGGTAGTATTTATAATTAATTTTGTGATTAAATATTTTTTAGCTACTTTTGCAATGGCTTTTATCATTTTCAGAACTTATTCAAATAAATATGTCTAAAGAACTCAAATTATTTACTATTGCTGCAGTATTGGCTTGCAGTGTCAGTTCGTTTGCATCAAATAATATAGATGAAGGTCTAAACGTTACAGAAGAACAACAAAGACTAAGGGAAATACAGGCAAAGAATGACAGTGTCTGTGTGGAAGGGTATAATCTGTTTATTGCAGAACGTATAAACTGGATGGCGACAGACTCTGTATTGTCGCGCTACTCTCAGGAGGAATTGGGAGGCAATGTTATATGGCAGCCCACAGACAGTACATGGAATGCTATTTTCATTGACAAAGAAATAAAAAACTGTATTTTTGAAATGCAATATAACAAGAATGACAAAAGATTTAAGATGTCATACGACAAGCGTCCGATAACGGAAGTGGAGTTGGCAAAGTTGTCTGTAAAAAATGTCATGCTTGAAAATTTAGTAAAGAAATGTGGAAATAAAATAACGTATGATTCAGATTGTGGTTCACCAAACTTGGATTTCGTGCGTATAGATGACAATACTGTTAGGTTATATATATTACAAGGTACGGTGCATAATAACTTGATTCCGTTTGGTAATGATTATTCTGTAGATTTTAATAATGATGGAGAGCTTCTGTGCTTCAGGCAGTATCATAAGTCTTTGATTGCAACGAGGACTGTTGATGAAGAGGGTAATCCCATTGTGTCAGCAATTCATAGTCATGTAAAGGAAAGTCCTTATATCACTCCTACAGATGTATGTAATTTCTTGCTTTACAGAGGACAGATGCAACAGTTTTACGTATTAAGTACAGCATTGGATGTACTTATTCTTTATGATGCAGAAACCAATCATACGATTGTTAAAAGCAGGTGATGCAGGTTTCTATAATATCCATATATCAGTCAAGGCGATACCTACATAGGTGTCGCCTTGACTAATTATTAAACGATATTTTCACTCAAATTACTACTGAGCGTAAAATTTATTTAGGCAAAATTACTACTGAGCGTAAAATTCGGGTGGTCTTTGGTATATGTCAGTATAGTTCGTCGAGGTTCTCCATGGTGAACCAAATGCCTTTGACATTGAGATAGTGTCTCATAGCGCTTATAAACTCTTCAACGAATGATATCGCAGCTGCATAGTGTGGACCTCCGAAACTGTTGCCAAAGTCCTTCTTGTAAACAAACACCGTACCGGGGTTGTATTTAGCATTAGAGTTTGAGGTTATGATGTTTAAACCATTGTCTTTTAGAAAATCCGCAAGTTTCTCCGTATTCTCTACAGGTACGGAGTCATCAATAGTGCTTTGTACCAAGATGATACGTTCGTCACCGTGCGGTGTCCAACCTTTAGTAAGATTATCATCCTCCAGTGCCACGATGAACTTCTTTGACAGGTCGCTATTAAAATCGCACATGGCAGGTGTGAACCAGTCGGATATGGTTTGGGAGTTCGTGAGATTTTTGTTCAATACATCGATTGAATATTTCTTACTTAGCAGGTATGGCTCTATTTTGTCGCAAGTTGGCTCAAGGAACAAGTCGCTGTATTCTGCTCCGATGTTGTAGAACTCATTAAATGCTACGAGGGAACTTATCACCGTTGACGGCATTGTGGTGGTATTTAACTCAACGAGTCTGCGGTATGTCTCGGCCATATCATAAGGACCACCTCCTGCTATGGTATGGGTAATCTTAATGTCGGGATACTTCTCTGCACATAGTCGTACTACACCGATGGCGGTCTGGCCTCCCTGGGAGTACCCCATGTTAAACAGGTAATCATCCAGCGTGTAACCGTTCTTTTTCAGTATGTCGTGTACTGCAATCAGCGCATCTACTGATGCTTGTGCATTGGCGCGTGATATGCAGTAAGGCTGATTCTTATCGTTGGTGCTGCCAAAACCGTAACCATCTGCAGCAATAGTCACCAGGTTGATTCCAGACAGTTTGGAGACAACGGTTATGTTGCCCCTTGACGGACACTGGTCTTCGCGATTTATGGTAAAGCGGTTGTACAGCAAGGTACCCTTCAGGTGCTTGGTGGTCACCTCATCGCCGATGGCAAAGATACCTGAGAGAGTGACGGGGTTACCATAAGGGTCCTGTGACGGATATTCTATATTGAAGATGGTAGTGCCGTTCTTATCATCATGGTATGACTTGGTGATGCGTGCATCTTCAATCTTTAGTTCTTGATATGTAGCTACATCATTATCATCATTGTTGCATGATGACAAAAATATCGTAACTGATATCATACATGACACCAGAGTTACCAGTAAGTATTTCTGTCTTGTAAAATCCATAATCTTGTAGGTGTGAAAGCAGCGTATTTTTGTTTATGTTACCCCTTCTTGTTCCACAGCCTGAAGATGGCTGGCTGAACAACGTATGACAGTACCACGGCGGAAATCATGCCTACGAGTGTGGCGAAGCCCACTGACTTGATGGCTGGGTGGTTGGCTACGAGCATGGATGCCACGGTGACGATGAGGATGAAGGCAGAGAAGAAGATGGCGGTCTTGTGGTATGCAAGTACCGAGGTGCCTTTCTTCTGACTGTCGCTTATCAGTCCGTTCATGATGAAGATGCTGTAGTCCACGCCGATACCGAAGATAAATGTCGATATGATGATGTTGATAAGGTTGAAGCGTATGCCGAAGATTGCCATCGCACCAAGCACTATCAGCCATGAGAGCAAGATAGGAGCGAAGCCCAGTATGGTGTGTTTGATGTTGAAGTGGAAACTGAGCAGCAGTACCACGAACACAAACGCCATGCTCACCCACTGAAGGACGTTGAAGTCGTTGTTGAGGTCATTCAGTCCGTCGGTTGTGTAGTAGTAAGTGTCGAGCACCAGCATGTTTGGCTGTGTTGCTATGGCATCGCAGATGCGGTTGTAGTCGGTGTCCTTGCCACGTATGGAGTCGTTGGTGCAGCGTACGGAGGTGAAGCAGAGATAGTCGCCAGCGGCAGTCTGCTCCATCAGCGTTGACTGATAGCCTGGTGGTATAATGTCCGCCTCATAGAGTGGGGTGGGGGTGTACTCGGCTGTGGCGAGGTCGAAGAACGGCGTAAAGCCGTCGGCGGTCAGTCCTGCCTGTGATGCCGTTGTACTGATGAGGCTACGCACCTTGGCAAGGCGCTCAGGTGTCCAGTAGCTATGCCATGCGTCTATGCGCTTCTGCTGCTCTGCTACAGGCACGAAGATGACGTTAGTGCGAGTGTAGTCTTTTACCAGTCCGAGCTTCTGCAGGGAGTCAAGCTTGGCAGACAGCAGGGTGAAGTTCTGCAACGCCTCCTCCATGGTCTTGCCCTGTGAGGCAAAGTATTTCGACTTGTCCTCGGTGTAAGTCTTGTCGCGCAGCAGTTTCTCAGAGTATTCAGTATTGTCAGCCAGATATCCGAGGTTGCTCATGTCGGCGTCAAAGTCGGTGCCTTTTATGATGTATGCCGCTATGCAGACTACGGTGACAGCGCCGATGATGTAGAGCAAAGGCTTCTTCTGGTCAAATGGATAGTTGTTTACCTTGTCTATGAAAGCAAACGCCTTCTTGTTTACGCGGTTCTTCTCAAGCGGCAGCAGGTGAGGCAGGTATATCAGTGCGAACACCGTAGTGCCAACGATAGCGAAGGCGGCGAACAGTCCGAAGTCCTGCAGCAGGTCGGTCTTGATGAATATAAGTCCCATGAAAGAGCCTATGGTGGTGAGGCAGCCGAGCAGTACGGGCTTCGTCTCGTCGCGCAGCACCTGCTCAGGGTCGGCAACGTATTTATAGTGCGTCATGATGTGTAGCACATAACTCATGGCTACGCCGAGCACTACGGCGCCTATGCCGAGGGCGAGCAGAGAGAACTGGCCCTTGATGAAATACATCAGCGACAGTCCGAAGAGCGTGCCGAATACTACCGGCAGAATGAGCAGAGGTATGGTGTTCCAGTTGCGCATGCACAGGAACAGCACTATGAGTACTATTACCAGCGACCATGCAATGGTCGTGGTGAGGTCATTCTTTATGGTAGAAGAGTTGTAATAGCCGCTGGCAGGAGTGCCGTGATAGCTAATCTTCACTCCCGGATGCGCCTGTGCAAAAGCGTCAATGAGTTCGTTCAGGTTCTCGAAGAGCTCAGAGCCTTGTCCGGTGTTTGTCGCAGAGAACTGAGGTGAAATGAAAGCCACACACACCGTAGAGTCGGGCACGAAGAAATGCCCATCGATGGTCTTGTAACTGCCGCCGGTGGCTTGCATCAGCGGAGCCATCTGCTGCATCAATACGTTGCGCATGCCGATAGGGTCGCTCTGTATCAGTTCGGGGAACATCTCGCCGAACTCCCCCTGCATATCCTCCGCATTCTGCGCCATCTGTCCGCACATGTGGTCTATGGTGAGCAACGAGTCAAACGCGGCATACGCCGTGGTGTCTATGTATGCCGGCAGGTTCTCCTGCATGAAGGCGATGCCGTCCAGCATCAGGTCCTCGGGAATGTTATAGAATATATCGCCTATGACGCGCATCGTAGAGTCCTTAGCGTTGTCACGTGCCATTAGCGAGTCCACGAACTCGTCGCATACGGCGGTTAGGGTATCGGTGTCAGCACCCTTCTTAGCCTCAAAGAGCAGGAACGTCTTGTCCTTGATACGCAGGTCAGCGAACGCCATCTTCGTCGTGCCATCAGGGTTCTTTGACGACGGCATCAGTTTGTTGAGGTCCTCCTCCAGATGTATCTGACTGGCGAAGAATCCTGTTACGGCGAACAGCGCCACCATAGACAGCCACATCTGCCACTGGTGCTTATGGAAATATCTGTAGATTGAAATAAAAAGTTTTGTCATAAATATGTGATTTTATCTAAAACTATTTTGTTATATAGTATTTCAGTTTGCCTTTGAGCTTGTTGTCTTTTACTGTCAGTATGATGCGGTACATGTGGTTGCCCCACATCTGTTGCAAGACGGGGTCAAGCAGGGTGCTGATGTCTTCTGATTGTGCCGTGAGTTGCTTGACGTCATATACTATGCGGTAATCACCGAGCTTGATGATGCCGTTGTTGTCAATCTGTGGTGCGGTGAGTGTCATGAGCATCAGTTGCGTGGGGGCCTCGTAGGAGTCAAGGCTGTAGTCCTCTGTCACTTCCACTCGTTTGCCGTCGCCTGTCTTTACGGTGCGCCTCCAGTAGTTTACCTTGGCTTCCTTGGGATATGCCTTGCTGATGTCGAGTGTCAGCTGACCGGGTTTATGGCTGATGACCTGTGCGGCATACTGCTTGCCGTCATGCTGGCTGATGCCGTTGATGCGTGGCAGGTTGTGGTAGTCGCTCTGCATGGTCCATATCTCATAGCGTTGCTTAGAGAACGTCTTTGAAGTATAGGCGCCGACGCCTGGGTCTATGAGCAGGGGCTCATTGTCGGGATAGACGATGAACGAGCCTACGTCGTTGTGGTTGTGGCTCTCGCCGTTGTTGCCGCCCTTCATGGCTACGAAAGGCTCGCGGGCTGTCATTATCTGCAGGTCTGGCAGCCATACGTTTCTCAGTTCCGGCTCACGTGGCGTCTCCTTCAGGAAACTCTGTATGTGTTGCAGGAAGATGAGTTCACGAGCCAGTGACGGCCAGTTGCCGCTCTTGTCATAAAGACGGGCAGGGTGGGTGAGTATGTCGCTCTGCTTACCAACGTATGCGGCATACTGACGCATGGTCTTGTCGCCTGTATATAGTCCGAAGGGGTATGCGATGTTTATGTTGAGCATGGCATGGTTGCCGTGAGCGTCAGCGAAGTTGACGGCATAGTCGTGCCCAATATACATCTTGTATATATAGGCCTCCATATTCTTTAGTTTCTCGTTGCCGTCAGTCTGTTTCAGGAGATAGAGAGTCTCGAAGAGTGATGCTGCGGCACGGTCCCAGTAGTGAGGACCCTCATCGCAACCGCCATCATCGGGATAGAGGTCGGTGAATGCCTGGCAGGCCTTCTGTATCTGACCTATGGCATCGTTCTTCCTGTTCTCGTCATGTTCGCAGAACAATACGCATGCCAGCCAGTTGGAGCATATCCAAGGGTTCCAGTTCATGCCAGCCTTCTTCCACCAATAGTTGGTCTTTACCGCAGGTTGCAGTATGCGGCGTGCTATCTCATCGTCTATGCGGCGTGTTATCAATGGTGAGAAGCTGTCCAGTTCCTTTCCCATCACATAACGTGTCCATGCTATGAGTGATGCCGTCTCAGCATTGAAGAGGTCAACGGTCTGGTCTTCCGTGCGCGGCACTTCAGTCTTGTAATGAGCAGGCAATCCCCACCATGTCTCTTCCAGGGTGCTTTGCAAGCCGTTGATAATGTCGGGCAGGAACCTGCGCTTGCCCTCAATGACTTCAGCCAGAACCAAGGCTGCCAGCTGGCGGCGTTTCTCAAATAGCAGTCCTTCATAATTAGTGCGGTTGCCTGTCTTCTTGAACTCCGCAAAGGTAGCCGCAGGGAGACTGTGCCACTCCTTGCCCTTATACTGTTCGCCAAAACTGATGTAGTCTTTGCGCATGGTCTCAGGCACGGAGTCGCGCCAGAATGTGTCGCCCCAGCGAGGCTGTGCAAAGATGTTTACTGTCAGTATAAGAAATAATATGGTTGTGATAAATCTCTGTCTCATAAATTATGAAGTGTTCTGACTGTATGGTCTTGTTATGCAAGTGTTCCCTTGAAGTCCATATAGGACTGCTTGTCGTCGGCGATGTTTGCGACGACGAGGAAAGTGCCGTCTTCTTTAGCTGTGGCATTGACGGTGATTACTACCTCCGGGCAAACGGTAGGCGTAGCAATGGCTGTCAGACGGCATTGTTTAATGGCCTTGATGCGCAGGTCGCGACCTGTGAGCATCATGGCACACTCCTTGATGGTCTCGATGTTGCAGACGCCCGGACATACCGGGTCGCCGGGGAAGTGACCGTCATATACGTTACAGTCGGGCAGTATGGCAACGGTATATTTGCCGTTGTCGCCGTCTTTCTCCTCTTTCAGTATCTTGTAGAATTTATCTTTTAGCAGCATGGTTATTCCTTTACAAAGATTTTCATTGTGGTGTCGGCATAGACCTCATCGTTGACTTTCGTCTCACCACGTATAATGGTAATGCCTTCCACCTCTGCGCCCATGGTGATGGTGGTGGTCAGTACGTCGCCAACCTTAGGGCGGTTATACAGGTGGAAGTTCTTTACCTCTCCGATATATCCCACCGGTGGCTCTGTGGCTCCGGAGCTGATAGCGTTATGGCCTGCGAAAGCAGAGGCAGACTGTGCTATGTGTTCTATGAGTCCGGGCTCAGCCATCAGTCCGTCTTCGTCAATGAAGAAGTTGTCATTGCGCACGGTGAGCTGGCAAGTAGCCTCGTCTCCATTAACGCACAACAGCTCGTCAACCATCATGATTGGCGAGCGTTGCGGTATGAGTTTCTTTATATCCATTTTATTGAACAAATGCAAAACATATAATGCATAATTCAGAATTAGCCGTAACGAATAGTATGTCTAATTATGAATTATGCATTATGAATTATGAATTAGCCTTATGCGTGAGCCTCAATATAGTCATACAGGTCATTGAATGTCTGTATCTTTGGAAGATCCTCTGCAGGAATCTTCACTCTATACTCTGTCTGGATTATAGCTACGAGGTCAACAAGTGACAGGCTATCAAGAGCAAGGGTGTTTTTGATGCTTGCATCAGGGGTGAGAGTGCTTTCTTCTACCTCAAATTCCTCTGCAAGTACAGAGTTTACTTTTGCAATGATTTCTTCTCGTGTCATAATTAATATTTTTTGATTTGTAATTAAAGATTCTTTATTATTAATGTAGAGTTTGTTCCACCAAAGCCGAATGAGTTGGTAAGGAATATATCAAAGTTGGCAGACTTTGTCTCTGGTATGATGTTGATACAAGAGGTCTCCTCGTCAGGCTCGCTGAAGTTGATGTTGCCGGCAATGAAGCCGTTCTTCATCATCAGCATAGAGTAGATGGTCTCTGCAGCACCAGCAGCCCACATCTCATGGCCGGTCTGTGACTTTGTAGATGTTACAGGAACCTTGTAGTCGCCGAATATCTGTGCTATTGCCATAGCCTCACGTCCGTCACCTGCATGTGTAGATGTGGCGTGTGCATTGATGTATCCAATCTGCTTAGGGTCTATGCCGCCGTTCTTCAGTGCAAGCTCGAGAGAGCGGGCAGGTCCTGCTACGTTTGGTGTAGAGATATGGTCGCCGTTACCTGAGAATCCCCAGCCTACAACCTCTGCGAGTATCGGTGCACCGCGCTTTACTGCATGCTCATAGCTCTCAAGTATTACGGTAGCAGCGCCGCCGCCAGGAACGAGTCCGTCACGGTTCTTGTCGAATGGACGTGATGCCTTTGTAGGCTCATCCTCACGTGTAGAGAATGCCTGTATGCCGTCGAATGATGCGATAGAGTACATGTTAGCCTCCTGTGCACCACCACAGATTATGCAGTCCTGCAAACCGTTCTTAATCAGCAGGTATGCATTGCCTATAGCGAGTGAACTTGAAGCACAAGCTGCAGATGACGTGAGGTTGATGCCACGTAATTTGAACAAGCAGGCAAGGTTCATAGTCACTGTAGAGTTCATTGACTGGAAGATAGCACCAGAGCCACATGCGCTGGTATCCTTAAACTCACGGAACTTATCAAGCGCTTTCATCGTTGCCTCGGCAACAGAGTCATTACCGTAGATGATACCTACCTCATGGCTGTCAAGGAAGTCCTGGTCTATCTTGGCTGCCTCAAGGGCGTCTTTTGTTGCCATATATGCGTACTGAGCCTCTTCTGGCATGAACTGACGCATGTTGCGTGCTACGAAAGGCTTTAGGTTAGGCATAGGCACATTGGCGCAGAGTGCAGAACGAAAACCTGCGTCTTTGCGCTCCTGTGAGAATATTATTCCACTCTTGCCCTCAAAAAGAGACTGGCGGACGTCATCAAGTGTCTGTCCAAGGCATGACCAGATGCCCATTCCTGTTATTACTACTCTGTTCATATTCTTGATTATGAATTAATGCTTGTTAATTATGCATCATGAATTTCCTTCACCCAGCACCTGCGACGTTTTACTGTCTTAGGGTTTAGGGGCTTCCATTGTGAAAGTTCGCGTATGTTGGTGTCAAGCTGCGGGTTGGTCTCACACCACTTTATGCCTCTCTTGTTGTATATCGGTATCAGGTGAGCAAACATAGCCGCATTGACGCCCATACCCTGCATCTCTGGTTTTACGGCTATTATCATCAGCTGAGCCTTGTCCTGATGCCCGAACTTAAGCGCCTTGAGTAGGTGGAACCATCCGAATGGCAACAGTTTGCCTTTGCTCTTCTTTATTCCGTCAGAGATGTCGCGGCATGTCACGGCAATGCCTACCAGCTGTCCTTTGTCATCCTCCATTATCGGAACCATGTCCATATCTACGAGTGGCAGGAAGGTGTGTAACACATCGTCAGCCTGCTCTGGTGAGAATGGCGCAAAGCCGTAAAGAGGAGTGTAAGCCTCGTTAAGCAGTTGGAATATCTTCTGCCCGTAGCTCTCATACACCTCTTTCTTTGTGATTTCTATGTGGTGTACTCCAAACTCTTGCTTGCTGTAGTCAGCGACGCGCTGAAAGCGTGGCGGTACTTTTTCCGGAACTTGGAATCGTATCTGCAGCCAGTCGGCAGCCTTCGTAAATCCCAGACGCTCCATGTGGTCTTTGTAGTATGGAGGGTTCCAGAACTCCATAAAACAGCCGTCAAGGTCAAAGTCTTCTATAAGCATACCCTCCTTGTCAAAGTCGGTGATGCCCATAGGACCCTGTATCTCTGTCATGCCTAAGGCTGCTCCCCAAGAACTGACGGCATTAAGTAACGCCTCTGACACTTCCTTGTCATCTGTGAACTCAATATGGGTGAAGCGTACTATCTTTTTCTGCCAGCTTTCGTTGGATTTATGACTGACAATGCCAGTGATGCGTCCTACGCACTTGCCTTCCTTGTAAGCTACAAACGGTTGCACGTCTGCAAACGGCAGGCTGCGGTTTTTCTTAGGGTTAAAGAAGTCACGAATATCGGTATCCATGTCAGGCACATATTGGCTACAACCCTTGTACAACGTTCGTGGCAGTTGCACAAAATCGTTCATCAGTTGTTTGTTGTCGGCCTTTTTTATTTGTATACTCATGCGTACGTGTCTTCTTTTATAATGCAAAGGTAAAAAAATTTCTTTATTTCAACAAGTTTTCTTAAGTATATTTTTTTTGTATTGATAAATAATAATATGAAAAATTATTTGTAACTTTGCTTTTCAGTACAGATAATTATTTTTGTGATGGAACAAGATATTATAATAAAAGTTATAGAATTGTTGGGCACATTTGCTTTTGCAATTTCAGGAATACGACATGCTGCAGCAAAGCATTATGATTGGTTTGGCGGGTATGTGTGTGGTATTGCTGTTGCTATAGGTGGTGGTACGATACGTGACTTGATGCTCTCTACCACACCTTTTTGGATGACCACTCCTGTCTATATGATATGCACTGCCGTGGCGCTTTTTACGGTTGTGTGGTTCGGACATTGGATGGAACCTCTGAAAAATGCCTGGTTTGTGTTTGACACTCTGGGTTTGGCGCTGTTCACTATAGCCGGAATACAGAAAAGCCTGCTGTTTGGTCAGCCGTTCTGGGTTGCCGTTATCATGGGATGCATTACAGGTGCGGCTGGTGGTGTGATACGTGATATCTTGCTTAATAACGAACCTGTGATTTTCCACAAGGAGATATATGCCATGGCTTCGGTTATCGGCGGAGTGGTGTATTGGGGAGTAGAGTCCCTTGCTCTGCCTGTAGGATGGAGCGCGGTGCTCAGTTTTATCGTGACATGTCTTATCAGGTTCCTGGCTGTGAAGTATCATATCTCGCTGCCAGTGTTGAAAGAGAGGCTTTAGGGGATAAGGAAACAAATAGGCAACAAAAAAATGGAACATAGAACGGCAGAAACCATCTATGTTCCATTTCTTTTATAGTTTAGTTAAAACGTTTTCTTATCCCTGTACAGCAGCTACGCCTGGAAGAACCTTGCCCTCGATAGCCTCGAGCAGAGCACCACCACCGGTAGAGATGTAAGAAACCTTGTCAGCAAGACCGAACTTGTTTACACAAGCTACAGAGTCGCCACCACCGATGAGTGAGAATGCACCCTCAGCAGTAGCCTCTGCGATAGCGTTGCCGATGGCACGTGAGCCGTCGCAGAAGTTGTCGAACTCGAATACGCCTGCAGGACCGTTCCAGAGGATTGTCTTGCAGCCCTTGATGGCAGCAGCAAACTTCTTCTGAGCCTCAGGACCAGCGTCGAGTCCCTCAAGGTCTGCAGGAATCTGACCTGCTGGACAAACAGTCTGAGGAGCGTCGTTGCTGAACTCAGGAGCGCAGATAGCGTCAGGAGCCATAACGAGCTCTACGCCGTTCTTCTTAGCGAGCTCCTCAACACCGAGAGCTACGTCGAGCTTGTCGAGCTCGCAGATAGACTTACCTACCTCGCCGCCGTGAGCCTTAGCGAATGTGTATGTCATACCACCGCAGAGGATGAGCTTGTCAACCTTACCGAGAAGGTTCTCGATGATACCTATCTTAGAAGATACCTTAGAACCACCCATGATAGCGATGAAAGGACGCTTGATGTTAGAGAGCACGTTGTCAACAGCCTGTACCTCTTTCTCCATCAGCAGACCGAGCATCTTGTTGTCAGCGTCGAAGTAGTCAGCGATGACAGCGGTAGAAGCGTGCTTACGGTGAGCTGTACCGAATGCGTCCATTACCCAGCAGTCAGCGTAAGAAGCGAGCTTCTTGGCAAACTCCTTCTGGCTTGCCTTCATAGCCTTCTTAGCCTCCTCGTATGCAGGGTCTTCCTTATCTATACCTACTGGCTTACCCTCCTCTTCAGGATAGTAACGCAGGTTCTCAAGCAGTAATACCTCACCTGGCTTCAGTGCAGCAGCCTCGGCGTCAGCCTTCTGGCAGTCAGCTACGAACTTTACAGGTGTGCCGAGAGCAGCAGCCACAGCGTCAGTAATCTGACCTAGTGACAGCTCAGGCTTAACCTTGCCTTTTGGCTTGCCCATGTGAGACATGATTATGAGTGAACCGCCCTTCTCCAAGATGAGTTTGAGGGTTGGCAGAGCACCCTTGATACGGGTGTCATCAGTAATCTTACCGTCCTGAAGAGGTACGTTAAAGTCAACACGCACAATGGCTTTCTTGCCGGCAAAGTTGTAATCGTTGATTTTCATTGTTTTATTTGTTGTTATTAGTTTGTTAGTCGCAAATTTGGGCACAAAGTTAATAAAAAATTCGTACATAACCACTTGGCGCATGAAACTTTTTACCCTTGCGCGGAATATTTCTGTTTTGTGCTAACTCCACTTTGCATTTCGTTTTTAGAGTCATGTGGTATTTGCTTGTGTGTCTAAAAATATAGGTTAGATGTTAGTATTACAGAATTTTTTATTAACTTTGCACTATAGAAATATAGGTACCTCAAACATGATAAACTACGATTTAACTAAAATCACCACCATTATCTTTGATGTTGACGGAGTGCTCTCGGCCGCTACGATAGGCATGAGTGCAGCTGGTGAACCTCTGCGCACGGTGAACATCAAGGATGGTTATGCTATACAGCTCGCTGTGAAGATGGGGTTGCGCCTGTGTATTATCACAGGAGGCAAGGATGCTGCTCTGCCGTTACGTTATGGTAAGTTGGGCATGACGGATATCTTCATGGGCTGTGGTGTGAAGATTGACGTGTATCACAAGTATCTGGCAGACAATAATCTGACAAATGAAGAGGTGATATATATAGGTGATGATATACCCGACTATGAGATTATGCGTGAGGTGGGTTGCCCGTGTTGTCCGAAGGACGCCTGCACTGACATACGGGAGATAAGTCTGTATGTCAGTCCGTATGAAGGCGGTCGTGGCTGTGCCCGCGACGTGTTGGAACAGGTGATGCGCGCCAAGGGCATGTGGCTCAGCCATGCTAAGGCGTTCGGGTGGTGAAATTAAAAATAAGCATAGTAAAATATGAACTATTTACATGAGCACCGTGACAAGGTGCGTGATTATGAGTGTGATCTCCAGGGTATTGTGAATAATGCCAATTACCAGCATTATGTGGAGCATGCCCGCCATGAGTTTTTGTTGTCAAGGAATATCAGTTTTGCTGATTTGCATGAGCAGGGCATAGATTGTGTGGTGTCGGGCATTGAGATGCGTTTCAAGGTTCCTTTGAAGAGCAGGGACGAGTATGTGGTGCGTACCAATGTGAAGAAGGAGGGCATACGCTATATCTTCCTGCAGGATATCTATCGTCTCAGCGATGACAAGCTTTGTCTGAAGGCAAAGGTGGAGGCTGTGTGTATCGTCAACGGAAAACTGGGTGACAGCAATCTGTTGATGGAGGCGATTATGAATGCATAATTCATAATTTATAATGAATAAAGAATAATGAATAATGGGTAATGGGTAATGAGTAATAAATAAAGAATAAAGAATAAAGAATCGCTCGGCATGCAGTGACGCTTGCAAAGCAAGCATTTATGCTTAAGCTGTGCTTAAAACTCATAACTCATAACTTGAAACCATAGCTTGCGAAGCAATATGCAAGAATTAAAAGAACTATATAAGGAATGGTGCGGTAAGGAACCTGTGCAGGCAGAACGTCTGCCAGGTGCCGGCAGTAATCGAGAGTATTATCGTATGACGGGTGAGGATGGTCATACCGTTGTAGGGTGCAAGGGCACATCGCGTGAGGAAAACCATGCTTTCGTGTGTCTTGCCAAGCATTTTATGAAGAGAAAACTGCCTGTGCCGCGTGTGCTCGCTGTCAGCAATGACGAGATGCGTTATCTGCAGGAGGACCTTGGTGACCGCTCTCTCTTTGACGCCATAAAGGGAGGACGTGATGCAGGCGGCAGATATACGGTGAAGGAGCGTGAATTGTTGAAAAGAACAATACGCGAGTTGCCTAACATACAGATACGTGGTGCGCGTGGATTGGATTTCTCTGTGTGCTATCCGCAGCCGGAGTTTGACCAGGAGGGCGTACTCTTTGACCTCAACTACTTCAAGTATTGTTTTCTGAAAGCCACTGGCCTCGACTTCCATGAGTTGAAGTTAGAGGCAAGTTTCCGTATGTTGGCGAAGGACCTTGTGAGTGGTGAAGGTGCGCAGGGATTTCTCTACCGTGACTTCCAGGCACGCAATGTGATGCTGGACAAGGATGATAATCCTTATTTTATAGACTTCCAGGGAGGCCGTCGCGGTCCTTATTATTATGATGTGGCTTCATTCCTGTGGCAGGCATCAGCCCGTTATAGCAGCACACTGCGTGAGGAACTGGTGCAGGAGTATTACGACGCATTGAAACAATACACAGAGGTGCCTGCATACAAGGCATTCTGTGACCGCCTGCAGCTCTTTGTGCTTTTCCGCACGTTGCAGGTGCTCGGCGCATACGGGTTCCGTGGATATTTTGAGCGTAAGGCACACTTCATAGAGAGCATACCGCCGGCTATACAGAATCTGCGTGAGCTGTTGGATAAGAACGACTTCCCTTATCCTTACCTCATAGAGATGCTCCGCCGTTTGACGGAGATGCCGCAGTTTAAGGTTAAGCCAGAGCAACCGGCAGAGCGTAAGGATGGCTACAAGACCACAGACCGTAACCCTTATGCAGCCAATCCGAGTGACGGTAAGGCTACGTTCTCTAAGTATGACGGCAAGGGACCGTTGGTGGTAAAGGTATTCTCCTTCTCGTTCCACAAGGGCATACCTGAGGATGAGAGCGGCAACGGCGGTGGCTATGTGTTTGACTGTCGTTCCACGCATAACCCAGGACGCTATGAGCCGTATAAGAAACTGACGGGACTTGACGAGCCGGTGATACGTTTCCTTGAGGATGACGGTGAGATACTTACGTTCCTTGAGTCAGTGTATAAGTTGGCTGATGCTCATGTGAAACGATACATACAGCGTGGCTTCACCTCGCTCATGTTCTCCTTCGGATGCACCGGCGGTCAGCATCGCAGTGTGTACAGCGCACAGCATCTGGCAGAGCATATACATGAGAAGTTCGGTGTGGAGGTAAGACTGCTGCACAGAGAGCAGAATATAAGTCAGGTGTTTACAAAGAAATAAAACAACTCAACTTCCTTTGGGTAGTCAGTAGTTAAGTAGTCAGTAGTTAGGTAGTCAGTAGTTAAGTAGTCAGTAGTTAAGACATTACGTTCTTTCTTTATAAGGTCGCGCCCCATTTGTCTTAACTCCTTAACTCCTTAACTCCTTAACTCCTGATAACTCAATACGTTGAGTGAAACTTTAGTAAGATAAATTGAGAATAATACAATTTCTGAAAAACTGGACGCTCCCCATATCCATGACATTTGGAGCGTTGGCATATTTCATTGGTAGTGCCATGTCGCTCAGTGCTGACACCAAGGCTGGCGTGCTGGGATTTATAGAGTGGCTGCAGCCGGTGCTGCTGTTCATAATGTTGTTCGTGGCATTTTGCAAGGTCAGTCCCAAGGCATTGAAACCACGCCGTTGGCACCTGTGGCTACTCCTTACCCAGACGGGGTTGTTCTCCCTGTGCTGTTGGGTGTTGTGGATGTTTCCGCAGACATCTTCCCGACTGGTGCTTGAGGGCTTTATGCTTGCCGTCATCTGTCCTACGGCTACCGCTTGTGCGGTGGTGACTCAGAAACTTGGGGGCGACTCTGCCACCACTACGGCATATACCATACTCGTAAACCTCACTGTGGCAGTGGTGATACCATTGCTGTTGCCGTTGGCACATCCGCACAGCGGCTTGACATTCCTGCCGGCCTTTGTGACTATTATAAAAAAGGTGTTCCCCTTGCTTATGCTGCCATTGCTGCTGGCATGGTTCGTAAGATATTGCATGCCGCGGCTACACCGGGCGATACTCTCTACGCGCGACTTGGCCTTCTATCTCTGGGCAGTGGCGCTGTCGCTTGCTATCGCTATCACCGTGCGTGCGTTGGTTCACAGCCATGAGTCACTGTGGCATGTAGCGGCTATTGCCGGAGCCACGTTAGTAGCCTGCGTCTTTCAGTTTGCCTTTGGCAAGTGGGTTGGCGGCAAGTACGGTTTCAGACTGGAGGGCGGACAGGCCCTGGGACAAAAGAATACCATCTTCGTCATCTGGCTGGGCTATACCTTCCTTTCGCCTATCACGGCAACGGCGGGCGGCTTCTATTCGGTATGGCACAATGTGGTGAACTCCTGGCAGTTGTATAAGTATAGGAAATCAGGTAAATAATGCGTTACTTCATACATTTATCATATGACGGCACACGTTATCACGGTTGGCAGATACAGCCTAACGGGATAAGCGTTGAGGGCGAGATAGAGCGTTGTCTGTCCACACTGCTGCGCACCCCCATAGACATTGTGGGGGCAGGGCGCACCGATGCCGGCGTTCATGCTCGTCACATGGTGGCACATTTTGATTACGAAGACGAAAACGAAAACGAAGACGAAAACGAAAAAAAGGCTAAGGACTTTTGCAAGCAGTTGACATATAAGCTCAACCGTATGTTGCCCCCTGACATCGCCATACACCGTGTGGAGCAAGTGGCTGACGATATGCACGCACGTTTCTCAGCCACCGCGCGTACATATCATTATTATGTGAGCATGGGGCGCAGTCCCTTCAACCGTCACTATATGTGGCAGACACACTTCGCCCTTGACTTCGCGTTGATGAATGAGGCAGCAGCCATACTAATGGAGTATGAGGACTTTGCATGCTTCTCAAAGTCACACACCGATGTTAAGACTACGCTGTGTAACGTGACGGAAGCGAGATGGATACAGACATCAGAGACAGAATGGTATTTCCGCATCAGGGCCAACCGCTTCTTGCGTAACATGGTGCGCGCCGTCGTTGGCACACTCGTGGAGGTAGGCAGACACCGCCTGTCACTTGACGGTTTCCGTAAGGTGATAGAGAGCGGACAGCGTACTAAGGCAGGAGAGTCCGTACCGGGACATGCCCTCTTCCTTGAAAAAGTGGAGTATTGATGTTGTGGCACTGTATTTGTAAGTATAGTGTTCTGTAAAATATAGGTAGTTATAAAACAAGATAAACACAATGGAAGTACAAGAAATCCCCGTGTTGCTGCTTACGGGTTATTTAGGCAGTGGAAAGACAACTCTTCTTAACCGTATATTGAACAATGAGAAGGGCATAAAGTTCGCAGTCATTGTCAATGATATAGGCGAGGTGAACATTGATGCCGACCTGATACAGAAGGGTGGTGTGGTTGACCAGAAAGACGACTCGCTCGTATCGTTGCAGAACGGTTGTATCTGCTGTACGCTGAAGATGGACCTGGTGCAGCAGCTCAGTGACATAGTCAAGATGGGTAAGTTTGACTACATTGTCATAGAGGCAAGCGGTATCTGTGAGCCTGCACCGATAGCCCAGACTATATGCTCCATACCTCAGATGGGTGCCCAGTATAATGAGAACGGTACACCACGCCTTGACTGCATAGTTACCGTGGTTGACGCTCTGAGGATGAAGGATGAGTTTGGCTGCGGCAAGTCTCTCCTTGGTGCCAAGCGTGACGAGGAGGATATAGAGAACCTCGTGATACAGCAGATAGAGTTCTGTAACATCATACTGCTTAACAAGGCCTCAGAGGTAGCACCGGAGGAGTTGGAGCGTGTGCGCCAGATAGTACGTGCCATACAGCCAAAGGCAGAGATTATAGACTGCGACTACGGTGATGTGGACTTTGAGAAGATACTTGGAACAGGTCGCTTCGACTTTGACGATGTGGCAACATCTGCCGCATGGATTGGTGAGATAGAGAACCATACCAACGATAACGACATAGAGGACGAGGACCACCGCCATCATCATGAGCATGAGCATGAGCACGAGCATGACCACGAGCATGAGCACGACCACGAACATGAGCATCATGAGCATTGTCACGAACACGACCATCATCATGAGCATGAGCATTGTCATCATGACCACGATGACGACTGCGAGTCACATCATGGTGGAGGATGCACTTGTCATCACCACCACCACCATCATCATGGTGAGGGCGAGGCAGAGGAGTATGGCATAGGCACATTCGTATATTATGCACGTCGTCCGTTTGACATAGCTTTGTTTGATGACTTCGTAGCCCGCCGCTGGCCAAAGAGCGTCATACGAGCAAAGGGTATGTGCTGGTTTGAGGACCAGCCCCACCTCTGTTATGTCTTTGAGCAGGCAGGCCGACAGGTGCAGCTGCAGAACGCCGGACAGTGGTATGCCACCATGCCGCCGGCAGAGCTGGAGCAGTTCCGTAAGGACAACCCCGGCGTAAACCGTGACTGGGATGAACGCTATGGCGACCGTCAGCAGAAACTGGTGTTCATAGGTCAGCATCTGGACCGTGATGCCATAACTGAGGAACTGGATAAATGCCTCGTTGACTGGAAAGGAGAGTAGATTTTTTGCATCTGGTAGAAATAGGACATTTTTGTCATTTCGCCTTTTTAATTTTGTCAACTAAAAAACGCAAACCAGGAGAAAAGAAGGCCCGAAAAACGAGAAAAAGACACCTTTTTTGCTCATTCCACCTCCTTTTTCCCGTGAAAGCATAGCTTTTACAGCGTCATTCGATAGCTTTCACGATGAGAAACGATAGCTTTTACACCCTGAAAGCATAGCTTTTGCAATGTAAAAGCTATGCTTTTTTCATGCTTTTTCATAACCTGCTACTGATTATCAATGAGTTACAACCCTCCGTAGATTTCGCTGTACGCGACCAGCAGGAAATAATTTTGAAATATCGCAAGCATGAGGCGTTAACGGAAGGCCCGAAATAGGACATTTTTGTCATTGGTTAATATAAATCAAGCCTAATTTAACACCGTATTCATATATTTCTTTGAACATGAATTGCCATAAATTAACCATACGCTCGGCGACGTAAGGAGACGCTTGCTACCATAGGGACGCAAGAATTATCCATAAATAAAGCATTGAAGAATAATTCGTGTCATTCGAGCTATTAGTGTTCGAAAAAATAGTCAGTGTTGAAAATAAAATTAATGACAAATTCTTGCGTCCCTACGGTAGCAAGCGTCTCCTTACGTCGCCGAGCGCGCGGATAATTACATGAAAATTATATGTTTTATCTTTTAACACGAATGACCATGAATGCCCATGTAATTTTACATTAAATATTCATGCTATGGGGGATTGTGCATAAATCAGCGCCATCTGTGGTATATTTGCCCTGCCGGGCAGAAATCCATTAAGAATCTTTTTTATAATCTCAGGCTCTTCAAGCCAGAAATATTTCAGAGCCGACAGGCTCCAAAGATTTTCTAAAAGATTTTCTAAAAGATTTTCTAAAAGATTTTCAAAAGATTTCTGCTCCACAGGAGCATGGAAAAAGCATAAAAGCCAGTTGCGCCATCAAGCAGTGCAGCTGGCTTTATTTCTTCTTGTGAATACTATTTCCTTAGGAACTACGTTGTATTATGTAGAAATAATTGGGAGCAATAACTTTCTTCGTGCTGACACATATGATATGACAAACAAATACCAATTATGGATAGAGGAAAAAGACAGTTGATAAAATATGCATCACAATATGGTAGTTTGCCACCTGGTAATAAAATATTTAAGTAAAGATATTTAATAGAATTATTTTATGATAATAAGTAACGTATTTCATGGCTTTTGGTATCAAAATGCAAGTATCAAGAAAGCTGAAAAGTTTTTAAACGAATTAAATGATTATCTTGCAGAAAGATTATATACTAGGAATATTCAGTTAGATGAGATACATTTTAGTTTTCAGAATTCAGAAGTCATGGTGTGTCATAAACGACCTGGGTATGTGGCAGCACGTGATATGGAGAAAGATGACCCATATGGTCCATATTCACTTATGGCATTGATTTATGATATACCATTGCTCGAAAGTGATTTCGTAAAGGTTTCGGAGGCGGAGTTACCGACATATATCGGTAAAGTCCTGCTGAATATTCTTGAAACGCAAAATGCACCTGTCAAAATACGCAAACAGTTCGACCGTGACCGTTTTATTGCAGATGTAAGAGACTTCTTCGTCAACGTGAAGGGTTGCAAACTGTAGTCATACTATCTTTCTGCATTTAATTCAGAATAGATACACATACTGCATAAAGCCGTTTTAGAAAGCCACCTATGACATGACGTTTGATGGCATTTCTAAAACGGCTTGTTTTTCTTTTACGAGTGTAGCATATCAGTCATTCAGTAATTATTTAGCACATCCTTTTAGTTGTAGGTTTTTCACTACGGTGAATACTATTTTCTCGACAACGACGTTATTTAGACAGGGTTAGGGAGGAAAGATGATACCCGTATATAGGTAAAATACTCACGTGTATTAATAATATCAGATATATGAAACGACTAAAACCATTCTTACTGATAATAGCTCTTGTTATTTGCGGGACTACAGGTTTCGCGTCCTGTACTTCTGATGAGAGCGTGTCCGCAGAGCAAGGTACGATTGCGAAGATAAAAAACCGTGGTACAATCCTTATCGGCACAACGGGGGACTATCGTCCGCTGTCATTCTGTGAGCCAGATGGGACGTACTGGGGCTTTGGCATAGAGATGGGCAGGGAGATAGCTGCCGGACTGGGTGTCAATGTAGAGTTCGTCAAGACATCCTGGCCTACGCTGACTGCCGATGTGCTGGCAGAGCCGCAGATGTTTGATATCGCTATCGGAGGCATAACTATCACGGAGGCGCGACGGGAGACGATGCTGATGAGCGAGGGCTATCTGGCTAACGGCAAGACAATCCTATGCAGAGATTCAGAGGCAGAGCGATACACGTCGTTGGCAGATATAGACAAGCCTGAGGTGCGCGTGATGGTTAATCCAGGAGGCTTGAATGAGAAGTTTGCCAATGAAAACCTTACACATGCCACCATCATCGTTCATCAGAAGAATGAGGAGATACCATCGCTCGTGGCAGAAGGAGAAGCTGATGTGATGATAACAGAGATAACGGAGGCTCCTTATTATGTCCAGACAGACTCACGGCTTGCCGCACCGTTGCTGAATGAGCCGTTTACCCACGGTGAGATAGGAGTGTTGATGCGTAAAGGACAGGAAGACTTGCTACAGATGGTAAATGCAACCATACAGCAGATGAAAAGAGACGGCACACTACGTGAATTACATGAAAAGTACAAACTCGTTTACGCGTGGTGATAAGGAGAATGCTTAGTACAGGCAAGGAATGGTCAGTGAAGGGGTGGTGACAGATGAGGAACTATCTGTCACCAATATAATACGCAAGTTTACAGTGTGATATCATTTGCCGGTGACAGATGACAGATAAGATATTAAAGAAAAACAAGATATGATTGTTTTTGTCCTATAAATTTGGCTGTTTGGGAAAAAAATAGTAATTTTGTACGATTTACGAAAAAAATAGCTTTTTAAGGTAAAATATAATCATTATATAAAGATAAACACAATGGCAAAAATTACGAAAGAGGCCGCTCTGCTATATCATGAGAACGGCCGCCCAGGTAAAATTGAGGTAATGCCTACCAAGCCTTACCGCACCCAGACAGACTTGTCACTAGCTTATTCGCCAGGCGTAGCATATCCTTGTCTGGAAATTCAGGAGACACCAGATTCTGTTTACAAGTACACCGACAAGGGTAACCTTGTGGCTGTGATATCTAACGGCACCGCAGTGCTCGGACTCGGCGACATAGGCGCTATGTCAGGTAAGCCTGTGATGGAGGGTAAAGGACTGCTCTTCAAGATATACGGCGGTGTTGACGTGTTCGATATAGAGGTTGATGAGAAAGACCCGGAGAAGTTCTGTGAGGCAGTAGAGAAGATAGCACCTACATTCGGTGGTATCAACCTCGAGGATATCAAGGCTCCTGAGTGCTTCTATATAGAGGACCGTCTGAAGAAGACTCTCGACATCCCAGTGATGCACGACGACCAGCACGGTACAGCCATCATCTCGTCTGCAGGTCTGCTCAATGCCCTTGAGGTAGCTGGCAAGAAGATTGAGGACGTGAAGATAGTAGTGAGCGGCGCAGGTGCTGCAGCCATTATGTGTACAAAGCTCTATGTGGCTCTCGGCGCACGTCGTGAGAATATCCTCATGCTTGACTCAAAGGGTGTCATCACATCTGACCGTGAGAACCTGACAGAGCAGAAGAAGTTCTTCGCTACAGACCGTCGTGACGTTCACACACTGGAAGAGGCTATGAAGGGCGCTGACGTATTCCTCGGCCTGTCAAAGGGTAACGTGGTATCACAGGACATGGTACGCTCTATGGCTAAGAATCCTATCGTGTTCGCTTGTGCAAACCCAGTACCAGAGATTTCATACGAGGATGCCATGGCAGCCCGTCCTGACGTGCTGATGTCAACAGGCCGCTCTGACTATCCTAACCAGATAAACAACGTAATCGGCTTCCCTTACATCTTCCGTGGTGCACTTGACGTTAACGCCAAGGCTATCAACGAGGAGATGAAGATTGCTGCCGTTCACGCTATCGCTGACCTGGCTAAGCAGCCAGTGCCAGAGGTGGTGAACAAGGTATATAACGTAAATAACCTGACATTCGGTCCTGACTACTTCATTCCGAAACCAGTTGACCCACGTCTTATCACAGAGGTGAGCGCTGCCGTAGCTAAGGCTGCCATGGATTCAGGTGTGGCTCGTAAGCAGATTACCGACTGGGAAGCTTACAAGCGTGACCTGCGTCTGCGCATGGGACAGGAGACAAGCGTTACACAGAACCTCTATGAGACAGCACGTAAGCACCCACAGCGCGTAGTATTCGCCGAGGGCTTGCACCCAACAATGATTAAGGCTGCCGTTCAGGCTAAGGAAGAAGGCCTCTGTACTCCAGTGTTGCTCGGTAACACAGAGATGATACAGAAGAAGGCTGCAGAGCTCGACCTGAACCTTGAGGGCGTGGAGATTGTGAACCTGCGTCATGACAATGAGTGCGAGCGTCGTGAGCGCTACGCTAAGGTGTTGGCAAACAAGCGTCAGCGTGAGGGTTACAACTTCGAGGAGGCTAACGATAAGATGTTTGACCGCAACTACTTCGGTATGATGATGGTTGAGACAGGTGAGGCTGACGCTCTCATCACAGGTGTATATACCAAGTTTGCCACAACACTGCAGGCTGCTAAGGAAATCGTGGGCATACGTGCACCATATAAGCACTTCGGTACAATGCACATTCTAAACTCTAAGCGCGGCACATATTATATAGCTGACACATTGGTGAACCGTCATCCAGATAAGGAGACAGTTAAGGATGTGGCACGTCTGACAGCTGAGGCTATCCGCTTCTTCAATGATGAGCCACGTATAGCTATGATATCATACACTAACTTCGGTACAGACAGCGTAGGTAGTCCTAAGATGGTGAGCGACGCAGTACGCGAGCTGCAGGAGGAGTATCCTGACCTGAAGATTGACGGTGAGATGAGTGTTGACCTGGCTCTTGACCACGAGCGCCGCGACGAGAAGTATCCGTTCCTGCGCCTGCACAATGAGGTGGTTAACTCTATGGTGTTCCCTAACCTCTCATCTGCAAGCTCTGCATACAAGCTTATCAAGCAGTTCTCACCAGAGACAGAGGTGATTGGTCCTATCCAGATGGGTCTGAACAAGCCTATACACTTCACTGACTTCGACGCTAGCGTACGTGACATCGTCAACATCACAGCCGTGGCAGTGATTGACGCTTATGTTGAGAAGCTGAAGAAGAAGTAAAAACTGAAAGAAAATTGCTTATATTAAGTTCTAACTCGCCCCGCCGGCAGGAGTTGCTGGCGGGGCTTGATATTCCCTATAAGGTATTTGTCATTGACGGTATAGACGAGAGTTACCCTGACACATTGCCTGCCGAGGATATTGCGGAATACATAGCAGTGAAGAAGGCTGCACCGTATGCTGAGGAACTAAAGGGGAATGACAACATAGTACTGACTGCCGACACCATAGTGGTGTGTGACGGCAAGGTTATGGGCAAGCCTAAGGATAATGCTGATGCTTGCAGCATGTTGAGGTTCCTCAGCGGCAAGAGTCATCAGGTATATACCGGCGTATGCCTTACCACCAATGTTGCTCAGCGTCATTTCACAGTGTGCACAGACGTGACATTCCGTGAACTGACGGATAAAGAGATAAACTATTATGTGGAGAAGTACAAGCCTCTTGACAAAGCCGGAGCATACGGCATACAGGAATGGATAGGCTACATAGGTATAACAGGTATCAAGGGCTCATATTATAACGTGATGGGACTGCCAGTACAACGTATCTATGAAGAGCTGAGAAAGATTTCTCCTGAGAAAGAGTGATGAGACAAATAATACACATAATCACCATTATACTTATAGGCGCAGCTATAGCAGGCTGTGGTAACAGTGCCGAGGAACAGCGACGCTTAAGCAAGGCGGAGCGTGACTCTTTGCACCGGCTTGACTCAGCAGCTTTGAAGATTGGGGTGATGCCTACAC
Organism: Prevotella sp.; assembly: GCA_017541085.1. Lineage (GTDB taxonomy): Bacteria > Bacteroidota > Bacteroidia > Bacteroidales > Bacteroidaceae > Prevotella. The sequence continues at coordinate 106,129 of JAFXZU010000035.1, forward strand.
TTGACTGTCTGCCTATTGTCGTGGCAGAGCGTTTGAGACTATATGACACATTGAATGTGTCGGTGCATCTCAGACGTTATCGTGCAATGTCAGAGTGCAGGAAGGCCCTTGAGATGTCTTTGGTGGAGGGGGCAGTAATAGACACCTTGTTGATGGTGGAGATGAACAAAGTGGAAGAGGGATGGCTGTATGAAGGGATGCGTCTGCCTATGAAGTGGCATTTCCTTACGGCAAAGAAAGCACGTCTGACACGTTTTGACCAGATGGGCGATAAAATGATTGCCGCTGATGGGCACGGTATGTCTTACCAGTTGGCACAACAGGCTAATGACTCGCTGGGAAGGAAGAAGCAACAGGCCTTCATTATACAGGTGGAAGACCTGGCGGTTCGCACTAAGATGCTGCAGACCGCCAATGTGGATGCGGCGCTGCTGCCTGAACCTTTTGCCACCCGTGCTATGGAAGACGGCGCAAAGGAGATTCCTGTAAAGCAGGGCAAACCTTATCGGTGTGGTGTCGTTGCGTTTAGAAAAAATGCAATGAAATCTGCAGATAGAAGAAAACAGCAACAGTTGTTTGACAAGGCTGTGAGTATAGCCAATGATTCTATAGAGAAATACGGGCGTGACAATTATTTATGGATGCTACAATGGTAAGAATATGACGACGATACCATCTACCATAGAATTACTCAGACAAAAAGCACTCGCATATCCTAATGAGAACTGGAATGACCGTCTGGAGGCGATAGAGACGGAGTTCAGGTATATGAGTGACTTTATGCTTGGAGGTGGCAAGGACCCTCAGAGGTCTGCGCTGTATGAAGAGCTGCGAGCACGCCTGCGTCATATCAGTTATGATTTGGAGGTGCGTTCCACACTTATGGAGATGCCGTATGTCAAGGTGTGGCAGAAAGAGTTGTTGATGCGTGACAACTCTACGGAGATGTTGCAGAGCAGTATGCTTAATGCTGTTGACGAGTCACAGCGGCACCAAGCGTTGTATCACGCATTTATGGCTCTGCTCACGTCATATCACTGGGACAAGACAATACAAGAGGAATGGGCTGCGTTTCTGTCATCACAACAGGTTGATGGAGTAATACAGGCCACGTTGACCAGTGCACTGACACTGTCAGCAATAGAGCATTTTGACAAGTACAAGGCAATGTGCCTTGCCAACATATATCACGATAACAGAAAGGAAACGGTAAGGCAGCGTGCTTATATAGGGTGTCTGTTGGCTTTGAGTCGCGTAAGCGGTGATGAGATGACATCTGTACGCCGGCTGGTATTGGATAACCTGACACAAGAGGGAGAGGAACGACTGGGGAATGTCACAGAGATATTCATGCAAATGAATATGTGTGCCAACGTTGATAAGGATGCACGGGAGATACAAAACAAAATCATGCCGAATATCATGCGTAACCAGCCGTTTGAGATAACAGACAAAGGTTTTAGTGAGCGCAAGGATAATGGTGACGCGTATGACCCGGAGGCGGAGAATGCTAACCTTGACTCTCTGGAAAAGAGCGTAAACAGAATAATAAACATGCAGAAGAATGGTTCTGATATATTCTTCTCGGGTTTCAGCCAGATGAAACGAATACCGTTCTTCAGAAAGTATGTAAACTGGTTTGTACCTTTCTATAGCAACCATCCGGACTTGCCGGAGGAGGCAATACAAACTGCCAAGACTAAGTTTGCTGAACGTATAACAGAGCGCGGACCGTTCTGTGAGTCGGACAAGTATTCTTTTGTCATAGGCTTGTCTTCTGCCATTAGTCACATACCAGAGAATGCACGTCAGATGATGGAGAACGGAGAGCTGGGACCATTAGGCATGCATGGTGATGACGACAATATGCAGAATCCGTCATTGTTGCGTTTGCTCTATATGCAAGACCTTTATCGTTTCTATCGTCTGTGTCCGTTGGCTGAGAAGATGTATAATCCTTTCAGCGAACTCAATAAGTGCCTTATAGGTATTGCTGCGGCAACGCATATAAGTGATGAGGAGAAGCGTGACCTCTGTGTCTATCTTATCAAGAAAGACAAGGAGATGCCGGTACGTAATACAGTAGCCCGGTTGCTAAACCGTTTTGACGATAAAGAGTCTTTTGACAGACACTATTGTCATGCTGAACTTAAGTTGCTGACAAACGACTATCCGGTAGCCATAACATTATATAATAGGTGTCTGGAGATAAAGCTGGGTAATAAAATGTGTCTGCGCAGTCTGGCGAAGGCACATTACCAGAACGGTGAATATGATAAAGCCGCTTCATACTATGATGCCTTACATACGCTGCAGCCAGACAGCCTGTCATATATATTGAACTACTGTATGGCTATGGTTATGGCAGGGAAAGCCGCTGATGTGGTCAATGAGATGTACCGTATGGACTTTGAACATCCGGATAATATTGATATTATGAACTGTCTGACGTGGACACTGCTATATGCGGAGAAGGCAGAACAGGCACAGAAAACGGCAGACCGGATGATGAAAATAGAAGGGGCTGGAAAAACCCTCAGCGTGTGTCTTAACGCCGCGTATGCACACCTCGCGAATAATGATGTTGTGAAGGCTATAGACATACTCAAGGCTTTTGCTGACAACTCTGATGACAATGTACGCAAAGACATTGTCACACTGTTTGCTGACAGTATGGAGGAGGACAAGGCTCTATTAAATAAGTACCATATAGAAGACGCTGAAAGAGACATTATAATATCACAAAGTACACGCGATATACTAAAAAATATTAAATCTGCATAGAAAAGTATTGATTTGTAAGAAAAACTTTGTACTTTTGGAATAGCTAAATAACCTATAACTAAACAATATTTCACTAAAACCGAAATACTATGAAAGTATATCAGACTAATGAGATTAAAAACATTGCCCTCTTGGGCAACGATGGGTCGGGTAAGACCACTCTTACCGAATCTTTACTGTTTGAGGCTGGTATTATCAGCCGACGTGGCAGAATAACGCAGAAAAATACTGTTTCTGACTACTTCCCTGTAGAACAGGAATATGGTTACTCGGTATTCTCCACTGTCTATCATGTAGAATGGAATAATAAGAAACTTAATATAATAGACTGCCCTGGTTCTGATGATTTCGTGGGTGCTGCGCTGACTGCACTTGAGGTAACAGATACCGCCGTGCTGCTCATCAACGGGCAGTATGGTCCGGAGGTAGGTACACAGAATCACTTCCGCTATACGGAGAAATTGAAGAAGCCGGTTATCTTCTTGGTAAATCAGCTTGATGCAGAGAAGTGTGACTTCAACAGCTCCTTAGAGCGCCTGCAAGAGATTTACGGTTCAAAGGTAGTACCTATCCAGTATCCTCTGAATGAGGGACCAGACTTTAATTCCCTCATAGATGTACTGTTGATGAAGAAGTATTCTTGGGCTCCTGGCGGTGGTGCTCCTACAATAGAGGATATCCCTGAGAGCGAGAAGGAGAAAGCCATGGAGATGCATAAAGCACTCGTAGAGGCTGCAGCTGAGAATGATGAGGGACTGATGGAGAAGTTCTTTGAGACGGAGACACTTAGCGAGGATGAGTTGCGTGAGGGCATACGTAAGGGCCTCGTTACACGCTCTATATTCCCAGTATTCTGCGTATGCGCAGGAAAAGACATGGGTGTACGCCGATTGATGGAGTTCCTTGGTAATGTCGTTCCTCATGTTGATGAGATGCCAAAGGTGCATAATACTCGTGGAGAAGAGATAGCTATTGATGCTAATGGTCCAGAGTCTCTGTATTTCTTCAAGACAGGAGTGGAGCCTCATATCGGTGAGGTGCAGTACTTCAAGGTTATGAGCGGCAGCGTTAAGCCTGGTGATGACTTGACAAACGCTGACCGTGGCTCAAAGGAACGCTTGGGACAGATATTCTGTGCAGCAGGAGCCAATCGTATGCCGGTAGACCAAATGGTGGCAGGAGACATTGGTTGCACTGTGAAGCTGAAGGATGTTAAGACTGGTAACACATTGAATGGAAAGGATTGTGACAACCGTTTTGACTTTATAAAATATCCTAATCCGAAGTATTCACGTGCTATTAAGGCCGAGAAAGAGGCTGACACAGAAAAGATGATGACAGCTCTTACTCGTATGCGTCAGGAAGACCCGACATGGATAGTGGAGCAGTCAAAAGAGTTGCGTCAGACTATCGTACGTGGACAGGGAGAATTCCACCTGCGTACTCTGAAGTGGAGATTGGAGAATATAGACAAGATACAGGTAGAGTACTCTGAGCCGCGAATACCATACCGTGAGACAATCACAAAGAGTGCTCAGGCAGAGTATCGTCACAAGAAGCAGTCTGGTGGAGCCGGACAGTTTGGTGAGGTTCATCTTATTGTGGAGCCTTATGCTGACGGAATGCCAGATCCTGCTACTTACAAGGTGAACGGCGTAGAGACAAAGATGAATATCAAGAGCCGTGAGGAGATAGACCTGGAGTGGGGTGGTAAGCTCGTCTTTATAAATACTGTGGTAGGTGGTGCCATTGACGCACGTTTCATGCCAGCCATATTGAAAGGTGTGATGGAGAAGATGGAGCGTGGACCGCTAACAGGTTCATACGCCCGCGATGTGCGTGTAATAGTGTATGATGGCAAGATGCACCCGGTTGACTCTAACGAGTTGTCATTCATGCTTGCTGCGCGTAACGCTTTCAGTGAGGCATTTAAGGCTGCCGCTCCAAAGATTTTGGAGCCGATATATGACCTTGAGGTGTATGTTCCTGCAGACCTTACCGGCGATGTGATGAGTGATTTGCAAGGTCGTCGTGCGCTTATCATGGGTATGGATATGGAGAACGGCTATCAGAAGTTACAGGCCAAGATACCTCTCAAGGAACTGAGCAACTACTCTATCGCATTGTCAAGCTTGACAGGCGGCAGAGCATCGTTTACCACAAAGTTCGCTTCGTATGAGTTGATACCTAATGACTTGCAGCAGCAACTCATATCTGAGCATACAGAGGAAGAATAAAAAGAAAGTATTAACCCACTTCATTTAACCTGCGTCGCAGGCCATGGATGAGGTGGTAAACAATCAAACAGGCACAGGCTGTCATCACATATATGATGAGAGTCTGTGCTTTTGTTATGTAGATATCGTCAATAGAGGCATGTGGTAATGATGTTATCCATGATACATAGCTGTTCAATATCCTTGTAAGGAAGGATAGTAGCTGTGCCGCAAGTGCTGTAATACCAGTGATGAGGAAAGAGCCGCATATAAACAATAATACCGCTGTATAGATTATGCATGAAACGAGTAGCGATATAGGCAGGTTTGTAAGCAGGAAATAAGTAGAGAATCTGTGGAAATACAGAGCAATAAGCGGTGCTACGCCTATCTGCGCACATGTAGAAAGTAACATTGTCTGTATCAACAGGCGGGGAACTACGTTATACCATCTGTGGGGCAGTATCTCTGTCAATATGTTGTTCAGCGGCGGATATAGTGCTATAATACATCCTACCGCCATAAATGACATCTGAAATCCTACGTCAAATAACCAGTCAGGCCACAATATCAGCAATAGTGCCAAGGTGAACACCAGTACGCTCATCCCGTCTGGTTTACGTGACATCTGTCGTGTCACTGTATATATCGTTAACATTACAGCTGCCCTTATGATGGAAGGATGGCTCCCCACAAGCATTACGTATGCCCATAAGGTCATAATCTGTATTAATGCCGTAATCCATGCAATAGCCAGCCGCCATCTGCCATATAAAAATAACAGACGTTGTGGAAACAGCAGGGTAAGCAACATGTAGATTATTCCGAGGTGCATTCCGGACAAGGCAAAGACGTGTGCAGCACCGCTTATACTGTATTTCTCGCGCAGGTCTTTGCTGATATTGTGGCGTTCTCCAAGTGTCATGGCAGACACCACAGCATATTCGTTACCTTCTATTCCTTGTGTATGGAGAATATCTGTAAGTGCAGCGCGTTTCTCCGTCATGTATTCCTCGATATTCCTTTCAAAAGGCAGGGAGTACTTGTGGTGTTCTGTCTTTATCAAGAAAACCCCAAGTGCAAATACTGCAATGAATACCAATATAGTCGCGACTCTTTCATAATGCCGCATTATGGTTGCAAAAACCAAGGCGACAAGTACCGAAAGACCGGATACTGCTGACACACTGGCATTATATGGTTGAATACAATCCAGGGAGGAAATGCTACCTCCAATAGCAATGCCTGTTATAAGAACAATACACAAAGATAGCAGGGGAGGCAGTTTCATATATTAAGATGATGGCTTTTTTATAACTTTTTCAGAAGGTCAGGGCGCAAACGCTGTGTACGCTCCATAGCCTGCTCCATTTCCCATTCCTTTATCTTAGCCTCATGACCGGATAAAAGCACATCGGGCACACGCCATCCCTTATATTCCGCAGGACGCGTATATACGGGTGCTGACAACAAGTCATCCTGAAAACAGTCTGACAAAGCACTCTGCTCATCACCGATTACGCCAGGTATTATTCGTACTATGGCGTCAGCCATTACAGCCGCCGCCAGTTCGCCACCAGTAAGAACAAAGTCACCTATGCTTATCTCGCGTGTAATGAGATGGTCACGTATGCGCTGGTCAATGCCTTTGTAGTGGCCGCATAATATAATGATATTACCCATCATAGACAGGTCATTGGCTATGTGCTGGTCAAATTTCTCACCGTCTGGCGATGTGTATATCACCTCGTCATAGTCACGCTCTGATTTCAAGGCAGTGATACAACGGTCTATTGGCTCACACTGCATCACCATGCCCGCAAAGCCTCCGTATGGATAGTCATCCACACGTTTCCATTTGTCAAGAGTATAGTCACGCAGATTATGCAAATGTATCTCTGCCAAGCCTTTTTTCTGTGCGCGCGCCATGATGGATTCGTCGAAGAAACCACGCAACATATCCGGCAATACTGTTATGATGTCTATTCGCATAGGGTAATTTTGTAGCATTCAAGTGCAAAGGTACGCTTTTTTATTGAAAAAAATGCTCTATTAGCCTTTTTTTTATTAAATTTGCAATATAACAATTTTATTTATATGAACGAGACATCACGTATTGTGACACTGCGTCAGCAGTTGCATGAACATAATCATCGCTACTACGTAGAGAACAATCCCATAATATCTGACCAGGAGTTTGACCTAATGATGCATGAGCTGCAAGAACTTGAGGCTTTGCATCCCGAGCTGTATGACCCCAACTCTCCCACTATGCGTGTGGGTAGTGATATCACAAAGGAGTTTCGTCAGGTACGTCATAAATATCCAATGTTATCACTTGCCAATACATATAATGAGCAGGATGTGACAGAATGGTATAACCAGGTGAGCCGTGGTTTGGAGGGTGAGCCTTTTGAGGTATGTTGTGAGATGAAATATGACGGATTGTCAATTTCGTTGACATACGAGCATGGTCAGTTGGTTCAGGCTGTGACGCGCGGCGATGGCGTCCAGGGTGATGACGTGACAGCTAATGTGCGCACCATACGCTCCATACCTCTTGTGCTGCAGCCGGGATTGGGATGGCCGGAAGAGTTTGAGATACGTGGAGAGATACTTATGCCTTGGGAGTCGTTCTATCGTCTAAACCAAGAGCGTGAGGACATAGGCGAGCAGGCATTTGCTAATCCACGTAATGCTGCCAGTGGCACGTTGAAGAGCCAGGACTCGCGTGTGGTGGCTGAACGTGGACTTGATGCATATCTCTATTATCTTCCCACATTATCACAGACAGAGGGTGGGGAAGGCCACTATGAAAGTCTGGAGCAGGCTCGTCATTGGGGCTTTAAGATTTCAGAGGGGATGAGGAAAGTATCAACCCTGCAAGAGATTTTTGACTTCATAAACTATTGGGACAAGGAACGCAAGAACCTGCCGGTGGCTACTGATGGCATAGTGCTTAAGGTGAACTCTCAGCGTCAGCAGCGTCATCTGGGCTTCACAGCCAAGAGCCCACGCTGGGCTATAGCCTATAAGTTCAAGGCAGAGCGCGTATGCACGCGTCTGCTTGATATATCATACCAAGTGGGACGTACCGGTGCCATAACACCTGTTGCAAACATGGAGACGGTGCAGCTTGCCGGTACACGTGTTCATCGTGCCACACTTAACAATGAGGACTTTATACGCTCTTTTGACCTTCATGAAGGCGACTGGGTGTATGTAGAGAAAGGAGGTGAGATAATACCAAAGATAGTAGGTGTTGATGAGAGTCGTCGTGACCCACAGTCACAACCTGTGCGCTTTATTACCCACTGCCCGGAGTGTGGTGCGGAATTGCGGCGTATAGAAGGCGAGGCAGCACACTATTGTCCTAATGCCACCGCTTGTCCTCCACAGATAAAGGGACGCATAGAACATTTCATCTCCCGCCGCGCTATGAATATAGATAGTCTTGGTCCTGAGACTGTTGACACATACTTTGAGCGTGGACTGATTAATAACATTGCAGACCTGTATCTCCTTACGCCAGAGCAGTTAAACTATGAGGGCAATCGTGAACGCTCTGCACAAAAGATAGTCAGTGCCATAGAGGCGTCAAAGCAGGTGCCGTTTGAGCGTGTAGTCTTCGCCCTCGGCATACGTATGGTGGGCGAGCAGACTGCAAAGATTCTCGCACGTCATTTCAAGACTATAGAGGCATTGCGTACAGCCACGGTTGAGCAACTTACAGAGGTTGACGGCATAGGCGGCATAATAGCCGTAAACATTGTGGAGTATTTCCATGATACGAGGAATATAGAAATAGTGGACCGCCTCATCAGTTACGGCCTGCAGATGAGCCTTACCGAGGAACAGCAGTCACAGATGGGTACAGCCCTTGAGGGTAAGAGCATAGTCATCAGTGGAGTGTTCACCCATCACAGTCGTGACGAGTACAAAGATATAATAGAGCGTAACGGCGGCAAGAACGTAGGCTCTATAAGCAAGAAGACATCCTTTGTGCTTGCAGGAGAGAATATGGGACCATCAAAACTTGAGAAGGCGCAGAAGCTGGGTGTACAGATAATGAGTGAAGAAGAGTTTTTGCAATTGATAATGCATAATTCATAGTTGACTCCGTACAAAAACGCATAAATAAACTATAAACAGTAAACTATAGACTGTGCACATTCACTACTTCAATCCTGACCATGAGATAGCGATGGCAATGAACAAGCCACGCTATGAGATGCCCCGTGTGACACGTGAGATGAGGCGTGACCTCGGTTTCATTCCAGCCGTGTGGGCTGATGACGGTGACTGTGTCGTGGTGGATGATGTGGATACAGCTTGCAGACTCTATGATGAGGTATGCCTGAATGTGAAGCCCGATGTGCGTTTCATCCTTTTGGAAGACATAAAAGACGTGGCTGGCAATGATGCCATCTTCTGTCCGTGGGGATGGAATGCTTCAATGCGTGAGACTCTATTGCAGGCTGGTGTGCCGGCTGACAAACTGCCTGATGACGAGACTGTCAGCAGGGTAAGGCAACTTAGCAACCGACGTATAGCCGTGGAGTTGCTTGAGGATATCAATAGCAAACTGCATCTCGCAGGCACTTCACAGGTGTGTGAGAATATGGAAGATGTAAAAACCTTTTTCTCACGCTGGCATCATATAGTGCTGAAAGCACCGTGGAGCTGCAGTGGCAGGGGCGTACGCTTCTTTTCTGACGCTGATGACAGGCAATGTGCGGCCAAGTCCCCCACAAAGGCTGACTGGCAGTGGGTGGGTAATACGTTGGAGCGTCAGGGCTTTGTCATAGCAGAGGTGATGGAGACTAAGATACTGGATTTCGCCATGGAGTTCCAGTGTCGTGACGGACTGCTGACAGATAACGGACTGTCGCTATTTAATACAACAGGCAGCGCCTATACGGGTAATATGCTGATGAGCCGCAAGGCTATATGTGAAGCGTTAGAGGAATATGTCCCCAAGGAGGCGCTTGACAGCCTGAACCACAAGATTACCAGCAACGAACTACTGCGTGCGAGGTTGCGTGGCTACAACGGTCCTGTGGGCATTGACATGATGATAGTGCGTGACGACAGCAACAAACCGCAGATACATCCATGTGTGGAGATAAACCTGCGTCAGACCATGGGTATGGCTGCCGTGACACTCTCAGAGCGTGGTGAGCGTGGTTCCATGCGCATAGCGAGAGAGGGTAACCACTTTAAGTTGAAGATAGAAAACTAAAATACATATATACCTGAAGATGAAAAAAACATTCTTTTCTTTCCTGTTCATGTTGCCATTAGTGGCGGGAGCAGAAAACTACAAGTCAGAAGTATGGTCACCAGACAACGGCGACGGTACATTTACTAACCCAGTAATCAATGCAGACTACTCAGACCCAGATGTATGCGTGGGCGCAAGCGGTGAGGACTTCTATCTCACGGCGTCATCGTTCAACTGCATACCGGGTTTGCCTATATTACACTCCAAGGACCTCGTTAACTGGGAGATTGTGAATTATGCAGTGAAGGCTCTGCCACCATTTGACCGCTACGCTGTGCCGCAGCATGGCAACGGTGTGTGGGCTCCGTCTATAAGATATAACCAGTATAACCAGACTTATTACATCTATTGGGGTGACCCAGACCTCGGCGTGTTCGTCGTAACAGCAAAGGACCCTTGCGGTGAGTGGACAGAGCCAAAGTGTGTCATACCGGGCAAGGGCATGATTGACACCACCCCCCTGTGGGATGAGGATGGCAAATGCTACCTTGTAAACGGTTGGGCAAACTCCCGTTGTCAGTTCAACTCAGTGCTTACTGTGCGTGAGATGAGTGCTGACGGTATGAAACAGATTGGTGACCCCGTCATTGTGTTTGACGGCAATGGCACCAACGACCGTACTGCCGAGGGACCTAAGTTCTATAAGCGTAATGGCTGGTATTGGATTATGTGTCCTGCAGGTGGTGTGCCAGTAGGCCATCAGCTCGCTATGCGTTCTAAGTCTCCATACGGTCCTTATGAGAGCAAGACTGTCCTTGCGCAGGGCACTACAGACATCAACGGCCCTCACCAGGGTGGATGGATTCACCTGAAGAGCGGCGAAGACTGGTTCCTGCATTTCCAGGACAAAGAGGCTTATGGTCGTGTGGTATGGCTTGAGCCAGTGAAATGGGTTGACAACTGGCCAACCATGGGCGAGAAGGTTGGCAAGGTAAAGGCTTACGGAAAGACCGAGAAATACAGTGGACAGCCAGTGTTGACATATAAGAAGCCAAATGTGGGCAAGGAGTATCCTGTATGCAATCCTGTGGAGAGCGACGAGTTCAATACTACGACCATGGGCAAGCAGTGGCAGTGGCATGCCAACTATGACCAGACCTTTGGTATGCCTACGCCTTATGGCTATTTCCGTGTGTTCTGCCATCGTCAGAGCCAAGACTACAAGAACCTCTGGGAGGCTGGCAACCTATTGTTACAGAAGACCCCTGCTGACAATTTTACAGCTACTGCCAAACTTACCATGACGGCTAAGGACGAAGGCCAGTATGGCGGTATCATCTGCATGGGCATGGACTACTCTTCTATCGTGCTGCGCAGGGTAGGCGATGAGTTCCAGTTGCAGCAAATAACATGCAAGCAGGCAGACAAGGGTAAGGCAGAAGATATAAAGGTGCTTGCCACATTGAAGCCTACTGCTGCCGACAAGGTAGATTATCAGCCGTCACTCCACTGTGACCTCTATATGCAGATGCACGTGGAATATATCGGTGGCAAGACAAAGGCTGGCGATAACAAGCATGAGGCAAAGGTTACATTCGCATATTCCAAGGACGGCAAGAAGTTCACTCCTTGCGGAGAAGCATTTACCATGCGCCAGGGTAAGTGGATAGGTGCGAAGATAGGTATCTGTGCAGCAGAGCCTGCTGGCAAGAAGGTGCGTGGCTGGGTAGATGTTGACTGGTTCCGTATAACGAAGTAATTATAAAGATACTAACTATTATATTAATTATTTATTAAAACAACAATGAAAAAGATTTTAACATTCTTATTTCTGGCTGTGACAGCCATGACATTTGTATCATGTAATGATGATGAGATAGCCGCTACACTTGATGGCGTCTGGGAAGGCGAGGTGTCTGTAGGTCGTTGGAACTCATGCCAATATGTGGACATACAGTTCTCAAGAGATCAATATTCAGCTGGCTATGGCATGGAATATGATTACCAGGGCAACAGCGGAGCATATGTAGAGTGCCCGTTTACTTTCAAGGTTACAAATGGTACTATCTTTATGGAGTATGATGACGGCTCACGTGTGGCTATACGTAATTATTCACTGACTGACACCCATTTCTCTGGTGACTTCTATGAATGGGTAGGCAACTATAGTATTGGCAGCTATATAGCACACTTTGATTTCTATAAGGTGACAAGCTGGCGCCATAGTCGTTTTGGTGGTTATTACACCGCCCAGCCTGACAGCACTGTAACCATAGAGAAGGTAGAGAGCAAAAAATAGTGTCAGAATAAATTTCTGAAATATTTTTGTTAGTTCGTAAAAATATATTATCTTTGCACCGCATAATCCGGGCAGGGGACAGATGAAGGCCCTGCACCGTATTATGCGGTGTAATTCAAGGAAGATTGGCAGAGTGACCGAATGCGCTGGACTCGAAATCCGGTATACGCTTTACCGCGTATCGGGGGTTTGAATCCCTCATCTTCCGCAAAGAAGAAGCCCTATGGATGTCCATAGGGCTTTTCTTTTATAGATATACTGTGTTCTGATTACTCTATCCTTCCTCCGGCATAGTTGTATTTCTTGTCGCCTTTGGTTATTATGAGTTTGCCGTTTTCAATGCGTTTCTGCACCTTTGTCGTGACATCCTCAGTTTTTACGTTGTTAACAGCTGTCACGACCTCTTCCTCCTCAAAGTCGAATACACCTGCGGATTTAGCGCTTGCACTTGTGGTGTAGGTGTATTGCAGTTTCTTGATGGTCTGTCCGCCGTTGGCAAGGTAAATATAATATGTGGTGCCGGCAGTGAGGTAAGCGCTGATGGTCTTAGCTGTGGCGCCGTTGGTATAACCGGCGGCAAGCACGCCCGATGTGCTTGATGATACGTTAGTGCCTGTAACAATAGATGTGCCGATAGCAGTGATACGGTCGGTAGCCGAGATGTTGTTTGATACATACGTCACTGTCATGGTGCCAGAGACAGACGGCTTGTATTTGATGTAGCGCTGGTTAGAAGAACTGGTACCATTGAGACGGAAACCGCTTGAGGTGATGACATCGTTGGTATATGTAGATGTAGCATTGCCAACGAGAGTCAAACCGTTATATGATGTAGAGTAGTTGCTGCCGGCAGCAATGACATTGGAGGTGAACTCGCTGAAGTCCCATGTTGTTGTGGCGGTTGTTGTGGCGGCGGTATAAGCCACTGCTGTGCTTGAGTCACCCAGACCACCCATGGCGTTTGCTGCGCGTACGGTGTATGTGCCGCTCTTGCTCAGTGTGATATAGTTAGTTGTCACGTTGGCATAATATACTCCGTCCTTGAAAACAAACCAGCAGAGAGCATAGTCACTGTTGTCCCATGAGAGCTTTGAACCACTGAGTGACACACCAGTGACAGCCACCTGTGCGGCGTATGATTGAGGGTCCCAGCTGCCGTTGTTGCCCACCACGTTAGCCACGGTGTAGTTGGCAGCTTGTGATGCTGTGAGCACCGGATTGTCAGCAGAGGCAGGAGAGCAGGCAGATACGCTGCGTGAAGATAGGTCAAGCGTAGAGCCAGAACTGTTGGTAGAGCCATACTCATGGAAACGCAGCACAAGACCTGATGACATGTTTGTCCAGCCGGCTGCTGACGGTGTTACGTTCATCTTTGTATAAAGATAGGTAGCGGCAGGAGAGTTGCCCCATGGACGACCGAGGTTCCAGTTGCCGTTGGTTACGCTTGAGGCTCCAGATGCCTTTGATATGGTACACTTGTTGAATACATAACCCCAGGTTTCTGTTGCTGCAGTACGTGGAGCAGCTATGACGTTGCCACTGCGGTTGTTTATAATAAGGTCACACTGCTCAAACCATATATCACCGCCGCCGCAGATGAAGTCAACTGTGCCGGCAAACTTACACGTCTCGTAGTAGCAGCGTGTGGCTGCAGATACGTATGTGTCTTGGTTTGACCAGCAGCTCACGTTCTTCATGATGGTGTTAGTGCCGCGGTCATAGAAGGCTACAGCCACGCCCTTGTCATGAGCACCTCCGGCATACATATTCTTCAAAGTGAAGTCCTGCAGGTAGTTGTTGCTGCCAGAACGGAACTCCAGTGTAGAGGTATATGATATGCCCGGTATTGTAGGTATGTTGTAGAGCACTGTGCCGTCTGTTGACTGGCCTATAATAGAGATGTTGCTTGAGCGCAACTGCGTCATGGCATTGTTATATGTGCCTGCGGCATACGTTGTGGCAGAGCCCGTGGTACCTGTTGACTCGTTGTAGGTGTAACCAGTCTGAGTGCTTGAGGTGGTGATGGTGGCGTTGCCGGTGAGTTTGTAAGTGCCGTTAGGTATGAAGATATACACACGGTCAGAGCCACTGTAGCTCTTGTAGTTGTCGAGCACAGTCTGCAGGTCGGTGTTGCCACTGGTGCCTACAATCACGTCAAACTTCTTCTTCGTGGTCACCTTAACAGGCGTTGCCGTGGCGCTGCTTGAGCTGATGGTTACAGAAGCCACATAGGTGGAGTAACCCTTGGAACGGAAAAGATATACTGTGGTGGCTCCGACGAGTGCTGAGCCTGATGCTACTGTGATGCTCCTGCTCTCCCATGTGTTCTTGGCGGTGCAGTAAGCGGTAGAGACGGCGCTGAAAGCCGATGTGCCGGCAGAAACGCCGTAGTTGGAACCAGAAGGGGTAGAGGCGCACAGTTCGGTAACGGTGATGACATCGCCAGACTTCAGTGCGGTGTTGAGCGAGAGCTTCATATACTTGGCGCCAGAGTCGCCGTCAAGCTTATAGCCATACTTGCTGTTCTTGCTCTCTACCTTGCTGCTGGCACCGATAGTTACCTTACCGCCTGTGGCAGAGTAGGTGCCGGCGGTGTTGTCCTGGCTTGATACCGTGTAAGAGAATGTTGTGGCGGCTGACACGCTGCCTGCTACCAATGCGAATGCAGCGATGGCTGACATCCGCACTACTGACGCTGTTCGCCTAGCGAACCGCGTACATACATTTTTTAGGATTTTCATTTGTTAAACGGTTAGTTGAAATTGTTTAGTATAAAATCTATTTACCTTTAGTGCTTGCAAATATAATAAAAGAATATCAGAATGTATTGATGGTAAGGGATATGAAATATACAATGACACAATTTTGCACCCCATTTTGTGTAAAAATCCCCCTGTTGAGGTCGTGGGACTTTTTTATGTGTTTTGATGTCAAATGACGATTTTGTCCTATTTTGAGCCTATCGTTAACCCTTTATGCTGGCGATATTCTGAAATTTGAGAGCCTCCACTCCTAAGGAGCATAAATATTTTTTGCAGAATAACAATAATTAATTATCTTTGCACTGCTTTTTACAGATATAGTTAGGTTAATCATTAAAAACGTTATAGATAGAAGATTGAATATGGGTAGGCATTTGACAGTTTTATCGATTATAAGGAAAATGATATTGTGTATTGTTTTTCTTGCCGTGCTATGGATGATTATAAGATGGGCTTGGCTATCTTATGACTGGTTTCCTATGGTAAAGAGTGAAATCCCTGATTTTTTTGTGCCGATTGGACTTTCTGTTTTAACCCTATTATTGCTTTGGCATGAAATAAACTCAGCAAAAGATAGGTATGAAGACTTTTTGTTTTGTGTCGTTATGCTCTGTTCTCTTGTTATATTCTTCAATGCTGGATTGATTGCAGAAGATGCTACGACGAAAGTTATTGGCGTGGATAGGCTTACTGATTTGTCGAAGGAAGATATAAAGAGAGCGAATTATTTGCAGCTGGAAAACATAGAGCCCGATACGACTATGTACGGCTATGCTGTGGATTATTATATTAATGAACGATCACGCGGTGTTGATGAATTTGTATTATGCGTATATCAGGTGTGCCCGTTGAAAGATATGAAAGGTGCTTTTGTCTGCTCAGAGACTAAAGCCGAACATGGTTTGGGGGTAATAAACCGATATGATGAGAAGTTGCGAAGGTGGACGGCAGAATTTGAATACAGCACAAGAGGCACGATAAAACGTGATGCAATGAAGGCACGTTTTTTCAAGCTAATACGTCAGAGTGACAATATTGAACAGTATATGAAAGCGGTGTCTTCGTATAGAGCCCAATGTGGCTTTGACGCTCCGGATAAGAAAGATGTGCTACTGCTTGAAATAAGTAATCCTAATAGTGTTGATGGATATTGGAATAATGTAGCCATTGTTTTAGTAAGTCTGATTGTATTGGTGGTGATAGCTGTTTTGGTCTTTAGATTTACAGAAGGTCCGTCAAATAAAGAATATAATGAAAGTAGGGAATGTTTTTACGAAATAAAGCAATATCTGTCTCGAAATGGGAATATCTTCGTGTTGCTGCCTCCGTTGCTTATGTTTGGCTGGGGATTGTATATGATATTCAATGGATATAATCCGCAAGGAAGTAATTATGTGCTGTTTGAAGAGTCTGGGGCATGTACACCTGCCTCACTCCTCGTTGATGGTGAGTGGTGGAGAATCTTTTCAAGTATGTTCGTACATTGGAATTTCGTACATATCATTGGAAATATAGTAGGTTATGGTTTGGGTGCATACACACTGAGCTATTACCTTTATGGCAGGGATATAACCCTTGTGTTCTTAATAAGTGGCGCTTTATCTATAGGTTTTGCCGTTTTGTGCTCTCATAGTAGTGTGATAGGAGCATCGGGTGGTGTATTTGGCTTGTATGGGGCTTTCCTTTCTTTGTTTATGGGAAAGGCTGATTCAGAATGGCCAATATTTCAATTCTTTATGATATGTGTAACATTGATTATCAATACTGTTGTCAGTTTTCGTAGTGATATCAGTATGAGCGCACATTTTTCTGGCTTCTTAAGCGGTGCTGTGGTGGCATGGATATTCAGATTCTTGGAAGGGCCATTAGCTAAAGATAAGAAAATAGCGCGAGAATAACGTGGACAGATGTTAAAATATTAAACACAATGGGAGCAGGATTTTCATTTGGGCAGTTTGTAAACTCCTTTGGGAGTACAATTACATATCTGTTTTATAAATACATTCTAAAGAAAAAAGTAAAATACGAGGAAATAAAGCAGGGATGCTTAGGTTCTTTCGTAGGAAATATCGTAGTTATAATTATAATACTTGTCATGGTATATTGTTGTAATTAGTTTCCATCGTGTAAAACGAAATGTGGCGTTTGAAATGGACCGCAGGTTAACCGAAAAGCATCCTCAGAGCTTCCTCTACTTTTCCAGCGGGATGTATCTGTATGGTGTATTTCTTGCCTTTTAATGCACTGAGGTTGCGGCGTGGGATGATGATATCTGTGAATCCCAGTTTCTCAGCTTCGGCTATGCGTTGCTCAATGCGTGCTACCGGACGTACCTCGCCTGACAATCCCACTTCGCCACACAGACACCATCCAATGTTGATTGGCATATCCACGTTAGATGAGAATACAGCTGCTATGACGCTGAGGTCCATAGCCATGTCCGTAACTTTGATGCCTCCTGCGATATTAATAAATACGTCTTTTTGTATTAGTTTGAAGCCGACCTTCTTTTCAAGCACAGCTAACAACATATTGAGTCTGCGTTGGTCAAAACCTGTGGCAGAGCGTTGTGGCGTACCGTATGCTGCGGTGCTGACGAGCGCCTGTGTCTCAATGAGGAATGGGCGCATACCCTCTACCGCGGCAGATATTGCGATACCGCTCATTCCTTCGCGGTCCTCGCTTAGAAGTAGTTCAGATGGGTTGCTAACGGGGCGCAGTCCGTTTTGCAGCATCTCGTAGATTCCTAATTCAGATGTAGAACCAAAGCGGTTTTTTATGCTGCGCAGTATGCGGTAGATGCCTTGACGGTCACCTTCAAATTGTATTACAGCATCAACTATGTGCTCAAGTATCTTCGGGCCGGCTATGGTGCCTTCCTTGTTGATGTGACCAATGAGAATGACAGGTACACCACTTGCTTTCGCAAATCGTAATAAGGCGCTGGCGCACTCACGTATCTGTGTTATACTGCCAGGTGCAGAGTCCACAGTCTCTGTCTCCATAGTCTGTATTGAGTCTATTATGACAAGGTCTGGCGCACTCTCCCTTATTTGGTCGAATATCTTTTCAATGCTTGTTTCACACAGTACTGATACACTTTCGTTCTTGCCACCTTCTATACGTTCAGCCCTCATCTTCAGTTGATGTGCGCTTTCCTCACCGCTGACATATAGCACCTCGCGCTCAGGCATACGCATAATGGTCTGCAGGGTCAGCGTACTCTTTCCTATTCCAGGGTCTCCGCCCAAAAGTACGATGCTGCCAGGCACCAGTCCGCCGCCTAATACACGGTTTAATTCGGCATCATACATATCCATGCGTGGTGACTCCTTCGTCGGTATGTCACGCAATAGCATGGCATTGCTACGCGTACCTGTGGCAGACCTGCGTGCAGCGCTTACCTCTCGTGCAGCGGAACGCGCGCTCTGCTGTCCGGTATCATTGGCTATGCGTATCTCGCGAAAAGTGTTCCACTGCCCGCATGAGGGGCATTTGCCAATCCACTTTGCTGACTCCTGTCCACAGTTGTCGCAAACGTATGCTATTTTGTCTTTTGCCATAACTGATACAAAGGTAATATAAAATTCTGATATGCACAAAAAAAACGAAACGCCCACATCTCACGATGTAAGCGTTCCAATCTCAATAGGTATTAGCTTTTTTGTTTAAGGTAAAAAGATTGTATTCAGGATAACGATTACAAAGTTAATGTAAAACCTTTGTATTTACAAACTTTTCAATCGTTTTTTTTGGTCAAATTGTGCGTTTTAACATTTTTACACAATTGTGCACCTACACAATTTTTTATCATTTGTTTTTCTCTCTCAAAAAGTGTTTTATAAGGAAAAAAATGATGACACCAATGACTAAAACGATAAGCGTAATTTTAATATAGTCACTGTATTCCTCTATTTTTCCATTCAGTTCTTCACGTGTAACGAATGAGTGCATCCACCATCCCAGTGCTGCAAGTATGCAGTTCCATATGCCTGCACCGATGGTGGTAAAAAGCAGGAAACGCCAGAAGTTCATGCGTGCCAATCCTGCTGGGATAGATATAAGGTGTCTGACACCTACTACCAATCTTCCTGTGATGGTGGCCACGGCACCGTTGTCATCAAAGTATTTCTCTGCCTGTTCCACTTTCTTCTGGTTAAGCAGGCACAGTTTTCCCCATTTGCTGTTTGCAAACTTATATATAAGTGGCCTGCCAAGGTAGTAGCCGGCGGCATAGTTGATGCTTGCACCGCAGTCTGCGCCGATGGTGGCAAAGAGTATCACCAGCCAGATGTTTAGTGTGCCTTCCGCGGCATTGAATGCTGCGGGAGCTACAACAAGTTCGGACGGTACCGGAATTACGGTGCTTTCAAGCAACATGAGGAAGTAAATCCATCCATAATTAAGATGGTCAAGCGCAAAGCTGAGTAGTTCTGTCATTATTTATCGTTTGAAATTCGTTTTTCTAAATATTGCTTATAGAAGTTGGCCTCATTTTCTTTATTGAGTTTCTCACAACATTTGATGATACAGTCAATCATTTGCTGAGGACACTCCTTGTCGTTCTCTTTGGAAAGGTAGTTGTAGAACACTGTGGAAAGAAGGTCATATGCCGCGTCAGTATATCCTAACTCGTATAATGAGATGCCTACCTGAGTTATTATTATGATATCGTAGTTGGATTTCTCCAAAGCCTTTTGGAATTCCTTCATGCCCTCTGCCCTGCATTCAGTTTCAAAACACAGTGCGGCTAAAAACAGATTGATTTGAGGGTTGGCAGGCTGACGTTCTTCCATGTGCCGGAACAAAGTCATGGCATCATCGTATCTTGCAAGGTCATACAATGCGTTACCTTTCATAAACATTGCATCTTCTGCGTTAGGCTCTATGGCTAATGCATATTCAATGCTTTGCAAGGCATCGGCATATTTTTCGCAGCAAGATTGTGCCTCTGACAGTTGCATCCATATAGCAACATTGTATGCATCAACATCGAGGGCGTTGTTGAAGGCGTCTATGGCTTCTGCATATTTATTTTGATATAAGCGCAGGCGACCGAGGGTCTCATAATACTCAAACGACAACTCTCCGCCACAGTCCTTTACTTTGCAGAGCCAGGAGTCGGCGTATTCCAGGAAACCGTAGTCACAGTACAATGTGGCGACATCGAGAGGGAAACGTGACAAAGTCTCTTCGGCTGTTATCTCGTCATTATCATCGTCTTCATCATCATCATCATTGTATGATGTGTCGACACCATCGGCTTTCTCTTCTATTTCTTTGATGATGTTTCGGTATTCTTTCTGTAACATATCCTCGGCCTCGTCAGCTTTGCCTTGCTGCATTTTTACCTCAGCCAGAATATATATAGACTCTATAAGACTCTTATAATCATCAATGCTCTCAATAATACGCTGCGCTTCCGTAGGGTTGTGGTACACGGTGAGCATCAGACGGGCTTTGAAGAAGAGGGCATACTCATCATTGGGTGATAGTTCAAGACAGTATTCAACGGCTTTCTCTGAGTCTGCCATCCGGTTATTGATATGGTAATACTCTGCTATATCAATAAGGTCATCGGTGTCAATATAGGGCATACTTCCACAGGAAATGCCTTCTTCATATTTAGCCAGCAAATCCTTAAATTTCTTGGAATGTATGTATTTCTGGAACTCAGTTTGTGACACAGGTTATTTCTTCCATGTATCTTTAAGTCCTACGGTCTTGTTGAATATGAGATGCTCCGCCGTAGAGTCATAGTCTGGTGTGTAATAGCCTATGCGTTGGAATTGCAGGTAGTCAAGTGGTTTGCGTGTGGCACACCATTTCTCTACGTAGGCTTTCTTTATCTCAAGACTGTCAGGATTGATGAATTTCCTCATGTCGTTGATGTCTATGCGTGTCTTGCCCTGCTCCTTAGAGTAGGCGGCTACCTCATCGCGTGGGTTCTCCACCATCCACAGACGGTCATAGTTACGCACCTCTGCCTCAAGGCAGTGGTTACAGCTTACCCAGTGTATGGTCTTACCCTTAATCTTCATGCCAGAGTTAGCCTGGCCGGTCTTAGTGTCAGGTATCAGCTCGGCGTAAATCTCAATGACGTTGCCGTCTGCGTCTTTCTTGCAGCAGTCTGTCTCAGGACAACGAATGATATAGGAATTCTTCAGTCGCACCTCCTTGCCAGGGCCTAAGCGGAAGAACTTCTTTGGAGCATCCTCCATGAAGTCATCGCGCTCAATCCACAGCTCGCGGCTGAACTCTATCTCGTGTGTGCCGTCGGCCTCGTTCTCTGGGTTGTTCTGAGCCTGATATACCTCTGTCTCGCCCTCAGGGAAGTTCGTTATGATGAGCTTCACAGGGTTGATGACAGCGCTGACGCGTTGTGCGCGTTTGTTGAGGTCATCCCTGACGGCGCTCTCAAAGAGTGACATCTGGTTGAGTGCATCAAACTTAGTGTATCCTATCTTGTTGATAAATGCCTTGATACCCTCAGGGCTGTATCCGCGGCGACGGAAAGCGCTGATGGTAGGCATACGTGGGTCGTCCCATCCGCTTACCACTCCTTCGTTTACAAGCATCAATAGGTTACGCTTTGATAGCAGTATGTGTGTAAGGTTCAGTTTGTTGAACTCTGTCTGCCAAGGACGGTTGTCATCCATAGGCTGGTCATCTCCGGCACACTCCTTTGCCCAATCCACGAAGAGGTCATACAGAGGACGGTGACTTGTAAACTCCAAGGTACAGAGTGAGTGAGTGACACCCTCCCAGTAGTCACACTGTCCGTGTGTGAAATCATACATAGGGTAGGCGTTCCACTTGTTGCCTGTACGCCAGTGAGGTATGTTGAGCGTACGGTAGATAATAGGGTCACGGAAGTGCATGTTGTCGCTTGCCATGTCAATCTTGGCGCGCAGCACCATTTTGCCCGGCTCAACGTTGCCGCTGTTCATCTCGTTGAACAGTCGCAGACTCTCCTCTACAGGACGGTCGCGATAAGGCGAGTTGGTGCCTGGCACAGTAGGTGTGCCCTTCTGTGCAGCAATCTCCTCTGCGGTCTGCTCGTCAACATACGCTTTGCCACGCTTGATGAGCTCAACGGCTAAGTCCCACAACTGCTGGAAATAATCTGAGGCGTAGAGTATCTTGCCCCACTTGAAGCCTAGCCACTCAATGTCCTTCTTTATGGCTTCCACATATTCTGTATCCTCCTTCTGGGGATTAGTGTCGTCCATGCGCAGGTTACATACGCCATTATACTTCTCGGCAATGCCGAAATCAAGTGCGATGGCTTTTGCATGGCCTATATGCAGGTAGCCATTAGGCTCTGGTGGGAAACGGGTCTGCACCCTGCCTCCGTTTTTGCCTTCGGCAAGGTCTTGCTCTATCTTTTGCTCTATGAAATTCAGTGATTTCTTTTCTTCTAACTCTGTATCAATAGCTATGTTTGTCATAAGTCTTGTTTTTTCAAACAACAAAGTTAACGCTTTTTTCTGAAACTGCCAAGTTTTGAAAAAAAGATTTGTAGGACTAACGAAAATATATTACCTTTGTGGCAAAAGATATATAGGAAATGAGGAAGACAAAGATGATAATAGGCTCTGTGGCTGCTGTGGGTATTATGGCACTCGGTGGAGCCTCGTATGTTAATGCCAACGGTGCCTCAAATGAGGAAAACGATGCCATAGAACTGGTAAAGAAGAAAAAGCATAGGCATAATAGTTTCTATCAGCGTCAGCATGACTATAACAGGCAGAATAACGACAGACAGCAATATAATAACAGCGGTGCAAGGTATGATGAGAATATAATGCTGCCTGCCGTGAGGAATATTCAAGGCTGTGTGCTGTTACGCAAAAAGGCTTATACGGCATTGTATGACACAGGGAAGCGCATACCATTGTGGGTGGCATGGCATCTTACCAAGCAGCATACATACGGTGGGAACAGCCGCAAAGAGATGCAGTTCCAAGAGGATGAGAGTGTCAAGAGGCCTCGTGCCACTAACTTTGACTATATGAGCAGCGGCTATGATCGTGGACACATGTGTCCGGCAGGAGACAATAAGTGGGATAGGCAGGCGTTGAGGGAGACGTTCCTCTTTACCAACTGCTGTCCACAGTTACATTCCTTGAACTCAGGAGATTGGAATGACCTTGAGATACAGTGTCGTGAGTGGGCAAGGAGGTATGGTGACATATATATAGTATGTGGGCCGGTGTTTATGAATCGCCAGCATCGCACCATAGGCAAGAACAGAGTGGTGGTGCCAGAGGCATTCTTCAAGGTTGTGCTGTGCATGAATGGTACACCGAGAGCCGTAGGCTTTATATACCGTAACGAGGGGGGAAGGCATAAGATGATGTCATATGTAAACAGCGTTGACGAGGTGGAGCGTATTACGGGATTTGATTTCTTCGCTGCGTTGCCTGACAATATAGAGAGACGCGTGGAGGCCAATGCCAATCTTAGGAATTTCTAACAACTATTATATATAAATAAGGATATGAAGAAAATTTTTTACACAGCGTTGCTTGCGCTGTTACTGCCAGCAACATTGTCGGTTGCGAAAAAGACAAACGCACAAAAGGATTTATTTCCTGACGGTACAGAGGTGCCGGCATGGTTTCATGACGTGACTCCTGTGGATGTGTCCACTTTGGGAACAAAATATAAGTTGACAGACTATGGTATATTTTCTGACGGACGCGTTCACACTACGGAGATACAGGCATTGATAGACAAGGCTGCTGCTGCGGGTGGAGGCGTGATTGTTGTGCCTCAGGGTGTGTACCTTACTGGCGGACTGCAGTTTAAGCAGGGTACACATTTATATATAGAGGATGGTGGAGTGCTGATGGGCTCAGACTTCATCGGCGATTATCCTCTTGGCAAAACGCGTATTGAGGGTGAGACATGTACCTATTTCGGTGCTCTGATTAATGCTGACGGGCTGGACGGCTTTACTATCTCGGGTAAGGGAACGATAGACGGCAATGGCTTACGTTATCATCAGCAGTTCTGGCTGAGAAGGAAGTGGAACCGTGCATGCACTAATAAGGATGAGCAGCGCCCAAGACTGGTGTATGTGTCTAACTGCAAGAATGTGCAGATAGAGGGGGTAAAGCTGCAGAACTCTGCTTTCTGGACATCTCATTTCTATAACTGTGAGAACGTGAAGCTGCTATCTCTGCGTATCTATTCGCTCGGAAAGCCCGACACGTCAAAAGGTCCTTCTACGGATGCCATAGACCTTGATGTGGTGAAGAATGTGTTGGTAAAGAACTGCTATATGTCTGTCAATGATGATGCTGTAGCGATAAAGGGCGGCAAAGGCCCTTATGCCGACGCATTTATGAAAGACTATGAAGGCGTGACAATACCTGCAGAGAGCGTAGGCAATGGCGCCAACTCTAATATTATAATAGAGGATTGTGAGTATGGCTTCTGCCATGGATGCCTGACGCTGGGCTCAGAGTCTGTGCACAGTCGCAACATCATTCTGCGTCGCATTAATATATCCGCTCAGGCCAATAACCTGCTATGGCTGAAGATGAGACCAGACACACCGCAGCGCTATGAATATATCACAGTGGAGGACATTACTGGTCCGGTGAAGAACTTCATATTGGTGGCTCCCTGGACACAGTTCTATGACCTGAAGGGCAGGAAGGACAAGCCTATGTCATACAGCGACCATATCACGATGAGACGTTGTAACGTGGACTGCAGCACCTTCTTTAATGTGAAACAGCAAGAAGAGGTGTACCACCTGTCAAACTTTAACTTTGAGGACATCACGGTGACGGCAAAGAACAAGGACTTCCATCCGGAGATAGTGGAGGGCTTTACATATAAGAATATAAACGTTAAGTAAACGATAAAGGCGGATATGGTGAATATCCGCCTTTATTTGTTGTGTATGTTCTATTTGTTATTTTATGGTTACCATGGTTGCTCCAAAGCCATACTGTTGGAATGACGCGTCTTGCCATTGGCATTGTGGGTAGTTGCGTTTCAGTTCGGATATGATGGCTTGCCTTAGTATGCCGTCGCCGTTACCGTGGATGAATATAAGTTTACAGCCTTTTTCCTTCAAATGAGACTGCATGGTACGCCTGAATACATCCAGCTGGTACTCTTTTATATCGTGTGATGACATCCCGGCTGTGGTCTCAAGTAATTCTGTTGCGTGCAAATCTATCTCAATAGGACCGCTCTGCTTCTGCTGAGAGTGTGAGCCTTGCTTTGCCTTCGTCACCTTCATACCGCTCTCCTGCAGACGCTCACGCAGCGATTTTGCGGCTTCTAACTCATCTATGCGTCGTGATAGTTTCTTTACGGTACGCTCCAGCTGTGCTATGCGTTCCTCAAGTGATTGCGCGTTATCGTTGTTGTCTTCCTTAACCAACTTTGAGCGTGCAGGGAGGATGGGAGAGGGTACAGGCTTTGCCGCTGGTGTGCTCTGTTGTTGTGGCGTATTGGTATTTTGACGGTTAATCTTCTTCTCTGAATCGCTTACCAATACCACTTCGTTGGCCCTTACTGGAACCTCAAAGCCGTCCTCGTCTTCTACCAGCACGATGCCGCCTTTTTGAAAGCCGCTTACCTTGCCGCCTCCTACATCATTGAGAAAGCGCACCTTGTCTCCTATATTCAGTATTGTATCCATTGTTTTGTTCTGTTTATGCAATGCAAAATTACTTCTTTTTTCCCTCTTTTCCAAAAAAAGAACAGTGAAAACATAGGAAAAAATGTATGCTAAATGTTACTGGTGAAAAAACAGCAAATCGATAAAATGTCCTATTTTGCGCTATTTTTTAACGCTCCATGCTTGCGATATTTTGAAATTTTTTGCCGGTGGTTTGCTACAGCGAAATCTACAGAATGTTGTAACTACTTGATAATCAGTAATAGGATAAAATCCAGAGTATAAAAACACTCTTTTTTACGCTGTAAAAGCTATGCTTTCACGGTGTAAAGTGATAGCTTTGAGGAGGTGAAACGATAGCTTTGACAGTGTGAAAGCTATCGTTTTAGTGAAAAAAACGATAAAAAGGGGGTAAATGGGTATGTTTTTGCACAGGAAAAGTCTATTTCTTTCTCTATTTTGAGTTTTTTTGTTGAAGTTTTTCAGAGTGCGAAATGACGATTTTGTCCTATTTTGAGTAGTGCGAAAGAGAGGGATATGGAGACCTCAAATCTTGATTTTTTAGTAGTGGATTATCTTAATAAGAATTTTTTATGTAAATTTGCAGATTGAATAATATACTAGCATAAACTTATCAATATGTTTACAAAGAATTTTTCTTCGCTGAAGGTGTTGCTCGCCACATGCTGTATGGCTGGTTTTACGGCCATAGACTCCATGGCGCAGTCGTTTCATAGTGATTTCTTGAATAACGCAGCGGTGTGTGGTGATAACTATCTCGCTTATCCGGAGCCTGATGGCGTGAGTCTGACTCCTGCGCCAGCAGGATATGAGGTGTTTTATCTTAGTCATTACGGTCGCCATGGCTCACGCTGGCTTATAGGGCGCACAGCCTATGAAAAGGCGTATGATGTATTGAGGGAGGCTGCAGACTCTGTTCAACTGACGGATAAGGGCCTGGCATTGATGGCGAGCATTGACACTTTGAGACAGTGGGCTCATGGTCGTGACGGAGCACTGACACCGCTTGGCGCGCGACAGCATCGTGGCATAGCGAAGCGTATGTATGAGCGTTTCCCTGAGTTGTTTCAGGCTGGTAACAAGATAGAGGCACGCAGCTCTACCGTTATACGGTGTATATTGTCTATGGCTAATGAGTTAGCAGAATTTCAGGGCCGCAGTCCGCAACTTGAGATAGATATGGATGCCGCAAGTGTGGATATGACATATATAAATAACAAGGAGAAGATGGATGAGAGAAAAAGTGAGAGAAACGACAGTGCCTTGACAGCTTTCCGTGAGCGTCATTTCTCGCCTGTGCGGCTGCTTAACAGTCTTTTCCGCAGTGAAGACTATTGGCGTGCCCACATAGAGCGCCCCACGCGTTTTGTCATTGATAATATATGGAAATTGTATGCTGATATGCAGAGCCTTGAGCCTGACAGACGCGTGTGTATGAAAGGACTGTTCACAGATGAGGAACTCTATAACATTTGGCTTGTGAGAAATGCCGAGTGGTACACGTCGCATGGTCCGTCACTCTCAGGCCGCAGTGTGCAGATGCTCAGGCAACGCCATCTGCTGCGTAATATAGTGGAGAAGGCAGACTCCTGCCTGGCACTTGCTGATAATCCAGCCAAGAGTCATGTCACGGCCTCGTTGCGCTTTGGTCACGAGGTGGTGGTAATGCCTACGGTGTGTATGCTTAACCTTAACGGATATGGCACGCGTTATGACAATCTGGAGCAATTAGAGCAGAATGAGTGGTACTCATACCGCATTTTCCCTATGGCAAGCAACATACAAATAGTGTTCTATCGCAAGCCTGGTGCCGACATACTTGTCAAGGTCTTGCTGAATGAACGTGAGGCCACCATGCCGCAGCTTACGCCGGTATGTGGCTTTGTGTATTATAAGTGGAGCGATTTAAGGAAGTATTGCCTTGACTGTATTCAAAAATAAGTATAAATATAGATTGATATGAAAAAGATTTTTAGAAGGACGGCCGCAGCTATGTTTGCTGCTATTATGTGTGTAGGCACTGCATGTGCACAGGAGGAGAATGGCTTTAAGAAGTTTGAGGTCAGGGATGATTTCAATGAGAATGGCTTCGAGTGGTTCCATAATGCAGAAATCCTTGCTGCAGGCAACAAGGAGAAGCATAACGCCATGACTATAGGGTGGGGTGGCATAGGTACCCTGTGGGGACGCACCGCACTTACCGTCTATGTGGCGGAGAAGCGTTATACTAAGGAGTTTCTTGACAAAGAGCAGTATTTCACCGTTATGGCTTTCGACGTAGAGAACAGTCGCGTGCTGGACTATATGGGGCATAAGAGCGGACGCGATGACAGCGACAAGGCAAAGACACTTGGCTTGCATACTGCCTACACTGCCAACGGCACACCTTATTATAAAGAGGCTACGATGGTGATAGAATGTCGTAAGATGTACCAGGCACCGTTTGACCCGAAGGGCTTCACCGATGACGTGCCAAAGAACATGTACCGTAATTTCCCTGCCGGCATCCACTCTATGTATATAGGTGAGGTGGTTAATGCGTGGAAGAAATAAAAATGTAAAAAGAGAAACGGTGCTATGAATCCTCGTAGCACCGTTTCTCTTTTCTCTTTTCTATGTTCATAATAAGTCACTCCAAAAAGTGACAACTTTCCTTATCTCCTTATCTTCCTCCTCAAACGATGGGCAGTGAGGAAGTTGTAATAATAAAAAGTTATAATAATAAACGAGCGATGCAATTAATTTGCTGCATCGCTCGTTTATGTATTGTTACTCTGGAGTAGTTCCAGGAAAACTATCTTTCATGAGTTCGTTCCAGCCTCCTAAAATGTATATTCTGCTAAATACTCAGCTGACATGATAAGATGCGGGTATATGAAATATAAATAAAAAAACGGGACCGAAGTCCCGAGTGGAGGTTCGAGCCGGGCACGAAGCTTCGACTTATACCAATGGCAAAATTACAAACAATATTTCAAACCGCCAAATAAGACAACGAAAAAATAGCCATACAACCACAGCTATGATAAAGAAGAGAATGCACAACGACCTCACCTTTACATGGCGCATATTCCGCAAGGAGGGAGATACACTGACTCTCGAGGACTTCAGTGATAAGACCGTGGAAGTGGTACTTTATGACCACAGACACGTAAGGGCGACCATCAGCCATATCACAATTTTGGTTTTCTATGCAAAGTTAAAAAACATTTCAATTATGGAAGAAACACCGAAGAAAAATCAATAGGGGGAGGCTCACGCCTGAGGTTGGGCAGACCATGTAAGAATATTGTCAAATCCGATGCCTTCCACGCACCATAAGAAGTGTATGACATACTTGAAGCTGTAGAAGGCTCTAGTCAGAGTTTACTTGTAAATACATATTATAGATGGTTCTCCGGTAGTAAAAAAGAAAAGGGACTCGATATCAATTGCTTGAAAATCGAGTCCCCAAAGAGTTAGAGAGAGAGAGGTGGGCGCTGAGGGATTCGAACCCCCGACCCTCTGCTTGTAAGGCAGACGCTCTGAACCAACTGAGCTAAGCGCCCTCTAATTATCTGTTATTTCAATGAACTTGCAAGTAAGTAACAACGACATAGGTTTCTTTGTTTTGTGGGCGCTGAGGGATTCGAACCCCCGACCCTCTGCTTGTAAGGCAGACGCTCTGAACCAACTGAGCTAAGCGCCCTAATGCCCTTGTTTCTTGATTGCGTGTGCAAAGGTACGAAGTTTTTTTTATTTGTGCAAGTATTTGTACAAATATTTTTTATTTTTTTTCTCTAATCATGAAAATAACTATGCTGATTGCGAAAAAAACAGTTTTCAAAGTTTTGTTTACATTATATATAATATGTGTAGGATATATAATATAAAATATGTGTAGGGCTCCCTGTATCGGGACGTTCCCCAAAAACAAAGGCGGTTTCTTCTTAGAAACCGCCTTTGTTTTTGGGGACGAATGCTTCCCATGTCTGATCATCATAGAAAACTCGTATTTCTGTTACTTTTCTCTTCTGCTGGGAAGATACGTTTATGTGTGGAATAACTTCAGTGCTGTTATCTTCGATTTGTGGAAATGCAGTACGTTGTCTTTCTGCGTAATTTTGCTGATGACTGCTTTCTTTATAATTTGGTCTGACTGCCATATTGGCACTCTGCTGTGTGTGGCTTTGAACGATATTATTTTGTTCCAGATTTTGTTGTGCAGAAGATGGACGTGGGGTAGTTGGTGAGTAATTTTGAAAGGACTCGTTGTAACCTTCATTGTCATTTCTGGAAGGATTAGTAGAGGGCTGTTGATATGTTTTATTGACAATCTCATTTTGTGCATCATTAAAATTCAAAACCTGTGGTGATGCAGACGATGTGTTGGGCTGCATATCAAAAAAGTCCTGTTTTGGGGTAGGAGAAGAAGGATCCATATTTTTACCATCTGCAGAGGAGGTCATCATCTCTCCTTGTCCAAACATCAACCAGTTGACATTTACCTCAGGAAATTTCTTCATGATGGATTCTATGGTGTTTAGGGTAGGGCGTGTACGTCCGGTAAAAATACTACTCAGGGTAGCTGTGCCGATACCAGTATAGTGTGAGAAGGTTTGCTGGTTCATATGCTGCGCTTCCATAAGTTCTCTTATTCTGTCTTTCATAATTTCCTGGATGTTATATTAGTTAATAGGTCATTTGTACAGAAAAACCTCTTTTTTTATATACTTTACAAAGTTAATACATTTAAACTGGATATGCAATATTTCTAAAGTTAAAAATACAAAAATAAATCAACAAATAAATATTCATACGTTTACAATACAAAACATAAAGCTACAGAGTAAAACTACAAACATAAATCACCCACAATCTACATCTATAAACAATATAATATTAATATCTAAAGAAAATAGGCAAATAACTGCTTATTAATAGCTTATTACATGCAAACATGCAGTCTAAATACCAATTTATTCATTATCTGCACCATCGAGGCGCGCTACAGGACGAAAAATAGACATTTAAATGACAAAAAAGGTTCGTTATCAGTAAGATAAAAGCAGTAAAGTTAAATGAATATCTATTCAAATATAGAAATCTGAACATCGTTGTAGATTAAGTTTTCTAAAGTAGGGATTGTATATTATTGTATATTACATATAAATATATCTACAAAGCTATATTGTGCTACAAAAATAAATATACAGTTATACAAGAACGACATAAACAAAGCTAAATAATTTTAATATTATATTTGTAAATATTATGTAGAAATGTTGAAAATCTAACTAAATGAAACATAAAATGGAGAAATAATCATTTCTCCTGGTATTTGGACAGTTAAATTGAAAATTCTTAAAGTATGAAGGGGGTATTGTTATGTAAATTACTATCATATAATGATTTAGCATTAAAAAAGCTGCTTACTAAAAGATGTAAAATAGAGTATATTAATATCTTTTTTATGCCAGGATTGATCTCTAAAAGACTAAAAAATGCTCATTTTGCTCTAATTTTAGTGTTTTGGGGCTCACAATTTACATTTTTAGACGCTTTTTACTATTATATATGATATTTTAGAGCAATACTACCCCTGAATATAGGTGGAAAATAGAGTAAATAGACTCTTACTGAAAGTAAAAATACCTTCTATAGAGGTTAAATTGGGGCCTAGAACTGCCTGTAAGTGATAAGAAAAAGAGTGAAAGACTATGATTTTTTGTTACTTTTCAGTTGTGTCTGGGGGCTTTTCGATGTTCATTTTTATGTACAGATAAGGTCCTTTTCAGGACGCTCAGATTGCGTTTTCCGTTATGCTCAGATTGCATTTTCTGTTAAGCTCAGACTGCTTTTTCGTTATGTTCAGAATGCTTTTTTGTTGTGGACGACATCTAAAAATCCATTCTAAAGGAGGATAAAATGATGTTTGTTTTATATAAAATGGATGTTTCTATTTCTCGTTAAAATGATAACAAAAATGATAGAAAAAAACGTTCAGCTATAACCCCCAAATCACCAAAATGTCCTATTCCATGTAAAATATAGAATAGGACATTTTATGCTTAAATATAAGTTTTTTTCTTCTTTTTTACTAATGCAAGATGAAAGAAATTAGTTCTTTCAACAGCTCTTCTTGTTTAGTATTTGATGTGCTGTCAAGTCCTTTAAGACGTGCATCAATCTCTCTAATCTTAGAAATAATCTGAATGGTTTTTGTAGCTCTGAAGTTGTTCAATGCGGTAATATAGTCCTTAGCGGCCCAGGGTGTTTTTAGCCCCAATTGTGCCATTATGGCAGTCTCATTTATCGGTTTTTGTGCGTAATAACAGAGCATCAGGTTTTGGAAGAAACTAAACGTCTGTGGTAGTATTGCAAACAAACCTCCTGCTTTGGGTGTATCGCTGAAATACTTCGCTATTCGGTGTGCTTTCAATGCATCCCTGTTTATTAGGGCATCTCGCAGTTCAAATACGTTATATTGCTTGCTTATGCCTATCTTCTGTTCAATGAGGTCAGAAGTTATTACTCTACCTTTATTGTCGTCGAACGCAACTAAAAGTTTGTCTAATTCAGATGCAACGCGTTTCAGGTCGCCTCCAATGTGTGCAGCCATCACCTGTGCTGCTCTTGGTTCTATGGATGCGTTATAATGCGGTTGGCGTATATATTCATTGATAAACGCTATAATGTCTTTATCATAGCGTGGAGACTCGCTTACCAGCACTCTGCCGCTATGGTTTATCTGTGTGACAATCTTCTTCCTCGCATCTATTACCCCATTCATGTAGCACAGCACGAGTACGGTTGACGCCACGGGGTTCTCCATATACTTCTCGAGCATATCCAGACTTTTTATAGCCTGCAGGTCTCTAACGATAACGAGGCGTTTCGCTGCCATTACAGGGTAGCGTCTTGCCGCTTCCATTATCTGCTGTGTGCTGGTATCGGCTCCGTATAATACGGTTTGGTTGAAGTCCTTCTCCTCTTCCGTAAGCAGGTTAGATGTAAACCAGTCGCAAATCTTGTCAATGTAATAACTCTCGTTACCCATCAGCAGATATACGGGTGCGAAGCGTCCGGCCTTCAGTTCCGACATTATGTTGCGATATGTCTCAACGGTAGTTGGTTTCTTGGTCGCAGCCATAGTATATGGGAATTAATTATAATCTGAAGCGTTTGGTCAGTTCGTTATAGCTGTCTATACGTCTGTCCCTGAGGAAAGGCCACCATCGTCTGACGTCCTCGCTATGGTCAAGGTTAATGTTGACTATAACACTCTCCTCCTCATTGTCAGATGCTTGATAATATAATTCGCCTTGTGGTCCTGCCACGAAACTGCTTCCCCAGAACTGTATTCCGTCAGTCAGTCGTGACGGGTCAGGCTCATATCCTACTCTGTTGACAGCCACGAGCGGCAATCCATTGGCTATGGCGTGTCCACGTTGTACGGTGGTCCATGCCTCCCTTTGCCTTTGCTGCTCCTGTGCATCGTCAGTAGCGGCGTATCCTATGGCTGTGGGGTATATAAGAATCTCAGCCCCGGCGAGCGCCATAAGTCTGGCAGCCTCCGGGTACCATTGGTCCCAGCAAACCATTACGCCAAGTCGTCCCACAGAGGTATTGATAGGCTCAAAGCCCATATCTCCTGGAGTAAAATAGAATTTCTCGTAATATGCGGGATCGTCAGGAATGTGCATTTTCCTGTATTTGCCGGCTATAGAGCCATTGCGTTCTATGACAACGGCCGTGTTGTGATACAGTCCTGGTGCGCGTCTCTCAAACAAAGAAGTGACGATAACCACCCCCAGTTCTTTTGCCAATTCGCCGAAGAAATTCGTTGACGGTCCAGGTATCGGCTCCGCCAATGCAAAGTTGTCCACATCCTCCGTCTGGCAAAAATACAGGCTGTTATGTAATTCCTGCAGTATTATGAGCTTAGCGCCCCTTGCTGCCAGGTCAGCAATACCTTGTGCTAACCGTGTCATGTTTGTTTTGCGCTCAGCTACGTTATGCTGCTGCAGTATTCCTATCTTCAGTTCCCTCATAATATTATAATTTATGTTGTCCCACGTCTTATTTTGGCAATTGCATAGTGCAGCAGTGTATGCTGCCGTGCTGCCTTACGATGGTCTGTGAGTCAACAGGTATAATCTCTCTGTCGGTAAATGCCTGTGCCACGGCCTTGCATGCCATGTTATCATACTCCGCTTGTCCGTAGGTAGGCACCAGTACGGCCTCGTTAATTACGAGGAAATTTGCGTAAGTTGCAGGCAGACGGTCTTCACCGTCATATATAGCTTTTGGCGCATACAGTGGTATCAGCTTGTATGGTTCGCCGTTAATGGTGCGCAGAGCCTTCAGTTCCTCCTCCAGTAAGATGAAGTCCTGGTATGCAGCATCATTTTTATCGTCATATTTGTGATACAATATAGTATTATCAGGCGCCAGCCTTACTATAGTGTCAATATGTCCGTCAGTGTCGTCTCCCTCTATCAAACCGTGCGTCAGCCATACTATACGCTTGGCTTTCAGACGGTATTTCAGTTCGCTCTCTATCTCCTCCTTGCTTAGTGGCTGGTTGCGGTTTGGTGCCATCAGACAGTGCTCGGTGGTAAACACGGTACCCTGTCCGTCACTCTCTATGGAGCCACCCTCGAGTACGAAGTCGTCATTATCCACCAGTCTTGGGGTTCCAGTCTCCTCGGTGTCAAACGCCCCCTCCTCAAATAATTTCTTTGTAATTTTATTGTCCAGATCGGCCTCAAACTTCTCGCCCCATCCGTTAAAGCGGAAATCAAGCAAGGTCTTCTTGTCCTCTCCACGGTCTTTTATTGTTATCGGTCCGTGGTCACGTGCCCATGTGTCGTTTGTCTTACAGTAGTAGATAAACACATTGGTCATCTGTTCTTTCGACAGTCTGCCCCCCAGCAACGCTCCCACCTGTATGGGGTGGGGTGTAGCTATAATGAGGGCTTCATGCCTTGTAATGGCGTCAGCCATCTGTATGTATGTCTCCGTTATCTCTCTCAGGTATGGTTGCCAATCAGTAGCCTGGTGAGGCCACGTAAGCATCACCAGGCTCTGTTGTTCCCATTCTGCGGGAAGATATAAATCTTTCAGCATTATTTACGTCTTAGCTTTCGCTGTTCTCTTCAGTTTTCTTCTTTGTTGTACGCTTGCGCTTTGGCTTCTCAGCAGCAGGTGTATCAACCTTTACTCCAGCCAGTTCCGGATCAATAAGGATACGTCCGCAGTGCTCACAAACGATAATCTTCTTGTGCATCTTCACGTCAAGCTGTCTCTGGGGTGGAATCTTGTTGAAGCATCCGCCACAAGCGTCGCGCTGCACATATACTATGCCCAGACCGTTACGAGCGTTCTTGCGTATGCGCTTGAAGCTCTGCAGCAGGCGGCTCTCAATCTTCAGCTCGATGTCCTTTGCCTTAGCCTTGAGAATATCCTCCTCCTCGCGTGTCTCCTGCATTATCTCATCCAGTTCGCCACGCTTGTCCTCCAAGTCGTGCTCGCGCTCGTTAATTTGTTCCTCCACGCGCTCGCGGTCAGCCTGACGGTCATTGACGCGCTGCTCGCCCTCGCGTATCTTCTTCTCGCAGAGCTCGATTTCCAGAGTCTGGAACTCAATCTCCTTTGTCAGAGTGTCATACTCTCTGTTATTCTTAACGTCATTGAGCTGTTGCTGGTAGCGCTCTACGCTTGCCTTGGCCTCCTCTATGTCGGCCTTGCGCTGAGTGATAGCCGTTGTAAGGTCCTCTATCTCCTGGTTGATGCGGTCCAAGCGTACGCTCAGTCCCTCTACTTCGTTCTCCAGGTCTTCCACCTCAAGAGGCAGCTCGCCGCGCAGTGCGCGTTTCTCGTCAATCTGTGACAGAGTGGTCTGCAGTTGGAACAGTGCTTTGAGCTTCTCTTCCACTGTCAGATCCTTCGGGTCTTTTCTTGCCATATTCTTTTTATTATAAATAATGTTTTGTTATTTCCAGTATTTAATAGGATTTGTATCCTGTTCCGTCACCACTGTCTTGAGGTCAGGATATTTCTCCTTTAGTATCTCTTGCAGCAGTTCCTTGGTGTATTGTTCGCTCTCATAGTGACCTATCACGCTTATGAGCACCTGCTGTCCGTGGTCAAAATACTCGTGGTAGTGCATCTCTCCGGTAAGGAAAGCGTCAGCTCCGTGCTCTATGGCCTTGCCAAGCATAAAACTGCCCGCTCCGCCACATATTGCCACTCGTTTGATGCTCCTTTTCTGCGGCTCGTTAGTCATGACGCACTGTGCATGAAACTCCCTCTTCAGCAACTCCACATACTGCTCTGTGGTCAACGGCTCCGGCAACTCGCCTATTACGGCATTTCCTCCGTCCACCCCGTCCACGGTGCGCTGGTCTATAATCTCCAGTGTCTCAGGTTTCAGTCCCATGTGCCTGGCTATCATGAAGTTCACGCCGCCGCGGGCACTGTCGAGATTTGTGTGCATGGATATGATGTTGACGTCATGGCGTATAGCGTTTCTTACGCATCTCTCCACCATGTTGCCGTCACTCACGTGGCTCAGCCTGCGGAATATCAGCGGGTGGTGCGACACCACGGTGTTACACCCCTTTGCTACGGCCTCTTCTATTATGTCTTCCGTAACGTCAAGACACAATAAAACCCCTGAAACCTCCGCCTCTGTCAATCCCGTCTGCAGTCCGGCGTTATCATAATCCTCCTGCAGGGGCAAAGGCGCAAAATCCTCAAGGGTACGTATGACATCCTTAATTTTCACGCTGTGTGTATGTCTTGTAAATTGAAACTTTGGTGCAAAGTTACAAAAAATAATTCAAATGACAAATTTTATTTGTGTTAATCATCGTCAAATTAGAAAGCATCATCACTTTCTTTCGTCTTTAACTTCTTCTCCGCTATCATTCTTGCCACAGCGGCCAAGGGTATTGCGGCTACCTGTGTTTTCTTGTATATCATCTCTCCTTTGTAGAAGAATACATGGCAGGATAGTCCGTCAAGTTTCTCCGTGACCATAAACTTCTCACCAGAGATTTCCTTTTTATAAAGAGCAGGGAAGTTTCGGCGCTTAAGTTCTTCCTCTATCTTATTGTTCACATGTACAAGGTTAGTTCTTGCTGTTATTGATTCGGAAAAGAATATGACATCCTTTCCTCTTACATTTGCTACATAGAGTATAGGATTATTTTTGCAGAAGATTGAACCAGAAAGACCTGACGTAATATAATATTCTGTGAGCGTGTCGCCTAAACTCTCCATGTGGACCTCAAGAATATACGGTTCCGTTTCGTCCTTCATTACGATGGAGTCATATTCCGCGATGGCGTTGCGCAGGTCTTCGTTGATTATCTCGGCATAGTACCCGTCGAGCTTTGACTTCTTGTCATCGCAGGCTATCAGACATACTGCAACTGCAATAAGAGGAATGAAAAGTCTTTTCATAATATAAAGGTTGTCTGTAGATAAAAACGTTAGTGTCCCCTTACGAATACGCCCTCGGGTTGTTCGGGGAAGCAGAGGTCCTCCAGGTCCTCCTCCTGCTGACGCGCCATCATCTTGCAATATTCCTCATAGGTCTGTTGGTGCGGACGGCCGTTGGTGCGGTCCTCCTTTGTGCATTTCTCTGACCATGGGGTTGCAATCTTGCCGGAATCCTCGTCGTCTTTGTCGTTCTTTCTTGTCCAGTATTGTCCCATAGTGTTGTTTTTTGTTGTATTCCAATTAATACAAAGTTAAGCATAATATTCCTTATCGCCAAACTTTTTAGGTCAGAAGTTTGACTCGTTGGGAAAAAAGGCGTACCTTTGCATCCGGAAAAAGATGAGAATGGATAACTTTGTAGCAAAATATCTCGAGAAAAACAACTTTGAGCGTTTTGAGCCCCTTGTGGCTCTCTTTGATATGGACGGCGTGCTCTATGACTCTATGTGGAACCATGCTCGGTCGTGGCATGAGAGCATGGCGCATTATGACATTCCGATGACAGAGATGGAAGCCTTCAAATATGAGGGTATGCGTGGAGTGGAAACTATCATGCACATTACCTGTCAGCATCGTGGACAGGCTGTGACTGAGGCTGAAGCGGAGGAGATGTACAGGTATAAGACCGAGTGCTATCGTAATAAGCCTGTGGCGCCGATGATACCCGGAGTACACAGTTTGCAGGAGATGTTACACGTCAACGGCATAAAGATTGGAGTGGTGACAGGCAGTGGTCAGGCATCGCTGATAGACCGCATACTCCATGACTTTGACGGACTGGTATCGCCGGAGATAATAGTGACGGCGCATGATGTGAAGTGTGGAAAACCTGCTCCCGATCCTTATCTTATGGGTATGGAAAAGGCCACAAGGCTTCTGCGTGCCGAAGGACTGATAGGCAAGAATGACAGCGTAAGACCGTGTCAGACCGTTGTCTTTGAGAATGCGCCGCTTGGCGTGAAAGCTGCTGTGGCGGCCCGCTGTCTGACTGTTGCCGTCAATACCGGTCCGCTGCCTGATGATGTCTTGGGGGATGCCGGTGCAGATGTCGTAGTTAAGACAATGCACGATGCTAAGGAAATGCTTGCTTTCGTGGCAAAATGATAAGTATTGGTTCTTTTTGCTTACACTTTGAATTTTACTACTGCTGTTTCCTTGCGATATTCTCAACGAAGAAGAAAGTTGTGCGAAATATCCCAGAATTTCGATTGTTGGTATTAGCTTGATAGTTAGGGATTTGCCTTTTAGGACGTCTGCAAGGTGTGTGTGAAAGCTACCGTATGACGTTGTAAAAGCTATCGTTTTACCATGTAAAAGCTATCGAATGACGATATGAAAGCTATCACTTGACCACATAAAGTGATAGCTTTTACGTTTTCAGGTCTCAAAAAACGGCAAAAAAGACCTTAGGAAGGCCTTTTTGTCACTGCTTTTAATTCTATTTCACGTTTTTCTGCCGACAAAACCCAAGTGACATTTTGTAAAGTACGACCATGTCTCTTTTTGCTAACTTTATTTGTCAGTTTTTGGGAAAAGATGTATCTTTGTACTTGTAGCTTTTGGTGGATAGAAAAAAAATGTTTAACTTTGCACGTTGGTTGTCACAGACCTTATATATATAATAGTATAAAATAAAATCTATATAGAAAACTATGACAGGAAAAGTAGATGTGCTCCTTGGTTTACAATGGGGAGACGAAGGTAAAGGAAAGGTAGTGGATGTTCTCACTCCTAAGTATGATGTTATAGCACGTTTTCAGGGTGGCCCTAATGCTGGTCATACGCTGGAGTTCAACGGCGAGAAGTATGTGCTCCGCTCTATACCGTCAGGTATATTCCAGGGTGGCAAGGTGAACATCATAGGTAATGGAGTGGTGTTGGCTCCCGACCTCTTCATGGACGAGGCGAAGGACTTGGAGAAGAGCGGCCATGACCTGAAGTCACGTCTGTATATATCCAAGAAGGCACATCTCATTATGCCTACACACCGTGTGCTCGATGCTGCCATAGAGGCATCAAAGGGTAAGAACAAGGTGGGTACCACAGGCAAGGGCATCGGTCCTACATACTCTGACAAGATAGCACGCACAGGTCTGCGTGTGGGTGACATTCTCTGCAACTTTGAGGAGAAGTATGCTGCACACAAGGCAAGGCATGAGGAGACACTGCGTG
Organism: Prevotella sp.; assembly: GCA_017541085.1. Taxonomy (GTDB): domain Bacteria; phylum Bacteroidota; class Bacteroidia; order Bacteroidales; family Bacteroidaceae; genus Prevotella. Next base: position 145,745 of record JAFXZU010000035.1, read on the forward strand.
CCATGGGATACACCGACTATGATATCACCGAGGTGGAGAAGAAATGGCTTGAGGGTGTGGAATACCTGAAGCAGTTCCATATCGTTGACTCAGAGCATGAGGTAAACAAGGTGCTGAAGGCAGGCAAGTCTATACTGTGTGAGGGTGCCCAGGGCACTATGCTCGATGTGGACTTCGGTTCATATCCGTTCGTGACATCTTCAAACACTATCTGTGCGGGTGCATGCACCGGCTTGGGACTCGGTCCTAACAAGATAGGCGAGGTATATGGTATCATGAAGGCATACTGCACACGTGTGGGTGCTGGTCCGTTCCCTACTGAGCTGTTTGACGAGACAGGTCAGAAGATGCGTGACATAGGTCATGAGTACGGAGCAGTGACTGGTCGTGAGCGCCGTTGCGGATGGATAGACCTCGTTGCACTGCGTTATTCTATCATGGTAAACGGTGTTACACAGCTCATCATGATGAAGAGTGACGTGCTTGACACATTCCCAACTATCAAGGCTTGTGTGGCATATAAGGTGAACGGTGTGGAGACCCCAGATTTCCCTTACGACATTGAGACAGGTGTTGAGCCAGTCTACAAGGAGCTGAAGGGATGGCAGACAGACATGACCAAATATACAAGTGAGGATGAGTTCCCACAGGAGTTCAAGGACTATATCAAATTCCTTGAGGAGCAGCTTGAGACTCCTATCAAGATAATATCTATAGGTCCTGATCGCGAACAAACAATTGTAAGAAAGTAAATGGCACAGAAACCAAGCATACCCAAGGGGACACGAGATTTCGGTCCCCTTGAGATGGCTAAGAGAAACTATATATTCAATACGGTGCGCAGAGTGTTTGAGTTGTATGGATTCAAGCAGATTGAGACACCGGCGATGGAGAACCTCTCTACGCTCATGGGTAAGTATGGCGAGGAGGGCGACAAGCTGTTGTTCAAGATATTGAACTCAGGAGACTTCCTTCATGGTATGACCGCTGACGAGGTGGCTAATACCAGTACTGCGAAGCTGGCAGCAAAGTTCTGTGAGAAAGGACTGAGGTATGACCTCACTGTGCCTTTCGCACGTTATGTGGTTCAGCACAGGGAGGAGTTGCAGCTGCCGTTCAAGCGTTTCCAAATACAACCTGTATGGCGCGCTGACAGACCTCAGAAGGGACGTTATCGTGAGTTTTACCAGTGTGACGTTGACGTGGTAGGCTCAGACTCGTTGCTGAATGAGGTAGAGCTGATGCAGATTACTGACACCGTGTTCTCTGACTTTGGTGTAAGGGTGCAGATAAAAATAAACAACCGTAAGATACTTACCGGCATTGCAGAGGTTATAGGTGAGGCTGACAAGATTGTTGATATCACTGTAGCTATAGATAAGCTTGACAAGATAGGACTTGATGCAGTGAATGACGAGTTGCGCCAAGACGGTATATCTGAGCAGGCAATAGAAAAACTGCAACCGATAATAAAGCTTGAGGGCTCAAATGCACAGAAGCTTGACGTGATAGCGGATGTGCTGAAAGACTCAGAGATTGGCATGAAGGGCGTGGAGGAGATGCGTTTCATCCTTTCAGCACTGGGTGCTCTCGATGGGGAGAAAGGTTCGCTGAACAATGAGTTGCAGCTTGACCTGACATTGGCACGCGGACTGAACTATTACACAGGAGCGATATTTGAGGTTAAGGCCAAGGATGTGCAGATAGGCTCAATAACAGGTGGCGGACGCTATGATAACCTGACAGGTATATTCGGTATGCCAGGACTGAGTGGCGTAGGCATATCATTTGGTGCAGACCGCATATATGACGTGCTCAACCAGCTTGACCTGTATCCGAAGGAGGCTGTAAACGGCACACAGGTGTTGTTTATCAACTTCGGAGAGAAAGAGATAGCTTATTGCATGCCGATAGCGCAGTTGATGAGAAAGAACGGTGTTAGTACGGAAGTGTATGCAGACAGCGTGAAGATGAAGAAGCAGATGAACTATGCCAATGCCACGGGAGTTTCATTCGTAGCTCTCGTAGGAGAGAACGAGATGAACGATGGCAAGGTGACGCTGAAGAATATGCAGACAGGTGAGCAGCAGATGGTTACGCCAGAAGAGATGCTTGCCATTGTGAAACAATAAACGGGTGTTTCTATGAAAAGGAATTTTATAATAATGTTACTGCTTGTCTGCTCAGCAATGACATCGTTTGCGCAGAGAGCCGTATATACGCGTGAGTATAATGACAAGAAATTGGTAAAGACTGCCAAGAAGTGGCTCAAGCAGGGTGACTGGCGGCAGGGATTTACCGCCGCTGCTCCACATGAGAGTGTGAATGTGGTGGATTTCTACTTGCAGTATCAGCGCAACCCGGAGCAGTGGAAGGCTTTGTTCCAGTATCTGGCAAAGACAGATTTGCTGGCACTTGAGAAAGGCAAGCACGAGATACCGGGCAGTGACTTGGTTATCAGCGTGGAGGATTCGCAGAACGGCCCGTTGGAGAAACGTAACAGTGAGAGTCATTATTTCAACATTGACTTTCAGTATTGCGTGAAGGGCGTGGAGCGTTTCGGCATTATTGACCATGTAACGTCAACCCCTAAAGACAAGTATAAGAAAGATGTCATACACTATAACTATGACAAGGAGCGCGCGTTGTTCTATGACTCTACTCCTGACAAGTTCTTTATCTTCTTCCCTGGCGACTGGCATATCGCCAAGGTGAATAATGATACTGACAATCAGGATATACGCGTGTGTGTCATAAAGGTGGCATGGAAGGAGAAGTAAAAAAAGGTTTATAAAAACAGAAAAGAAGTAAAGTTTATGACAAAAGATAAGAATGTGTTGACACTGAGAGCTCTTACAAAGGGAAATGTGTGGGATTTGCAGGAGAATGACATCTTCACGATGTGGGCAAAGCCAGAGAAAGACGATGCAATCTCAGAGCATGGACGTCACTATATGGATATTATCAAGACAGCCTTTGAGGTGGAGGAGATAAAGGTAAATAAGCCAGAAGTGATAAAGAAGTATGAGGAGCGCGGAATGTGTGTCGGCATTATACCATTGAAAGACAAGGAGCAGAAATGGGCTATTAAGAAGCGTTCCATCAATCGTATTACCGATTTGACGTACGAGAATATATATCATATCTCTGCTGCTAAGTTGCTCGAGGTTATAGAGAAAAACTTCGGTGGCGGTTGGGACAGCCTTAATCAGGGTATAAAGGATATTGTGCAGTCAGCGTTTGACATATCTACCACTACATTGCCGAAGGACAGGTTGCGCAAGCCGGGTGGTCTGTATGATATCAAGACCGCTGACGGATATGAGGTGCTCGAGATAGAGAAAGGTAACTGGACCGAGGCTATCTTCGCCAAGCAAAAGCCAAAGAGCGTGAAGCCTAAGGTTACTTACGGAGGTGATAACCTGAAGGATGACGACATGATGGATGATGCTGACGTTGACATAAAGGATGATTACTATAAGGAGGATGAGGATGATGTGATGCCTGATGATGATCAGCTGACAGAGGAGAGCTATCGCACTACGATAGAGGAGGATGCGGATTCCCTGTCACTCGATGCTGCTGAGATATCAGACTCAGATGATGACTATTAATCATTCCTTGTTATGATAAGGAAATAAAAAAGCGGAAAGAGAAAAATCTCTTTCCGCTTTTTTGATATGGTAGTGAGTGGGGACTTACAATCCCAGTTTCTTTCTTATGTCCTTAGGTATAGCGTTCTTGTTAATCATGAAATCCATAAGCTTGGCAATGATGTAGTTCTTGGACATATACCATATACCATCATATTTGCCGACCTTGCCCCATGAATTCTTCACCATATAATACTCACGTCCGTTCTGGTCAGCGGCCTTTCCGTAGATGTGCATGCCGTGGTCGTCAGTGAGCTCCCAGTTGTCATACTCTTCCTGCCTCTTCTCCTGTGAGGGAGTAAGCTCAGGAATGCTGACGCCTAATTGATGTAGCTTCTCCTTTTTCTCAGATGACGTAAGCTTCAGCCAGTGAGCCATGTCTGAATTGTCATCATCTTGTATTTTCTTAATGTCAGCCAATACGGCGAGGCCGTCACGGGTAAATCCGTCATCGCTTACGTCACCGCCCCATGCTATTGTATATCCGTTTTCCAGTGCATAGTCAATGATGCGTGCAATATCGTCCATAGGTACATTCCATGACATACCCTGTCGCCAGTTGTCTTGTATCTCAAGAGGGAAGGCAGTATAGAAAGGGTGGTGGGTATATGATGTTATTGTCACATAGTCATTCCAGTCAAGGCCGAGGCTGGCTGCAAAGGATGCCGGGGTATAGCTCTTACCCTGATACACGAATGTCTCAGGAGTCTCGCCGAGGTATGCGTTAATGATACCTTGCAGTCCTTTCTTCCATGCAGGAGTCAGACGGCTGCTTGTGGTAGTAGAGAGTGCTTGTACGTATGGCGTCATGACATGGAAGAACTCAGAGAAATTGTTGAGCGTATCTCCATACATAGTGCCAGGTAAAGGCATTGCTTCCTCTGGGCAGATGCCATATTGCATAATGGAATAGAGAACGTCGTATGCGCTGCCGCCCTGCGAGAACTGGCAGTCACCATGCAGACGTACTTTCATTATTGCTCTGTCCATATAGTTCTTGTTGGCGATAAACATCTCAGAGAGATTATACTCCAAGTTGGATTTCTTGAGTATTTCCGACTCAAAGAAGGACAGAGTGGAATAATCCCAGCAAGTGCCGGAACGACTTTGGTCTTTAACAGGTGTTATGGGCAGTTCTATGAGCGTTGTAAAGTGAGGCTTGTTGAGCTCAGCAGAGTCTATGGCCGCAGTGTCGTTCGTTGTTGTGTCAGTGGTGATAGTGTCACATACAACACATGCATCAACATTAATGAAAGACAGGGGGAACAGGAAAGAAAAAATTATTCGTTTCATATATTCCGTTTTAAGTAAATACTGTTTGTTATACATTTTGGCAGGTTCTCCTGATAGTGTGTTACCATTATGAGAGTCTTGTTCTTGCGTTGGCAGAAGGCGTCTATAATGTCTTTTACCAAGGCACCTCGCTCAGCGTCAAGACCGTGCAGGGGTTCGTCAAGGATAAGAAGCTCAGGGTCTTTGACGAAGGCTCGCGCGAGTAATATCATGCGTTGCTCGCCACTTGATAGTTTGAGGAAGGTTCTTTCAGCCAGATGCTCTATGCCAAAGAAACGCATCCATGTGCGGCATATAGTATAATCAGAGTCTGTGGGCTTGACATACAGTCCGACAGAGTCTTTCAAACCTGATGCAACGATGCGTATGGCAGGCATGTCGCGGTTATAAGCACGATGCATCTCTGGTGAAACATAGCCTATATGTTTCTTTATGTCCCAGATGCTCTCTCCGTGTCCGCGTTGTTTGTCAAACAGTTTGATGTCGCAGGCATAGCTCTGCGGATTATCTGCGCAGACAAGGCTGAGCAATGTTGACTTACCTGCTCCGTTCTGGCCAGACAAAGCCCAACGCTCTCCATTGCGTACAGTCCAGTTGAGGTCTTTCAGTATTGTGCGTGAGCCATAGCGTATGCTGACATTGTTCATCTGGACTACGATGTCGGTATTGTAGTCGTTATTGTTATAAGGCAGGTTTATTATCTCGTCGTATGTGTCTTTGTTCAGGGTACAATGTGGCGTGTTGTCAGTAGAGGCAGCGAGATAAGCCTCCCTGGTTTGTTTGGGCAATACTACCTTGTTCCTGACTGGGACTACATGTGTGATAAACTTGGGTATGTCCTTATCCTTCGCAAGTACCAGTATTATCTGAAGAGCACGTTCTTTGCTGATAGTCTCAAGAGTCTCGCGCAACTGCTGACGAGTTTCCTTGTCCAATCCTATAAAAGGGTTGTCCATAATGATGACGCGTGGGTCGCCCATGAGTGCACGGCAAAGGATGAATTTGCGTAATTCTCCTGAAGATAGCAGTATGATGTATTTGTCAAGAAGATAGTGTAGGTTGAAAATATCATACAGGTGTTGCTTGAAAGCCTGCCTGTCCTGTGTGTCGGCTCCTGTAGCCATGTAGGCCTTGTCAAGCAGGGCGCCGACAGTAGGTGTTGAAGCGTCAATCTCTGTTTGGTTCCACCGTTGCTGTAAGTAGTAGGTGCGGTCATTGTCGCCTCCGTAAGTGTCACGGAAAGTAATATACTTAATACACTCAGAAGCTAATTTTGACTGCTTTGGTGAAAAGTCATACTGTACGTCTTGCATCAGTAAGGGATGCGATTGTGTGAGTATATCTATCGTAAGTGATTTTCCGCTGGCATTAGGACCTACGATAGCGATATGCTCATTAGAGTTCAGTTCAAAGTCCACAGGCTCAGCCATACGCCATTCGGGCATACGCGTGACACCTTGATGTAGGTTGATAATCATTTTATCCTTGATTTGTTTTTTAATGCGAAATCTTTCCAAGAGGAGTACCTCTTTCCTGATGTTGGTATGGCAGATTGCAGAAAATGACAGTATGCAGCTCCAAGGGCGTCCGTTGCATCCATGAACTTGGGCATTTCGTCATTGTCTATCTTCAGAATGCGTTGTAACATGGCGGCGACCTGCTCTTTTGATGCAGTGCCGATGCCAGTGATAGCCATCTTGATTTTCATGGGGGCGTACTCATGTACTGGCACATTGTGTTGTATAGCAGCAGCAATTGCAACACCTTGTGCTCTGCCCAGTTTAAGCATAGACTGGACGTTCTTGCCGAAGAACGGGGCCTCGATGGCTATCTCGTCGGGTAGGTACTCGTCAATAATACCCGTTACACGTTGGTATATATGTCCGAGACGCAGGTAAGGGTCGTTTTCCTTGCGCATGTCAATGACACCCATAGCTATCAGTTCGGCTTTCTGGCCGAGACACTTGATAGCTCCATATCCCATAACGTTGGTGCCAGGGTCTATACCCATTATTATGCGTTCTGTCTGTACCACTGTTCTTTATCTGTCAAGATAGGGATTGGTAGCTAACTCATATCCGATGCTGGTCTTGTCGCCGTGACCGGGATAGACGGTGGTGTCATCAGGTAATTGCGTCAGCTTTCTCAAAGAGTTGATAATCTGGAACATGCTGCCTCCTGGTAGGTCTGTACGGCCTATGCTGTTTCTGAAGAGAGTGTCACCGGTAAAGGCAAGATGTTCTGATGCACAGTAGAATACCACGCTGCCGCGGCTGTGACCAGGAGTGTGTATGACGTTAAAGGTACAGTCTCCAAATGTTATAGTGTCACCATCATTCAGACAGTGTCCGACGGGTGGCAGGTCATAATCAATGGCAAAGCCAAAATTCTTTATCTCTTCCTTGAAGTTATTGTATATCGTTACGTCTTCAGAACAGAGGGTGGGAGAGCAGCCATACGTTTCATATACCCATTTTGCACCCATGATATGGTCGAAATGCCCGTGGGTAAGGAGGTGCATCTTGGGTGTCAGATTGTTCTCCGATATGTATTGTTTTATATATGAGTATTCTACTTCTCCGTATGCGCCGCAGTCTATTATGATACATTCGTTATTGTCGTTATTTACGATATAACAGTTCTCTGCCAGCATATTACATTGTATGACTTTTATATTAAGCATAAGAAATGTGATTGTTTGTGTGCTTGTTAGAAAGGAAGGTATATAAGGTATTTTTGTTTGAACCACTCTTCCTCAAACCAAGTGGTCAGTTCTGTCTTCTCCACAATGTTCTTGAAAGGATGCAATTCTGCTTGTAAATCGCCGCCTTTAAGACAGATGATACCGTTAGGCATGGCATTAATGTGTTTCTTTGAAATGTTCTTTTGAACAATCTTGGTAAGGTCAGGTAATGGCATGACAGCACGTGATACGACAAAGTCATAAAGACCTTTCTCTTCCTCACCTCTGCGTTGCTCTGCAATGACATTTTTCAGACCGGTGGATTTTATAACCTCATTGCATACAAGAATCTTCTTAGCTGTTCCGTCTATGAGCTTGAAATGGCATTGTGGAAAAAGAATGGCGAGAGGTATGCCGGGGAAACCTCCGCCACAACCCAAATCAAGAATCTTTGTGCCATCCTTGAAATTTATAGTTTTTGCGATAGCCAACGAGTGTAAGACGTGATGTTCGTAAAGATTGTCGATATCTTTGCGTGAGATGACATTTATCTTACTGTTCCAGTCATGGTACAACTCATTGAGGAGAAGAAACTGCTTTTTTTGTTCTTCTGTGATGTTTGGGAAATATTTTAATATGATATCCATTTCGTGTTATGTTTTGTTCTTAGTTAAAGTAGTTTGCTGCCGAGGTTTGCCAGTTTTGTGGTGAGATGTTCTTTTGTCATGTTTTCCAAAGACTCTGCTGGCAGATATCTTGCGAAGTCACCTTTCTCATCGTGTACTACCTCTGCAACAAGATGCGTTCTCTCCAGGTCATACAGTATGTTGATTATATTGCGCATGGAGATTTTTATCTCTTTCTTTATCTCTTCTGCGGTGACTGCTTTTTCTCCGTTGTTAAATCTTTTGTTGATGATTTGTAAGACTTCCCATGATGCATCAACTTTTGATGCGAAACTTGGCTCCGTAGGGATATTACCGATAAAGTCTTCAGAGTTCTGCCGGGTATATGAAAGTTCGGCTCCTACCAGGCATATTATCCATGATGTCTGTAACCATAACAAGAAGAAAGGTATGATAGCAAAAGAACCATAGATGGCATTATAGTTTGAAATCCATATTTGCGAGTTAATGTATATGGATTGAAATAATTGCATGGATGTACCTGCTATAATACCGGGGATGATGGCTGATGATAGCTTGACTTTTGTGTTTGGCATAAACACATATAATGCGGTAAAAGCTATGGACAACAGCAGGTATGGTGACAACTCTATGGAAAAAGACATCAGCGGTCCCAATACCACAGAGTCTTTTAGTTGATGGTTCAGGGCAGCAATGAGTATAGACAGACCGGAACTGATAACGATGACTATAGGTATAAGGAATAATAGGGCTATGTAGTCAGTGATGGTGCGGAATATGCTTCTCTGTCTTCTTACTTGCCATATATCGTTAAAGGTACTCTCGATATTGGAAATAAGCATAAGGGTGGTCCATAGCATAAAAAGTAATCCTATGCCGAGGAATATACCTTTCTTTGTGTGTATGAGATAAGAATTGACGAAACCTATTATTGTTTCAGCAGCTTCAGGTTGTGATGAGAGAGAGCTCTTAAACCATTCTTCGATGTATATGGAATAGCCAAAGCCACGTGCAATGGCAAATACCACTGCCATTATAGGAACAAAAGCTAATAAGGTGGAGTAGGTTAAATTACTCGCAGCTCCAATGATGCGTTTCTGGTTAATGTCTTGCCACAGAGCGCAGGCAAAACTTTTTAGTGCATTTTGTTTATTATTGTTATTCATCTATGGCGAAAAAAAGGAAAGCAGTGCTTCTATAAGCCGGGTTCTGTTCTCTATTGAGTCTCTCAACACGATAGATGTCCTATCATTTATCTAGTCATCAAGTCACCTTGATGTTCAAGCGTTCTACCCTCCATCGTATGAAAAAATCAAGTCGGGCGAGCAGCCCTTGTTGACGATGGTATACATGAACTTACAGCCTCCAGTGGACACAGCCCGCAGATCACCCTGCGGCTGGTGGTCTCTTACACCACCTTCTCACCCTTACCCTGCAATGTGTGCAAGGCGGTCGTTTTCTTCTGTCTTAACCTACTGTTACCAATAGCTTGTATTTTCGCAAGTGGAGTGCTCTGTGCTGCCCGGACTTTCCTCTCGCAAGACATATAGTGTATGTCTTGCCAGCGATAGAACTGAAGCACTGCTGTCCTGTTATTTGTTTTGTTTGCCAGTATGTTTCTTTTGTAAAGTCTTGGTCATCTTCCCAAATTTACGATATAGTTTCCATCCTAATATCGCACCGTCTATAATACCCGCATAGTTGGTGACGAGAGCTAATGCTTTTTGGGTTGGTGAACTTGACTTCAGAGCTGCTGGTTGATGAAACAGTGCGTTCCAAATGTTTCCCAACTTTTCCTCACTGTTGTCTAACTCTTTTCTTACCATAACCTTGCGTGTCCTCAGCATGGCTAAAGAGTCAATATCATAATTGGTTTCGCTCTTCATTTTGTAACTCTGGTGTTTCTTCTCTGTCTTTATTGTCATTTAAGAGTACCTGAACCAAGAAACGTACTAAGGGCCTCTCTATCCAGGTATGGCGTTTTAGATACAGGAGTAATAAGACGAGAATATAAAAGATACTGACTAACAGAAAACTTGTCGCTAAAGAGTCTATGAGCGTGTTAAGCGCATAGGCAGCGGTAAACGAAAGATAGATAAGTATTATGAATATCAAGAATAGGAAAATGACAGATAAAGCTAATACGGTGCATATCTGTACCACCTTGTCTATAATCTCCAACTTGGTGTATTCAGTACGGATTGACAACCATACCTTGGCTTCCTCAATGAAGTCTGCTATCCTTTCTATATTCTTGTCATTTGAAAACATACCGTAGTTATCTATCTTTCGTTATTAGCCTTTAGCCTTCTACTATGTCGTCAACTAATTCTTCTGTTTGTTTGCTTGTAAGATTAATCTTATATTTGTCACAGAAGTCTTTGACTGACTGCTTGATGCCCTGTATGTCGTGCTTGTCGCAGAAATCCTTTACAGAGTCTTGTATCTTGGCACGTGTATCCTCTCCTTTTTCCGGGGCTAAGAGTAACGCAGCTGTTGCTCCAGCTACAGCACCACCAATAATGGCTGCAATATATCCAAATGCTTTCATATTGATAAATAGTTTAAGGGTTAATATTTATGTTTGTATTTATCTCAATGCAAATGTATAAAAAAAAAGTTGAAATGAACAACAAAATGTGTTAAAAAAGGCGAAATCGCAGTAAATCACATCTTTTTTTATTAACTTTGTATCGTCAAAGAAAAAGAAGTGAAAATAACATAAGTTTTAGAGAAATGAAGAAATATTTTTATGTATGTGCGGTTTTTGCTATGGCTCTGTCAGTAGCATCGTGTGGAACGTCAAAGGAAAGTGCCTATAGAAAAGCATACGAGAAGGCGAAGGCTCAGGAGATGGCTCAGCAGCAGGGACAGCAGGCCTATGGTCAGCAGCAATATGTTCAGCAAGATCCGGCTCAATATCAACAACAGTATCAACAGCAGTATCAGCAGCCTGTACAGCAGCAACAGCCAGTGCAGCAATATCAACAGCCAGTGCAGCAATATCAGCAGCCAGTGCAACAGTATCAGCAGCCTGTACAGCAGTATCAGCAGCCAGTGCAGCAGCAGGTTCAGCAGCCTTCTGTGACTCAATTGGTGGAGGCTCCTGCACAGCAGACTGTAGCTCAGGCTCCTGCTGCTCAGACCAACAATGCTGCTGGTGCACTGAAAGCACATTCTGTAGTGGTAGGTGCATTCTCTGTACGTGCAAATGCAGAGGGATTGGTAAATACATTGCGTAATGCAGGATATAGTGGCGCACAGTTCACATATGATGGAAAACTGTACCGCGTTATTGCTTCAACTTATGATACTCGTGATGCGGCTGTAAAAGACCAGAGTGCGTTGAAGGCTACATATCCAGCTGCTTGGATATTGGATAAGTAATGTAATGGCTCGCATATTGGCAATAGATTATGGTACCAAGCGCACGGGCATAGCTGTGACAGATGAGCTGCAGCTTATAGCCGGTGCGCTTGATACTGTGAAGACATCTGAGTTGATGTCATATCTTGGGAGTTATGTGGAGAAAGAGAATGTGGAGCGCATCATTATAGGTGAGCCGCGTCAGACGAATGGCTTGCCGTCGGAAAATCTGAAGGGAGTGCTGAATTTTGAGAAACAATGGAGCAAGAGGTTCCCGGCTATCCCGATAGAAGGCATTGATGAGCGTTTTACTTCGGTTATTGCGCATCGTGTAATGTTAGATGCCGGCTTGCGCAAGAAAGAAAGACAGAACAAAGCTTTGGTAGATAAAATATCTGCCACAATAATACTTCAGGATTACTTAGAGTCAAAAAAAAGATAAACAGATGATATTACCTATATATACATATGGTCAGCCCGTATTAAGAAAGGTGGCAAGGGATATAGACAGTTCTTATCCTGAATTGGAGAAACTTATTACAGATATGTGGGATACTCTTGCCTCAAGTGAGGGTATCGGACTGGCAGCGCCTCAGATAGGCTTGGATATTCGATTGGTGGTAATAGATTTGGATGTGTTGAAAGATGACATGCCTGAATATGAAGGCTTTAAGAAGGTATTCATTAATCCACATATAATAGAGCGAGATGACAGCGAGACATCTTCTTCAGAAGAGGGTTGCCTTTCTCTTCCTGCTATACATGAGAAGGTGGTAAGACCTACTAGAATACATGTGCAGTATATGGATAAGGACTTCAATACCTATGATGAGTGGGTTGATGGCTATTTGGCTCGCGTTATGCAGCATGAGTTTGATCATTTGGAAGGCATGATGTTTATAGACCGCTTATCACCGTTGCGTAAGCAGTTGATTAAATCAAAGTTGCGTGCATTGTTGCAAGGACGCTTTCGTTGCGGATATAAGGTGAAGACTCCTAAGATAAAGTGAAAACGCGTTTAACGGTTGCCATACTATTTTTTTTTAGTGTTGTTGCTGTTAGGTCACAGTACAAAGTGGACCGCTTGATTGTGACAGGTAAGGTGGCGATGCACTATGAGGATTATGTGCTTTCCATTCAGTACTTTAATCAAGCTATTAATCAAAAGCCATATTTATGGGAACCGTGGCAATTAAGGGCGATATCCAAATATTATCTTGAGGATTGGGTAGGTGCGGAGGCTGATGCCTCAAAAGCCATAGAACTTAATCCTTATATTACTAGTCTTTATGATTTAAGAGGAATATCGCGTATACATCAGAAAAAATACCATGATGCTATAAGTGATTATAGCAGAGCTATAGAGTTAGAGCCTGGTAATAAAGGTTTTTGGTATAACAGAGCGGTATGTTATGCTGAGTTAAAGGATTATGAGGGAGCAACAATCCAATATGATAGTATAATACGTAAGTGGAGTGACTATGCTCCTCCATATTTGATGAAGGCGGAGGCTTGTCTTAACTTGAAGGATACTGTAAGAGCCATGGAGTGGGTGGAGCAGTGCCTTGCTGTGGATCCGAATTATGCTAATGCTTGGAGGTTAAAGGCTTACGTACTGATGATGCGTGAGCAATGGCAGGAGTCAGAGACAGCATGGACTAAGTCTTTGCAATATAAACCGAAGGATGTGGGATGCTATATTAACAGGGCTTCAGTGAGGTTACATGTTAATAATCTGCGTGGTGCGATGTCTGATTATGACATGGCTCTTGATTTAGCTCCCAATAATTTCCTTGCACACTATAATCGTGGATTGTTGAGAATGCGTGTGGGAGACAATAATCGCGCCATAGAGGATTTTGATTATGTTTTGTCATTGGAGCCAGGTAATGTGATGGCACTTTTTAACCGGGCAACCTTGTTAGATCAGACGGGTGACTTGCATGCAGCTGTGCGTGATTATTCTATTGTAATAAAGCAGTTTCCTAATTTCTGGTTGGGACTCCAGTATCGTGCTTCGTGTTACAGACGTCTGGGGATGACGGCAAAGGCTCAACAGGATGAGTTTAAGATATTGAAGGCTCAGATGGATAAGCATTTGGGAGTGCAACAACGATGGAGCGCTTCAAAACTCTCAGCGATGAGAAAATTGAATGATATAGATATCGAGAAATATAATCAGTTGGTAATAGAGGATACTCAAGAGACGGAGCATGAATATAAGAGTGAGTATCGAGGTAAGGTGCAGAACAGGTATGTAGAAGAGCACTATGAGCCCTATATAGCTTTGTCTTTGGCAAAAAAGGAGAAGGATATATCGTCATACACGGTATTTGACAGTAAAATGGATGAGTTCGTAAAGAACCTGGAAGATGTATGGAAAAAAGGACTGTCAAGGTGGCCGGCACTCGGTGGAGTGGGTGAGGGTACTGGTATTTCTACCTTCCAAATGGTTGATAGTATCTCTGAAAGAATAGATAAGGAAACAGATAAGAAAATCCAATGTGTGTTGTTTATATTGCGCAGTGTGGCATACTCCTCTGCGCAGGATTATCAGAGTGCAATAAACGATTTGGATGTGGCACTGCGGTTAGAGCCTGAAAATGCGGTGGCTTTGTGGCAGAGGTCTGTTTGTAGTGCGTTAATGGCGGAGTATGAGCAATTGTCGGAGTCTTCAAAGGATTCAAAACTGAGGAATGTTGGTATTGACTCCATGTTTGACGTACAGATGGAAAAAGACCCTGATAATGCTCTCATATTATATAATAAAGGAACATTCCTCGCTCGTCGAGGTGAATACAATAAAGCAATAGCTGTGTTCAATCGTGTGATAGAATTGGATTCTCGTTTTCCTTATGCTTATTTTAACCGTGGAATAGCGTATACTAAAACAGGGGAGACGGAGAAGGCCAAGGCTGATTTTGGCAAGGCTGGTGAGTTAGGCTTGTATAAAGCGTATAGTTTAATGAAGAATATTAAGAAATGATGAAGAAAAGTATATTGTCGTTTGTGTTGGTGTTAATGTGGGTGTCATCAGCTATGTCAAAGAATGTGTCGGATATGTTTATTGATATGCCCGATACTGTTATGCCATATATATCACGTGAACAGCGCATAAATCTTGTAAATATGAGAAGAATAGATACGCAGACACCAGCAACTGTAAAGTCCGTGTTCAGGTCTGATGTCTCACTTACGGAGTTGGCTGATGACAGACTTACAATTGAGGATGGCAGTTTTCAATACACTTTGATAAGATTAAGTGTCAGTGGTGCCGACAGCTTGTTTTGTGAACTGTGCACTGTACAGCCTGTATATTCTACTACGTCATGTCATATATATGATGGTAATTGGAATTTAGTGGGTAAGATAGATTTTGATGACTTTGTATCTCATTTTTCCAACTATACAGAAGAAGAGGCAGAGAGACTTAAATTGGTTGAATTTCCAATTGTAAAAGTGACGGTGGATAGCGATGTGTCATTGTTGCACATAGAAGTCAGAGACCCCTTGCCTTATAAGGACGAAAATGATAGAAATGGCCTTATTTTGCAAAGAAATGTAAAATGGGATGGTGAAAGTTTTAAGGAATTTTAAAAACGAACAAAAAAAAGATGTTTTTCTTGGCGGTATAAAGAAAAATCATTAAATTTGTATCGTGTTTTTCATGGTATTAGATTATTAAGGTTAATAAAGATTGGTTGTCGTGAGACAATCAATTTTTTTTTTGTCATTTATGGACCTCTATTCTTGTATTATGTGAGTTGTATCTTTTAGTTCTCCCATGATACGTTGTGGCATAAATGCTTTCAGGCAAAGTTTGTCTTGCCATTCTCTGGATGTCTCAACATACCATCCGTTGTTAAGTATGGCATAAGCAATCAAATGGTTGTCTTTACCTATGAAATATCCTGCAAGTGTGCTTACACCGCCATTTCTGGTGAGGGTTCCGGTTTTTCCTCTCAACTTCCCTTTAAGGCGTGAGTCGTGCATTCGCTTGTAGAGCGTACCGTCAACACCAGAAAGAGGCATGTCGTTTATTATCTCGTTATATATACGTGGTCTTTTTGCACTATAGACCAATAGCTTGACGAGGAAGTCTGCAGTAAGTTTGTCGTTGATGCACAGTCCACATCCATCATCAATATTACATACAGTGGCAGGATTTATGTTCATTTCATTACGAATGAAGTTCTGCAGCACTTTTTTACCGTTTTCCCGATAGTTCCCTTTCTTGTCATATATGTATCCAAGTGGCATGAGCAATGTCTCCGCATTGATGTTGGATGATGCTTTCAGAGACTTCTCGACCAACGTGTGTAGTGTTGCAGTGTTATCAGCTATGAGTGTAGCGTTCCTGGGATTTAGCTTTCCGATAGTTATTGTACCGTCTATAATTTTTATTCCCTTAGCTTGTAGTGCTCCGAGCATTTCTTTCTTCATGCGTAGAAGCCCTTGTAGGTTTAATCCCATGTATCGTGTGCGTAGATCACCAATTATCCAGTGTTCTTCGTGGTCCAGTGGTTCCGTGAGCATCATATCGACAATCACATTACCTTTTATATAGGTTACTCCCTTGTTTTTTAGCTCGTTTACAAGATTGTTGAGAGTGTCGCGGTTAAATGCTGTATCATATTGTGTTTTTAGTATTACGTTTCCATTCAACGTGTCTCCCATTATGTACCCAGATGTGTACAGTCTGTTGTGTATCAGCTTTTCTGCTCCTATGTATCTGAGAGCCGTGACACATGTTAAGAGCTTCATGCAAGAGGCAGGTATCATCAAAGAGTCCTTGTTGTATGAATACACCTCTTTGTCGGCAGTGATGTCATACAGTTCAATGCCTATGCTGCCTTGCGGAAAGTTGTTGTAAAGGAAGGTGTCAATACGTATTCTCAGACTGTCGTCAATGGGTGGTAACTTTTCTGTAATATCCGTTTTATGAAATAAATCCTCGCCGCAACTTCTTACATGTAATAGTACAGTTGCGGCGAGGAGTATAATCATTAGGATAAATAAGAACGTAACAATTTTCTTCACTTCCTTATTCTCCTTTGTGTTTGTTATAATACATTTATTACTTCTTGGAAAGTCTTGTTTGCTATATGTTTATTTCTTAAAATAGCGGTTGTAAAGTCCTTCGAAGCCTTTACCATGTCTTGCTTCGTCTTTTGCCATTTCGTGCACGGTGTCATGTATAGCATCCCAACCTTGTGCTTTTGCATTCTTTGCAATGCGGAACTTATCTTCACAGGCGCCAGCCTCTGCGTTCATTCTCTTCTCAAGGTTAGTTTTGGTGTCCCATACAACATCGCCAAGTAATTCAGCAAACTTTGCAGCGTGCTCAGCCTCTTCCCATGCATAGCGCTTAAATGCTTCTGCTATTTCTGGGTAGCCCTCGCGGTCAGCCTGCCTGCTCATGGCAAGGTACATGCCTACCTCGGTACATTCTCCATTCCAGTGAGCATTGAGGTCTTTGCGCATTTCATCGTCAATTCCATATTCGTTTGCGATGCCGATTACATGCTCCTGCACAAATTGCAGACCGCCCTCTGTCGCTTCCAACTCCTTGAATTTTGATGCTGGTACCTTACATTGTGGACATCTCTCTGGTGGTTCTGGACCCTCGTGTATATAACCGCATACGGTACAAATAAATTTTTTGTTCATAGTGTTTTTGTGTTTTTGTGAGTAATGTTTTGTGTTAATTTGTTTGTTATGTTTGTGTTGGTAAATTTAATAAAAACTGATGACACTACAAAAAAGAAGTGAGTAAATTAACATTCTTTAGTAACATTTGCGATAAATGTTTTCATTTATGTCAAATAACTAAAGGAACGGTGTCAAATTGCATAGTATAGTAAAACGATGGTATTTCCAATTATAAAGGCATAGCTTTTAAGAACGGGACTCTTGCTGAACATTAGCTGAGCCCTTTTGTTGTATATAATATAAAATGTCACAAATACAAGTGTATTTGTGACATTTCATATTTCTGAGTTTATTTCTTTTTTCCCTTATCCGCGTGTTTGTTTTTGTTTTGCCGTCTGTTTGTCATTTTGTCCATTATATGGCGTTTGAACCGCTCCTCTGCTTGTAGGCATTGAAAGACCTTTGTTGCAGGTATAACCTTACAGAACTTATTGTGGTAGTCTGTTTGCAATTTCTTTATCTGCAGCTCGGTTTGGTCTATCTCTGCTATGATTTTTGCCGCCTCTTTGTCATTTTGTGGTTTAGACTTTGCGTATTTGCGCTGTTTGTGAAAGAGGGTCCTTTGCTTGTTTTGTAATTCGCGAAATAAAGGAAAGAAGCGTGCAGACTCCTGTGTCGTGAGTTTTGCTTCTTTTGTGATAAATGCCTCTTGCTCCTGCATGAATTTTTCCGGGTCAAACTTCTTCTCGTTTGGCTTGGCGTTTTGTGCGTTTACCGTGACAGTCAAGAGCAATAGCATTATAATGTAAGCTATTTTCTTTATCATACGTTCAATGTATTAAGGTAGTTCTTGTTAATTATATCATCTACTGTTCTGCCAGGTATGTATATATGTCATCGTTGTCAACCATGGCATATTCCATACATTCATTGTAGTACTGCTCACTTTGTAGGTCTTGCTGTTCTGCTACTATATTCTTTTCTTTGTTATAATGTGACAGACCTACAGCGGTAAGTACGGCTGCTCCTATGAAGCAAGCGGCGACGGCATATCTGAAGCGTGGGGTTAAAAGGAAGAACTTCTTTTTAGGAACGTTTGCTGGTACAGCAGTGCTGTCGCTTGTTCCGCTTTCTTGCTTTATACGCTCAGTTATGCTATTTTGAAGCTGGCAAAAATAATTGTCAGGAACCTTGTAGCTTCCTTTGTCAACGTATTTGTTGTTTAATATGTTCTCTATATTAGTCATTTATTTTTGCTTTGTTACTTTATTGACGTAGAAAACGGTAAAACGTTTAATGCGTGTTTCTTTTTCATGATAACTTTTTTTGCTGAATCTCGAAATATCTTTTGATTTTCTCTACTGCGTAGTGATAATTAGCTTTCAGTCCACCTTCTGATGTACCCAATATCTCGCTTATCTCAGAGTATTTCTTGTCATCAAAGTATTTCATGGAAAAGACGGCTCTTTGCGCCTCAGGTAATGTTTCCATTGCTTCGCGTAGCATTCGTTCCACTTCGTCTCCGTCAAAATATGTGTCAGCAAAGGCTCCTGAAAGATTCTTCATGTCAACATTGTTGTCAACATATTTCTTTTCTTTACGTAGGTGGTCTAAGGCCTCATTCACTGCTACACGATGAATCCATGTACCGAGTTTCGAATCTCCGCGGAACTCATCAAGTTTGTTCCAAACTTTTATAAAAGTCTCTTGTGTTACGTCATCCGCATCCTCATGGGTTCCAACAATGTGTCTTACTACCCAGTATATCTTTTCGCTATACTGAGATACTAATACAGAGAATGCCCGTTGGCGCGTTTCTGGCGTTCTAAGCTCTTGAAGTAATTGTGTGTCGTTCATAGACATGCACCTTTTTCTTACCAAAGCATGAAACTCGTCCTCGTAGCTTTGGTCGTTCTAAGATGTTCATTATCTGCTGAGCAGATTAATTTTCTTTGAGATGTTTCCTATTTTTACAATGTGAACGACTTTCTTAAGGTTGCTCAAGTCTATGGTTTTCTCTTGAGAGTCTATTTTTATAGAATACACAGGCATACCTACAAGGTTGTATATGTATAGAGTCTTTCCCATAGCACCATAGATGTGTAATGTACTGCCATTCTGCTCAATTTTGATAGACTGTGACTCAATATCTGTCAATTCTATTCTGGCTGACGCAGAGTTAATTAATGCAGGAACAAATGTCAGTGTCAGAGCAACATATATTATTGTAAGTATTCTTTTTGTCATAGCCACGTGTTTTTACTGAATATTCTCTCTACAAAGATACTATTTTTATTGTATAGTAAGTTATAGATAGTTGAAGAAATATTGTGTATTTATGATTTTTTAACATCTACGCCTAAATTCTGCGCATATTATAGCGGTAGCTATGGATACATTCAAGCTTTCTGCAGACTCTGTTTCCACAGGATAGGGCGGTATAAGCAGTTTATGTGTAAGTAGTTGTCGTACATCTGTGCTAACGCCGTTGCCCTCATTGCCCATGATGATTATACCATTGCGTGACAGTTCTGTGTCATAAAGATTCTCACCATCAAGTAGTGTGCCATATACAGGGACATCAGATTGCAGGGAATGCAACATCTCAACCAGGTCTGTGTAATATATGTTTACACGCGCAATGCTTCCCATTGTAGCCTGTACCACTTTGGGGTTATATGCGTCAGCCGTGTTCGGGCTGCAAAATATGTTGCGTATGCCAAACCAGTCTGCGGTACGTATGATGGTACCTAAATTGCCTGGGTCTTGTACTCCGTCAAGGCATAGGCACAGCTCTTTGTGTGCTATGTCATTCACATTGATGTCTTGCGGCATCTCTGGAATAGCAAACACTCCCAACACTTGTTGCGGGTGCTGTAACAGGCTTGCCTTGCGCAACTCGTCATCAGACACTATGATATAGTCGTCAGGAATGCGTGACGGGGTAGGGCAGTGCCAGTCATCTGTAGAGATAATGGTGGAAGCATGAAATCCCTCTTTTAGCAGTTCATTGACACACTTCGTGCCCTCTGCTATAAACGATTTGTATAGCGTCCTGAATTTCTTTTGCTCAAGGCTGTGTATTTGTTTTATTTTGTTTTTGCTTATCGGCATAAAGGTTGTGTATATGATATCTTGGGTTTCTAAGTCGGGATTTCAGATAGTTCTAACCATCTGGTTTCCTTAGCATCAATTTCTTGGTTGATGATAGGCAGGCGTTTACTCAGTAGTGTTATCTCTTCCACGTCTGTTATTCCGCTGCTTAGCTTGTTTTCTATCTCTGTCTTTTCTTTTGTCAGGAGTTCCAGTTCTTTTTCTATTTGTTCAAATTCACGCTTTTCCTTGTATGTCATGCGTCGTTTGTTTACAGCATTAGGATCGCGTGGCCCGGAATTTCTTTCCTTAGTTGTATTATCTGTTGTCTTCTTTTCCTGTATCGGCTTGTCTGATATTTTCAGCCACTCACGATATTGGGTGTAGTTTCCAGGAAAGTCTTTGATAACGCCTTCACCTTTGAAAACGAGGAGGTGGTCCACTACCCGGTCCATGAAATATCTGTCATGACTGATTACTATCACACAGCCTGGGAAGTCATACAGGTATTCTTCCAATATCTGTAGAGTCTTGATGTCCAGGTCGTTTGTCGGTTCGTCAAGCACAAGGAAATTGGGATTGCGCATAAGTACTGTGCATAGATACAGCTTGCGCTTCTCTCCACCTGAAAGTTTATATACATAGTTGTATTGTTGCTCAGGTGTAAAGAGAAAATACTGTAGAAATTGTGAGGCAGTATAGTGTCGTCCTTGTCCTAAGTCTATATATTCCGCAATGTCTCTTACAATGTCAATGACCTTTTGGTCATCCCTGAAGGTAAGTCCTTCTTGGGAATAGTATCCGAATTTTACGGTCTCGCCGATATCAAACCGTCCTTCGTCAGGAGGAATAATACCTAACAGAAGTTTGATGAATGAAGATTTTCCGGAGCCATTGTTGCCAACGATTCCCATTTTCTCATAACGTGCGAAGTTATAGTAAAACTTGTCAAGTATTACTTTCTCTTTGCCTTCAGTCTCTTGTGTTGCAGCGTTTTTACGTGGAGGAAACTTCTTGGTTACGTATTGACACTCAAATATCTTGGAGCCTATATATACATTAGTTGACTTCAAGCGCATCTGCCTTTCCTCGATGCGTTGTTTTGCTATTTTCTCCAGTTCGTAGAAAGCCTCTTCCCTGTATCTTGCTTTATGTCCGCGTGCTTGCGGCTGCCGGCGCATCCATTCCAACTCTTTTCTGTATCGATTGTTCGCATGTTGTATGTTTGCTGCCATGGTGTCTAATCTCTCTTGCCTTTTTTCAAGGAAATAAGAATAGGAGCCTTTGTATCGATATATGGTTTGGTTGTCAAGCTCAAGAATAGTGTCACATATATTATCGAGGAAGAAACGGTCATGTGTAACAAGAAGCAGTGTCTTGTTTCCACGTTGCAGAAAACTCTCCAGCCATTCCACCATTTCCAAGTCAAGGTGGTTAGTTGGCTCATCAAGAATCAGCATGTCAGGATTAGATATGAGCACCTGTGCCAGCGCAACTCTTTTCTGTTGTCCTCCGCTCAGTTGTGACATAGGTTGCTGCATATCATGAATGCGCAGCTGTGTCAATATTTGTTTTGCTTTCAACTGAGATTCTGTGGTGGGGTTGTTATCTGTGAAACAAGCTTGAGTAACGGTGGTACCTTCTTCAAAATAAGGGTCTTGCCTCAGGTAGCCAACCTTGATGTCATTCCTGAAAATAATACTACCGCTGTCAATGCTTTCCTTGCCGGTAAGCATTGACAGCAGTGTGGTTTTGCCGGTACCGTTTTGGGCTATCAGTCCCACATGCTGTCCTTCTGCTATGCTAAACGATATATTCCTGAAGAGTGTACGCTCTCCAAAACTTTTTGATACGTTCTGTACGTCAAGAAACGGTGTAGGCATTTTTAGGATTTAAGTATGGTGTCAATATAATCAAGGAGTTCTGCGCGCCCTTGTCTTTTCTCGGAACTGGTGACGAAATATGGCGGCAGTTCTTCCCATGCGTCAAGCAACGTGTTCATATATTTTTTAGCGTTGCTTGTGGCTTTTGTAGCTGTTAGTTTATCGGCTTTAGTAAAGACTATGGAGAAAGGAATACCGTTTTCTCCCAGCCATTCCATGAACTCTCGGTCTATCTTTTGAGGGTCATGTCTGATATCTATCAGCAGGAACACGTTTACACATTGTTCGCGATGTAATATATATGAGGAAATCATTTTCTCTATTTCCTCTTGGATTTTCTTAGAGCGTTTAGCAAAGCCATAGCCCGGCAGGTCCACTATATACCATTCATCATTTATGATAAAATGGTTTATCAGTAACGTCTTACCAGGTGTAGCGCTGGTTTTAGCCAGGTTTTTCCTTTCTGTCAACATATTAATGAGACTGGATTTGCCTACATTGCTTCGTCCTATGAAGGCAAACTCCATCTTTGTGTCTTTTGGACACTGTGACAGTTTGGCTGAGCTTATGAAGAATTCTGCTTTTTTTATATCCATAGTTTTCTCTTTTGGTATAGGGTTAATCTGCGTTTTTCAGCAATGCTTTTGCGTTGGCTAATGCAGCGTTGCTGACATCTGTTCCACTTAACATCTGGGCTATCTCCATGACACGTTCATCTTTACTTAGTTGTCTCATTACGGATGTAGTACCCTCCTCGGTGTCATGTTTCTCTACCTTGTAGTGGTATTGCCCGGCAGAGGCTATCTGTGGCAGGTGTGTGATGCTGATTACTTGTCGTTCAGAGTGTCCCATCTCTTGCATTATTCTAGCCATCTGCTCTGCCACTTTTCCGCTTACGCCGGTGTCTATCTCATCAAAGATGATGGTTGGAAGTTTTACTGCCCCGCTGATGATGGCTTTTAGTGAGAGCATAAGACGTGCTATCTCGCCTCCTGAAGCCACTTGCTCGACCGGCCGCGCAGGCATGCCTTTGTTAGCGGAAAACAGATACTGTACTTTGTCCTGTCCGTTGGCATTAAGTGTGGTAGGCTGTATGTCTATTATGAAATTGGCATTAGGTATGCCAAGAGCGCTTAAGTAAGTGGTTATTTGAGTTTGTAGTGGCTGAACGGCATCCTTGCGTGTAGTGGTGAGAGCATTCGCTTTTTCTTGAGTGTTGCGATGTGCCAACTCCACTTCTGCTTCTTTCTCTGTGAGAAGTCCGTCAAAGTTGTCGATGTTATCTATAGCCTGCGAAAGGTTATCGCGTATCTCACAGAGGGAAGATACGTCTGTTGCGTCATATTTCCGTTGTAGGGAATATATTGTATCCAGACGTTCATTGATAAAAGCCAGTCGCTCGGGGTCATATTCTATGTTCTCAGACTCATTGGCACATTCTGACGCTATATCTTTTATGTCGATAAGCGCAGAATTCAGCCTCTCTGCCAGTGGTTGAATCTTTGGATTGATATCAGCGGCATTGGTTATTCTCTGACATGCCTGGTGTAATGCGGATACAATGCCGTTATCGTCATTGTTGAGTAAGGCATCAGCGTCAAACATAAGGCTTTTTATCTCCTCTGTGTGTGATGCTACTTGCTGCTCTTGTTCCAACTCTTCCTGTTCTCCAGGTGTGAGGTTGGCATTGGTTAACTCAGTAAGCTGGAAGCGCATGAAATCTTCTTTCTCCTTACTCTCCTCAACACTATGGCGTAGCTGCTCTAATTCCGCATCTAGCTTTTTATATTGGGCGTATGCCTGCTTGTATTCGGTAAGCAGAGTGCTATTGTCTGCTATTATGTCAAGAACACCTTGTTGGAAATCTTCTTTTTGTAAGAGAAGGTTCTTGTGTTGAGAATGTACGTCAAGTAACATCTCACCCAATTCTTTCATTTGGTTAAGTGTTACTGGGGTGTCGTTGATAAAGCCCCTGCTCTTGCCTGACGCAGTTATTTCCCTGCGTATGATGCAGTCATCGTCATCACATTCCAGGTCGTTTTCGGTCAGCCATTCTTTTATGTTCTGCCCGTTAGTATCAAATGTGGCTTCGATTGTGCATTTTTGAGAGTCAGCTTTTATGCTTTTGGTATCGGTCCTTTGTCCGAGTAAAAGGCCGATTGCTCCTAATATGATGCTTTTGCCGGCTCCAGTTTCTCCTGTTATGACAGAGAAGCCAGAGAAGAAGTCGATGTCAAGCACATCAATCAGAGCGAAATTCTTAATGTATAAATGTTTCAGCATAATTCTTTTTCTTGTTTGACAGGCGGGAAATTATTATTCCTTAATCTTTGTCCAGGCATTGTTTTGTGAGGGGTTGATGCCAAAGAGTACATTATACACGTTCTCTTTTTCCTTTGCGGTCCCCTTGCCTTTGTATATGTTAGCTATCTCATCCTTTTTGTAGTCAGTCCATATCTGTGGTAATAAACTGCTAGGACGGTTCTCGTGGGCTTTCTTCAGGTTCTCCGTAATGGCAGTGGTGATTTCTGTTCGTCCACGTTCTACATTGTTTGCCATCTCGTCAAGTCCCTTGCGGTAATAGTCATATTGCAGTGTCCTGAGAGGTTCTAATGCTCCGTCAAGGTAATCGTTGATGATGGCGAAACGGTTTTTGCTGCTGTCAAAGGCCTTCCATCCAGGGTAGTCCAGGTTCTGCGCATTGTTGGTGAGGTTCATGCATCTCTGTAGTATGTCTTCTCCTCCTTTGGGTGAGAAGCTGTCCAGGTCTATGCCTATAATAAGATACGCATAGTAAGCGAAGAGAGCCATCAATTGGTTGTCTATCATCTCTTCGTTATACTCCAGTTTGTCAAACTGGTTGAAAGTAAATGTAAAGTCATTATCCTGGTATTGGAACAGGGTGCTGTTGTATGCAGAGTTATAGATGGGCCTGTTTGCTTGAATAGTGCAAGTGCAGCCCCATGTCCCTTCGTTTTTCTTGTATTCCTTTACAGTAATGTTAAAACTGCATGTTATGCGCTCGTTCTCCTTGAAGTTAAGGGACGTCCACTGTTGCTGGTTGACAAATTCTTCCAGCTTATCCTTCAGCTCTTCAAAGACAGATACATCTGTACCTTGTATCTGGGAGTGGTTGATATTAATCTTCGCGTTTAATTCTTGTGCAGGCGCATATACTACTATTGCCCATGACATGATAGCCATGAGCAATAGTCTCTTTGTTATGTCTGTTTTTTTGTTCATGAGAATAGGTGGGTGTTTCCCTGTGCTTCTCTTAATCTGATTCTCGTGAGCACTTGTTTTGTGTCTAATGTAAAGTCGCTTGACAACATCCAACTGAAGTAACCTGGGTCTCTCTTAAGGACGTCTGCTACTGCCCACCCCTTATATTTGCCGAAATTGAATTCCTCACGCATACGTTCTTTGCCGTCGGCGTCAAGTAATGGCTTACCATCAGCTCCCTTTACAGGTGCCCATATAATTCTACCGGCAAAGTCCACATTCTTGCGTTGGTTGCTTATCTCGTTGAGTTCATCCATGTCGTTTTTCAGGATGCGCTCGGCTTCCTCCTGCCTCTCAGCGCTGTACATATCTAACTGACCTTGCAGTACGCGGTATGTGGCCTCTGTGTCATTGTCAGCCAGGTGTGCCTGGAAATCATCCTCCATCTTGCGGCCGCAATAGAACTTGTATGCTGCCGCCAGGTTATGACGTTCCATGTGTCGGAATATGGCGCAAGCGTCAATCTTCCTGCACTCAGAGAAGTCAAAAGACATTCCAGCACGTAAAAACTCCTCTGCTAACAACGGTATGTCAAAGTTGTTGGAGTTATAACCGGCGAAGTCACATCCTTTGAAGTCCTCTGCCAGTGTGTCAGCTAAAGCCTTGAAGGTAGGGGCGTCCTTTACCATGTCGTCGGTAATGTGGGTTAGCTCCACCACCTCTTGCGGTATGGCCCTGCCTGGATTAATGAAATAGTTTTTCCTTTCCTCTTTGCCGTCAGGATATACCTTAATATAGCTAAGCTGAATTATCTTGTCTTTGGCAATGTCCAGTCCGGTACTTTCCAGGTCAAAGACTATGAGAGGTTTTGTCAGGTTCAGTCTCATGTTGTTTATTCGTTAAGTAACATAGGCATGATAAGCATAAGTACGTCTTCGCCTTCAGGTTGCTCTGTAGGATGAATGACTCCGGCTCTGCTTGGGTCACCTAACTCTATTATGATGTCATCGCTTGAGATGTTGTTCATTATCTCATACATGGCAGCACCCTTGAAGCCAATGCTCATAGGCACTCCGTTATACTCACATATAATATCCTCGTGTGCAGAAGTAGCGAAATTGATATCTTCCGCATTGAGCTCAATGTTGTTAAGTGAGAGACGGAATTTCACCAGACCCGTAGCTTCGTTAGCAAATGGCAGTACACGGCGCAATGCGCTCATGAAACTCTTTCTGTCAACGGTTACGATGTTAGGGTTGTCAGTAGGTATGACATTATTATATTTTGGGTAGCGTCCCTCTATCAGTGTGCATGACAAGTATCCGTTAGGAGTGGAGAACTCAGCCTGCTTGTCATTAAATCTCATCGTGATAGGATTCTCATCAGTTGCGTCTAACATATTACGCAATAGTGAGGCTGGCTTCTTTGGAAGCAGGAATGCAGCAGGCAATTCAGTCTTGCAACTGTACAGTATGTTTCTTACTAATTTGTAGCCGTCACTTGCCACAATGTTCAGACTGTCTTCCTTCAAGTCAAAATAGATGCCTGTCATTACCAAGTGCAGCTCTTCTGATGACGTTGCGAAAAGAGTACGCTGTATGTTCTGCGCCAGTGCTCCGGCAGAGATTGAAGCCTCTGTGTAAGGACTGCTGAGAGGCTGAATCTTCGGGAAGTCGTCTGCGCTCTGGCCGACGAAACGGTAAGAGCCGTTCTGGTAGGTCATCATTATACTGTTGTCATCCACATTGACCTCAAAAGTGATAGGCTGCTCAGCCATCTCTTTTACAGCCATCTGAATAATATGGTTGTGTACGCAGAATGCACCGTCACCGTCACTTTCACTCAGCTCCACATTACATTTCATCATGTTGGAGTTGTCTGTGGCTGTGATTGTTAACTGGCCCGAGCTTATCTCAAAGAGAAAGCAGTCAAGTATCTGCATGGAATTCTTGGAGGCTATGACTTTTGAAAGGGTACTTAATTTGCTGTTAAGTACAGATGAAGAAAGTGTAAATCTCATTGTATGTCGAATGTTTTTTAATCAGTTTTTAGTTAGTGCAAAAATACAAAAAACTTATGTCTTAGACAAAAAAAAACTCAAAAACTTTCATAATTTACCTTTTTTTTGTAATTTCGCATTATAATAGATTATTTTTGTAAAAGAGAAAAAAGAATGGAATTACAGGGAAAAGTTATTGCGGCACTTCCTGAGCGTGGTGGTGTTAGCCAACGAGGAACAGAGTGGAAAGTGCAGGAGTTTGTAATAGAGACTCATGAGCAATATCCTAAGAAGATGGTGTTTGAAGTGTTTGGTGCGGACAGACTCGCACGTTTCAATATACAAATAGGACAGGAGGTTCTGGTGGCATTTGATATTGATGCCCGTGAGTGGAACGGCCGTTGGTTCAACAGTATTCGTGCTTATGACGTGCGTCAGTATGACCCATCACAGATGCCTACAGCTCCGGCAGCACCGGTACAGCCAGTAGCAGCACCAGCACAACCTGCAGTTGCAGCCCAGCCAGCGGCAGCGGATCCTGTTGCTATGGCAGGTGAAGATAATGCGGAGGAATTACCTTTCTAATAAATTAGCCCCTATCATTGTATAGATGCAGGAGTTATCAGTATATAAGAAAAATTTAAAGCCGGCAATCTTGGAAGAGGCAATGAGCCGCTTCAGAGAGTATGGAATACGTGCGGTTAAGATGGATGATATAGCCAAGAATATGGGTATATCTAAGCGCACGTTGTATGAGGTGTACTCTGACAAGGAAGATTTGTTGGTCGATGTAGTAAAGAGTTTGCTTAAACAGCGTAACGAATCACTGCAGGAATTTGCATTGAAGAGAGACGATGCGATAGATATACTGATAGAGGCACTCCGGCAGCAGATGGAGTTCTCCGCCAGCACCCATGCTAATTTCTTTAATGATTTGAAGCGTTATCCTGCTGTAGAGAAAATGTTGAAGCATTATCAGAAAGAGCAGCAGATTTCAACGATGGATTTTTTTGAAAAGGGTGTAAGGCAAGGCTTCTTCATTTCAAGCATAGACTTCAATATCTTTCATCAGATAACATCAGGTTCGATAGACATGATTCGTTCCGATGCGTTGTTTAAGAACCTTACATACAAACAATTACTGGTCAACTACCTGTTTGTTATCATTCGTGGTATATGCACACAGCAGGGATTGGAACGCTTGGACAATTTTATAGAAACGATAGAATAGACAGAGATTGAGTATCTAATTATAGAATAAGGCTCCGCTGCCAATAAACTGGTATGCGGAGCCTTATTTGTTTAAATTTTGGAAAGTCTATCTATTTTGAGTTTTTTCACGAACACTTTTTGAACAGTGAAATCACCAAAATGTCCTATTGACGTTAAACGTGCAAAAGGGCAGGAGAGGCTTGCGAAATATAAGGAGTTTTTACTTCAGATATTCAATGCAATCCTCGAATGTCTTGAAGGTATGCTCCTCAGGAATCAGCGTCGGTATGATATGTGTCTTGTGAAGAATGGCATCAGCCTGTGGCTGTATGATAGTCATCAGCACCTCTATGCCCTGAGCCTGCAGGTCCTTTATAGCGGTCTCCAAAGCGTATGCGCCAGACTGGTCCATGAAAGTGACGCGCTTCATTCGTATAATCACGGTCTTAATGCCATTGGTAGGCACCTCATGCATGACTTTGTTGAAGCCGGTGATGGAAGCGAAGAATACCGGTCCTCCAAGACGCAGGATGTATATGTGCTTCTTCATCTCTTCTGTCACGTCGGTCTCGTCTTCCCATGGCGTGTTATGGTCAAAGCCCTCGTTAAGTATTCCACCCTCATATTGTTTCTCTGCCAGGTCACCTGCACGCTTCATGAACAGTACGGCAGCTATTACCATGCCAATGCCGACGGCGGTGAGCAGGTCAACAAATACTGTCATGAGGAACACGACGATAAGGACAAAGGCATCGGCCTTTGGAATGTGTGTCAGATCCTTGAAGCCTCTGAAGTCAATGATTCCCCATCCTACGGTAATAAGAATACCGGCGAGGACAGACAAAGGTACGTATTTTACCAGTGAACCCAGTCCGAGGAGAATGGCAAGCAGCAGCATGGCGTGAATCATGCCTGACAGCTGTGTGCGGCCGCCGCTCTTGACGTTTACAACGGTACGCATGGTTGCTCCGGCACCAGCAATGCCGCAGAACAGTCCAGCTAAGGCGTTACCAATGCCTTGACCTATTAGCTCTTTGTTAGAGTTGTGCTTGGTCTTTGTGATATTGTCTGCTACTACTGATGTAAGTAGAGTGTCAATAGAGCCCAAGCCAGCCAGTGTCAGTCCTGGTATGATGCCGGCTTGTATTGTTGTCCACCAGTCAATGCCGCTGAGGTCAATGCCGTCTTTCGTGAAGAAAGGCATAGGTAAGCCTGTAGGTATCTGACCGATGGTCAGTGCAGCGTCAAAAGAGCATAGAAGTGACACTATGGTCATTATGATTAATGCTACGAGTGTGGCAGGAATCTTCTTTGTCAGTCGTGGCAATGCCATGATAATTGCTATGGTGCACAAGCCGAGCAGCAATGCCATGATGCTGATATTGTCGGCAAGGGCAGCAGGGAAGCCTATTATCATGTCTATAGTGCTGACAGGAGATTTCTTGCCTATCAAGGGATAAATCTGCTGCAGTATTATGATGACACCGATACCACTCATGAATCCTGACAAGACAGGGTAGGGGATGTAACGTACATATTTGCCTATGCGGATAATGCCAAACAGAATCTGGAACACGCCGCAGAATATGCCGGCCATGGCCATGGCAATGAGTACGGCAGAGATGTTTCCGCTTGATGCTGTCCATGTGGTGCTTATCAGTGATGCTGTGATAACGGTCATCGGACCGGTAGGTCCGCTTATCTGAGAGTGTGTGCCGCCAAACAGGGCAGCGAAGAATCCGAGCAGTGTGGCTCCTATCAATCCTGCCAATGCTCCCATCGGTGCGGCGTCAGGGTGGTTGATGCCACCAAAAGCCTGAATACCAAATGCTAAAGCCAATGGCAAAGCTACGATACCGGCTGTTACACCACCAAAGAAATCGCCTTTGATGTTGTTGGTTTCAATTAATTTCATAGTTCTATCTTTGCGAAATGTTATCCTATTAACAATGTGTAAATCTAAAAAGAAAGTGCAAAGTTATGAAAAAAAACTTAAATAAAGAAATATAATATATAAAAAAACATGTAAGAGGTATAATCTCTTGTTGTATGCCTCATAACTCTTAACTTTTCCGTACCTTTGTACTCACATGAGGGTTGCACTGGTTCGATAGGGATACTCATCAATTAATAGAAAAAACCGAGAGATAGTTTCTCTTGTCAATGGCGGGCCACAATGCAGACTGGCAATGATAGTCACGTGTGAGTCCTTTTACGGCATCTGGCATATATCACAGTCTGGAAACCGTGAGGTCGGTGGATTACAAAGGCATTAGAACGCTCTAATATTCATTACTCGGAGTTTTCATCACATCACCAGTGTAACCCTCTTTTTTTTTTATACCTGTTATTTTTATATTACACCTATTATTTCTTGTATGTTCTTGCATCCGTGGTCGTCAAGCCACTGGTTGACTCCGTCGCGCACCTTTACTGTTACTGCCGGGTCAAGGAAATTAGCTGTGCCTATCTCGATAGCCGTGGCTCCTGCCATAAAGAACTCTATGGCGTCACGGTAGTTGCATATACCGCCAAGTCCGATGACAGGTATCTTCACAGCCTTGCTTACCTGGTGTACCATACGCAATGCTACAGGCTTTACAGCAGGACCGGACAGACCTCCAGTGCCTATAGACAGCAGGGACTTGCGCTTCTCGATGTCTATCGCCATGCCCATCAGGGTGTTGATTAATGATACGCTGTCAGCTCCCTCGTCTTCTACGGCACGTGCTATCTCGGCTATATTAGTTACGTTTGGAGACAGCTTGACAATAAGAGTCTTGTTGTAGCGTCGGCGTACTTCGCGTACCACGCTTGCGGCTCCTTCGCATGTGGTGCCAAAGGCCATGCCTCCGTCTTTTACGTTAGGGCATGAGATGTTTAGCTCAATGGCAGGTATGTTGTCCAGCTCATTGATGCGTGCGGCGCACTCTCCGTAGTTCTCAGGTGAAGAACCGCTGACATTGACAATGAAATTAGTGTCAATATCTTTTATTTCGGGGTATATATGCTTGCAGAAATAATCAACACCTTTGTTCTGTAAGCCCACACAGTTGAGCATACCGCTGGCAGTCTCCGCCATACGTGGGTAGTCGTTGCCTTGGCGCGGGTCAAATGTTGTTCCCTTTACAATTATTCCTCCAATATCTTCTAATGCAACGAAGTCTTGAAATTCCAGTCCGTAGCCAAAGGTGCCAGAGGCTGTCATTATAGGGTTCTTTAACTTAAGCTTATCGATGTTTACGTTCAGTTCTGCCATGATAGTTATGCTTCAAAGGTGTATATAAATGTTTTGGTGCAAAGGTAATATTTTTTTCTTAATAAGCCAAAAAACTCCATATAAAAAGAAACGCTGTAAGGGGTTTCCTTACAGCGTTCGGTTATATTCTTGGAAATGCTCTTAGTTCTTTTTGATGTAGTCAACAATCCAAGCGCCAACCTCTTTCGTGCCATACTTAGCACCGCCCTCTACCTGGATTTCAGGTGTGCGTACGTTCTGGTCGAGAGAAGCGTCAACAGCCTTGCGGATGAGTGCGCCCTCTTCCTTCAGGTCGAAGTACTCATAGAGCATAGCTACAGAAAGAATCTGTGCAAGAGGGTTGGCAATGTTCAGTCCCTTGCCCTGTGGCCAAGAACCGTGGATAGGCTCGAACACAGGAGTAGAAGAACCTGTAGAAGCTGATGGCAGCAGGCCCATAGAACCTGTGATGCAAGAACCCTCGTCGGTAAGGATGTCACCGAAGGTGTTCTCTGTTACCATGACGTCGAAGAATGTAGGTTCCTGAATCATGCGCATAGCAGCGTTGTCAACATACATGAAGTCGGTAGTAACGTCTGGGTACTGTGGTGCCATCTCCTGAGCCACCTTACGCCACAGACGTGATGATGCGAGCACGTTGGCCTTATCTACTACGGTGAGGTGCTTTTTGCGCTGACGTGCATACTGGTAAGCCACCTTCAGAATGCGCTCTACCTCAGGGCGTGAGTAGTAGTTTGTATCGAGAGCGTCCTCAGTGCCAAGCTCTGCGTTCATAGCTGGCTCCTGCTTCTTACCGAAATACATACCGCCGGTAAGCTCACGGATGCAGATGAAGTCGGCACCCTTGACAATCTCGTCCTTCAATGGTGATTTGTGTACCAGACAGTCGAAAGTGGTAACAGGACGGATGTTGGCAAACAGTCCAAGCTTCTTACGCATAGCGAGCAGTCCCTGCTCAGGACGAACCTTTGCAGATGGGTTGTTGTCAAACTTAGGGTCGCCGACAGATGCAAAAAGCACGGCGTCAGCCTTCTCGCATATCTGGAAAGTCTCCTCTGGGAATGGGTCACCCACCTCGTCTATGGCGTGTGCTCCGCAGAGAGCCTCCTTGTAAGTTACTTCATGACCGAACTTCTCTGCTACGGCAGACATTACGGCTACTCCTTGCTCCATTATTTCTGGTCCGATACCGTCACCGGCCAATACTGCAATGTTGAGTTTCATAGTTTTGTGTATTTTTATTATAATTATAAACTTCTTATGATTATATCTTTGTGATTATATCCTTTGGTTATAAACCTCTGTTAAACAAAAAAGGAAACATCCTGAGGATGCTTCCTTTTTCTTAGCTCGTCGGGGTGACAGGACTCGAACCTGCGACAGCCTGGTCCCAAACCAGGAACGCTACCAACTGCGCTACACCCCGGTGCAAATGATGATTCTCTCCTCAATTGCGATGCAAAGGTAGTAATAATTTATCAAACTACAAAATAATATTAAAGAAAAAGTGCCAAAACATTGAGTTTTGGCACTTCTCTTGATGTATATCAGTTATTAGAACTGAAAATAGTTCTTTGCATTGTTGTAACAGATGTCTTCCACCATCTGGCGTACGCGCTTCTCCTCATAGCCTGTGAATGGGATAAGTCCCTTCTCAATGTCATTGCCGAGGAGGTTACACATTGTGCGACGGAAGTACTCGTGACGTGGATATGACAGGAATGAACGTGAGTCAGTCAGCATACCTACGAAGCGTGAGAGCAGACCGAGCAGTGACAGAGCGTTCATCTGCTTCTCCATGCCGTCCTTCTGGTCGAGGAACCACCAGCCTGAGCCCCACTGTATCTTACCTGGGCAAGAGCCGTCCTGGAAGTTGCCGAGCATAGTAGCCAGCACCTCGTTAGCGCATGGGTTAAGGTTGTAAAGGATTGTCTTTGTCAGCTTGCCTGCTACGTTAAGCTCGTCAAGGAAGTGTGAACAAGCCTTGGCTGTAGTGAACTCACCGATAGAGTCGAAACCTGTATCAGCGCCAAGCAGGTTGAACATCTTAGTGTTGTTGTTACGGATAGCGCCATAGTGGAACTGCTGTGTCCATCCAGCGTTATAGTCCATGATAGCCATTTCCTTCAGGAAGGCGTGCTTATACTTACGCTGCTCCTCTACTGAAACCTCCTTACCGGTAAGAGCCTTGTCAAGGATTGCGTCAATCTCTGCGTCGGTGTATGGCTCATCATAGAACTCCTCGATACCGTGGTCAGAGAGCTTACATCCCTTAGATGCGAAGAAGTCATGACGCTTCTGCAGTGCATCGATGAGGTCAGCGAACTTCTTGATTTCAACGCCAGCAACCTTGCCGAGCTTCTCTATGTAAGCCTTGAATGTTGCAGCCTCAATGTTCATAGCAGCGTCAGGACGCCATGCAGGAATCATGCGAGTCTTGCAAGTCTTGTCAGCGGCTACGATGTCGTGCCACTCCAGGGTGTCAGCTGGGTCATCAGTAGTACATACAAGCTCAACGTTGTAGTGCTCCATAAGTCCGCGTGGAGTGAACTTAGGGTCGTTTGCTATGAGGTCGTTACACTTGTCGTAAATTTCCTTTGCATTCTCTGGATTCAGTGTCTCGTTGATGCCGAAAGCGGTCTTCAACTCGAGGTGAGTCCAGTGGTACAGAGGGTTACGGAAGGTGTAAGGTACAGTCTCTGCCCATTTTTCAAACTTCTCCCAGTCGGTAGTGTCCTTGCCAGTACAGAAACGCTCGTCCACACCGTTAGAGCGCATAGCACGCCATTTGTAGTGGTCGCCCATGAGCCATATCTGTGCGATAGAGTCAAAGCGCTTGTTCTCTGCTACCATCTGTGGTATCAGGTGGCAGTGATAGTCAATGATAGGCATCTTGGCCGCATGGTTGTGGTAAAGATCCTGAGCTGTTTTTGTTTCTAGCAGGAAGTTTTCGTCATTAAATTGTTTCATAGTGTTGATTATAGTTGTATTTGACAAATATCAATATCTATACAAAAGTACAAAATTAATTTGGAACAGCCTAATAAAAATTACATATTAAGTATTTTTAAGTTATTCGGCATGTTGTTATTCAAAGACTTCATCTATATCTGGTTCCGCGGAGTCTTCGTCGTTGGCATCCTCAAGTCCGGTGCAGCCGTTATAGCCTGCCGGTAACGGGAACTTGGCTGTTTCCTTGTAAGGCAGTCCGGCGTTCTTATACACCTTCTTTATATAGTATGCGTATATAGGCAGGGCCATAGATGCACCTTGTCCGTATGCCATGTTGTCAAAGTGTATGTCGCGGTCTTCTCCGCCAACCCATACGCCGCTGACGAGGTCTGGGGTTACTCCGATGAACCATGCGTCAGAGTTGCGGTTGGTGGTACCTGTCTTACCTCCCATCTCTGCCGTCACGTTATATTTGAAGCGCATACGGCTACCTGTACCGCCGTTTACCACTCCTTGCAGCAATACCAGCATACGGTTTGCCGACTCCTCTGATATCACCTCGTTCATGCGTGGCTCAAAGCGTGCTATCACCTGACCGTCGGCATCCTCTATGCGTGTAACGAACATAGGTGCACAGCGTATTCCTTTATTGGCGAATGCAGTATATGCGCTGACCATCTCTGCTACGGTGATGTCACACGGTCCGAGACACAATGCCATTGACGGATGTATCTCAGGATTGTTGATGCCATATTGGTGCAGCAGGTTTACGAACTGTGTAGGGTCAAGTCTGGACATAAGGTAAGCGGAAATCCAGTTGTTTGACTGTGCCAGTCCCCATTTCAGCGTTACGTTCTCTCCATAGTGGGAGCGTGAGGCATTACGTGGTGTCCATGACTGTCCTGCCACGATGTATGTCTGTTGTACGTTAGGTGCTTCGTCGCATGGTGTGAAACCATTTTCCATAGCCAGAGAGTAGAGTAGGGGCTTTATTGTAGAGCCCACCTGCCTACGTCCTATCATAGCCATGTCATATTGGAAATGCTCGAAATTCAAGCCTCCGACGTATGCTTTCACTGCTCCGGTGTGTGCATCCATAGAGATGAAACCGGTGCGCAGGAAAGTCTTGTAGTATCGTATAGAGTCTAACGGTGTCATCACCGTATCGACCTCTCCGTGATATGTAAAGACAGTCATCTCTGTCTTTTCCTTGAATGAAGCACGTATCTCCTCCTCAGAGTATCCAGCCGCTTTCATGTTGCGGTAGCGGTCACTCTGAACGATAGAGCGGTTAAGGATGTCATTAACCTCCTTTGCTGTCAGCTTGGATGTGAACGGAGCGTTTTTCTTGTTGCGGTTCTCTTTGTTAAATGCGGGCTGCAGGTATTTTGCAACATGGGCGTATGCTGCTTCCTCTGCGTATTGCTGCATCTCAGAGTCTATGGTGGTATATACCTTCAGACCGTCAGTATATATATTATAAGGTGTACCGTCCTTCTTTGTGTTCTTGTTACACCAGCCATACAGAGGGTCGTTCTCCCATGCTATGCTGTCAATGACGAACTGTACCTTTTGCCATGAAGGGTAGTCGCTTAGCTCCGGCTTCTCCGCCATCATGTAGCGGCGCAGGAACTCTCGCAGGTATGTAGCGCTTCCATCTTTATGGTCAATGCGGTGGAAGTTCAGTTCTATTGGCTTTGCGCTACTCTCCGCATACTGTTCGCTGCTTATGTAGCCGGCCTTCTCCATTTGCTTGAGAACAACGTTGCGGCGTTTCAGGCAGCGTTCCTCGTGTCTTACGGGGTTAAAGTATGAAGGGTTCTTGCATAGTCCGATGAGCAGTGCTGATTCTTCCAGAGTCAGCTCTTTCGGTTCCTTGTTGAAATATGTATTTGCGGCATTCTTGATGCCTACGGCGTTATGCAGGAAGTCAAACTGGTTCAGGTACATCATCACAATCTCTTCCTTTGTGAAATATCTTTCCAGTTTTATGGCAATAACCCATTCTATAGGCTTCTGCATCAGTCGCTCTATGGTAGAGTGTGCCTTGCCGGAATACACCTGTTTTGCAAGCTGTTGTGTTATGGTACTACCGCCACCGGCACTTGACTGCCCCAGCAGTCCTCTCTTCACGATGGCACGTGCCAAGGCTATGAAGTCAACTCCTGAGTGGTCAAAGAAACGTGCGTCCTCCGTAGCCACCAGTGCCTGTATCACGTTGGTGCTGACCTTGCTGATGTCAGTACGCACACGGTTCTCTCTGTTCATGTTCCATGTGCCTATCACCTTTCCGTCTGCACTGTATATCTGTGTAGCGTATCGGTCAATAGGATTTTGCAGGTCCTCCATATCTGGCATATAGCCTATCCAGCCATTCCATATAGCGGTAAACGCCATGGCTACGGTCAGAATAACCACCAGGATAATAATCCACAGTGTACGGATAAATTTCTTTCTCATTGTGTGATATCTCTACTCGTTTTTATTTCTTAAGAAACCTTGCGTATTCTGCCGCGGCAAGCAGAAACGCACCTGTTCCGAAGTTTGCCTGCGACTTCATGTCCACCACCTGTCCGGGTATGGCTTTCTCTCCGATAGGCTGCACATATCCTATGGTGTTGTCAGATTGCAGCGCTACGTTTTGCAGGTAATGCCAAGCCTTCAGGGCAGCCTTCTTGTACTTCTTTGGCAATATGCCGTTGTTTATGCCCCAGAAGAGAGAGTAGCACATCAGTGCCGTGCCGCTGGTCTCATAGCCGGGAGCCTGCTCTGGGTCAGCCATGGAGCGAGTCCAGTGACCTTCCTTCTGTTGGCAGTCAATGACAGCTTTTGCCATGCGCTGGTAATACTCCTTTATCTCTTTGTTTTGTTTGCCGTTCTTAGTGTCGTCCAGTACTTTTGCGAATGCGGCCATCACCCATCCGTCACCTCTTGCCCAGTAGTCTTTCTTTCCAGCGGCAGTCTTATGTTTCGGATATACATACTTGCCGTCACGGAAATACAGTCCGGTCTCATTGTCATACATTATGCTGTTGGCATACTTCCAGTTTGCCACCATCTTTTGCAGATAACCGTCGTCACCGGTCAGCAGGTACATCTTTGTCATTACCGGCATAACCATATACAGAGCATCAGCCCACCACCAGTAGTCGGTCTGCTCGCTCCTCATCTCATACTCCATAACCTCCTTCGCTCTGCTTATCCAGCGCTCGTCTCTCTTTCCGTCATTGTTCATCTGGTACAAGTCTATGTAAGTCTGGAAACATATCTGCCAGTCGCCAAACAATACATACTCGGGCTTCTCTCCGTAGTTCTTGTACTTCCACTTATTTGAGTCCTTCTCTGTTGCTCCGCACCAGTTGTTGCGCTCAGCCCAGGCAAGGGAGTAATTGTAGAACTTGTTTGCAGAGGCGGTGTCGTTCAGCTCACGCATCAGCTTTACCACCTCCATGTTTCCTGTATGATATACCGCATTATCCCAGAAAGCGCTCATCCCACGCTTCGAACCACCATATTCCGGTGCACCGTGCGACTGCTGCCATGCATCGTTCACGCGTACGATGATATCCTTTATCTCATTGATATTGTTGCACTTCTTTCCCTGTGCCGTGCAGACAAGCGCCAGTAGCGATATTATTATTATTATGCTTTTTCTCATTGTGGTTAGTTGTTGTTTTTTATAGAATGTATTTTCCGGATGATTAATAGTAGTGCAAAAGCTATATATGACATTCCTTCAGCATAATGCTGTATCACTGCACCAGCGAAGAAAAGTAATACGAATACAGTTGCAAGGTTTGTGGTCCAACTCTTCTTTAAGCGAGGCCACAGCAGTACAGGCATCAATGGGTTGAGCACTAATATCTGCAGGTTGAGCCTTACCGTCGGATGCT
Source organism: Prevotella sp. (assembly GCA_017541085.1). Lineage (GTDB taxonomy): Bacteria > Bacteroidota > Bacteroidia > Bacteroidales > Bacteroidaceae > Prevotella. Next base: position 184,552 of record JAFXZU010000035.1, read on the forward strand.
CAGAGAATATCATGGCGGTGAGTACCAGTCCGGCAACGCCGTATATGCACGCAATGGCATAGTTCAGCCATGCCAGGTAGCGGTGCAGCAGAAAACGCTCTATTATGCTGATAAGTATTATTATACAAAGGAATATCGCGGCACAGACTTTCGGCGACAATGGGAAAGAATACTGATGCACGGTAGAGGGCTGTGCCTCTAATATCAGAGCGGTGCTGTCAACCAGCATACGCTGCGTACCGTCGTCTATGCGAATATTTGCAAAGTCATGCATCAATATCTCCGGCAGGAACTCGCGCTCGTCCTGTGTCGTGTTATAGTCAGCAGCCACTCCCAGCAACAGGTCGTTGCCTACACGTGCCCACGGATGGTCGGTAGTCTTCCAATGTGTAAGGTCACGGAAAGAACACTTGTTATCGTCGCCATCCATACACTCCTCCGGTGTGTACTCCTTTGTCAGCTTGTACCCGGATGTCAGTGCCGACAGAATGATGTCGCGCGCCTTTGTAGTACAGTTGTTATAGAAGAAGTTATAGCGATACACTATGTTCTCTGGCCTCGCATTCTCTGCCAGTGCTGCCATCAGTCTCTCCTTCTCAGCCGTTGTGAGGTTCAGGTGCTGCTCATGCACAGCACAACCGTAGTAGGCATATTCAGCCAAGAAATCATTGTATGACGTAACGCCCATCCTGTAGTCTGTCAGTCCGAAGACGAAGCGCAGCACGAAGTTCTTTGCCGAACTGTCAAATATCCCGAAGTTCACCACATAGTCCTCGGCGAACGCCTCAGGCCTCTTGTCTTGTATTCGTATGGCAGTGTGTCCGTACAGACTGTATATCTCATCGTGAGGCTCACACGTAAGTAACGACACCTCCATGCCGTAACTGTCAGCATGTGTAGTGTCACTATCCGTGCTTGTGTCAGGCATACCGTATGCCATGCTGCATATAGACAGCATGATATATAGCATCCAGCATCTTGACATCAAGTAAATATTGTTCCTCAGCATATACATAAAATACTTCAAACTACAAAAGTAATAATAATTTCTGAGACAACAAAATTTGATTCAACTTATTTCAGCAGCATCGCCCCGTCACCTTAAAAAGATTTGCGTATTTTCGGAGGTTTTTACTAAAAAGACTTGCCCTCCCCTGTCTCCTTATGTCAGAAGTATTGAATAGGAGTAGGAAATCAGTAGTATTTCCTATACTCTGACATTAATGTCTCGCACTCCGACATCAGTAAAAAAGAGAAAAGAGATTTTTATATATAAAAGCCCCCACTGACAATCAGCATTAGTACTGAAAATCAGTGGGGTTATTTGTTTTGATGTCAATATTGAAAAGAAGAATAACCTTAATAGTGATTCCACGAAACGCAATTCAATGCGCCTCCATTCTTAACAATTCCCTTTACTTCTACAGGTACGACCTTAGAAGTTGGGAATACTTTTGATATTTGCTCCAAGGCAAGTTTATCAGTCATAATGCCTAATTGTGGAACAAATATATAATTATCCACCTGAAGATAATTGATATGTGCCCAAGATTGACTGCTTGATGCTTTGCCATACTCTAACTCCGAGATTTTAGAGAAATATGGAGACAACGCATCAATCAACTTCTGTCTGAACTCTGGGGCTATATCCTTGTATTGGTTTATGAGGACATGATTGTCTGATACATATCGTACCATTCCATCAGCATGTCCGAATTCTTCTTCTTTGTCCCAAGGGATAACCACAAGCTTTGCAGAGAAGGCTCTTTCTATTTCTGCGATGACCTCTTCTTTGCTGAGACTGGAGTTTTCATCAAATATCTTGTCGGTCATAATAACCTTGTCATCACACACAATCACATTGCCACCATCGATAACAAGTTTGGTTGATGTCACATCTTCATTTGATAGGTCAAACACTTCTGCTATGTTATCAGTGATATACTTCTTGTCCTTTTCGTTCTGTAGATAGTCTGGATTATAGACATACGAAACGTAGTGCCCGTTTGAATATGCTGGCATATAATCACGTGCCCATACATCCTTCGTGTTTGGAAGAAGGCCGTATGCTATTCCATTCTCTTCAAGGGCTTGCTTGATGTTTTGCCAACAACTGTACGCTGTCAGATGCTGCGAAAAGTATACTTTCTGATTTGATGATGACTCTGGCATAACATCTTCCACTTTTGTACTTGGAACATCCTCTTCTTGCACAACTACTTCTTCTTTCATACCTAGATTCTTCACCTCTCCTCGCTTTTCAATAGGCGTTGAAACAATTTCTTGATACAGCTTTCTTAACGTTTGACCTTTGGTGTCTATCAGTTCCTTGCACAAATCCTCAGTTGGTTCAATTCCATTTTTAACACAGATTTCAAGGAGTAGTTTCTCAATACCTTTGCCATCCAGAACGAAATCGTTAATGTAGGACTCCTTGATGCGTCCTTTCACAAACCTGTTCTTGTTGAGTTTGTTTAAGATCTTTCTTCTTTGTACGTCAGTCAAGTTCTTGTCTACAATTTGCTTCAGTAAAGAATAGGCAGTCTTTTGTTTTGCATTTTGCTTCATTACTCCATGAAGCCAGGCACAGCCAGTTACTATACCAAAGATTCCGGCAACAATGCCGATTATTGATTCTATATTCAATTCTTCCATAAGCTTATAATACTCTTTATTATAAAGTTCGTAATTACGGAAATGCTCAATTAAACATTGTTGAGTGTTAAATGCATTTTACATATTTAACCTAAAAGTGTAAAACGCATTTTACACTTTATGGGGGCGAATTTAAGGAAAAAAACTGATAAAACAAAATGTTTTGTCAGTTTTATGATTGGATGAATGAATAAAACGGGTAAAACTTGGAAAATATGTGTCCCACAGATTTCTCAGATGGACACAGATTTTTTTACATCTCTAATGATTCTATTGTTGCCCTGCGGGCAGAAATCTTTGAGAAAATCTTTTTGAAAATCTATGGAGCCTATGGCTCAGAAATGAATATAATCAATAGTTATTTGTGAGGAGAACATGAATTACCATGAATTGACCGCGAATGTTTCATTAATTCAAAATGATCTGTATGTGGTAATATGTGCTAAAAAACTGTAGTCTGTGAACACAGTTTTGAAATGGGTCAAAATAGGACATTTTGGTGATTTGGGGGTCAAAAAAATGTTCTCGAAAAAATGCAAACTAGAAGAGAAAAAGGTGTTTTTTCAGAGAAAAATGACGTCTGAGAGGTGAAAAAATGGCTTTTGAACTGTAAAACGATAGCTTTTACGTCGTCATTCGATAGCTTTTACACTCTGGAAGCATAGCTTTGACATGCTAAAACGATAGCTTTTACGACGTAAAAGCTATCGTTTTTTAGTGTCTAAATATATGCCCCTGCTGATTATCAACAAGTTACAAACTGCTGTAGAATCGGCTGTACGAAATCAGTTGTAAAAAGTTTTGAAATATCGCAAGGAAAACGGGGTTGAGACAGGTGCCAAAATAGGACAAAATCGTCATGTGAATACACTTGTGCCGCAGATGAGGGTGGCGACAAGCACCCAGTTCATAATCTTTTTCATGATGTTTATTTATAATAAGGTTTTTAGAATAAGGTGGAGGCTTTTAATGGACTTGCGCTCCTGCTATGTTATAGCTGTTTTTAGTTGCTCTGTACGAGTAGTTGGTCGTTATGTGTGATTTTTCGGGTTACACCATTGTTGGCTGTGGGGGAGTAAACAGACTGTGTGGATGTGCTCTCTGCCTTGAGGGCAGCGATGAACTTGTCTATCTTCTCTTTCGTGACGTGCTGCATTACAACGATGTGAGCCAGGTTGCCGCCGAAGTTCTCGTCATATCCCTTGGCGAGGGTGTAGGTGTTGATGATTTCATCTGACGGACGACGGAAGAACACAGTATTGCTGTAGGTGTTTACCCATGCCGGCCAGTTGATGGCGTCAAGCTGCTGCTTTAGATAGGCGGTGCACTCCATCATGTTAGATGCCTGCTCTGTCCATTTCTCTTTGCCTACCTTATGTATGAGCCACCAGAACTTCAGCGGTTGCACAGCATCGCGTGAGCAGTTTATCATGCGCATGTTACTGTTAAGGTAGGTTATGTTGAAGTCTTCCTGATTGTCATAGACATTGCGTGTGCAGAGGAACAGGCCTGACGGGGAGTCGATGCCGAAGAACTTATGTCCGCTGATGGCGATGGACTCAAAGCGCATGGCTTTGTGGCTCACCATCTGTCGGTGCTCGGTGAATGGCAGGTAGCCACCGAAGAGCGCTGCGTCAACATGCCGATAGACGGCGGGTATCTCGGTGTGCCGGTCGAGTATGGCATTGATTGTCTCCATATCGTCGATGGCGCCCTTGAAGGTGGAGCCCATGGCATAGATGATGAGTGCAGGACGGTTGGCAACGAGGGCCTTCTCCAGTTCCTTAGGTATCATGCGTCCCATGGCGTCGCTTTTTATTAGTTTCATCTCCAGGTTCTGCAGGTGTGCCAGGCGCATGTTGGAATAGTGTGCCTCGTCGCTGACATATACCACAGGGGCAAGCTGTGTCTTGTTCTTCAGGTAGTTGGCTCCGAAGTAGATGCCGTGGTTGTTGCCGTCGGTGCCGCTGTGTGTCACTATGCCCCATACTTCATTCAGGTCAAAGCCGTACAGTGGAGCGAAGTACTCGATGACGTCGCGCTCAAATGCCTGTGACGACATGTTCCAAGGGTTGTCGGTCATGGGGTCGCCGGCATTGTTGAGGTTTACTACTTCCAGTCCTGCAGCCATATACCATTCGTAGAAGTCGCGTAGCTCAGACTGCTGGTTTACGGGATAGCCGAAGTAGGTCTGCTGGCCGGTCTTCCACTTTTCTACCCATTCGTCAAGTTTCTGAAAGCCTGATGTCTGGGCAAGCAAGCACTGTGTACTGAGGAATAATGCCTGTAATAAAAGGAGTCGGAATGTAGTTTTCATGATGTTCAAGGTTTTTATTGAATAAGGTTGTAGTGATGAAAGAATAAGGTTTATTTGGTTTTTCTGGATAATGTTTTTCTGGATATTTTTTATGGTAGTGTTTTTATGGTTTACAGGGTAGGAGGGGATTAAGCAATAAATCCTTGCGGTATTTCGTTTTGGAAATACTGCAAGGATTTATATACTAAAGTTTTATTCCCATTCAATTGTTGCTGGTGGCTTTGACGAGATGTCATAGCATACGCGGTTGACTCCACGCACCTTGTTGATTATCTCGTTGCTGACCTTTGCCATGAAGTCGTATGGCAGGTGTGCCCAGTCGGCGGTCATGGCATCGGTAGATGTTACGGCACGCAGTGCTACTGGGTGCTCGTATGTGCGCTCGTCGCCCATCACGCCTACGGAGCGGACGGTAGAGAGCAGCACTGTGCCTGCCTGCCATATCTGGTCGTAGAGAGATACCTCTATCTCACCGTTCTGCATGTCGGCAGGTACGCCGGCAGCAAGCACGCGACGAGCCTCCTCGCCTGACAGTCTTACCTTATACTCACGGAGTCCGCGGATATAGATGTCGTCGGCATCCTGCAGGATGCGTACCTTCTCAGGTGTGATGTCGCCGAGAATACGTACGGCAAGACCAGGACCAGGGAACGGATGGCGTGTTATGAGGTGCTCAGGCATACCCATTGAGCGACCTACGCGGCGTACCTCATCCTTGAAGAGCCACTTCAGAGGCTCGCAGAGAGAAAGGTGCATATCCTCTGGCAGTCCGCCAACGTTGTGGTGTGACTTGATGACCTTACCAGTGATGTTGAGAGACTCGATGCGGTCAGGGTAGATAGTACCCTGTGCGAGCCATTTTGCGCCGGTCTGCTTCTTCGCCTCGGCATTGAACACCTCAACAAAGTCGCGGCCTATAATCTTACGCTTCTGCTCTGGGTCGCTGACACCTGCGAGGTCGGCAAAGAACTTTGCAGACGCATCAACGCCGATGACGTTAAGACCGAGGCACTCATAGTCGTGCATGACGTCACGGAACTCATTCTTGCGGAGCATGCCGTGGTCAACGAAGATACATGTGAGGTTCTTGCCGATAGCCTTGTTGAGGAGTACGGCAGCAACGCTGGAGTCAACGCCGCCGGAGAGACCGAGGATGACCTTGTCGTCGCCCAACTGCTCCTTGAGTTCCTTGACGGTAGTCTCAACGAAGGAGTCAGCGCTCCAGTCCTGCTTAGAGCCGCAGATGTCAACTACGAAGTTGCGGAGCAACTGAGTGCCCTGCAGAGAGTGGAATACCTCCGGGTGGAACTGCACTGCCCATACTGGCTGTGAGTCAGAGGCATAGGCAGCATACTTCACGTTTGCTGTAGAAGCGATGCAGCTGAAGCCGTCAGGAATGGCTGTGATGGTATCGCCGTGTGACATCCACACCTGAGAGTTGTCCTCAAAACCATTGAAGAGGCGGTTCTGCTTGTCGATGAACTGCAGGTTGGCGCGGCCGTACTCACGAGAGTCAGCCTTCTCAACCTTGCCACCCAGCGTATGAGAGATGAACTGTGCGCCATAGCAGATGCCGAGCACAGGAATCTTACCGACGAACTGGCTGAGGTCAACCTTGAATGCCTCAGGGTCGTGCACGCTGTAAGGTGAGCCGCTGAGGATGACGCCTATGACAGAAGGGTCGTCCTTAGGGAACTTGTTGTATGGCATGATTTCGCAGAACGTGTCGAGTTCACGGACACGGCGTCCGATGAGCTGTGTGGTCTGCGAGCCAAAGTCAAGAATTATTATTTTTTGCATTTATGAATAAATTAACTTAGATTGCAAAGGTACAAATTTTATTTTATTTCGCAAAAAAAATATAAGGTAAAGGTTACATCAATCTTTTTGTAACTAATATTTTTCGGAAAAAAACATATAAGTTATTTTTTTTTTATAATTTTGTGGCAAAATTCAAATAGGAGTATGAACAAGCAGAATTTTGTCACTATCGCAGACCTTACCAAGGACGATATCATGTATCTCATCAAGATGGCGGAGGAGTTTGAGAAACATCCTAACCGTGAGTTACTGAAGGGTAAGGTAGTTGCTACGCTTTTCTTTGAGCCCAGTACACGTACACGCTTGTCGTTTGAGACGGCAGCTAACCGCCTCGGCGCCCGCGTCATAGGTTTCTCTGACGCCAAGGTTACCAGTACGACGAAGGGAGAGACACTGAAAGACACCATACTGATGGTAAGCAACTATGCGGATGTGATAGTGATGCGCCATTATATAGAGGGTGCAGCGCAGTATGCTTCAGAGATTGCCCCTGTGCCTATCGTCAATGCCGGCGACGGTGCACACATGCACCCCTCACAGTGTCTGCTTGACCTATACTCCATATATAAGACACAGGGCACGCTTGAGAACCTGAACATTTATCTTGTGGGTGACCTGAAATACGGTCGCACGGTACACTCGCTGATAACAGCCATGCGCCATTTCAATCCGGTGTTCCACTTCGTGGCTCCAAATGAGCTGGCTATGCCACAGGAGTACAAGGACTATTGTCATGAGCACAACATATCGTACGTGGAGCACACCGACTTCAACGAGGAAGTGATATCAGACGCAGACATTATATATATGACGCGCGTACAGAAAGAACGCTTCTCAGACCTTATGGAGTATGAGCGCGTGAAGAATGTGTATATACTCAACCGCGCCATGCTGTCAAAGAGTAAGGACAATATGAAGATACTGCATCCGCTGCCTCGTGTGAACGAGATAGCATACGACGTGGATGACGACCCACACGCATACTACATACAGCAGGCGCAGAACGGACTCTATGCGCGTGAGGCTATCTTCTGCCGTTGCCTCGGCATAACTCTTGACGAGATAATTAACGATAAAACCATTATTTGCTAACACTATGAATAATAATATAAAAGAACGTCTTGTCGCCGCTATAGAGAACGGCACAGTGATAGACCATATACCAGCGGAGAAAACCTACAAGGTGGCACAACTGTTGGGATTGTATCAGTTGACAACCCCCGTCACAATAGGTTTTAACTATCCGTCAAAGAAGATAGGGAAGAAGGGTATAATAAAGGTGACGGACCGCTTCTTTACAGACGAGGAGATATCACGCCTGTCTGTGGTTACCCCGAACGTGGTGCTCAGCATTATACGTAACTATGAGGTGGTGGAGAAGAAGAAGGTGGAAACACCTGACGTGCTGCGTGGCATAATACACTGCAACAACCCGAAGTGTATCACAAACAATGAGCCTATGCAGACATATTTCCGCGTAGTGAACAAGCAGATGGGCACAGTGAGATGCCATTACTGCGACAAGGAACAGGATATAAAGACCGTAGAGCTGGTATAAAGCAGGCTGCGGTAAGTGGATATGTTTCCCGGAAAACAGTAAATACCGTAATGAAAGCTATCAAATCATCATAAGATTCGATAGCTTTCGTTGTGTATGGCGACGTGGTATGACCAGACTCTGTTTATGCCTGTGTAAGAAGTAAATAAACCTTAAATAACACGATTTTATTGTAAAACATTCGTTTATTTGGTATTTTCTGAGTAAATTTGCACTTAATTTTGTCAAGACGTGACATAAAAATAGGTATAGAATAATGAAAAAACTATTATACATTATAATTATAGCTTTGGCGCTGCCTGTGGGAATGGTAGCTCAGAGCGGTACCAACTCGCCCTATTCCCAGTATGGATATGGAAAGATAAGTGACCAGTCCACGGGATTGAGCAGGGGAATGAATGGCGTGGGTTTAGCGTTCAGGGAGCGTAACCTAGTGAACTATATGAACCCGGCATCCTATTCGGGTGTTGACTCGCTGACGTTCGTCTTTGACGTGGCTATGTCTTTGCAGAGCACTAATTTCAGGGAGAACGGCAAGAGCAAGAATGCCAATAACGGCGACTTTGAGTATGCCGTGGCATCGTTCAGGGTGATGAGGCACCTGGGTATGAGCTTTGGTATCCTGCCTTATACCAATATAGGCTATAACTATAATATGGCGCCAAGGAATGTGGTGGACGAGCATACTCCCAACGGTGCGAAGAGCTATCGGGGAGGTACTACATACAGTGCGGCATACAGCGGTTCTGGTGGTTTGCATCAGATATACTTAGGTGCCGGATGGGAGCCTGTGCGTAATGTGTCGGTGGGTATGAACGTAAGTTACATATTCGGAAACATGACCAACAGCGTGGTTACCAGTTTCAGTGACACCTATGTGAAAAGCCTGTGTGGTATCAGTACTACAGACGTACGCAGCGTGAAGTTTGACTTTGGTGCAAGCTATACTCACGAGATAGACGCAAAGCGCTCAGTTACCGTGGGTCTGACATACAGCCCGGGAAAGAAGTTGGGGGCAGACACAGAGTTCCGCATTATCGCAACGAATACTCAGTCGGCAGTAAATGACACCACGCTGTATGTGGCACGCAATGCCATAGAACTGCCTACGCAGTTTGGACTGGGTTTGTCATATAAGTATGGCAGTAAATGGTTGCTGGGCATGGACTACACGTTGCAGAAATGGGCAAGCGTGGATCGTGTGCCATACGTCAACGAGGCTACTAACGTTGTGTATGGCTATACCGACAGCTATAGCAACAGGCATAAGATAAACTTCGGCGGACAGTATTGTAAAAATACAATGGGATTCTCATTCCTCGACCGTCTGCGCTATAGGTTTGGTGTAGGCTATACGTCATCTTTCCTGAAGATAAACGGACACGATGGTCCCAGCGAGTTCTCGCTCAGTGCCGGTGTAGGTATTCCTATTATGAACCAGTGGAACAACCGTTCCATACTCAACGTAGGGGTGCAGTGGCAGCATGCGAGTGCCAAGAACCTGATAACAGAAAATACATTCCTATTTAATATAGGTATAACATTTAACGAGAACTGGTTCTCGAAGTGGAAGTTCCAGTAACAAGGTCATGTCTTGACATTGTGCTATGCGTTCTGTTGTCAGTTATATCGTACTATTGATGTTGTCTCTGTTCTTGTCATGCAGTGAACAGAAAGAGCACACGGCGCCAGCCATAAATCCGGCAGACTCGGCATCGGTGATGACGACGTATGGTGTGAATACCATGATAAGCGACTCGGGTGTGATGAGGTATCGCATCATAACAGAGCGCTGGGAGGTAAATGAGGTGAGAAACCCGCCGCGCTGGATATTCAGCAGGGGGCTGTTCCTGCAACAGTTTGACGAGCAGTTTCATACGGAGACATACATACAGAGCGATACGGCATATTACTTCACTACGAAGAAACTGTGGCACCTTATTGGCAATGTGCGTGTGCGCACTACCGACGGACTGCGCTTTAACAGTGAAGAACTATATTGGGACCAAAGCAGGCATGAACTATATTCAAACAAGTTCTCAAGGCTGGTGACACCGGAGAGAGAACTGCAGGGAGCGTACTTCAACAGCGACGAGCGGTTGACGCATTACAGCGTGACAAATACCAAGGGCTCTTTCCAAAGCGAGGATGCGTTTGAAAAGAAAAATGAGAATACAAACAACAAGAAGGGAGAGGCCGACACCGTTGCCGTTGTAAAACGCAGCCCGTCGCAACCTGTACACAAGAGATAGATGGACATAGGACTAATACTATATATACTCATCGCAATGCTCTTCTCGGCTTTCTTCTCAGGGATGGAGATAGCCTATGTGTCAAGCAACAGGATGCTGGCAGAGATGAAGGGAGACAAGGACAGCCTGACGCACAGGGTAGTGTCTTTCTTCTATAAGCATCCGAACACGTTTGTCAACACAATGCTCGTGGGAAATAATATAGCATTGGTTATCTACGGAATACTGATAGCAAGACTTTTTGACTCTACAATCTTTGCCGGACGCTCAGAGGCTTTTACCGTGACTGCGGACACAATATTATCTACTACAATCGTATTGTTCACAGGAGAGTATTTGCCCAAGACGATATTCAAGAACAACGCCAACAGCCTGTTACATGCTTTCGCTATACCTGCGTGGATATGCTATGTGGTGTTATATCCCATATCACGTTTCTGTACGGCATTGTCGCGTATGTTGCTGAGAATACTCGGCGTGAAGATAAAGAAAGAGGGAACGAAAGACGAGTTCAGCAAGGTGGACCTGGACTACCTTGTGCAGCAGAGCCTTGATGGCAGTACGGAGGAAGAGGCAGAAGGAGAGACAGCGGAAAACAGAGACAAGGCCGGCAGCTATGAGGTGAAGATATTCCAGAATGCGCTTGACCTGGCTGATACGAAGGTGCGTGACTGTATGATACCGCGCACAGAGATTAACGCGATAGAGAAGGATGCACCGCTGGAGGAACTGAGACAGAGGTTCATAGAGAGCGGACGCTCGAAGATAATAGTCTATAAGGGAGATATAGACCACATAACAGGCTACATACATTCGTCAGAACTCTTCCGCATTACCAAGGAATGGCAGTCGCATACAAGGCAGATACCGTTTGTGCCGGAGACGATGCCGGCAAAGAAGCTTATGGAAAACCTCCTGGCGCAGAAGCTGAGTCTTGCTGTGGTCGTTGACGAGTTTGGAGGTACCAGCGGCATAGTGTCGCTTGAGGATATCGTAGAGGAGATAATAGGCGAGATAGAGGATGAGCATGATGTGTCAAGCTATGAGTGCCGTAAGACTAACGACGGAGGCTATCTGGTGTCAGCACGTCTGGAGATAGAACGAATAAACGAGATATTGGGTATAACCCTGCCGGAGAGCGATGACTATAAGACACTTGGAGGGTTGATACTGGCAAAGTATCAGAGCTTCCCGAAGGTGCACGAGGTGATAGATATAGACAACTGGCAATGTAAGATATTAAAGAAGACAAAGACAAAGATAGAACTGGTGAAACTAACCGAGAGAGAGCAGGAGAGAGAAAAAAAGTGAGCGCAAAAAAACGTTTTGGATAAATATCCAACTGAAAAAGTTGTATGATTAAAGAAAATTTATTAACTTTGTGCGGTTTTTGAACCCTTTAATTAAGAAAAACAAAATAAAAATAAAGATAAAATGGCAGTATTAGGTAAAATCAGAAGTAAAGGAGTCCTGCTTGTGAGCATCATAGGCTTGGGACTGTTTGCGTTTATTGCTGAGGAAGCTGTACGCTCATGTGAGTCAACAAAGAACAATGAGCGCCAGCAGATAGCAAATGTTCTTGGTGAGAAGATTTCTTATCAGGAGTTTCAGGAAATGGTGGATCAGTACATCGATGTATTGAAGATGACACAGGGTCGTGAGAACCTCAATGAGGACGAGTTGAATCAGGTGCGCGACATGGTGTGGAACCAATACCTGCAGAATGCTTTGATAGCCAAGGAGGCTAAAGAGCTGGGCTTGAAGGTTACTGATGACGAGATACGCAATATCCTCAATGAGGGTACAAACAGCATGTTGCTGCAGACTCCATTCGTGAACCAGAAGACAGGACGCTTTGACGCTAATGCCCTGAAGCAGTTCATCAATGAGTATAAGAAGGCACAGCAGACCGGTGGTCAGCAGCTGGACCAGATGCGCGTGGTGTATAACTACTGGCAGTTTATGGAGAATAACCTCCGTCAGCAGTTGCTCGCACAGAAGTATCAGACACTGCTTGCTGCTTCATTCGTGTCAAACAAGGTGGAGGCTCAGCAGGAGTATGCTGAGGACAACCTGGAGGCAAAGGTTGAGCTGGCAACACTGCCTTACTCTTCTATCCAGGATAAGGACGTGAAGGTTACCGATGCTGACTTGAAGGCAAAGTATGATGAGTTCAAGGAGCGTTTCAAGGTTTATCAGGAGTCACGTGACATCAAGTATGTGTCAGTGAAGGTAGGTGCTTCATCTACAGACCAGGCTGCCATCAGCAAAGAGGTTGCTGGTTTCAGAGACCAGTTGGCAACAGCTGAGGACCCTTCTGAGATAGTACGTAAGTCAGGAAGCTCTGTGGCATATCTCGGTGTGCCAGTATTGAAGACCGCTTTCCCAACAGATATACAGGCTCAGCTGGACTCTATGGCTGTAGGTGCTACAACAGCGCTGAAAGAGAACAAACAGGACAATACACTCAACGTGGTACGACTGATGTCAAAGCAGGAGCTGCCTGACTCAGTAGAGTTCCAGGCAATACAGGTGTATGGCTCTACAATAGACGAGGCTCACGGTCGTGCGGACTCTATCATGAAGGCTCTGGCTGCTGATGCTTCACAGTGGGAGGCTTTGGCTAAGAAGTATGGTCAGAGTGGCGAGAAGACATGGATGACAACACAGCAGTATCAGGCAGCAACAACACTTGATGCAGATACAAAGCAGTATATCAACACACTGAACACCGCAGCTGTGGGTGAGACAAAGAATATCACAACAAACAGCGGTAATATCATTGTGAAGGTTACAGACCGCAAGGGCTTGAAGACTAAGTATGTGGCTGCTGTCATCAAGAAGGATATCGCATTCTCTAAGGATACTTACAGCAAGGCTTATAACAAGTTCTCACAGTATGTGTCAAGCTGCCAGTCACTGGAGAGCCTTGAGAAGGAAGCAAAGAAGAACGGCTACACAGTTCAGGAGCAGAAGAACGTGGCAAGCGGACAGCACCTCATTGCTGGCATCCATGGCTCACACGATGCTCTCAAGTGGGTGTTTGAGGCTAAGAAGGGCGACGTTTCTCCACTCTATGAGTGTGGTGACAATGACAACCTCCTGGTTGTAGTTCTTACCAATATCAATGAGAAGGGTTATCTGACACTTGAGAATTCAGATGTAAAGGAATATATCAAGACTGAGGTTATCAAGGACAAGAAGGCCGAGATGCTGCTCAAGAAGCTTGAGGGCGTGAAGACAATAGCACAGGCTAAGGCTAAGGGCGCACAGGTAACAACTGTTGACCAGATAACATTCACTGCACCAGTATTCGTTGCTGCTACAGGTTCTTCAGAGCCAGCATTGAGCGGTGCTGTAGCTGCTACACAGCTCGGTAAGGTTTCAAGCCATGCAGTGAAGGGTAACGGCGGTGTGTATATGTTCCAGGTAAAGGACAAGAGAAACCGTGCTATCAAGTATAACGAGAAGGAGTATATGCAGCGTCTGTCACAGCGTGCTATGCAGGCTGCCAGTGGCTTTATGCAGGAGCTCTTTATCAAGGCTGACATAAAGGACAACCGCTATATGTTCTTCTAAACGAATTTGATAAAAAAACATAGCTAAATGAGGAAAATCTCTCGCATGGAGGTTTTCCTCATTTTACGTTATATAGACTCTCCGTTAATTAAATGTAATTTACAAAAACACTCTTGCATAGAGAGAAAAAAAGTTGTAACTTTGTGATATAGAAAAATAACAAAAGTAATTAATACGAAAATGGCAGTTGATATAAGAGAATTAAATGCCCTGATAGAGCAGCACAGTAATTTTGTTATCAACCTTACCACAGGGATGGATAAGGTTATAGTAGGTCAGAAGCACTTGGTAGAGTCGCTTCTGATTGGTTTGCTGAGTGACGGACATATATTGCTTGAGGGTGTGCCTGGTTTGGCAAAGACTCTTGCTATTAATACATTGTCTAAGCTTATTGACGGTAAGTTCAGCAGAATACAGTTTACGCCTGATTTGTTGCCTGCGGATGTAGTGGGTACGATGATATATTCCCAGAAGGACGAGGCTTTCCAAGTGAAGAAAGGTCCTGTGTTTGCCAATTTTGTGTTGGCGGATGAGATAAACCGTGCACCGGCAAAGGTGCAGTCTGCATTGCTGGAGGCTATGCAGGAGCATCAGGTGACAATAGGTGACGAGAGTTTCTTGTTGCCAAAGCCGTTCCTTGTGATGGCTACGCAGAACCCGGTAGAGCAGGAAGGTACTTATCCTTTGCCTGAAGCACAGTTAGACCGTTTTATGCTGAAGGTCGTGATAAGCTATCCGACACTTGAGGAGGAGAAGAAGATAATGCGTGAGAATCTGCTGGGCGGCTTGCCTGAGGTGATGCCTGTAAGCAGCGCCGATGAGATTATCAAGGCTCGTGAGGTGGTGCGTGAGGTGTATATTGACGAGAAGATAGAGCAGTATATAGCAGACATCGTGTTTGCTACACGTTATCCTAAACAGTACGGACTGGAAGAGCTGGAGTCAATGATTACCTTCGGAGCCAGTCCGCGTGCAAGTATCAATCTTGCTAAGGCGGCACGTGCTTATGCGTTTATCAAGCGCAGGGGATATGTCATACCAGAGGATGTGCGCGCTGTCGCACATGATGTGCTGAGACATCGTATAGGTCTGAGCTATGAGGCAGAGGCAAGTATGGTGTCAAGTGAGGATATCGTAAGTAAGATTATAAACAAGGTAGAGGTACCGTGATTGATAAGCAGGAAATACTGAAGAAGGTCCGCAGGATAGAGATAAAGTCACGTGGGCTGAGCAATAATATCTTTGCCGGTCAGTATCGTTCTGCCTTCAAGGGCAGGGGAATGGCCTTTGCCGAGGTCAGGGAGTATCAGTATGGTGATGACGTCAGGGATATAGACTGGAATGTCACGGCGCGCTTCCACCGTCCATACGTGAAGGTGTTTGAGGAAGAGCGTGAGCTGACGGTGATGTTGCTGGTAGATGTCTCGGGTTCGCTGAACTTTGGTACGCGTGTGCAGACGAAGAATGATATGGCAACGGAAATAGCTGCTACGTTAGCGTTCAGTGCCATACAGAATAACGACAAGATAGGCGTGATATTCTTCTCAGACCATATAGAGAAATACATACCTCCGAAAAAAGGTCGTAAGCATATCTTGTATATCATACGTGAAATGATAGATTTCCAGGCGGAGTCAAAGAAGACAGATGTAGCTGTGGCGCTTGAGTTCCTCGGACGTACACAGAAACATCGCTGTACGGCTTTTGTGCTGAGTGATTTCTATGACAGACATGACTTCGAGAAGCCTCTGCAAATATGTCGCTCACGTCATGACGTGATAGGAATACAGATATATGACTCTATACAGAAAAACTTGCCGGATGTGGGCATACTACGCATAAGGGATGCCGAGACAGGGTATGAGCAGTATCTGGATACATCAAACAAGGCTGTGAGAAAAGCACACGGAGAGTATTGGCAAAAGAGGGCTTCTGAGTTGAAGCAGATGTTTCAAAGAAACAGCGTAGATTATGTAAGTGTTTCTACTGATGAGGATTTTGTCAAGGCTTTACGTGTGATGTTCGCATCTTTTTAGTTTTTTGCAAAAGATAAGTAATGAATGTGAGGAGTATAAATATACTTGGAATAATAGAAGAGAAGTGCAGATGGATTGTTATGCTGTCTGTACTATGTGTTTTCTTCGTATCTGAGTTAAAGGCTCAGGTTGGAGTGGAGAGTACTATAGATTCTGTGCAGATTTTCGTGGGAGAGCAGACAATGATGCATACTTCTGCCACGATAAAGCCAGGACAGAAGGTGGTATTCAAGGCTTGGCAGCCACAACAGATGCTGGTTAACGGTATAGAGGTGGTGGAAGTGGCTCCGCTTGACACAACAGATGCAGATAACGGGTACATCAAGGTGTCACAGCATCTTACTCTGACCTCATTTGAGGATACGTTATATTATATCCCTGCACAAAAGGTGAAGATAGATGGTAAGGAATATGCGTCAAATAACCTAGCATTGAAAGTGCTGACGATAGATGTTGACACCTTGCACCCCAACCAATTCTTCGGTCCTAAAGACGTACAGAACAACCCCTTCCAGTGGAAAGAGTGGAGCAGGGTGTTCTGGCTCTCTATGTTGGCAGCATTTATGTATCTGCTGTGTTGGGGTATATATTTGAGACTGAAGAGTAATAAGCCGATACAACTAAGGGTACGCATCGTAAAGCGCATATTGCCGCATCAGAAAGCGTTGAGTGAGATAGAGAAGTTGAAAGAGGAAAAGACAGATGGCGTGGCAGTTCCGTATGACCTGAAGGGGTATTATACCCAGCTGACAGATGCTCTGCGTAAGTATATAGAGGAGCGTTTCGGATTTAATGCCATGGAGATGACATCTGCGGAGATTATAAATGAATTAAAGAAGGAGAAAGACCAAAGCAAGATAGAGGAACTTACAATGTTGTTTGAGACGGCAGACTTGGTAAAGTTTGCGAAGTACACTGCTAATTTCAGTGAAAACGACAGGAACCTTGTAAGTGCTATAGACTTTATAAATACTACGAAACAAGAGAACCTGCCAACAGAGGAACGTATAGAACCAAGTGTGACGGAACAGGAGAAGCAGATGCAGCGTATGCGTATCTCACTGAAATGGGGCCTGGTAGTCCTCATACTGCTATCTACGGTTCTGGTAGGTTATGTGGTTTATCAGCTTTGGGATATATTGAACTGAGAAAATGGAGTTTACACAACCGATATATTTTTTACTACTCTTACTACTGATACCATATATATTATGGTATGTGTTATGGAGAAACCGTGGTAAGAGGAAAATGGAGGCGTCAATGACCATCAGTGATGCCTTTGCATATAAAAACGGACCTGTCAGTATGCGTGTCAGGTTGATTCATCTGCCGATGATACTGCGCTGTGCCGCGTTCACTTTTATTGTGATGGCATTGGCTCGGCCGCAGACACAAAGTGCGTGGGATGAGAAGCAGGTGGAAGGTATTGATATCATGCTGGCAATGGATGTCTCTACCAGTATGTTGGCAGAGGACTTGCGCCCTAACAGAATAGAGGCGGCGAAAGAAGTGGCGGCGTCATTTATCTCAGACCGTCCGAATGATAATATAGGACTGACTATTTTTGCGGGAGAGGCATTTACACAGTGTCCGATGACAACAGACCATGCCTCATTGTTAAATCTTTTGAGAGGCGTGCGTACAGATATCGCCGCTAACGGACTTATAAGTGATGGTACCGCTATTGGTATGGGACTGGCAAATGCCGTGTCGCGATTGAAGGACTCAAAGACAAAGAGCAGGGTGGTGATATTGCTTACCGATGGTTCAAACAATATGGGAGACATATCACCGATGACTGCAGCGCAGATAGCTAAAAGCCTTGGTGTACGAGTCTATACAATTGGTGTAGGTACCAATAAGGTAGCACGTTATCCAATGCCTGTTGCCGGGGGTGTGCAGTATGTAAATATCCCGGTGGAGATAGATACTAAGACGCTGAGCGATATCGCTGCTATGAGTGATGGTAATTTCTACCGTGCTACAAACAACAAGGAGTTGAAGCAAATATATCATGATATTGACAAGTTGGAGAAAAGCCGATTGAGCGTAAAAAAGTTCTCTAAACACTACGAGGCTTACCAGCCGTTTGCCATGGTCGCATTATTGATATTGCTAATAGAGGTACTTCTGAAACATACATTATTAAGAAAGATATAAATGAGATTTGAGAGTCCAATATATTTGTGGTTGTTACTGACTATCCCCATGATGATAATGCTGATGGGGTGGGCAGAGTTTCAAAGACGTAAGAAGCTAAAACGTCTTGCAGACAAGAACTTGATAAACCTGTTGATACCCAATTCTTCGGCTAAGCGCAGATGGATAAAGTTCATTGTCGTGCAGTTGGCTATTGCCATGGTGATATTTATGTTGGCACGTCCACAGATGGGAACAAAGATATCACAGGAGAAACGAAATGGTATAGAGGCCATGATATGTCTGGATATCAGTAACTCCATGTTAGCGGAGGATGTGGCGCCGAGCAGATTGCAGAAGAGTAAAATGCTTGTGGAGAATTTGGTTGACCATTTTTCTAACGACAAGGTAGGATTGATAGTCTTTGCGGGTGATGCTTTCGTGCAGTTGCCTATAACCGCCGACTATGTGTCAGCAAAAATGTTCTTGCAAAATATAGAACCCTCGTTGATACAAACTCAGGGAACAGATATTGCAAAAGCTATAGACATTGCGGCAAATAGTTTTACGCAGCAAGCCAACATCGGTAAGGCTATAATTGTCATTACAGATGGAGAGGACCATGAAGGTGGAGCATTGGAGGCAGCAAAGGCAGCCAAGGAAAAAGGTTATCAAGTGTTTATATTAGGCATAGGAAGTACAAACGGTGCACCTATACCCCTTGGTGACGGAAACTATATGCTGGACGAAAAGGGATATACTGTCATGACACGTTTGAATGAGAGAATGTGTCAGGATATAGCGAAGGCTGGCAATGGTGTCTATATTCATGTAGATAACACATCAACGGCACAGGAGCGTCTTAATGATGAGATTGCAAAGATGCAAAAGGGTGATATGCAGTCTGTTGTATATTCAGAGTATAATGAGCAATTTCAGGTGTTCGGCATTATTGCGATTGTCCTGTTAATATTGGAAGTGCTGATTAGTGAGGCGCAGAATCCTTGGTTTAAGAAGGTAAAGTTATTTAAGAAATAATAATATAATGAGTGTCAATAATACAAAAGTTATGCTACAGAATTCTTTTATAAGGAGATTATGGTGTTTGACTATTGTTATGACAATATGTTCTACAGTTTGTGTCTTGACAACAGGGGCGCAGACTGACAGAGCATATATACGTAAGGGAAACAGAACGATGCGTGCAGGGGCAGAAGGTGGAGCCGTAGACTCAGAGGTGTCTTATAGAAAGGCTTTGTCTGTGAATAGCTCTAATGCCCAAGCGATGTATAACCTGGGATGCGCATTGATGGCACAGCAAAAAGACTCCGCTGCGATGGAGTGCTTCCAAAAATCTGTTAATGCGGAAAAAAGTAAAATACGCAAGGCTATGGCTTACCATAATATGGGTGTGATACTTCAGCGCCAACAACAATATGGAGGAGCGATAGAGCAATATAAACAAGCATTGAGGCTAAGGCCTAATGATAATGAGACCAGGTATAACTTGGTTTTGTGTCAGCGACAGAATAGGAATAATCAGAATAACCAGAATAACAACTCTGGAGGAGATAATAATAAAAACAATAAAGATAAGAATAAAGATAAAAAAGACCAGAATAAGGATAAAAACAAAGATAATCAAGATAAAGACAAGCAAAATAAAAAAGAGCAGGAGAATAAGAACCAACTGAGCAAAGATAATGCTGAAAGACTCCTTAACGCAGCAATGCAGGAGGAAAAGCAAACGCAACAGAGGTTAAAGAAGGCAATGAGCCAGCCGAAACGTAAGAATCTGCAAAAGAATTGGTAAGACAAAGAAGGAAGCAGAAGTGAGTAGAATAGTAATGAAATATGATATGAGACATTTAGGGATGAGAGCCATATTGCTCCTGAATGTACTTATGATGACATTAGGAACCTTTGCCCAGAAAGTAACGGTGAAGGGTCCGACGTCGGTTGCCGTGGGACAACAGTTTCAACTGCAATATATAATCAATACGACAGATGTAAAAAGTTTTCATATAGGGAATATCCCTGAGGCGTTCGAAGTAGTATATGGTCCGAGTACCAGTACGCAGCAGAGTTTCTCTATGGTAAATGGAAGAACGTCACAATCGGCTTCGGTTACTTATACCTATGTGTTGTCTGCCAATAAGAACGGAACGTTCGTCATTCCTGCTGCATACGCTGTTATAGGTGGTCATAAGGTAACCTCACAGGCATTGAGAATATCTGTATCAGGAAAGGGAAATGCAAGACAAAATACCCATGGACAGAATTCGGCCTCAAGGGTGGACCGTGCCGGCAGCAGGATAAGTGGCAATGACTTGTTCATTCGCGTTACTGCTAACAAAAAACAGGTGTATGAGCAAGAGCCTATTCTCTTGACTTATAAGGTATATACTCAGGTGGAGCTTACACAGTTAGAGGGAAAGATGCCGGACCTCAATGGCTTCCATACACAAGAAATACAATTGCCACAACAAAAGACATTCCATGTTGAGAATATAAATGGCAAGCAATACAGGTGTGTTACTTGGAGCCAGTATGTGATGTTCCCGCAGATGTCGGGACAGTTAGAGATACCAAGTATAACCTTCAAAGGTATAGTAGTACAGGAAAATCCGAATGTGGATCCTTTTGAGGCATTCTTTAATGGAGGCTCTGGATATGTGGAGGTAAAGAAAGAGATAAAAGCTCCGGGTGTAACTATACAGGTAAATCCTTTGCCTTCAAAGCCAGTGGGCTACTCAAGTGGAGTCGGCAACTTCTCTATATCATCATCAGTTGACAAGAAGACTGTAAAAGCCGGTGACCCAATAAAATTGCGAGTGGTGGTAAGTGGTACAGGTAATACGAAACTTATCAAGATGCCTGAGATACAACTGCCGAGTGATTTTGACAAGTATGACCCTAAGATTACAGATAATACGAAACTCACGGCTGATGGTTTGGCTGGCAGTATGGTGTATGATTACCTTATTGTTCCAAGAAATAAGGGAAAATATACAATACCTGCTATAGAATTAATATATTTCGATACAAATACAAAGACATATAAGACATCCAGAACAAGTGCGATAGAGATTAACGTAGAGAAAGGCGATGGTAGTGGCAGTATGGCAGACTACACTTCCGTTAACAACAATGATATAAGTGACTTGATAGTAGGTGATGGCGTAAGGGAGCGTCCATCTGATACTTTCTTCGGTTCTGTTAACTCTATATTGTTGAATGTCGTAATTCTTGTGTCATTCATTGCATTGCTGATAGTCTTCAGAAAGAGAGCGGCTGCTATGGCTGATTTGACCACGTTAAAGGTAAAGAAAGCGAGTGGAGTAGCGACAAAGCGTCTGAAGAAAGCACAGAAGTTAATGGCAGAAAATAAAGAGACACTGTTCTACGAAGAGGTGTTGCGTGCTTTGTGGGGATATATAAGTGACAAGCTCAATATACCTGTAGAGAAATTGTCCAGAGAGAATATCCTTGAAAATTTAGCTCATAGTCAAGTAGATGAAGCAAGTGCTAATAAGTTTATAGAGGCTGTTGATGAGTGTGAGTTTGCAAGGTATGCACCAAAGAGTGATACGGAAGGCATTAGGAAGATGATGGCAGACACCTACAAAAAAGCATCAGAAGCTATTATAGAGATAGAGGAAAGCGTCAAGAAGCGTAAGACCTCAAAAAAGACGTTGTCATTATTTATAATGGTGATAATGTGTTTGGGGTGTGCCCTTAATGTTGCCGCGAAGAATGAAAAGGCAATGGCAGACGAGGCCTATCGTTCCGGAGATTACCAGAAGGCTATAAAGTTGTATAGTCAGGAGTTGAAAGCAGGCGAGTCTGCGGCTCTCTATCATAATTTGGCAAACTGTTATTATCGTACGGATAATATTCCAATGGCGATATTAAATTACGGAAGAGCATATAAGTATGCTCCTATGAACGCTAAAATACAACATAGCATAGATATAGCCATATCAAAGACACAAGACAGACTGCCAATGAAGTATGATATATTCTTTGTGCAATGGTTCAAAGGATTGCAGAGCGTTATGACTATTGACGGCTGGGCTTATTTTGCTTTGGTATCGTTGATATTGTCATTATTGCTGTTCTTGATATTCCTTTTCAATGAGAATGTTATAATAAAGCGACTTTCGTTCTATTGTTCCATAGTTCTGTTCCTTGCCTTTTTATGTGGGAACATCTTTGCATGGCAGCGTAAAAAGAGCTTGACCTCTCATGATACGGCTGTTGTAATGGTAAAAGAGACGAAGATGAAAACATCGCCGTCGGATAATGCCACAGATGAGGGATTGATACATGAGGGAACAATGATGGTGATAGAAGACAGGGATATTAAGGGATGGTTCGCCGTTTCTCTCTCTGACGGTCGAAAAGGATGGATACAAGTAAAAGATGTTGAAGAGATATGAATAATGTTGTTGACAAATTTTTCATAGATATATTCTTTGGTAGTGACAGTGTGTTTTTTGACCAAATGGCATTGACACTCACGAATGCTTATTTCTGGGTGCCACTGTTTATCGCTTTGTTTGTGTTGATAGTCAAGAACAATGACAATGTGACGCAGATACTGCTTGCTATAGGTTGTATAGCATTGTGTGTGTTTATTGCCTCGGGTATGTCAAATTTGTTGGTAAAGCCTTTGGCGGAAAGAATAAGACCATGTAATGATCCAGAGTTTAAGTATCTGGCGCAAATTGCGGGGGATATGCATAGTAAGGATTTCAGCTTCTTTTCCTCACATGCAGCCAACACTATTGCTGTTGCAACATTTTTTACCTTGATGGTGAGAAGTGTATTACTTAGTACCACCTTATATCTATGGGCAGTAATTAATATGTGGACCAGATTGTATTTGGGTCAGCATTTCTTTACTGATGTGATAGTTGGCGTGGCATGGGGAATAGTTGCTGCGTTGATAAGTTATTACTTGTATTATAAACTATATAAGAAAGTATCAACGGAGAGAAGCTATATATCCTCTCATTACACCTCGACAGGTTATTCATATATAGATGTGGATGCGGTTACAGCAGTGTTCTTTTTAATGCTGTGTATCTCGACGTTGCCTTTGGCAGAAATATATTCTAATCTCATAAATTATATACATTGAAAAATCCTAAGGACATACAAATAAAAGACTATAGCTATGAGTTGCCTGATGAACGAATAGCTAAGTTCCCCTTGAGTAAAAGGGACGAAAGTAAGTTGTTGGTTTATAATAGGGGAGAGATAACGAGTGATATATTCAAGAATATCACGAGATATATACCTGAGAACTCTTTAATGATATATAATAATACAAGGGTTATTCAGGCACGTCTGCATTTCCATAAAGAGACAGGAGCACTAATAGAGGTGTTCTTGTTGGAGCCTTATAGTCCATGTGACTATGAGCAGATATTCCAGCAGCGTGGACTGTGTTCCTGGGTTTGTATGATAGGTAACCTGAAGAAATGGAAAGAGGGTGAACTTTGTAGAGTGATAGAAGTAGGAGACAAGGCTGTCAGACTCGCTGTCACCCGTGGAGAAGAGATACAAACAGGACATATCTGTACTTTTGAGTGGGATGCGGATGTCTCGTTTGCCGAGATTCTGGAGGCAGTGGGAGAATTGCCAATACCTCCATATCTCAACAGAAAGACAGAGGAGAGTGACAAGGCTACGTATCAGACTGTATACTCAAAGATAAAGGGAAGTGTGGCGGCTCCTACAGCCGGATTACATTTTACGAATAGTGTGTTGCAAGACATTGATGCACATAACGTAATAAGAGAAGAGGTGACACTGCATGTAGGTGCAGGTACGTTCAGACCCGTAAAGGCTGAAAAAATAGAAGGACATGAGATGCACAGGGAGTTTATCAGTGTAAAACGTAGCACGGTAGAAAGCCTGGTGAAGCATGGTTGTAAGGCGGTAGCGGTTGGAACAACCACTGTCAGGACCCTTGAGAGCTTGTATTATATAGGATGTAAGCTGTTAAGAAATATAGATTTAACAGAAGATGAACTTGTTGTAGGACAGTGGGAACCGTATGAGAATGATCAGCCAATGCCTGAAACACAAGATGCATTAAATGCAGTGTTGCGGTGGATGGATAAGAATGGTAGGTCATGCATACAGTCATCAACAAAAATAATAATAGTGCCGGGATATACATATCATGTGGTGAGTCGATTGATAACCAACTTCCATCAACCTCAGTCAACCTTGCTACTGTTAGTCTCAGCATTTATAGGAAATGATTGGCGCAAGGTTTATGACTATGCGCTGAAAAATGATTTCCGTTTCTTATCTTATGGAGATTCTTCAATATTAATACAATAGAATGAATTACGGATATATCAAAGTGGCATCGGCAGTGCCGAGGGTAAAGGTAGGCGACTGTCAGTACAATCTAAAAGAGATTGAACAGATGATAGCCCGTGCCGAGGGGCAGGGGGGAGAGGTCATAGTCTTCCCGGAGTTGTGTCTGACTGGATACACATGCCAGGATTTGTTCCGTCAGCAGTTATTGCTTGATGCTGCGGAGCAATCTGTTTTGATGTTGCTTGACTTTACCCGACAGTTAGATATAATAACGATAGTAGGTGCTCCTATCACTGTAGGCACGATACTTATGAATTGCGCCATAGTGATACAGAAGGGCGAGATACTGTCCATAATTCCTAAAACATATCTGCCGAATTACAGTGAGTTTTACGAGAAAAGATGGTTCGCTTCTGCACAAGACTTGCATAGCACAGACATTAAGTATGCTGGCGGTATAAATCATGTTTCTGTCGCTCCGACTATCTTCCGTACATATACCGGAGCTACATTCGCCGTGGAACTGTGTGAGGATGTATGGGCTCCTGAACCTCCGTCAACACGTTTGACGCTTGCTGGTGCTGATATTATATTCAACCTTTCAGCTTCAGACGAGTTGATAGGCAAGAATACATATCTTCGTCAGTTGCTGTCTCAGCAGAGTGCACGTACATTGTCAGGATATGTATATTCCAGCTCAGGTTTTGGAGAAAGTACTCAGGATGTGGTATATGGTGGCAATGCATTGATATACGAGAATGGACAGTTGATAGAGGAAAGTGAGCGTTTCTCTTTTGAACCTCAGATGGTTGTATCTCAGATAGACTATGAGAAATTACGTGCAGAGCGTCGTAACAATACTACATTCGTTAATGCCCAGCGTACAGCATATAAGGATGGTGAGGTTAGTATCATAGAGTGTCATTCTGTTACGGTCAAGGAATTCTCACTCATACGCAAGATTAATCCTACTCCGTTTATTCCAAAGACAGAGGATATTACGGCGTCATGTGACGAAATCTTCAATATCCAAGTGTCAGGATTGGCCAAGCGTATCGTGCATACAAACTGTAAGACTGTAGTGGTAGGTGTCAGTGGCGGATTAGATTCAACTCTTGCGTTATTGGTATGTGTCAAGACATTTGACAAGTTGAATATACCTCGTACGGGAATTGTTGGAGTTACAATGCCGGGCTTTGGTACTACAGACCGCACTTATACCAATGCGGTAAACCTTATGAAGCAGTTAGGTGTAACGATAAAGGAGATATCAATAAAAGATGCTTGCATACAGCATTTTAAGGATATAGAGCACGATATAAACGTGCATGATGTGACATACGAGAACGGACAGGCACGTGAACGTACTCAGATACTGATGGATATGAGCAACAAGCTGAACGGTATGGTTATCGGTACCGGCGATTTGTCAGAGTTGGCATTAGGTTGGGCCACATATAATGGTGACCACATGTCAATGTATGGCGTCAATGTGTCCATACCGAAGACTTTGATAAAGTATCTTGTCAGTTATGTGGCAGATACCCAGGTGGACGCAGAGGCAAAAGCTACACTCTTGGATATCATTGATACTCCTATTTCTCCTGAACTGATACCTGCAGATGAGCAAGGTAACATAGCCCAGAAGACAGAAGACTTGGTTGGCCCGTATGTGCTTCATGATTTCTTCCTTTATTATATGTTGCGTTTAGGATTCAGCCCAGCAAAGATACTCATGTTGGCAAAGCATGCCTTTAACAATGATGAGAAGTATAGGTTTGACGATGCCACTATAGAGAAATGGCTGAAGACATTCTTGCGTCGCTTCTTCTCACAACAGTTTAAGCGCTCTTGTCTGCCTGACGGACCTAAGGTGGGCTCTGTATCCCTGTCTCCACGAGGAGATTGGCGTATGCCGAGTGATGCCTCAAGTGCACTATGGTTGAATTCAATAGAGTAGGGCAAATGATAACAGTATATCCGAAAGCAAAGATTAATATAGGACTGAATGTGGTGTCAAAGCGTGATGATGGATATCATAACCTTGAGACCGTGTTCTATCCTGTCAACGTACATGATGTGATAGATATCACAGAGTCCCATCAGGCAGGATGTGATATAGATATAGAAGGAGCGAATCTTGCTTGTGACCCGCAGCAGAATCTTGTGGTCAAGGCATACAATATAATTCGCGAGCACTATGATATTCCCGGAGTGAAAGTGACTCTGAACAAGATGATACCATCACAGGCCGGTATGGGGGGAGGTTCGTCAGACGCTGCTTATATGATAAAAGCATTAGATGAGATGTTCAGCATTGGCATGTCTGATGACGAGATGAGACTTTATGCCTCTAAATTGGGAGCAGACTGCGCCTTCTTCATTAATCCTGTTCCGTCGTATGCGGAAGGCATAGGTGATAAGTTAAGTCCAGTGAGCATAAATGGGTTAGATGATAAGTTCTTGGCTCTTGTCAAACCGGGTGTGGCGGTGTCAACAAAGGAGGCATACGCAGGAATAACCCCTTCTACTCCGAAAAAGTGTTGTAAGGATATTGTAGCACAACCCATAGAAACATGGGCTAATGAGTTGAGAAACGACTTTGAGGATAGTGTCTTTCGCTCCCTTCCTATATTGGGTGAGGTAAAGAAAGATTTATATAACAGAGGCGCTATATATGCCTCTATGTCAGGTAGTGGCAGTACCATTTATGGTATCTTTGAAGAAAGACCGTTAGATGTGCTCTGTGCCTATCCAGACTATTACACTATGATAATAAAGTTATAAAATAAGGAAGAATAACATTGGCAAACAGTAACACTAACAGAACAAGAAGTGCAAAGCAGAAACAAGTAGATGCGGCCTTGGGCCATCTGCCACCACAGGCCGTGGATGTAGAGATGGCTGTGTTAGGCTCGCTTCTGATAGACAGGGATGCCTTTACGGAAGTAAGTGAGATATTACATCCTGAGACATTCTATGACCCACGTCATCAGAAAATATACCGTGCCATACAGACTCTTAGTCTAAATGAGCTGCCTGTTGATATGCTCACGGTAGAGGAGGAGTTGAAACGTGAGGGTACTCATGACGAGGTAGGTGCACCGTTGTATTTAGCGGAGCTTACCATGAACGTGTCATCCTCTATCAATATCTTGACCCATGCCACCATTCTTGCAGACAAGTACATAGCTCGTCAGCTTATAAGCTATGCATCCGAGGTCGGCACAATGGCGCTTGACGAGGGACAGGATATAAAAGAAGTGATGCAAAAAGCGGAAGGGTCGTTATTCCAACTCTCACAGACCAATTTGCGACAAGACTATACTCAGATTGACCCTGTGGTGATGCAGGCACGTGCCATGATAGAGAAGGCAGCCAGCAATACAGGAGGCATCACTGGTGTATCCACTGGATATACTGATTTGGATAAGCTTACGTCGGGTTGGCAAGACTCTGACCTTATCATCATAGCAGGTCGTCCTGCCATGGGTAAGACTTCGTTCGCCCTTTCACTCGCAAAGAATATCGCCGTGGACAACCACGACCCGGTGGCTTTCTTCTCTCTTGAGATGAATAATGTGCAACTTGTTAACCGTCTTATCTCTAATGTCTGCTCTCTGGAAGGTAGTAAAATTCTTAGTGGTCAGCTTTCAGCGGAAGATTGGAAACGTTTTGATGCTAATATAGGGAAACTGATGGGAGCACCGCTTTACGTTGATGATACACCAGGTCTGTCTGTCTTTGAACTTCGCACTAAGGCACGTCGATTGGTGAAGGAAAAGGGAGTCAAACTGATAATGATTGACTATTTGCAGCTGATGAATGCCGCAGGCATGAAGTTCAACTCACGTCAGGAGGAGGTGTCAACTATCTCGCGTTCGTTGAAGGGACTCGCCAAGGAGCTCAACATCCCTATCATTGCACTCTCACAGCTCTCACGTGCAGTGGAGCAGCGTCCGGGCGAAGACGGCAAGCGTCCGCAGTTGTCTGACCTGCGAGAATCGGGTGCCATAGAGCAGGATGCCGATATGGTCATCTTTGTTCACCGTCCAGAGTATTATCATATCATGGAGGACACACAGGGCAATAGTTTGAAGGGTATAGCACAGATATGTGTTGCCAAGCACCGTAAAGGTGCCGTGGCAGATGTTAACCTGCGTTTCGTAGGTCAGTTCACCCGCTTTGCTAACCCAGATGATATAGATCCGTATATTACGAGTGATGAGAATGGAGGCACATATCGTAACAGTGCCTTGAATGCACCACAGGAACCCGAGGATGATCCGTTTGGAGGCGGACCGATTTCCAATGATGACGTACCATATTGATTTAGTACATAGCTTTATATATAAGAAAAGGAGTCACTGTCATTAGTGACTCCTTTTCTTTTTCTTATAATATGTCATTTACTCTGGTCGCATTACTACCTGCAGTTTGTCGCCGCTTGCAATTATTGCTTCACGCAGGAACTTAGACACATCCTCTGTAGTTATATCATTTACTATCTTCTTGAAGTCGGTGTAAGGGTCTATGCCATATCGATACCATGTCCTAAGCATGTCTGGCCATGTTCCGTTATTGCGCAGGTTGATGTCAAACTGCTTCAGTTTGTTCTTCCTTACGTTCTCTACTGATTCTGCATCAGCCTTCTCTGCCACCTCCTTTATACATCTTTCCGTAAGTGCCAGCACCATGTCTGTCTTCTCAGGTGTAGAGATAGGTGCCGAGATTGACAGTATGGCATAACTCTTCTCCGGTTCTGCGTTAATACTTGCGCTTGCACTGATGCCATACACCGCACTTGAGTCCTCGCGTACTACCTTCAGCAGTTTGGCTGTCAGTACCTCGCTTACGAATGATGCCAATATGCTGTTGCGCAGCGTGTTGTCCACGGTGCCCTTGTAAGTCTGCACCATGTAAGGCTTAGGAGTTTCCATCTTACGCTTGAAGTCGCAGTTGACGTTACCACAGAACAAGGTACGTTCATCCTTCGTCTTAACCGCTTTGCCCTTGCCTGGCAGGGAGCCTATGTATAGGCATGCCAACTGTCGTGCCTGCTGTTCGTCAAAGTTGCCTGTAATGGTAAATGTGAAGTCGTTGGCATTGGTGAACTGCTCACGCATAATCTCCATGCTGCGGTCCAATGATACGTTCTTGAGGTCCTCTGCCTTAATGTTCGCATAGCGCTTGTTTCCTTGGGCATAGTAATATGCTATGCTGTCGCTGAGTGCCGTCTCAGGTTGCAGGTCACGGTTCTTCAGTGCCGTTTCTACCATGTTGATGAGAGTGTTGTAAGTTTTTTCGTCCTTTTGAGGAGCGGTAAAGTACAGGTACAACAACTGCATCATGGTCTCAAAATCCTTTGGCGTGGATGAGCCGTTTACGTTATTGCTGCGGCCGTCCATGCTGACGCTGAGGCTGCACTGCTTGCCTGCCAGTGCTTTCTCCAGTTCAGAGTTAGAGAAGTTACCCAGTCCGAAGGTCTCCGTAATGTCATGAAACAGAGTCGTGTTGGTATAGTCCTTCTCACCATACTGCCATGTGCCACCCTGTGCCCATCCTCTGAGTAATATCTCATTGTCTTTGAAGTCTGTCTTCTTAAGACATACCTTTGCTCCGTTCGACAGCGTAAGTTCAGTGTAGCCGAATGTGTCCAACGTTTTCTCCTTTACTATCTTGCCAGCCTTTGGCATATCCTTTATCAGTGGCTCGTCCTTCGTATTATCAACCCATGCCGTCACCTCTTCCGTGCGTGTGGTGGTAATGATGTCCTTCATGTCAGTCTCGTTGAGGTTCTCCTTGCCCTCCTTGTCCTGAGCTAAACATAACACCATCATATTCTTGTCAGAGTCTATGGTTATGGCCTGTGCAATGGTCTGGTTTATAATGTCAAGGTTGATGCTCTGTGCCATTGCTTGCCACAATTGGTATGTGGTCTCAGCATCGGGCATGGCGTAGCCGTCAATGTAGTTGCCGAGGCAGGCAGAATAGAACTCATTGTTCTTGCGTTTGTCGCGATTGGTGTAAGCCTTCTCCTTGCCTGACAGGAACTCCTCCTTTGCACGTACGTACTCGCCGGCAGTAAATCCATGCAGTTTTATTCTGCGTAGTTCCCTCACTGCAGCCGCGAGAGTCTCCTTGTCCTTATTGTCCTTAGGCACCGCCGTCAGTACAAAGGCATCTTTTGTTGATGCCAGTCCGCCATACTGTCCATAGCCCAGTGACATTTGTACGAATGGGCAGTCGGGCTCGCGCACCAGTTCGCTCATGCGCTTGCCAAACATAGTGCATATCATGCTTGTGAGATATTGGTGAAGGTATGCCATCTGTGTCTGCCTCAGTTCGCGTGGCAGAGGGTCTGCCTTCATCTCTATCTCCAGTATGGTGTAGGGCATTTCCTTGTCCTTGTCAGTGATGTATATGGTCTGCTCGTTGTCAGGAACTGGCACCGGTGTCACGTGTGCAGCATTGGCATGCGCCTTGATGCCGCCAAACATCTCTCGTATCATTTTCTCAGTGTGGTCCACATCCACGTTGCCTATTATTATCAGGGCTTGGTTCTCTGGATGATACCATTTCTCATAGTATGCGCGAAGGGTAGGGGGAGTGAAAGAGTCCACCACCTCCATCAGTCCTATGGGCAGTCGCTCACCATACTTGCAGTTTGGAAATATCTTCGTGAGGTTTCTCTCCACCATCCTCTGTACCGGACTGTTACGTGCAGTCCACTCACCGTGCACCACGCCGCGCTCCTTGTCTATCTCCTCGGGCAGCAGCAACAGACCGCATGACCAGTCTTGCAGCACCATCAGACAAGAGTCCAGAGCCGTCTGTCTTGTTGTAGGCACGTTGCAAATGTTATATACCGTCTTATCCACACCAGTGAAGGCATTCATGTCACGGCCGAAAGCTACGCCAAGTCCACGGGTGAAGTCTATTATTCCGTTGCCCTTAAAGTGTGTGGAACCGTTGAACGCCATGTGCTCAAGGAAGTGCGCCAGTCCGCGCTGGTTGTCCTCCTCCTGTATAGAGCCCACACGCTGAGCTATGTAGAAGTCTGCTACGTCCTTAGGGTACTCGTTATGTCTGATGTAGTAGGTCAGACCGTTGTCGAGCTTGCCTATGCGGTACTGTGCGTCAGGTGCAATCTGCGGCATTGTCTGGGCGCGCATACCACACACGGTGACAGCTGCCACTGCCACGAGTAAAAAGAGTTTTCTCATTGTTTGTGCTATATTTTGTTTAAGTTTATTTTTGCGCATTATTCCGCGTTTAGTGCTTTCTTAATTAGCGGTTCCAGTTCCTTTGCGTTTGTTGAGGTAGAGAGAATGGTACCGTCACGGTCTATGAGGTACATGGCACCTCCGGCATTATCTACTCCGTTTTTGCGCCATACACCGTTTTCGTCGTTCAGTTCCAAGAGACTCTGCCATGGGTAGCCGTCCATACTGGCGGCGTTTTCCATCGCCTTGCGGCTGCGCTCACGGGCAATGGCAATGATGGTGAAGCCTTTGTCCTTGTAACGTTCAAAGATAGGAATCATAGCTATGCTGTGGCGGCGGCATGGACCGCACCATGAAGCCCAGAGGTCAATGAGTGCTACTTTGCCTTTCGTAAGTGTGGAGATAGGAACAAGCTGACCGTCAATGTTACGCACCGTGTAGTCTATGTATGGTTTGCCTGGTTGTAAACGCAACGCTGTTTCAGCTGTGGCTATCTGTTCGTGGATGGGGTGGTTAGGGTAGTATTTGGTTAGTTTGCTGTGATAGAGCATCAGATATTGCTCGTAATCAGACTTGTTGAAGTTTGCAATGATGTCTGCATATTTCAGGTATTGAGTAGCAAAGAGTACATCGTAAAGAGTCCAAAGCATCGGGTGCTTTTCTGCGTAGGCAATGCGGAAGTGGCTCAGTTCTGCAGTAATGCTGTCACGTCGCTGTTTCAACAGCAAGCCTTGAGTGTTAAACTGTTCACTCTCATTTCGCATATAATAATCTATGACCTGACGGATAGAGTCAACGTATGCCTTTGGCAGACTATCCACATCCATAGACCGTACCTTGGCAACTGTGGAAAGGAATTCAGCATTGTAGAACTCTGTCATGTGGTCAGGGGCTCTCAACTTATTGTCGATTTCCTCAAGGGCGTTCATAAAGCGTACTTTCTCTATACTGTCTTTTACCATGTGCCTGAGTCCTTCTTCTCCGTTGCTGACAATGTGTATCGGTTTGTCTTCATACATTGTGATACTCACGTCACAGTTCTCGGCGAGAAAATTGCCAACGTAATATTTACCAGTCTTTAGTTGATTTGCGAAACATACCTTGTAGAGCCTCGGGAAGTCGGTCTCGATATCGTATGTGAAATGTCCGTCCTTGGCTTTCACGTGAAAGCGCGGGTTGTCTGCAGCGCGTAGGTCAATGCCATCCTCGCAGATGATTATATCGTCGCCCCACGCGTCGGTCTCCATAGAGCCCTCTATGTGGCATTTTATTTGACTATCAGTGTTTCTCTCTCGTGACTCAGCCTGTTGTGCATATCCTGTCAATGTAATGAAGGAGAGTAGTGTCGTAATAATATTTCGAAACATAATAATTGGAAGTAGAATAATACAAAATTACTCTTTTTTATTGAATAGGCAATGCTTTCAGATAAACTTTTAAAGATTATTAGTATTACTCCTTATAAGCCGTTCAAGCGTGGCAGTAGTAACAGCATTACTATGTATTCATCTATCCCAGATATTTGATTAGTATTTCAGCGTTGCCGCTGTTGCGCAGTTTTTCTATCGACTTCTCACGAATCTGGCGTACGCGTTCACGTGTCAGCCCTAATTCTTTTGCTATATCGTCTAATCCTTTCTCCGGGCATCCTACGCCATAGCATTCACGAATAATAAACGCTTCGCGCTCCTTCAATACTCGCTTGAGAACATCGTTAAATTCCTGTGCAATTGACTCATGGTCAATCTTGCGGTCTATATGGCTGTCATCATGTTTGATGCGGCTAAGCCTCTCCACTTCATCCTGTGGCACACACATGATGCGCTTATGTGCGGCGATAGCCAGTAATATGCTCTGACGAACCCACCACACTGCATACGAGATAAACCTGAATCCGCGTGTTTCGTCAAACTTCTGTGCTGCTTTGATAAGACCAATGTTACCTTCATTAATGAGGTCGTTCAGGGGTAATCCCCTGTGCTGGTATTGCTTAGCCACAGAAACTACAAACCTCAGGTTTGCCGTCACCAGTTTGTTCTTGGCAAGTTCGCCGACTGCCCCACCTTTCTTTATCTGTCGAGTCAGTTCTACCTCTTCTTCAATAGAAATAAGAGGTGTGCGACCTATCTCTGCAAGATACTTGTTTAGTGACTCATTGTCGCGACAGGTTATGCGCTTCTGAATTTCTGATTGTCTCATTTTTATCATATCTTTTTTAGCGTTAGTATCAAATTTGTATCTTGCCACTACTTGGCTGACAGCATGAGCTTTAAGGAAGGCGTGAGGATTGCTGTTAAGTCTTTGCCATGCTGCTTCTGCCTCTTGTATGGAAGTGCCATTCATGTCAGCAAAGATTTCCTTTTTATAGCATTCCACTTGTTCCGTCTCGCATCTTTGGATAGCTATTCGTATGTCGTTAGCCTTGATGCTATCTATATTAAAGGTGTGGCGAAGTATGTCTAACATTTCCTCCTGATAGATTAAGTGGTCAAAGGCATGAGGCTCTTGCATATAAGCCTCATACAAATCCATTAATTTGCCCTTCTTAGGAAAAGAAAGGGCATAGTGGGCTATCTCGTCATCAATACCTTTTGGTATAGGCCTCTCATGTTTAGTGCCAAGATAATCACATGGTGACACGGAAATTATTCTCATCTGTTTTCCTATCGGCTCATTTCTGAACAAACACTTCCTGATGGATGGAATGTCAAAGTTCTTTGCCTCCGTTTTCAGCAACATTTCCGCTCCTTTCATAAACTCATCATAGCGATCCCCTTCTATATCAAACTGAAAACGGGGCGTTCTGTCATTAACAAAACGTACAGAGCACAGTCCATACTTTATAGGGTCAATTTCTGTAAGTCCCAGACAATAGCAGACAACAGAAGAGGGTGTGGCTCCTCGCGCCCATACGTTAATCCCTGCCGCCGCTGCATATTGGTTGAATATCTGATAAGCCATAATGTAATAGTCCGTAAACCCCGCGTCGATGATGTGTTTCCTCTCCCAAAGGCTTCTCAACATTATTTCTTTTGCCGGTTTGTCACCGTATCGCTGCTTCATGCCAGCCGCAGCGAGGCTGAGGAATAGTTCTAAGTGTTTCATGTTCGTTTCTATTATTTAAATTTTGTTCTTACTCATTACATCCTATTTGTTTTTTACATTCTCAAAAACCTTGTAAACCTTTATGGCAAGTCCTGTTTTGGGGTCATAGGCATGACCATCAATGACAATACTGTAATTGCCTTCAGCTTCTACCAATTGGATGTCAGCAACTTGCTTAGCCACCTCCTTGCCAAAGGTTTTAAGTTTTACATCATTAGATGAAAGTGCCTCGGGCAAAGGTATAATGTAATCTGTGTAATCATTAATAGTATCAGAACTGATAGAGAAATCCACATTAGCATTACCGTGGAAATCAAGGTGCCCTCTTTGCCATAGAAAATTAACTCTGCCATCTGCATCTCCTCTCACTCTCAATGAGTATTGGATTTGACTTGCATAATCATTAGAAGTTGATTGATTGCAAGAACACAAACAGATTGCAAAAACTGCTACAATGTAAGAATAGATCTTTTTCATAATTTGAATTATTTATTTGAATTAAACATTAAGAGTTGTCACTAATTATTGTATTTATAGTACGTAAAAAAGAATAGCCCCCCATTATATATACTATATTATACGAATAAGAAACACGAAAAATGGCGTTTTTGCCTGTTGATGCGCAAAAACGCCGCAGAAAGGAGGTGAGATTTGTTAGATTTAATTTGAGAAATAGCGAGATTCCATATAATTTAAATAATCAATATGAATCCCTAAAGCTTCTTTTAACTTAGCAAAAATAGATTGATAAGAAACAGAAATAAAACGAATACTATCTTTCTCTAAGATAGAACAGAATTCCTTTAGTTCTTCTTCATGTTTATCTATCTCCTCACATGGTGTATAATAATATATATAAAGTAGGGTATATGGTTTCTTCACATCATTGTTCAAGGCAAACAAGTGCTTTATTAGTTGTGCAACATCTAGATACTCAAAAGGTGAGAATCTTCCTGTGTATGTTTTTTTGTCATCATAATACTTGCCTTCTTTCCACTTATTATTAATCCACTCAGCTAATTCGGGGAAAGACTTAGAATACTTATCTTTTAATTGCCATTTTGTGTTTTTATTCAAATATGATTGTTTCAATGGACCATGGTCTTTATTATAATGTTCAGTAAACTTACTTTCAATACCAATAACGCAATCATTACATTCAATATAAAAGTCTAAATTTGCTTTCGCGTTTGAGGCTCCCGTTTTTAGTTGCTTTTCAAACTCTCCTTTAACAATACTTGTATCATTTGTTTCTATAGTTCTTAAAAATGAAGGAAGCAAACCATTTTGTTTCAAGTACAAAAAGAAATTCACACATAAAGCTGAAGAAGATATCAATGATTTCATCTTTGCTTTTTCTCCATTTTTGTCTTCCAATTCGTTACCTTTACCTTCTTTAAAACTTTTTATATCAGTTTCATCTAAAGGCACAAAAAGATTTGACTGATAACAATCAAGATATGCATACTTGTCATAACGTAAGCTTCTTTTATCTGCCCACTTTTTCTGTTTGTCGAGAATTGATTTCATAATAGATATTTTTTTTATTTATAAAAGTTAAACGTGTTACAAATTCTCTCTTTCATTTTAATCCTTAACGTTTCAGGTTCCAGCACCTCCACTTTGTCCCCCATAGCCAATAGCTGACTAACTAATTCTGGCGTGACACATAGATTATATGAGAATTCGGCATATTCGCCATGCTTGGAGTTTCCTTCCGACTGACTTCCATGGAGAGGGACAGAACGCAGATAGTCTGCCTGTGCGCCATAAGCCCTGATTCTCACCTTCTCTACAGGCAGGTCCTTATCTACGTAAATACCTACTACATTAGCGAAGTATTTCCTGGCATCAAAGTCCGCCGGCATTTCAAATTTACTTGGAAGAGCCTCCATATCTATTACACGATCTAAGGCTATGGTGCGTATGTCATTGTCCTCTTTCAGGAAACCCAACAGATACCAACGCCTGTTATATACCTTAAGCGCATAGGGCTGCATCGTAAACGTACGCAAGTGTTCTTCACGCTGCTCATCCTGATAGCGCTGGTAGTCAATACGCAACTCTGCATTCGTCCGCATAGCTTCCATGACAGTGTCCAGGAATACCCTGCCCATAGGAATTTCCTCCAGAAGAATCCTGTCTTTCATGCCATTGAATGTGGCAAAGTCCTGTGGAATGCTATACTTGCGCAACAACCACTTGGCTAACTTGTTGCTATCCAGTACCTCGGGGTTCTTTACGTAATATACATTCTTTGAGCGGTCACACTCTATGTCTACGCCGAACATTTCCTTTATCCCCTTGCGGTATTCATGAAAGGTGCGTAGCGGTATCGGCCCGTCGTTGGCAGGACTGTCTTCCCAGAGCATATTAACCTCATCAAAGGTCAGTGGGCTGCTTGTCAACAACGTGTTAAGAAGCCATATATATTTATGGTAGGTCTTGCTAATCATTCAGGCGTAGCTTTTGTTCGTTATTCATGGTTAAACAATAAATGTAGTACTGAATCCATAAAAAGGTAGTAAACTATTGCAAAGGTAATGAAAAACAGTTTAAGGGCAAAATAAAATGAGTTTTTTTAGATGGGGGCTGGTGGGGCGCGTCAGCAAAACTGA
Organism: Prevotella sp.; assembly: GCA_017541085.1. GTDB lineage: Bacteria > Bacteroidota > Bacteroidia > Bacteroidales > Bacteroidaceae > Prevotella. Next base: position 222,200 of record JAFXZU010000035.1, read on the forward strand.
CGTGAACGGTGGTGGATAGGCGAGGACGGTGGCGGATCTGGCGAACTGACGTGGACGGTGGCGGAACTGCCACAGTTCCAGGTGGTTTTGCCATCTGGAGGTAGCGTCGCTGCTGCTTGGGGCGTATGCAGTCGTTATATCTCGCCGGCTATCTTTTCAGCCATTGCGTTCAGGTGGAGGCACTGCGCCCTTGTTATTACCCTTTTCTCATAATGGAACTCATAGGGGCTTATCTGTAACAGTAATCCTGCAGCACAAGCGTTGAAGGCCTCGCCGGAGGGTTTGTATAGCTTGGGGAAACCATTCTCTCTAAGCAGGATGATGTTGTAACCTCGGTTCATGGCTTCTCGCAGTACTTCTTTCTCTCTTGGCGAGATGGCTGCACTGACTAGTACACCGCCACGTTCGCCACATGCCAGCCATTTCTCTCTCAACCGTGCGTTCTCATCGTCGGTGTAGCGTCTGTGTACGATGACTGCCATCTTGTCAGGAATGTTCAGCAAGAATCTGTTGCCGACCATCTGACATTGCTCGTCAGCTATCTCCATACCTGTTAGTATGGTGAAAAGCTCTGGGTTCTGGCGTTTCATCATCAGTCGGCGAGGGTTGTCGTTAAGATAGTGTTTCCAGTTGTCTAACTGACCTTCGTGCAAGAGAATCTTGTCGCAGTAGCCTTCCTCAAACAGTCCTTCCCTTGGAGGTTCATTCATGTTAAATAACCTCCAATAGACGGTGTTACATCCCGATTTGAATCCAGCCACGACTTTTCCAAGATGCTTGCCTTCTCCTATGTCTTCGTTAACCCTTACAATCATGTGTAGGTGGTCAGGCATAATACATAGCTTCCATACCACGATCTGAGGGTAGTAGCGGTTAATCTTCTTCTGCTCTTCCTGAGCGATGGCGTTTCCAAGGGCAGAGAGAACCACATAAGGCGGAATGTCGCCTTCCAAGCATCCGCTCAAGGTACCTAATAAGGGCATGCGCTCTCTTACCACAAGGGTCAGCATGTACGTTCCCTTGCGGCTATAGTCGTGCCATGGAGTGCGCCTCTTCATTGAGTGCTGTATCTCGTGCACATCTATGCCTGCTGTTATGGCTTCTTCGCGTGTCAAAATGTGTGGCAAAGATAGTGAAAAACTGTTTAAGGGCAAAATAAAGTGAGGATTTTTTTTAGAGGTGGGGGCACGTCAGCAAAACTGACGTGAACGGTGGCAGAAGAGACGTGAACAGTGGCGGATGGGATTGGACAGTGGCGAGCATGTAAAAATAGCGAATGACGATTTTGTCCTATTTTGGGGAGTGCGTTATCCCCATTTTCCTTGCGATATTTCAAAATTATTTCCCGCTGGTCGCGTACAGCGAAATCTACGGAAGGTTGTAACTGCTTGATAATCAGTGTTGGGTTAGTGAAAGGTATGAAAAAACGATAGCTTTTACGTCGTAAAAGCTATCGTTTTAGGGTGTAAAAGCTATCGTTTCTCATCGTGAAAGCTATCGAATGACACTGTAAAAGCTATGCTTTCACGGAAAAAAAAGGGTGAAAAGAGCAAAAAAGGCGTCTTCTTCTTGTTTTTTGTGCCTCATTTTCTCCTAGATTGCGTTTTTTTGTTGACAAAAATAAAAAGGCAAAATGACAAAAATGTCCTATTGGGGCATGTTTAGGAGGAAACAGAAATAGAGTCAAGAAGACGGTGTGGAAAAACACAGATAGAGATATAACCGGAAATCTTCCGTTTTTATTTTTGATTATATGGCATTTATTTTGTAAATTTGTAGTCTGGTATAAACAAAAAAATAGAATTATGTCAGGACAAAAGAGATTTCACAGACATTTCCCAGTAAAAGGATATCCGCTTTACTGGATTATTATAGCATATCTTGTAATTGGGTATTTCTACCCGGTAGTGGGGCTGCTTGCCCTTATATGTATGGTCGGTCCGGTGCTGATGTCAGTGTGGAGAGGCAGGTACTGGTGTGGAAATATATGTCCGAGGGGCAATTTCTTTGACCGCGTACTGTCACGCTACTCTCCGCACCGTCCTATTCCGGCATTTGTACGTACGGTAGGTTTCCGCGTGTTTATGGTATGTCTGATATTCACGGTCTTTGGCGTACAGATGTATTTCGCTTGGGGAGACTGGGGCGCAATGGGACGTGTGTTCTGGAATATCATTCTCGTCACGTCGGTAGTGGCAGTTGTGTTGGCCTTTATCTATGCTCCGCGTACATGGTGTTCATTCTGTCCTATGGGTTCCCTGTCAGCGTTGGTGGCTCCGCGTAAGAGTCCGTTGCCGGCAGGGTACAAGGCGGTACACGTGGACAATACATGTCAGATGAAGTGTAAGAGTTGCGCGCGCGTATGCCCTATGCAGCTCACACCGTATGAAAGCCGTGGTGAGGCTGACGGCTACCTGCATTATGATTGCATAAAATGTGGCAAGTGTGTGCAGGCGTGCCCAACGAAGATTATGAATATGGGGAGAGTGGGTGATAAGTAAATTACAACAACAGAAAAAACAGATGAGTCGTTTTGCAATGTCAGAAGAGTATAGGCGCGAGGAGCTTGTGAGAACTATAGAACGCACGGTGGAGAGCCTTACGCTGGCAGAGTTGGAAGCTCTGCACTATGATATGATAACTAAAAACTATATAAAGAGTATATAATAATGGAATATATGTCAAAAGAGGGCTACGAGAGCCTTGTAGCGGAACTCAAACACATGGAAACCGTGGAGTTGCCACAGGTGAGAGACGCCATAGCAGAAGCGCGCGCTCAGGGTGACCTCAGCGAGAATTTTGAGTACCATGCAGCCAAGAGGGAGCAGGCACGCCTGCTGGGCAGGATACGCTTCAAGCAGAGAGTGCTGGAGCATGCAAGGGTAATAGACTCCTCAAGGCTGGTCAAAGATAAGGTGGGACTGCTGAGTAAGGTTCGCATAACCAATGTAGGAAACAATGCAACAATGTCATATACAATAGTAAGTCCGCACGAGGCCAATATGGCAGAGGGGAAGATTTCAATCAAGTCACCTATAGCCCAGGCGCTGCTCAATAAAGCTGTGGGGGATGTGGTTCAGGTTCAGGTTCCTGCAGGTATGCTGAAACTGCGTATTGACGATATACAATTATAAAGGATTATGACGCTGGAATTTATATTACGTGTTGTGCTTGCGGCTTTCCTGGGCGGAATTATAGGACTGGAGCGTGAGTATAGGGCCAAGGAGGCAGGCTTCAGGACGCATTTCCTTGTAGGACTGGGCGCTGCGGTATTCATGGTGTTGTCAAAGTATGGATATGATGATGTGGTGGCTGAGGAACTGGTACGCCTTGACCCGTCGCGTATAGCGGCTCAGGTGGTTTCGGGTATCGGTTTTATAGGTGCAGGCTGTATTATCTTTCAGAAGCATGTGGTCAGGGGCCTGACGACAGCTGCAGGTCTGTGGGTTACGTCAGCCATAGGATTGGCATGTGGTTCGGGTATGTATTGGCTGGCTGTGGCAGCAACGATGCTGGTTGTAGTATGCCTGGAGACGGTGAGCTTCATACATAACCGTTTCGGTGCAAAGAACATATCGTTGACATTCTCTTCGCCTACGCGTGAAGGCATTAAGGAGGTGCTGAAGACTTTGGAAAGAGATGAGATAGATATCCTTTCGTATGAGATGAAAACGCACCATGCAAATGGTGGTGATATGTTTACGGCAATGATGAGACTTAAAGTGAAACGTGAGCATTACCAATCTCGCATAGTGTCGTTTATGACTGATTTTGAGGGAATAACAATAGATAACCTTGAGTAAATGTTGAATAAAGAAATAAAGAAAAAGATGAGACAGATATTCGTTTTCCTTATGTGCACACTGTGTATGATAGGATGTGCGCAGAATGATAAGAAATCAATGACGCTGAAAGGCACTGCCGCTGCCGGGACAGAGGAACTCTTGCTCTTTAATTTTAATGAGCGCAAGATGGTTGACACTATAAAGGTGAGTGACGGTAAGTTTGAGTGCAGTGTGCCGAGAACGTCAGACGATGTGTTTTATGGTATAGTCAATAGAGGGTACACGCAGACTGTGGTATTTGTGTCAGACGGGGACATGGTGACGATTGACATGACAAAGGAAACCACGGAGGGTACACCGCTCAATGATACCCTGACGGTGTTTAACAAAAGATTGAAAGCGCTGTCAGATAAATATGCTGCAATGTATAAGCAGTATAGTGCGTCGAATGACAATACAGAGAAAGCGCAGCTTAAGAAGAAAATGGCAGGTTATGGTGATGACATATCGGCGATAGTATGTGCTACGGTGGATTACAACAAGACCAACTGTCTGCCGGCATATCTGTTGCTCAGAAACATGACAAATATAGATTTTGAAAAGTTACGCGGCTATTTATCCAAGGAAAATAGTGGATATGCATATTTCAAACATCCCATTTTCACAGATGTAATGATGTATGTTACGGAGATGATGCCTCAGATGGAGCATATAGGGAAAAAGTTTACAGATGTGACGGGACGTGACTTTGAAGGCAAGGAGCATCGGTTGAGTGAGTATGTAGGTAAAGGTAACTATGTGCTGGTGGACTTCTGGGCAAGTTGGTGCGGACCGTGCATGAAGGAGATGCCTAATGTCAAAGCTTGCTGGGAGCGTTATCGTTCCAAAGGCTTCAACGTGCTGGGAATATCATTGGACAATAATGCGAACAGTTGGAAAGCGGCAGTGGAGAGAGGCGGCTACAACTGGCCCCAGATGTCAGACTTGAAGGGGTGGCAGAGTGAAGCTGCCGCTACGTATAACGTGCGTTCAATACCATGGAACTTCCTTTGTGACGGAGAAGGCAAGGTACTGAAGGTAGGTCTCAGGGGTAGTGAGTTAGAGCAGGTTCTGTCAATGATATATGAATAACGAAGTGAAAAAATTTGTGCGTTTAAGTCTTTTTTCGTAATTTTGCACTTTATTTGGTGTATTATTATACATAAGAGATGAATATAACACTGTTAAAATCTAAAATACATCGCGCCGTCGTTACACAGGCGGAGCTTGACTATGTCGGTAGTGTGACAATAGACTCACTTTTGATGAGAGAGGCCGGCATTGTTGAGTATGAGAAAGTGCAGATAGCCGATGTGAACAATGGCAACCGTCTTGAGACGTATGTCATAGCCGGTGAGGAGGGCTCTGGTATTATATGCCTTAACGGGGCCGCTGCCAAACTTGTCAGCGTTGGTGACAAGGTGATAATAATGGCTTATGCCGACATGACACCGGAGGAGGCGAAGACCCATGAGCCTACTGTGGTATTTGTTGATGATGACAACAATATATCAAAGGTGGCACATTATGAGAAGCATGGGCAACTCATAACTCATAACTCATAATATATTAGTCAGGATGCTTACGGGAAAAACTATAGTGCTTGGAGTCACGGGGAGTATAGCGGCGTATAAGACGGCTATGCTTGCCTCACTGTTGGTGAAACAGCATGCCGATGTGCATGTATTGATGACTGCAAATGCTACAAAGTTCATTAGTCCGCTCACGTTTGAGACATTGACGTCAAACAAATGTGTGGTTGACACGTTTGACAGGAATTTCTCGTATGATGTGAAGCATGTGTCATTGGCAAAGAAGGCTGATTTGTTTATGATTGCCCCATGCTCGGCAAATGTGATTGGCAAACTTGCCTCTGGTATTTGTGATGATATGCTGACGACCACCGTATTCGCTTCGCGTGCCGTGAAGTTGTTGGCTCCTGCCATGAATACAGGTATGTGGGAGAACACCATCCTGCAAGAGAATATAGAAAAGCTGAAACGTCACGGATATGTGATTGTTAGTCCTACGTCTGGAAGGTTAGCCTGTGGTGATACTGGGAACGGTAAGATGGAAGAGCCTGAGATGTTGCTGGAGTATATTTTGCTTCATGTAGCCCGTGAGAAAGATATGCAGGGTAGGAGAGTATTGGTAAGTGCCGGTCCTACTCGTGAGATGATAGACCCAGTGCGCTATATTACAAACCACTCGTCAGGCAAGATGGGATATGCCATAGCAAAGATGGCAGCCTTAAGAGGTGCAGAGGTGACTTTAGTGAGTGGTCCCGTAAATATAAAGCCGTTTGCTGGGATAGACGTGGTGAGTGTAGTGAGTGCCGAGGATATGTATGAGGCCGTTACGGCTCGCAGTGCTGATAATGACATAGTGATTATGAGCAGTGCGGTGGCAGACTATACTCCTTCACAGTATTATGACCAGAAGGTAAAGAAAAAAGACGGGGATATGAGTATTCCGCTGAAACGCACGCAGGATATACTGAAATATCTTGGAGAGCATAAGCGCGAAGGACAGATACTCGTAGGTTTCTCAATGGAAACGGAGAACCTGATGGAAAACTCACGTGCTAAGTTGACAAAGAAGAATGCCGATATTATTTGTGCCAATTCCATAAACAATGGCAAGACGGGATTCTCAGTAGATACCAATCAGGTTACTCTGATAACACAGAAAGAGGTTAAGACATTGCCGCTCTGTACAAAGGAGGAAACGGCCGGACTTATATTAGATTACGTATGCACATACTCATTGACATAGGAAACTCCACCATCGTCATTGCAATGGCGGACTCGGAATGTGAGATAAACAGCGCATGGCGTTTTAAGACATTGAAGGATGAGACTGTCAGCTTCTTCCGCTATGAGCTCAAGGCTGGCATTAAGAAGTATGGCATACAGATATCAGACATTGAGACCATAACTATTTCTTCAGTGGTGCCAGAGGTTAATGACTATATAGCTCAGGCTATTATAGACATTACCGGCATTACACCGCATTTCTTTAATCTCAATGACGCATTAAGGACTATAGATATAGACATAGAGTCGCCGTCGCAGCTTGGTAAGGACAGACTTGCCGATGCTGTTGGTGCGGTGTTATGTCATGGCGTGCCGGCTATTGTTATAGACATGGGTACGGCTACCACGGTGGGAGTGATAGATGAGAATAAGTGCTTCAAGGGTGGTATGATAATACCAGGCGTGAAGACGTCGTTGAAAGCATTGAGTACTAAGGCATCGCAATTACCTATGGTAAGCATAGAGAAGCCAGAGCATATTATAGGACGTAACACCTTGGAGTGTATGCAGAGTGGTATATTGTATGGTAATGCGGCGATGGTTGACGGTATTATAGACAGGATACGCCCGACTTTACATGGCGATGTCAAGGTAATAGCTACGGGAGGTATGGCGAGACAGATAATACCTTTCTGCCGAAATGAGATAGTAATAGACAATACTTTACAACTGAAGGGAGTACTTCTTGCGACAAGACGTTAGAAGATGGAGGATAACAAGAAAATAGTCATAGCAGGCTCTGGTAACCTGGCTACACGGCTGGCTTTAGCCTTGAAGAAGGCGGGGTGGGAAATAGTGCAGGTGTATAGCCGCACGGAGTCACATGCAAGTGAACTGGCGCATAAAATAGGTTGTGAATTTACCTCGGAACTTGATAAAGTAAACAGATGTGCCGATATATATATAATATCGGTAAAAGATGATGCCATTAGTGACTTGGCAGGACAGTTGTGCGATGGCAGAACCCACGCAGTGTTCCTCCATACAGCCGGCAGTGTATCGATGGATGTGTTTATGGACAAGGCAAAGCATTATGGCGTATTGTATCCAATGCAGTCTTTTTCAAAAACGCGAGAGGTGGATTTCAAGGAAATACCGTGTTTCGTTGAGGCCTCTGACGATTCCACGTTGGCAGATGTAAAGGCTGTGGCTGACAGTATAACAGATGTCGTCAAGTATTTGGATTCAGATAAACGCAAGAGACTGCACCTTGCGGCTGTGTTCGCCTCTAATCTGACAAATCATTGCTATAGATTAGCAGAACGCGTATTGACGGCCAACGGATTGGATTTTAGTCTGATGTTACCATTGATAAAGGAAACGGCAGACAAGGTGGCGGTAATGTCGCCGCATGAAGCACAGACTGGCCCGATGGTGCGATATGACACAAATGTGATGGAAATGCAGTTGTCGCTTATAGACGATGAGCGTACTCGCCAGATATATAGGCTGATGGCGGAAAGTATACATAGTGATTATTGAAAAGTATATATAACCTAACACAATCAGAAAAGAAAAATGAAAGAAAAAATGTTTATCTCCCTTGTGCTTCTCATGATGGCTTTGTCATCCCAAGCACAGACAGTGACCGTTCATGCAGACAAGCCAGGTGATGTGATACCTAAAGAGATATATGGTCAATTTGCAGAACATTTGGGAACGTGCATCTATGGCGGTCTGTGGGTAGGCAAGGATTCTGACATACCTAATCAGGATGGCTACAGAACGGACGTACTTAATGCACTGAAGGAATTGAAAGTTCCTGTGTTACGTTGGCCCGGTGGCTGCTTTGCTGATGAGTATCACTGGATGGATGGTATAGGTCCAAAGGAAAAACGCCCTAAGATGGTGAATAATAACTGGGGAGGAACTATAGAGGACAACTCTTTCGGAACACATGAATTCTTCAACTTGTGTGAGTTGCTTGGTGCGGAGCCTTATCTCAGTGGAAATGTCGGCAGTGGTACAGTAGAAGAGTTAGCCAAATGGGTTGAATATATAACCTCTGACGGTGATTCTCCTATGGCTAATCTGCGCCGACAGAATGGCAGGGAGAAATCATGGAACCTGAAGTATCTTGGAGTCGGTAATGAGTCATGGGGATGTGGTGGCTCTATGCGTCCGGAATATTATGCAGACCTTTTCCGTCGCTATTCCACATACTGCCGTAACTATGATGGCCACCATCTCTTCAAGATAGCATCGGGAGCATCTGACTATGATTATAACTGGACTAAGGTGCTCATGCAGAATGCGGGTGGTAATATGGCTGGTCTTTCCTTGCATTACTACACTGTGCCAGGATGGAGTGGCAGCAAGGGTTCAGCTACGAACTTTACGAAAGACCAGTATTACTGGACTATAGGAAAATGTCGTGAGATAGAAGATGTGTTGAAAAAACATATAGAGATAATGGACGAGAAAGACCCTAAGAACCGTGTGGCTTTACTGCTCGATGAGTGGGGTACATGGTGGGATGAGGAGCCGGGAACGGTGAGAGGACATCTCTTCCAGCAGAACTCTATGCGTGATGCTATTGTGGCAAGTACGTCACTTGATATATTCCATAAATACACACGCCGTTTGAAGATGTGTAATATAGCACAGATAGTCAATGTGTTACAGTCTATGATTTTGACTAAAGGTGATAAGATGGTGCTGACACCTACCTATTATGTGTTTAAGCAGTATAACGTTCATCAGGATGCTACATACATACCAGTGGATGTGGAGTGTGACATGATGGAAATTAAGGGCGCAAACCGTAAGTTTGACGCAAAACTGCCTCTTGTCTCTGCCACAGCATCAAAAGACAAGAACGGAGTATGTCACATTTCACTGACAAATGTCAGCGTGGACAAGGAACAGACAGTAACTGTAAACTTAGAGGGTATTAAGGCAGCCAAGGCAACTGGTACAATACTATGCACTGCAAACATTGACGACCTTAACACTTTTGACAATCCTGATAAGGTAAAGGAAACAGCGTTCAAGGCTGTCAGTGTTAAGAACGGACAGATGAAGGTTAAGTTGCCGAAGAACTCTGTCGTTACTCTGGAACTGAAATAATATGACACTAACAGATTTAGCAAAGAGACTAACTTCGTATTATGACATACAGGAGGCGCGCGGTATTGTGCGCCTCCTGTTGTCTGACCTTTATGGGATGTCATTGACTGATATCTGTGTGGGAGCGCTTGACCGACTGACTGAGGAGCAGACGCAACAAATAGAGGATGCCATGCTTCGGCTTGAGAAAGGTGAACCGGTGCAATATGTTACAGGTAAGGCGCACTTCTGTGACAGGACTTTCCTCGTGTCACCAAGCGTGCTGATACCACGTCCGGAGACAGAACTGTTGTGTCAGTTGATAGCCGATAATGACCAAGCTGTTACGGGAAATGGTGAGATAAGAGTGCTTGACATGGGGACAGGTTCTGGATGCATAGCTATCACACTTGCGCTCAGTATGCAGAATGCTTCCGTTGAGGCATGGGATGTCAGTGCAGAGGCGCTTAATATGGCTAAGTCTAATGCGGAAAGTCTTGGCGCTTCCGTCTCGTTTGAGCAAAAAGATATACTTGGATTGGATGAAAACAATGTGGAACGTCGTTATGACATAATAGTATCTAACCCACCATATATATGTAATAAAGAGGCTGCGCAGATGGAGCACAATGTATTGGACTTCGAGCCGCATCTCGCTTTATTTGTGCCTGACGAAGCCCCTTTGTTGTTCTATAGTGCTATAGCGAGGTTTGCAAGGCTGGCCTTGAAAGTTGGTGGCGCATTGTATTTTGAGATTAACCCACTCTATGCTGATGCTCTTTGCTCAATGTTGTCATCATTAGGTTTCGCTAATGTAACCATACATGTTGACCAGTTTGGTAAACAACGTTTTATTTCCGCAAAACTATGATTACAAAGAGAATACTGATACTTTGTGCAATGTTTTGTTTGTTCTCTGTCCAGCAGAGTTCATCCAAAGGATTACGTGGTTTGTTGCACTATGGTGACAGTATGTTGATGCAAAGATACAAGAAAAGTAATATTGACACCATGTATATCACACGACCACAGACGAAATGGACTCTGTCTGGTCGTATTAATATGTCGGGGGCAACATTGGAGACAGAGGGGCAGACTGTTGACGGAGCGTTTAAGTCGGGAATCAGAGCAGATTATAAATCCACAGTGTCATTAGGTGTCAACTATCTGGGTGTGTCGCTTGCCTTATCTCTTAATCCTGCAAAGATGATGGGCAAATATAAGGATTTTGAGTTTAATTTCAGTACATATGGTAATCGCTTTGGTATAGACTTGGTATACCAAGATGCACATAACTTTACCGGATGGCATGAGATGAGTGGACAGTCGCGTGTAGAATTAAGCATGGAAGATATGTCGCTCAGAACCTTTAATGTAAATGCTTACTATATTTTCAACTATCGCAGGTTCTCATATCCGGCCGCGTTTACTCAAGGATATATACAGCGTCATTCTGCAGGTAGTTTTATGCTTGCCGCTTCAGGACAGGGACAGCGCGCTAAGATAGCAAGATATGAAACAGATTTGAAGGTTACGAATATAGGAATAGGTGCGGGCTATGGCTATAACTATGTACCGGCACGTTATTGGCTGCTTCATTTGTCGGCATTGCCTACTTTTATAGTATATAGCAATACATCTTTGTCTATGGGTGATAGGCGTGTGCCGTTACATTATAACTTTCCAGAAGTTATATTGACAGGTCGTGGAGCTGTTATCCGTCAGTTGGGCAGTGTGTTTGTCGGAGCTAATATGACATTTTATTTCACTAATATAGGTAATAAGGAAAGTCTGGCTGTTCATAACACCAAGTGGCTTGCCCGTATGTTTGTAGGTTATAGGTTCTAATGGTGAATATACCGGACTTAGTGGTTGTTCATACTATATTCGCATCCGCAATACAACTGGTTGTAAAAACCATTTTCTTTCAGTAACTGGTTACGGCGCTCTTGCAGTCCGCCTTTGCGCCAGTTCTTATCCCAGAACGTCACACCATTAACCATAGAGGCAGCCCAATGACCCATCTCGTTAATTTGGTCAAGAGACTTCCACCTGCTGGATGCAAGCGTTGTGGTAAACTCATGTAGTCCCAATTCCTCACATTTCTTTGCACTACGGAGTAACCTGAGGCGAAAACACTCTAAACACCTGCTGCCACGTTCAGGTTGAGTGGCAGCATCCATTCCTTTCTCACTTAGCCTTGTTGTTACCTCTTTAAGCCACAAGTCATGATCGTAGTCATCATCAATTATCCTCAGTCCTAATTGTTCTGCGTAACGTGTTATCTCGTTCTTGCGTATAAGATACTCCTCTAAGGGGTAGATGTTTGGATTACAATAGAAAATAGTAGGACGCACGTCATTCTGTGTCATCCATTCGATAATGGCGCTTGAGCATGGAGCGCAACAGCTGTGTAAAAGTACCTCTTTCATAGATATAGTTTGCCAAAGGTACAAATTTTTTGAATATAATACAAATTTTTTTCATACCTTTGTATTATGATTAAGGAGCAGAATATAAGAGTGCTGCCGCAGGTGGCATATAATGAGGAGAATATAAAGGATTATTTAGCCCGTGAAATAGGTATAGACAAAAGGACTATAACCCATGTCAGAGTACTGAAAAGGAGTATAGATGCGCGTCAGCGTCAGGTGTTTGTCAATTTGTCTGTCAGGCTGTATGTCAATGAGGAACCTCAGGATGAGGCATATAGCGTAACGGTATATCCTGATGTCAGCAAGTCTCCTCAGGTCGTGGTGGTAGGAGAGGGTCCCTGCGGACTATTTGCTGCACTGAAACTGATAGAGAAGGGGTTACGTCCTGTTGTGATAGAGCGTGGCAAGGATGTGAGAGAACGAAAGAAAGACCTTGCTTTGATAAAACAACAGCAGAGAGTGGATCCTGAGTCAAATTACTGTTTTGGCGAGGGAGGGGCAGGAGCGTATTCAGATGGAAAACTATATACGCGCAGCAAGAAACGTGGTTCAGTGGACCATATTCTCAATGTGTTCTGCCAGTTTGGTGCTTCCTCTAACATTTTGAGCGATGCCCATCCTCATATAGGCACAGATAAGTTGCCAGTGGTTATAGAGAATATGCGTAAGCAGATAATACGTAGTGGTGGAGAAGTGCATTTTCAAACCAAGATGACGCGGCTGCTGATAAATAACGGCAGGTGTGAGGGGGTTGAGACAATTGGAAAAGATGGAGAACAGGAATACTATGGTCCTGTAATTCTTGCTACTGGTCACAGCGCAAGGGATGTTTATCAATACTTGGCTAAACATAAGATACAGATAGAACCTAAGGGGATAGCTGTTGGTGTAAGGTTGGAACATCCCTCGCAACTTATAGACCAAATACAGTATCATAACAGGCAGGGTAGGGGAAAGTACCTGCCTGCTGCTGAGTACTCTTTTGTTACTCAGGTAGATGGAAGAGGCGTTTACTCCTTCTGTATGTGCCCTGGAGGTTTCGTTATACCTGCTGCTACAGACAAAGAACAGATTGTTGTCAACGGTATGTCTCCAAGTAATCGCGGCGGAAAGTGGAGTAACTCCGGTATGGTGGTAGAGGTAAGGCCCGAAGACATTAGTCTCTTTGACGAGGAAGAAGATGATGCCTTGAAGGTAATGCACTATCAGGAACAGTTAGAACGTATGTGCTGGCAGCAGGGCAATATGAAACAGACGGCGCCGGCTCAGCGCATGGGTGATTTTGTGAAGGGCAAGATAAGTTATGATTTGCCGCAGTCAAGTTATGCGCCAGGCCTGTTGTCGTCACCTTTGCATGGATGGATGCCGGCTGCAATAGCAGACAGATTGCGTAAGGGTTTTGAATATTTTGGCAAACAGCGACATGGTTTCCTTACAAACGAGGCATTGATGATAGGCGTAGAGACACGTACGTCTTCTCCTGTCAGGATTACGAGAGACTCAGAGTCTCTGCAGCATGTGGAGGTTAGAGGTCTGTTCCCTGCTGGTGAGGGGGCAGGGTATGCAGGAGGCATAGTATCTGCTGGAGTTGATGGAGAGAGAGCTGCCGAGATGGTTGCGGAATACCTTGGCACACCTTTTGCATAAGTCAAGAGACGAAAACACCTTCTTTCGGATATGGATGGCGTTGGCGATTAAATGACAAAATGACTAAATAACTCAATAAAAGAAATGGCAAAAGGAAATATTGGGGTTACTACCGAGAACATCTTCCCCGTCATCAAAAAGTTTCTCTATTCAGATCATGAGATATTCCTGCGTGAGATGGTCAGCAATGCCGTTGATGCTACGCAGAAACTGAAGACTCTCGCCGAGAAGGGCGACTTCAAGGGCGAGATAGGCGATACGAGCGTGCGCATAAGCCTTGACAAGGAGGCTGGCACACTGACTATCTCTGACCATGGCATAGGTATGACAGAGGAGGAGATTGACCGCTACATCAACCAGATAGCTTTCTCTGGCGTTACTGACTTCCTTGAGAAATATAAGGACAATGCCAATGCTATCATTGGTCACTTCGGACTTGGTTTCTACTCTGCCTTCATGGTGGCAGACAAGGTTGACATCATCACGAAATCTTACAAGGATGGTGCACAGGCAGTGAAATGGTCATGCGACGGCAGTCCGGAATATGAGATAGAGAATACTGACAAGGCTGAGCGTGGCTCTGACATAGTGCTCCATATCAGCGATGACTGCAAGGAGTTCCTTGAGAAGGAGAAAATTACCAGTCTGCTCAACAAATACTGCAAGTTCATGCCGGTAAGCATTGTGTTCGGCAAGAAGCAAGAGTGGTCTAAGGAGGAGAGCAAGATGGTTGATACCGAGGAGGACAACATTATTAATAATGTGGAGCCTCTGTGGACAAAGACACCGTCAAGCCTGAAGGATGAAGACTATAAGTCTTTCTATCGTACACTGTATCCAATGCAGGACGAGCCTCTCTTCTGGATTCACCTGAACGTTGACTTCCCATTCCATCTTACAGGTGTGCTTTACTTCCCACGCATTCAGTCTAACATCGACCTGCAGCGCAATAAGATACAGCTGTATTGCAATCAGGTGTTCGTGACCGACCAGGTAGAGGGCATCGTGCCAGACTTCCTCACTTTGCTCCATGGTGTCATAGACTCACCAGACATTCCGCTTAACGTAAGCCGTTCTTATCTGCAGAGCGATCAGAACGTGAAGAAGATTGCCACGTACATCACCAAGAAGGTGGCAGACCGCCTCAGCGGCATCTTCAAGACAGACCGCAAGGACTATGAGGAGAAGTGGGACGACCTCAAGGTTTTCATCAATTACGGTATGCTGACCGACGAGTCTTTCTATGATCGTGCCAAGGACTTCGCTCTGTTCAAGGATACAGAGGGCAAGCACTTCACTTACGAGGAGTACAAGACTCTCATCAAGGACCAGCAGACCGACAAGGACGGCACTTTGGTCTATCTCTATGCCAACGATAAGGACGAGCAGTACACATACATCGAGGCTGCTAAGGCAAAGGGCTACTCAGTATTGATGTTCGACGGACAGCTTGACACTCCTACCGTAGGACTCTTCGAGCAGAAGTTTGAGAAATCACGTTTCACTCGCGTGGACGGCGATATAATAGACCGCCTCATCCAGAAGGAGGATGTGAAGAAGGTGGAGATGTCAGAAGAAGAAACTGCCAATCTGTCAGCGGTATTCTCTTCACAGATGCCTCAGATGGACAAGGTTCACTTCAACGTAGAGGTACAGGCTCTCGGCGCCGATGCCACACCGGCAGTCTTCACCCAGAGCGAGTACATGCGCCGTATGAAGGATATGTCAAAGTATCAGAGTGGCATGGCATTCTATGGTCAGATGCCAGACACCTATACTCTCGTACTTAACAGCGACAACGATATAGTAAAGAAGATTCTTGCCGACACTACTTCTGCCACTGAGGCTGACATCAAGCCAATCATGGCTGAGATACGTAGCCTGAAGGCTCAGGAGCAGGTGCTCGAGAATGAAAAGAAGGACAAGAAGCCTGAGGAGGTGACCGACGACGAGAAGAAGCAGTTGGAGGACACTCGCAAGAAGCTTTCAGAGCAGGAGGCTAAGAAGGATGGAGTGATTACTTCTTTTGCTGCCAAGAATGACACCGTTCATCAGCTCATCGACCTTGCCCTGCTGCAGAACGGAATGTTGAAAGGCGCAGCCCTCGACAAGTTCCTCAAGCGTAGCGTTGACTTGCTGAAATAAGAGACCTGCCCCAGCCCTCTATGCGAGGGAGGGAGAAGCGGTCGAAAAACTTTAGTTGTATAACCGAGAGAAAAATTCCCTCCCTCACAGGGAGGGTTAGGGATGGTTTATGAAGAAATTATTCCTCATAATAACATTGATGTGGTGTTGCGTATATCTTCATGCGCAACACCACATTGTGTTTTCTCCCGACATAGCCTCACTGCAGGTTGTGGCAGGTACACGCTGGCAGGAACTGCCTGTCATCAGACTTAACGGCAACGAGCCCATAAACATCAGTTTCGATGAACTGTCGCACGACTATCGCCGACTTACATACCGCATAACCCACCTTGAGGCTGACTTCACTGAGTCCGCCGACCTTTTTGCCAGCGACTACATAGAAGGTTTTCAGGAGGGACAGACCATAGAAGATACAGAGCAGTCTATCAACACCGTACAGCTATACACCCACTACTCCCTGCAGATACCTAACCGCGAATGCAGGTTGAAAATGAGCGGCAACTACCGCGTGGATATCATTGATGATAACGAGCCGTCAGACATCCTTGCGAGTGCCTTCTTCATGGTAACGGAGGATATGGCCAATGTCGGACTATCATACTCTCCTAATACAGATATAGATTTTAGGAAGAATCATCAGCAGGTGGAGCTGAAGGTTGACTACTCCAAGCTCCGCGCCATCGATCCACGCAGTCAGGTGAAGGGATATGTATTGCAGAACAACCGTTGGGACAATGCCGTTACCCTGCCACAGGCAACACGCATCAACCAGCAGTACCTTGAATGGACTCACTGCCGTCCTCTGATTTTCGAGGCTGGCAACGAGTATCATAAGTTTGAGATACTTGACGTGCACCTCAACTCCATGAACGTGGAAAGCAACTACTGGGATGGTGAGGAGTGGCACACCCAGTTGTGGCCTGACTACGACCGCCGCGCCTACGTCTATGACGAGACGCCGAAGGGCGCTTTCTTTCTCAGAAACTCAGACAACTACGAGAGCAGCATAACGTCAGAGTATGTCAACGTACATTTCCTGCTCAAGACCGCACAGTTGCCTTACCCCTTGTATGTCAGTGGCATGTGGACCACCGACCATGACAAGGACACCTACCTTATGGAATATGATGCCGAGAACAAGCAATATGAAGCCGTCATCCCTTTGAAGTATGGTTATTACTCTTACCATTATGTCATGCTTGATGCTGATGGCACACCAGCCAACCCACCATCAGAAGGCTCGTTCTACGAAACCCGAAACACTTACACCGCCCTCATCTACTACCGTGGCAATGCCGACCGGGCCGACCGTCTCGTGGGCGTAAGCAGGTGAGCATTTCTGCATAGGAAATACGTTTTTGGTCCGAATTTTGGGAGGTTTCTATTAATTTTTGGTCCGAATTTTGGGAAGTTTCTATTAATTTTTGGTCCGAATTTTGGGAAGTTTCTATTGATTTTTGGTCCGAATTTTGGGAAATTTCTATTAATTTTTGGTCCGTATTTCGGAAATTATTTATAGCTAAGCACTCAGCAACCACATTATTTGAGGCAACAATATAAACAATAACGGCTGAAGATTTACTTCTTCAGCCGTTTGTTGTTTGATATGCTTTTGTGTAAAACTTTTATTGCAAAAAACTATTTGATTATTTTTCTTGTGGTTCCGTCACTCATCTTAAGGATGTTCAAGCCCTTCTGAGGTTGAGAGATTATTTTGCCGTCAAGCGAGAAGAACTTTGCTTCATCAATGTTAGATGCAGAAACCTTTTTAAGTGCTGTTTCAGACATTTCCACGATATTCGTAAAGTTTTTCCAACCATTTGTTGCCAAATACTTTTCCTTAGTACCATAGGGCACATACAGAGTGGCATTAATATAATTTGAGATATCGAAGCTTGAACCAGTGCTACTTGTCGGATTTTCTATGTAACTATATATCGAGTTCAAGTTTGCGTCCTCAAACGCAGAAGAGCCGATGCTTGTTACACTATTTGGAATTGAAACAGAGGTTAAGCTTGGACAATCATCAAACGCACTTCTTCCTATTGTCGTGACAATTATAACCCAAAATGTAGTTTTGTTACATAAATGCTTTAAATACTTACAGTATAGCAACAACATCAGGGATATAAGGAAGTATGGTTACGATAGTTCAGGCTCCTACAACCTGACAACAGCAGCACCATCAGAACTTGTGGCGAAGTAGATGGTTGAAATCCCTTCAAGGTATGCAAATAAGTTCAGTTGATGGTCAATGGTATAAGTCTTAATTACATTTTTCTACATCTTCTAAAGCCATTTTTTTCAAAAAAAGTAATCTGTAGATTCAAGAACTCCACCTTAGTTTATTCTAGGGTGGGGATTCGCTTGTTTCTATAAACTAAAGATAAGCTTTAAGTGAAAGCCCCTATAATTTCAATTTCTCTATCTGTTCCTTGATACTATCTAACTCATCAATGTGGATAGTTTCATCTTGCAATTTGGCATATAGTTCATTAGCTAATGCCACTTTTTCTGCATTGTAAGGTTGCATATAGTTTGAAGGATTCGCTATAAACTTCAGACTTTCAATTTCATCCTTGTCAATGAATGAAATCTGTAATTCAGATTCTATCCTTCTCCTAATCTCTTTCAAAGAGATATCATCAGACTTGTCCGTTTTCTGCAATTCAGCATAAATACTATTTGCATTATCCACCATATCCTTATTGTATGGTGACATATATTTTTGAGGGTTGCATTTCCTTTCAAGAACATACCACAAGCCTTGAGTTTTGTCAAGGATTTTTTCCTTCTCTTTACCCTTTATCTTCTTAATTTTAGAACCTAAGGCATTAAAGTAGATGCCTAAATATAGCAAAATCAATAAAACATTGGCAATGATTAAAAGCACCAAGAAATTGCCATTAGGTGTTCTTACATATTTAGCCTTTGTTGCAATATTCATAGTTGCTGAACCATATATAATCCGTTCACCACCAGTAAAAGGTATTGCATAATCATCTTTTTCTAGCTTATAGAAAAATGATTCTGTTGCTAATATGCTTTCAATGTCAGGTGGATTTGTTGTATATGTCCATTCGTGAAGCATAAAAGGTGAGTTGGGGGTAGATGATGGACCAGTAGCGAATTCATAAGCCATATATGAAATCCTTTTTCCATCAACAACCTTCAGGATACGAGGTTCAAGTTGAACTGTCTGAATTATGATGCCAGTTTTTTGTTCATCACCAAATACAAAGGCTTCAGTTTTAATCCAATCTAAAGACCATTCCCCTGTTGAAGGGTCAAAATCCTTGGTTAAATATCCTATACCACGATAGCTTTCGGAAAATACAAATTGATCACTGAGTTGCTGATAAAATTCTTGTTTATCTGCTTCATTGTATTTATATAAACCAAAATTTAAGCCACCAAGAAGGATAACTAAACCTAAGAAGAAAAAACCATATATCTTTTGCATAATCAGTAAAGTTTGAATTTAATAATCTATATTGTTTTCTTCAAGAAGACTTTTATATTCATCCCTTAAATCTTCAAGATCGTGATAATCTATCGGGTATGAGAGGCTTTCGTGATCTATGTTATTATCTTCCAAGATGGATTCTAGTTCTTCTGCTTCATCCCACAATTCAGCATAATTTGAACGTGAACTGCTACTAGAACTTGTAGAAGGGATAACAGGCGTTGAAACTTCAGGCATATTTTTAAGCCTTTCTTGCATCTGTCTTTGCTGTTCCGCTTCAAAATTTCTTTTGCTGATTTCATTTTGTCTTCTTTGGTTATTTTGATACCTATTATAGGGTCTAGAGCTATGCCATTCATAAGGGTCATAAGACTTTGACTTGTTTTTACAAGAAGTCAGAATTGCAATTGATAATATGGCAAAAATAAACAAAATCCTTTTCATAATTTTCATAATTATTTAATTTTAGTGCAAGCCATACTCATTAGAGTAGCAATAAAAAAGGATAGGTAGTAGTGCTTCATGATTACAAACATTCTATGCCTGCAGCCACCCCATACTCAGCGGTTAATAAAGATTCTTATGGAATGAAAAAGACGTGGGTGCTGTACTCTTCGCTTATCCCGTTACTGTGGCTCTGGTAAACCTTTATGCAAGGATAAGCAACCAGTTAGCCCACGTCATGAGATATTATATACGAGTACAACACCTATTATATATAATAATATAAAAGGTGGCGACTGTGATATAAAATCACCCACGTGGACGTTCCGATTGCGCTGCCTTCCAGATACATGCAAATTTTACCAGAATTTGACGATGAAGACCAACGTTTCGTAACGTCCTTTCTTGATGTCATGGCGGTGGTGCCTTCACGAGGCATTGCCGTATGCACATCAAACCAATATGTCTTGAAAACATAGCCCAACCCATGGACTAACTGCTTTCATGGGTAAAGTTAAGAAAAAAATATGAAACGAACAAAGAATATTACGAAAAAATGTGAACGAAGATACTGTGTACGAGCACAACCGGACACAGCACAGGCATACACCCTGCATTACAAGTTACATATACACGAAAACGACCACAGGTTTCTTTTCGACCACAGATTGAACGGATGGAACGGATTATATAAAAGCGGATTTACACTTGTTGTTCTTGAACACTAATCACTCGAATGGAACGAATCTATTTTTTGCCCTGCGGGCAGAAATCATTGAAAATCTTTTTGAAAATCATTGGAGCCTGACGGCTCAGAAATAAATTTTCAAACTGAGCATTGAGAGTTTAACCGCGAATTATCGCGAATTTGCACAAATTATTCCTTCCGGATGGAAATTTGTGTGATTTTGTGTAAATCCGTGGTTATATATTCATTACTGAAGTAAGAAATCTGTTTAATCTGTACCATCTGTGGTAGGATGAAAGTTCTTTGCTAAGGCAAAGCGTCACTGCGTGCCGAGCGGAAAGATGAAAAAGAGAAAAGAGAAAAGAGTTTTAAGTAGGTGTGCATACTTAATGAATATCAAAAATAACAAGTGTCATTATTTTGGTCATTTTCCTTACACTTTGATTTTTGCAACCTCGATTTCCTTGCGATAAAATCCAGCGACGGGAAATTATTTTGAAATTCGGGCAAAATTTCATCGTTCGTAACTTGCTGATAATCAGTAATAGTTTTTCTTTGTAATTATAAAAGTATAGTTTTTAGGTTGTAAAAGCTATCGAATTACGTCATTAAAGCTATCATATCGCGTTGTCAAAGCATAGCTTTTAGAGCGTGAAAGCTATCATTTCACGACGTAAAAGGTATGCTTTGACATCATAAGTGCTGTTTTCTTCCCAGAACATAACAAAATATGCCGTCAGAAACTCTGTTTTGAGTTTTCTGACGGCAATTATTTATTTGACACTTTGAACACGAAAACACCCAGAAACATATCAAAGTGTAAAATCCCTGTTTATACGGAGAATGTGGTAATCATTTCCATGGAATTATAGCGTGATGTGAAATATTTTTCTTAATTTTGCATTTGAATCAAAAACTGGATGTTTACATCATACAGAAAACTACCTAACAGGAGAATATCATGCTGAAAAGAAATATAGAGACTATAGAGAAAGCAGCCTTCGCTTTTCGTGGCAAAGACATAATACTGAGGAAGGACAGGAAAACATTGATAATGGACGACCTGACGGTGCTGCGCGAAAGCACTGACGGAAGCGAGATATGGAGTGAGCCAGAAGCTGGCATTACATGGCTGATGGCAGGGAATAATCCTTTACCCGACGGATATGAGGCAGTGCCTGTAAGATTCTATGCCTGTGATATGAACAAGGAGGATGAGGAGTACGTACAACTATTTCGTGCCAAGGGCATGGCAAGTTGGACGAACGATACACGCCACTGCGCAAGGTGTGGTGCAAGGTTAGAACCACATGCTGAGCTGTCGGCACTGGTATGCAGCGAGTGTGGTAAGATTGTGTTTCCACGCATAGAGCCATGCGTGATAGTATTGGTGAGAAAAGGCGACAGAATGCTGCTGGCTCGCCATAATCAGCGTAACAACGATATGTATGCCTGTATAGCGGGCTTCATGGAGACTGGCGAGACGGCAGAACAAGCCGTAAGGCGCGAACTGATGGAGGAGACGGGCATCAAGGTGAAAAATATACAGTACTTCGGCACGCAGAGCTGGCCGTTCCCTTCTCAATTGATGCTGGCATTTACGGCGGAGTGGGAGAGCGGAGAGCCTCAGCCGCAGGATGGTGAACTGGCGGATGTAGGCTGGTTCCTGCCGGGAGAATGTCCTAACACTCCGAAACCTGGTTCAATAGCTTACAGGATGATACAGAGTTTTCAGAAACAGATTTGATGTTTTAAAAAAATGAAACTACATGAATATGCGTTTGGCCATGGACTGTAGTCTGTGTGAATAACGTCCAATGGTGTCATGTGGAAACAACTGAAACTCAAACAATATATAGCGTGCATAGTATTTAACAGCCTTCAGCTTACGCAATAGTGATGGGCGCATATAGTAGTATCCTTTCGCCTGTGCTGTGCCAGAGCCGAGGTTGGCAGAGTCTGTTATATACCTGAGATTACGTCCTTGTGAGTGTAGCGCCTTGCGCTCGTTCCAAAAGGGAAACTTAGCGGCATCATATCCCAATTGCCATACAAGCACTCCGCCAAGTACCTGCCAGGCATTCATCAGTCGGAAACGGCGTAACAGCTCGCCGAGCTCGTCATATTCGCCGTTCAAGGCATTAAGACACAGCATCCAGTCCACAAACTGCCTGTAGCCAACTCCTTCATAGCGCAGGTGTTTCAGAAGATGCTCAAATACATATACCACACCCCATGCACCTCCCGGAGTGCGCACTTCCGCGTCGCCGATGTTTACAATGCGGAACGGTCCTGTGTGCATCTTTTCCGCAGCCCAGCGGTTATATTCCTCTTTTATTGACTGTATGGCGGTATCGGCAGCCTTATAGTGTATTTCCAGTTCCACGCCCTTGAGCCATTCCGGGTGTGCCACCTTCATAGAACCGTGTATATTGTCGGCAGTGGGAACTGCCTTTATATCCGTTACCCCACAATAATCGCTTGCCACGCGCATGGCGTCAGTAAAATGCTCCATTCCTACGAAAATGTCGATGTCGCCTATGCTGCGTGTATTTGCTATGGGGTAGAGAGCGGCAATGCCTTGTCCTTTCAGCAGTATGGCATCAATGCTGTTTGCGGAGAATAAATTGAATAACTGGGCAATTACCGTGTCTTGTCTGTAGTGCTCCTGCACCAACGTGCCTACATAGCGACGTATCTCGCAGCATTCCGTCTCATGCGGACGCTTCTGCATGGGTAGCGACATGATGGCATCAGCCACCAATCCGAGCATGGAATGGTCCTTGAGTGCTTGTATCACTTCATGCCATAGCTCCGTTGTGACTACGCTGTCAATTTCAGCATCGTGCTGCCATACGGCTGCACGGATAAGTTCAAAAAATATCTTCTCGCCCTCCTTGCTCATTCCTCAGTCTCCTTTGTTGTTTCCACTATGTCGCTCAGACTGGCGATTGTGTCTTTTACAATGTCATGCAGCAAGTCCAGTTGCTCGTCATACTCCGATGCCAAAATCTCAGCCAACTCGTTGATGGTGCGTGGCTGCTCCAGCAACTGTGCTATGTGTGCCCCCGTCTCGTTAAGTCGCAACATATCCGTAAACCTTGCGGCATCAGCCCCCACCGCTACACCGATAAATTCATCTCCCAGTGGTTGAAACCTTATGTTATAACGTAGTCTGTAACGTGGTGTCATCATTTGTTTAGTCTGCCGGCGGCATCATATTTCCCTATGTGTAATCTTCCGTTGCTCCCTATGTATTTTTGTGGCATGGTGTTATTTTTGCTTTCACTTAGCGTTGTTATAAAGTCGGCAGAGTCGTCACGCTCCACCTTCAGTGCTACCACATAGAGACAGCACTCACTCGCGTTGCGCGTCAGGCGCAGCGTGGAAGAGCCGGCAGCCTCATCAGGTACGATGAAAACATTTGCGTTTGGGAACATGGAAATATAGTGCAGTTCCTCCACAGAGGCATCATCTGTAGTCAGAGTGGCTGCCGCTTTGGCGTTGGTGCCTCCGCCTATGGATGTCTCCTCAAGAAGACCGAGATTGCTCCACACGTTGTTATCAAAGACTTCCGTCCCGTTACCATAAAGCATATACAGAGTGGCATTGGCAGAGGTCTGTGTGGTGTTACGCATGGCGGTAACGGTGATGCGGTCACCTGCGTGGAATGTCTCTCCATCGGCGAGTGTCAGTTCCATATACGTGGCAACGGCAGCGGAAGTACCGTCGTTGATGTTCTCGCGTTTTCCAAGCAAAGCTATAACGTAGTATCCGCTGCACTCCACGTTGATGCGGTTTACTACGGAGCCATGCTGCACTATAGTGCCGCCAGTCTGTGTAACCGTGCCTTTGTCTGACATCCAAGAGTAGAGCGTGCGCTTCTCCGCACAGAGCGACGATGCCATGGCGCACAAGAGCAGTATCGAACCGAACAATCTCATCATAATGACACTATACCTCCTTTGCTTTTGACATCTTACGCCAATAGAGATAGAAGAAGGCTGTGATTAGCAGCCACACTGCCAGTTCAAGCACGTTATAGACTGACGGCCATACCTTATAGGACAGTAAAGGCCAATTATACTTCAGGCTCACCAGTACCCTTACGGCACTGATTACCATTGTCCAAAAAGCTATTTTCTTCATCTTTTTCAAATATATTTCCAGCAAAGCGTTGCTTTTCTGTCCGTGATTCATGAAAAACACAAGCAACGATAACCAAGACACCGTATAGACTGTCTGCCTGAACATGTAATACCATAAACCAGGCATACCCTCCTTATAGGAAAGCAACATCATATACACCCTTACCACCAAAAGGATTCCAAGCAATAATACGAGCCAGTTCTTAACGGCAATCAGTTTCTTTTTCATATTGTATCAGTTTCTTTTCGTGTAAACCTTATACAAAGGTACCTATTTTTTTCTTAACTACAAAAATAAGTCCTCAAAATATGTCTGTTGACAGACTTGAGTTCCGTGTGTAAGCGAGTGGGAAGGAAAAAAGAAGACAATGTGGGTGTATAATTAAATAATGAAATGTTTAGGATGTTTCATATATTTTTTGTAACTTTGCGTAAATTTACGAAAACACAAGAAACACAATCAACCAAAGATTATGAGATCAAGAACAGCAGAATGGTTTGAGACCAAAATCCGTTATGAGAAGATGATGGAGGACGGTATGCAGAAGAAGACTACCGAGGCCTACGTGGTCGATGCCATTAACTTCACGGAAGCGGAGCAAACAATAACAGATGAGATGAGCGCTTACATAACAGGCGACTTCGTGATAACCGACATTAAGAAGGCTTCTTACAAGGAGGTGTTCTTCAGTGACAATCCGAATGACGACAAGTGGTATAAGGTGAAGTTGCAGTTCATCATCATCGATGAGAAAAGCGGCAAGGAAAAACTGTCGGCAGTGAACTACCTGGTGCAGAGCAATACACTGCAGAATGCGGTGAAGAACATCGAAGAGGTGATGAATACCGGTATGCAAGACTGGAAGTTGGCTGCAATGACAGAGACAGCGCTAATGGATGTGTTTGAGCATGACGGTACAAAGCATGTTAACAAAGTAGTGGAGGACGACAGGCCTGAATACGAGGATGCAATGAATGCAGAGTTGCAGGCCGGAGGAGAGAACATAGAAGCATAACAAATTATATTCATAGTGGATATGATAAAGGATAATCTTAATGAGGTACGCGCCAGCCTAAAGGACGGCGTGTGCCTCGTTGCCGTAAGTAAATACCACCCTGTAGAGGCTGTGGAGGCGGCTTACGCTGAAGGGCAGCGCATCTTCGGAGAAAGCCGCGAGCAGGAACTGCGCGTGAAGTATGATACATTGCCGAAAGACATACAGTGGCATTTCATTGGTCATCTGCAGACCAACAAGGTGAAGTACATTGCTCCATACATCACCATGATTGAGGCAGTGGACTCACTGAAACTCATGAAGGAGATAGAGAAGCAGGCAGAGAAATGCAACAGGGTGATAGACATACTGCTGGAGCTGCACCTGGCACAAGAGGAGACAAAGAGCGGCATGACATTGGATGAGTGCAGGGCTATGCTGAAAGAAGGCGAATGGAAGAACATGAGCCACGTGAGGATATGCGGCATAATGATGATGGCGAGCAACACCGATGACGAGGAAAAGATAAAGAAAGAATTCCTTGCTGCCAACGACTTCTATAATGAGATAAAGGCACAGTATTTTGCCAACGACGAAGCCTTCTCTGTCAAGTCTTACGGCATGAGCCATGACTACCTGCTTGCACAGGAGTGTGGATCAAACCACGTCAGGGTAGGTTCACGCATCTTTTCAGAGTGATGCTCATAGCAGGCACGACCATACATTCCGAAAAACAACACTTTATTGAAAAAGGTTTTCAAATATATTCTCTATTTTGTAATAACGGCTCTGGCAACACTATATATGCTAGGGTTTGTGTTGCTGCGCACTCCTGCAGTACAGGCATACGTGGCAGACACCATAGAGAGTGCACTTGAAAGCAAGATAGGGAGCGATGTGGAGATTGGCATGGTTGACTTGCGCCTGTTTAACCGTGTGATAATAGACGATGTGCTGATATACGACCAGGAGAAGCAGCAGTTGCTGAAAGCTGGCAGAATATCGGTTGCCATAGAACTGCTGCCATTGCTTGACGGTAAGATTTCCATATCGTCGGCGCAGTTGTTTGGAACAAGAGTGCATCTATACCAGAAGGATGCAGCATCACCGCTTAACTGTCAGTTTCTCATAGATTCCCTGTCGTCAGAAAGCAGTGAGAAGACACCGCTTGACCTACACATAGCATCCCTGATAATAAGAAATGGTGCTCTGAAATACGACAGGCTAGACATACCGAAGGTGAAGGGGCGGTTGTCACAGCACCATATAGACCTGTCAAGAATCTCGTCACACATCATCATTAACCACATTACGGATAATGAGGTTAATGCAAGCATCAAGAAACTGTCACTGACGGAAGCAAGCGGACTGCGTCTCAATAATCTGACAACAGACCTGCAGTATTCTGCCAACGGCAATAATCATACGTTGGAGATAAAAGACTTTGCCTTGGTTATGCCGGAGACCAATGTGGAAATAGATAAACTTGCGGCATCATTCTGCACCATAGGTGGCGACATTGACAAGAAGTCACTGAAGGCCAACGGAAAGATACACGCTTCATCTATATCTGCAAAGGATTTCGCACCGTTATTAGGACAAAAACTTGTAAAGGTGCTACCAACAATGATGCTTGATGCAGATGCAGGTTTAAGTGAAGAGAATCTATATGCCGATATTAACTTAAAAGATAAGAACGCTGCCAGTATATCACTTGACGCGTCTGTAAAAACAACACATCTGTTCAGTAACCACTGTTCTGATATTAAAGTCAGACGTTTGTTTGTGTCTGAAGGTATACTTGCTGCCATGTCAACAGAAGCGTCGCTGCCTGAGCAAATATTACATTTGGGGGATGTTGGTGTCAAGGGGGATGCACATGTGTGCAAGGAAGGTGTCTATAAGGTTAATGCCGACATGGAGACAAGCAAGGCTGGTGCTGCAAGGATTAATGCTGCATACGAAAAAAGCAACAGCCGACAGGCAGAGATAAAGGCTGATATCAACACCGATGGTCTAAATTTGGCACGGATTCTAAACGACAACACTCTCGGAATGTTGAGGTGTGACCTGAGCATTAGTGGCAGTTTGCTTGACGGTAGGCAGATAGCGGCGATGAATGCTAAGGGGCACATAAAGGAGGTAACATACGATAGCCAGAAATATACTAACATTGACATTGACGGCACATTCGCCAACAATGAGTTCAAAGGTAATATCGGAGTCAATGACCCTAATATAAGCTTTACTGCAGAGCTGGATGCAACGACGCGTACACGTACTGTTGACGATATAGAAGGTACTGTGGAAATAAAAGACCTGTACTTGGCAAAGCAGAATGCAAGGCTAAACAATGTAACACTAACCGTGGATGGAGCACAAAACGAGCGCCGTATGGTAAGCCTGCACACTGATTTCGCAGATGTGAATATGGAGGGAGATATCCAACTTACCACATTGCCGCAATCTATAACAAATCTTGTTATCACACACCTGCCATCAGTACCGGGACTACCCCCATTCAGGAAAACGCACAATAACTATAGCATAAATGCTACAGTCAGTGACCTGCAGTTCATCAGGCAACTCACAGGTGTTGACATGGAGATGCCTAAGCCGCTTACCATCAGAGGAGTGGTTAATGATAATGAGCAGTTTGCCAATATTAAACTTGATTTGCCATCCATAAATATAAACGGCACACAACTTAACGACACACAATTTAGTCTGTGGACACCAGCAAACAGTCTTAACGGTTCACTAACTACCAATCTTCAAGAGATTAATGGTGCAACTAAATTAAACCTCGAATGTCAGGCAAGTGAGAATCACTTGCTCAGTACGCTGACATGGAACAATATGCGTCAAAGCAAATTTTGTGGAACACTTAATACGCATACGCACTTCCATCATACACCTACAGGAAACGCTTTTGAGGTAAGCATCCCGCACTCTTCTTTTGAGGTGGGGGATACGGTGTTTAATATCACGTCCAAAAGCATAGCTTACACAGACAATGTCCTGACTATAGACAATCTGAATATAGGTAATGCGTCACAGCATGTATATGTCAACGGCACAATCTCTAAATCGGAGCAAGATTCCATTGTGGCAGATCTCAAGAATATCAACGTAAGTTATATACTAGGGCTTGTAAACTTTACATCTGTAGAGTTTGACGGAAAGGCAAGTGGCAGGGCTGTAGCGTACGGCTTATTAGG
This sequence comes from Prevotella sp., assembly GCA_017541085.1. GTDB lineage: Bacteria > Bacteroidota > Bacteroidia > Bacteroidales > Bacteroidaceae > Prevotella. Next base: position 251,080 of record JAFXZU010000035.1, read on the forward strand.
TGACATGAATGCGCGGGCACATCTTGATGTAAGTGATTTCTTGTTCCAAAATGGCAGAATGGGAACTTTGTATGCTGATGCGATATATAGCAATGACTCGCAACAAATAGACATAGATGCCGTGGCGGAAGATACGGATATCAATGGTAGGACAATTATTGATGGTTTTATATCACCGCAGCGCAACAGTATAGGACTGAACATCAAGGCAAGGAATACGCGGCTTGAGTTTATGCAGGATTTTTGTAAGTCTTTCTTGAAGGACGTAGATCTGTATGGTGATGGAGATGTCACATTGAGTGGTGACTTCAGTGAATTGGAACTGTTGGGAGAGATAGTAGCGCATGGTCAACTTACAGTCACAAGTACAAACTGCAAGTATGTGTTGCCGTCAGATACAGTAAGGTTGATACCTGGTGATATAGTATTCAATGATGCTCCTATACGTGACATATATGGCAACGAGGCTTTTGTGTCAGGCGGAATACACCATAAGAATCTGGGTAAAATGTCGTATGATATACTTGCCAGGACTGACAGGTTGTTGGCGTATGATATCCCTACGTTTGACGGTAACTCTTTCTGTGGAAGAGCTGTAATAAAAGGTAATGTTGGAATACACGGCAAGGGAAATGACTTGAATATCAATGCAAGGGCTACAACTTTGGATGGCAGTTATATTATGTATAATACGACATCGCCTGATGCCATAATATCGCAAGACTTTATAACATGGGGTAGTGCGAGTGAGAAGGGGGATTCCGTATTGCATGCTGACACCGGGCATAAGATGGACGAGGACAAAAACAATATAGCGGAGCAAAGTACGAACATACGTATGAATTTCATCGTGACGGCTACTCCTGAGGCTCGCCTGCATCTGTTTATGGATGCACTGACGGGTGATTATATTGACTTGTTTGGAAGTGGCGATTTGAGGATAAGTTACTATAATAAAGGAACATTTGATATATATGGTAACTACAATATAGATAACGGACTGTATAGGATGACCATACAGAATATCATGCGCAGGAATTTCCAATTCCAAAAGGGGAGCTTGATAGCCTTCGGAGGTGATCCTTTTGAGGCCAGTCTTAGAATGAAGGCTCTGTATCAGTTGAGCAGCGTATCATTGTCAGATTTGAACATAGGCAGTTCGTTTAAGGCAAATAATGTTCCTGTCAACTGTATAATGAATATAACAGGAACGGCAGGCAGGCCTGTAGTAGATTTTAACCTGGATTTGCCATCGCTTGGAAGTGACATGAGGCAGATGGTATATTCTGTGATAAACAGTGACGAGTCTATGAACCAGCAAGTGCTATATCTGCTAGCTATAGGACGTTTCTATCCAAATGATAGCAGACTGAACGAAACGGAAGAGCATGTTGGACAGACATCACTGGCCATGCAGAGTTTCTTGAGTGGTACATTCTCACAACAGCTTAATCAGGTTATAAACAACTTGATACGAAATAATAATTGGTCTTTTGGTACGAATATAGCTACTGGTACTGACGGATTAAGCAATGCTGAGTATGAGGGAACTTTAAGCGGAAGAATGCTTAATAACAGGCTCGTTTTTAACGGCCAGTTTGGCTATCGTAATAATGTGATGACACAAAACGCCAATTTTATAGGAGATTTTGATATTCAGTATTTGCTGACTCCTAATGGTAATGTGTCATTAAAAATGTATAACCAGGCAAATGACAGATATTTCACTAAGAACTCACTGAATACCCAAGGTTTAGGTATAATACTGAAGAAAGAGTTTACTCTGAGACCGTGGTTCCGTAGGCGTTATGGTCCCTTAAAAGATTAACATCTTTTTTAATGGTAAATTCCCTGCCGTCGGCTCCGCGAGCCTTTACATAGATGAAATAAGTTCCTTGCTTTACAGCCTTGCCGTTGAAGGTTCCGTCCCAACCTTTGTCTCTGACATTATTCCATTCGTAAAGTTTCTGTCCCCAACGGTTGAATATCTTTGCATCAAACTCAGTTATAGACTGGAAACTTTTAGGGCAATAGTAGTCATTCTTTCCGTCGTTGTTTGGAGAGAACGCATTGGGGAAAGTAAGAACGCTCTCACTCGCTTTTATGGTCAGAGGTTTTGTGCCAGACCAGTATTCGCGTTTGAATAACACTTCTTCGTCTCCCCTTTTGAGATGTGCATACAGTGCAATACTGTCTGTGCCAGCTTGTGAGAATGTAACGACAGGGCTCTCATCGTATCTTATCATGTATGGCTCGTCTAAGTTTCCGCCCTCGTGGCAGAATCTCCATTCATAGTCACACGACCAGTCGTCAGCATCTGTTAATGTCATGTGAAACGTAACCTCAATAGGTGCAGACCCTTCAAACTGTGTCTGTGCTGTAACACTCTGGTCATCACTTGATACAGCGTCAAAGCTTATGGACAGGGTGGGGGATGCTTTCACGACGTTAAGGGAAAGGAGAGAAAGAATAAATGTTATATAAAGGATATTTTTCTGCATTGGGTATATGTTTTTTACAAAATTAATCATTTTATTTTTAATATATTCTGTTTTTCAAAGTTTTTTTTATATTTTTGTAGGCTAAAAACATTTTGCGGAATAATATATGAAAAGATTTATATGTAGTATTGCCCTTCTGTGTCTTGTGTCATTACAATGTGCTTTTTCACAAATAGCACGAGAGGTAACGAATGTTGGGATAATGTTGCCGTTGCATAATGTGAACGGTGATGGAAGGCGTATGCTGGAGTATTACAGAGGGTTCCTTATGGCTGTGGAAAAATTGAAGCAAGAGGGACGCAATGTGAATATCCATGCATGGAATGTGCCAGAGGATGCAGATATCAGGTCAACATTGTTACAGGAAGGAGCAAACACCTGTAATGTTATTTTCGGTCCGTTATATACAAAGCAGGTAAGGCAGTTAAGTGATTTCTGCAGGGCTTACAATATAACAATGGTAATACCATTCTCTATAAACGGCAATGATGTGGACTATAACCCTATGATATATCAGGTATATCAGTCAAAGAATGATTTTGATGCTGCGACGGTGCAGCAGATAGTCAGCCATTTTAACAATTGCCATCCGGTGTTTGTGGATTGCAATGATTCAACGTCAAGAAAGGGTTCGTTTACATATTCTTTGCGCAAGTCGCTGGAGGCTAATAATATCGGATATAATATAACGAATTTGAACTCTCCGGATGACGCATTTGCAAAGTCTTTCTCCTTGTCTCAGCCTAACCTCGTAATTCTCAATACTGGACGTTCTCCGGAATTGACTTTGGCGATGAATAAACTTGACAGATTGCTGCAGGCTAATCAAAATGTCAGTGTGACTCTTTTTGGATATACGGAGTGGTTGATGTACGAGCATCTTAACAAAGAGCGTTTCTCCAAGTACAATGCGTTTATACCGACACATTTCTATTATAATGAGGCTTCTTCGTTAACGCGTGAGATAGAACAGAAGTATCGTTGGCGCTTTCACCAAGATATGATGTATGCACAACCACGTTTTGCGTTGATGGGATATGATCATGCAATGTTCTTCCTGTCTGCCAACAGACAATGGGTACAGACTCCGCTGAAGTTCGTTAAACAGCCTAATGGAGGATACCGAAACAAGTCTTTTATGTTGGTACATTATAAGCAAGATGGAGGTATAGAGGCAATTACAGAGTAGTATGAAGAAAATATTAATAGCGATAATTCTATTGACGACAACGATACTCTCTTATGCTCAGGTAGGTGAGTATCGTAATGTGTTCAGTCTTGGTGTGGGTGGCGGATATGCGCTCAATACAGTAGGCTTTCAACCGAAGGTGTTGCAGGATATGCATGGTGGACTAAGTATAGGTGCGCGTGGCAGGTATACTTGTGAGAAATACTTCACGATGTTGTGTGCAGTACAGGTGGAAGCCAATATCACACAATTAGGATGGCGGGAGAGAATAGAGACTATCAGCGGCTCAAAGGTAATTAATGCAGAGACAGGCGTGGCAGAGGAGTACAGAAGAGACCAGACATATTTGCAGATACCGTTTTTTGCGCACCTATCATGGGGTAGGGAACGTAAGGGTGTTAATGCTTTTATAAACTTGGGACCGCAGATTGGTTTCGCTCTGTCTGAGAAAACAGTGAAAAACTATTCTACCCCTTATATCGCAAGTAATGATGTGAATGCAAGAGCGAGCACTATTGTCAAACAAGAAGATATGCCAATAGAGAACAAGTTTGATTATGGTATTATCGTGGGAGCGGGAGTAGAGTTTCATATAAACAAAGTAGGACGCTTTGATATAGAAGGCCGGTATTACTATGGATTGGGTAATATATACGGAGATTCAAAGAAAGACTACTTTGGAATATCAAATAACAGCACGATTTTCATAAACCTGTCATATCTGTGTGATTTGTAAACACAATTTTTGAGAATAGAATACATATATGTCAGAAGATAAATACCTTAATGTATGGGGAGCACGTGTACATAACCTGAAGAATATAGATGTACAGATTCCCCATAAAAGTCTTACCGTGATTACAGGACTGTCGGGTTCAGGTAAGTCTTCCCTCGCATTTGATACGATATATGCCGAGGGACAAAGAAGATATATAGAGACTTTCTCTGCTTATGCCAGGAATTTTCTTGGAGGTATGGAACGGCCTGATGTCGATAAGATTACAGGATTGTCTCCTGTGATATCCATAGATCAAAAGACAACAAACAAGAACCCCAGGTCAACCGTGGGTACGACAACAGAGGTGTATGACTATCTGCGCCTTCTCTATGCGCGTGCGGCTACTGCATATAGCTGGGCAACAGGAGAGGAAATGGTGAAATACACAGAGGAGCAGGTGGTTTCAATGATAAAGCAAAGGTATGTGGGTAAGCGTATATATGTGCTCGCACCTGTTGTGAGGAACAGGAAAGGACATTATCGTGAGCTTTTTGAACAGATGCGTAAGAAAGGCTTCCTGCAAGTACGTGTGGATGAAGAAGTGATAGAACTTGAGCCGGGGATGAAGTTGGACCGCTATAAGAATCATAATATAGAGGTCGTCATCGACAAGATGAAAGTAAACAACGAGGATGATGAACGCATAGCAAAAAGTGTGTCAACGGCAATGAGACAAGGAGATGGCCTCATGATGATACTTGATGCTGACATTAACGAGGCAAGGTTCTATTCTAAACGTTTAATGTGTCCGACCACAGGAATGGCTTATAAAGACCCTGCGCCAAATATATTTTCTTTTAACTCTCCCGAGGGAGCATGTCCTTATTGCAAGGGCTTGGGTGTAGTAAGTGCTACTGATCCGTTAAGTGAGATAGAATCTTTGGAATTAGATGATGAAGAAGAGGTTCCTTTGGTAGTGTGTCCAGCCTGTGACGGTCAAAGGTTGAGTAAGGAGGCTCTGTCATATAGAATTAATGACAAGAATATAGCTGAACTCGCAGACATGGATATAGATCAGTTGTATCATTGGCTGGGTAGCGTACCATCTTGTATGGATGAACGACAATATACTATTGCTAAGGAAATACTGAAAGAAATACGTACGAGGTTGAAATTTATGATGGATGTGGGTTTGGATTACCTCTCGCTGTCACGCCATTCCAATACTTTGTCGGGTGGTGAGAGTCAGCGTATCCGTCTTGCAACCCAAATAGGTTCACAACTTGTTAATGTGTTATATATACTTGATGAGCCGTCTATAGGTTTGCATCAACGTGATAATGAACGCTTAATAAATTCCCTTAAACAACTGCGTGATTTAGGTAATACAGTTATAGTTGTGGAACACGATAAGGATATGATGCTTGCTGCTGACTATATAGTTGACATTGGTCCGGCGGCAGGTCGTAAGGGGGGCAAAGTTGTTTTCCAGGGTACTGTGGACGAAATGTTGCGTCAGGACACTATAACATCAGATTATCTGAGGAAGAAGAAGGAAATAAGTGTTCCGAAACAGCGTAGGTCAGGAAAAAAAGACGCAGATGGTAAAACACAATATATAACGTTGACTGGTGCAAAGGGAAACAATCTTAAAGATGTGAAAGTGAAGTTCCCACTGGGGAATCTTATTGTTGTAACCGGAGTCAGCGGGTCAGGGAAATCAACGTTGATAAACGAGACGTTGTTACCGGCTTTGTCCCAGCATTTCTATCATTCCATTAAGAAACCTCTTGAGTATGATAAGATAGAGGGTATTGACTATATAGATAAGGTAGTAAGTGTTGACCAGTCGCCGATAGGACGTACGCCGCGTAGCACTCCGGCTACATATACAGGTGTGTTCTCAGACATAAGGAAATTGTTTATAGAACTGCCGGAGTCAAAAATTCGTGGATATAAGCCAGGTCGTTTCTCTTTTAATGTGAAAGGCGGGAGATGTGAGGAATGTGGTGGCAATGGATATAAAACCATAGAGATGAACTTCTTGCCAGATGTGTATGTCCCTTGTGACAACTGTCATGGCAAACGTTATAACAGGGAAACACTGGAAGTGCGCTATAAGGGCAGGTCTATTGCAGATGTGCTTGACATGACTATAAACCAAGCTGTGGAGTTCTTTGAGTCTATACCGAGCATACAGAGAAAGATAAAGACCTTGCAAAAGGTGGGATTAGGTTATGTAAAACTGGGGCAATCATCCACAACGTTGTCTGGCGGCGAGAGCCAGCGAGTTAAACTGGCTACAGAATTGGCAAAGAAAGACACAGGTAAGACATTGTATGTGTTGGATGAGCCAACCACAGGATTGCATTTTGAGGATATACGTGTGTTGATGAATATCTTGCAGGAGTTGGTGGACAGAGGTAACACGGTGATAGTCATAGAACATAACCTTGATGTCATAAAACTGGCAGATTATATCATAGACATGGGACCTGACGGTGGGCGTAATGGTGGTACGGTAGTAGCAGAGGGAACGCCAGAGAAGATAGCCAAAACGCGTAAAAGCATAACAGCCAAGTTCCTCAAGGAAGAACTTGGCTGATATGCCGGAGCGGTAAGCGGGGCTCGAACCCGTGACCTGCGGCTTGGGAAGCCGCTGCTCTACCAACTGAGCTATTACCGCAAATAAAAAAGGAGAGACAGAAATGTATCCTTGCCCTCCTCTCGTAAGAGCCGATAACGAGACTCGAACTCGTGACCCACGCATTACGAATGCGTTGCTCTACCAACTGAGCCATATCGGCATCTTCAAATGCAGATGCAAAGTTATAAAAAAAAAGTGTTTCGTGCAAGCAAAAGACGAAAAAAACATTGTAATTTCGGCAATATAATCTGGTTATTGCCGAAATTTTGTTTTTCAAGTATGAAAGAATATATGAGTTTTATTGTTTTGCGCTAACTTTGTAAACCGTTAATGGTGGTTTGTCGCAATGGTCTGTGATGGTGAGCGTATTTGTGGCTTTCGTCGTATTTACATAATCAGTAATTTTGATAGTTGTAGATATTTGTTAGGGTGGGGGCTGTCATTCGATACCATACCGTAGTAACTATTAAGTTGGAAAAGTGATGAAGCATGGATAAAAGAATATATTTATGCGTGTGTATATAAGTGTTTTTGGGAGTTTTGGGGGAGGTTTTGTGATTTTTTTTTGCTTGTTTCTTATTTATTTGTTGAATTTTTTTGTATATTTGCCAATGATTACCATGATAAATGGTAAGTGAGTTTCTAGTATTTTAATTTAATGGAGATACAAACCATGTTTAGAAAGATTATTTTTTTTCTTGTTATCAGCCTTGTTAGTGTCACAGTCGGTGCACAGCAGTCTTTGGTGTCGGGCGATATAGACGATGCAAAATTTGAAAGCGTAGAGGAGGTGGTGGCAGAGGAGGTCTGTGCGACAGATGATAACAGCCAGTTTGTTGTCCTTACCGATGTCGTTCCTGACGCTATTCTTGAGATACGCTATTATAGTACTTATAATTTTGTGGGAGACCGTATTGATGGCTATGAGGAGCCTACGGCACTATTGACACGTAAGGCCGCCGAGGCACTGAAAGCGGTAAGTGATGATGTGATGCGTCAGGGATATCGATTGAAAATATATGATGCATACCGTCCTCAGAAGGCAGTTGACCACTTCGTGCGTTGGGCTGCTGATATTCCTGACACTAAAATGAAGTCATATTTTTACCCCGACTTGGACAAAAGTGTGCTTTTCAAACAAGAGTACATCATGGAGAGAAGCGGGCATACACGCGGTTCAACGGTTGACCTGACTCTCTTTGATATGAGTACGGAGAAAGAACTTGACATGGGTGGGACGTTCGACTGGTTTGGTCCGGAGAGTCATCCCGACTTCTGTGGTAATCCTGAGACAGGTGAATATACAGGTGACAACAGCAAGTCGCCCGTTGGACGTAGTATTACTCCAGAGCAGTTTCGGCACCGTATGATACTGCGTAATGCTATGTTAGCGCATGGTTTTAAGCCTGTAGATACAGAGTGGTGGCATTTTACTCTAATAGATGAGCCGTTCCAAGACACATATTTTACATTCCCTGTGAGTAACATTGCGAAATAAAGATGATTATAAAAGATGTAAGTCTTAAAAAAAATTAATTATTATATAGAAAAGAAAATATTTCTTGTCTATCTGAAAAAAAAGTAGTAATTTTGCAAACTGTTTGGAATAAGTATCATTTAACGGTATTAAAAAAGAAAGATAGCAATGTCTAAAATTTGTCAAATTACCGGCAAGAAAGCAATGATCGGTAACAACGTTTCCCATTCAAAGCACCGTACAAAGCGTAGCTTTGATGTGAATCTGTTTGCAAAGAAGTTCTTCTATGTAGAGGAGGACTGCTGGATTAGCCTTAAGATTTCAGCTGCTGGTTTGCGCATGATTAATAAGGTTGGTTTAGATGCAGCACTGAAACAGGCTGTAGCCAAAGGATATGTAGATTGGAAAGATATAAAGGTTATAGGAGAATAGTACAATGGCAAAGAAAACAAAAGGAAATCGTGTTCAGGTGATACTTGAATGCACAGAGATAAAGAATAGTGGTATGCCAGGTACAAGCCGTTATATCACAACAAAGAATCGTAAAAACACTCCAGAGCGTCTTGAGTTGATGAAGTACAACCCAATACTCAAGAAGATGACGCTTCATAAGGAGATTAAGTAATCATCTAATACAAGATAATAGACTATGGCAAAGAAAGCGGTCGCTACCCTCCATGAAGGTTCTACGGATGGTCGCGCATATAGTAAGGTTATAAAGATGGTTAAGAGCCCAAAGACGGGTGCTTACATTTTTGACGAGCAAATGGTTCGTAATGAGGATGTTCAGGCTTTCTTCAAGTAATTAACTTAGGAAAGTAGGTAAAAATATAAAAGGTTGCATTCGTTGGTTTTGACGTGTGTAACCTTTTTTTGTATATTTGATAATACTATGGATAAGTTCAAGGTAATTATAGTGGAAGATGTACCACTGGAGATGAAGGGAACAGAAGGTCTTTTGAGTACTGAGGTTCCTGAGGCGGAAGTGATAGGTAAAGCCCAAAATGAAGGCGAATATCTTAGGTTGTTGCGTAACGAACAGCCAGATTTGGTGTTGCTTGATTTAGGACTACAGGGAAATACGACAATAGGGGTGGAGTTGTGCAGAAATACGAAGGCACAATATAAAAATGTGAAGATATTGGTATTCACTGGCGAGATATTGAATGAGAAATTGTGGGTGGATGCCCTTGATGCTGGGGCTGATGGCATAATCTTGAAGATGGGCGAAATGTTGACACGTGTTGACATAATGAATGTTATGAATGGAAAGAAGTATGTGTTTAATGAACCGATTCTGGAAGTTATAATAGATAAGTTCAAGAAAAATGTTTCAAGTGATATCATACAGCAGGAAGCATCAGTAGGTTATGACATTGACGAGTATGATGAACGTTTGTTGAGACATCTTGCATTGGGATATACCAAGGAGCAGATAACAACCTTGCGTGGTATGCCGTTTGGAGTAAAGAGTCTGGAGAAAAGACAATCGGATTTGGTTCATAAACTTTTTCCTGATGGAGGAGGTAAGGGTGTGAATGCTGTACGTTTGGTTACCCGGGCGTTTCAGTTGCATATATTAGACCCGGAACATTTGGATTCAGATGAGGAATGATTCTTTTTTACGATAAAAGATGGTAATTGTTAAAGGGTGGGAGATTTTCTAAATATGTTCTGTGTATGAAAAAAAGTATCGAAATAAGCGTTGAAACTGGAAAATGGACAGGAAATATAAGAAAATAGAGTTTTTTTTGAAAAAAAGCGTCTAAATATTTGCGTGGTAAAGAAAAAATGACTATCTTTGCACTCGCAAAAAGCGGTTAACGATTTGAGGTGCGTTAGTTCAGTTGGTTAGAATGCCAGCCTGTCACGCTGGAGGTCACGGGTCCGAGTCCCGTACGCACCGCAAAATAAACTATAAATCGATAACGCTTAGGGTGCGTTAGTTCAGTTGGTTAGAATGCCAGCCTGTCACGCTGGAGGTCACGGGTCCGAGTCCCGTACGCACCGCAAAAGTTTTAGCCTCGTTACGTATTCAGTAACGAGGTTTTTTATTCTGTTTTATAGCTATGTTACATCAGATTGAGATACAAGGAGTCAGGGTTAATAACCTGAAAAACATATCTGTTAATATTCCACATAATAAAATTGTTGCGATAGCTGGCGTAAGTGGGTCTGGTAAGTCTTCCTTAGCCTTTGATACTTTGTATGCAGAGGGGCATCGTCGATATGTGGAAAGTTTGTCGTCTTACGCAAGACAGTTCTTGGGAAGAATGCACAAACCGGAATGTGATTTTATAAAAGGACTTCCGCCTGCAATAGCAATAGAGCAGAAAGTGATAAGTAATAATCCTCGCTCAACAGTTGGTACTAGTACTGAGATATATGAATATCTCAGGTTGTTATTTGCACGTATAGGTACAATATATTCTCCTGTGTCAAATCAGGTTGTTAAAAAGCATACGGCAGAAGATGTTGTGGAGCAGATGTTGGCCTTTAGAAAAGGGACACGCTTTATGCTTTTGGCTCCATTACATATAGTTAAGGGACGTACTATAGAACAACAGCTGGAAATGGAGATGCAGCAAGGCTATTCCCGTATATGGTTGAATGGTGAGGTTGTACGGATAGATGATTTTTTGTCTAGTAGGAATGTTGAGGACGTTTCTGATAAAGAAGGGATAATGTTGCTGATAGACAGAATGTCTGTAAGTGATGATCAGGAAACGATTTCTCGATTGACGGATTCTGCAGAAACGGCATTCTATGAGGGAGATGGTTGTTGTTCGCTAATATTCCTTCCATCTAACCAGGAGTTTAAGTTCTCTACGCGATTGGAGGCGGATGGTATGGTGTTTGAGGAGCTGAGTGATGGACTTTTCTCTTTCAACTCACCCTTGGGGATATGTCCTACATGTGAGGGGTTTGGTAAGATTATGGGCATAGATGAAAATCTTGTTATACCAAATGCTTCGTTGAGTGTATATGATGGGTGTGTGCAGTGTTGGCATGGTGATAAAATGAGTGAGTGGCAGAAGGAATTTATTCGTAGGGCTGCAATAGATGATTTTCCTATATTTACACCGTATTCGGAGTTGTCTCAAAAGCATAAGGATTGGTTGTGGCACGGATTGCCTTGTGATGCAAAACGCCCAAAGTATGAGCGTGTAAGTATTGACGAATTTTTCCGAATGGTTAGGGAAAATCAATATAAGATACAGTATCGTGTGATGCTTAGTCGTTACCGTGGAAAAACGCTTTGCCCAGAATGCCATGGCACAAGGTTGCGAAAGGAGGCAAGCTATGTAAGAATTGCTGGTAAGACGATAACAGAACTGGTGAATATGCCTATAATAGATTTGTATCACTGGTTTAAGGAACTGCAGTTGGATGAATATAAGAAGAAAACTGCAGAGCGTCTGCTTGTAGAGATAAATAACCGTCTTCAGTTTCTAGTTGATGTAGGATTGGATTATCTCACGCTTAATCGTCCGAGTAATACTTTGTCAGGAGGAGAAAGCCAAAGGATAAACTTAACTACTTCTCTTGGGTCCTCATTGGTTGGTTCTTTGTACATATTGGATGAGCCCTCTATTGGTATGCATAGTAGGGATACCGAGCGTCTTATAAATGTCCTTAAGAAATTGAAGGAAATAGGAAATACGGTAATAATTGTAGAGCATGACGAGGATGTCTTGCGTGCGGCAGACTATATTATAGATATAGGTCCTGACGCTGGAGCATTGGGAGGAGAGGTCGTTTTTGAAGGAACTGCAGATGACATTAATGTTCAGTCTGTAACATCTTTCCCCAAAAGCTATACGGTAAAGTATTTAACACATTTTGAAGACATACCCCTGCCGTTAAGCCGTCGTCCTTGGAATAGGTATATAGAAATTAAAGGAGCCCGCATGAATAATCTGAAGGGGGTGGAAGTAAAGTTTCCGCTTAATGTGATGACAGTCGTAACCGGTGTGAGTGGCTCAGGAAAGTCTTCGTTAGTAAGAGGAACGTTATATCCTATTCTGAAACGTCATCTAGGGGAAGTTGCCGAAGTGCCCGGGCCATACTCTGAGGTGGCAGGAGATATTGATGCAATATGTCATGTGGAGATGGTAGATCAGAATCCGATAGGAAAGAGTACACGTAGTAACCCTGTTACATATGTTAAGGCGTATGATGCTATTCGTCAATTGATGAGTGAGATGCCTTTAGCAAAGCAAATGGGTATAATGCCTCAGCATTTCTCTTTCAATGCAGAAGGTGGACGGTGTGAAGAATGTAAGGGAGCCGGAGTGATAACCGTAGAGATGCAGTTTATGGCTGATATCTCCCTTACATGTGATGCTTGCCATGGACATCGTTTCCAGAAAAATGTGCTTGATGTAAGATTTAACGGAAAAAACATCTATGATATACTTTGCATGACTGTCAGTGAGGCGATGGCGTTTTTCACGGATGATTTGAATGCAAGAGAGAGCATGATAGATGAAACTGCAGATGTGAGAAAGAAAACACATGACAGGATAATTATAAATCTCCTAAAGACAATAATAAACAAGTTGGCTCCGCTTGTAGAGGTAGGGTTGGGCTATGTGCAGTTAGGACAATCTTCTGCCACTCTGTCGGGAGGAGAGAATCAACGTGTTAAACTGGCTTATTATATTTCGCAGGAGAAACAAGAACCTACAATGTTTATCTTTGACGAACCGACGACAGGACTTCATTTCCATGACATCAAACGTCTGCTTCATGCCTTTAATGAGTTAATTAAGAAAGGACATACAGTGTTGGTTATAGAACATAACATGGATGTGATAAAGTGTGCGGATCATATCATTGATATGGGACCGGAGGGCGGTGTCCTTGGTGGATATGTAGTGGCAACAGGAACCCCAGAAGATGTCGTGGAAGAGAAGAACAGTATTACAGGACGGTATTTAAGGGAAAAATTGGCAGTGTAATTCTAAAAATTGAATCCTGCGTACATATAAATGGCACCCAATGTGTTGCGTGTCATCATTTTTCCGTTTCCATATTGGTAATAAAAAACGTAGCCTTGTGTTCCGAAGAACCATGGACCGTTATTATATAATAGAACAAGGCGCGCGGTGCCGTTAAAGGCTATGTTTTTTTTGCTGAAATTAGTGAACTGTTCTATTATGTTGTCATTGCCATGTTCAATTGAGTTTTCCCTTGATTGGGTCGCATTATGTTGTAATAAGTATCCCAAAGCTCCGGAGAGTTCAGCCCCTGCCAACCAGTTCTTTGCGAACACCCAATTGTATCCATAACCGCCGGAGAAGGAGAATTCATCATTTTTCTGTTTGCCATAAAGTGTGTTGGAGGTGTATTCTATCTTGTTGATATCACTTACCATATTAGCAAACTTGTCCCAGTCCATTCCCATTTTGTTGTGTGCATAGGAAATTCCGATTATAGGAGAACCAGCGGAGCGTAATTGCCTGTTGGCTTGACTGTATGCTGCTTGGTGTGAGAATCGTTTGTAATTTAGCACGTAGTAAAAACTTATGCGTGTCATTCCTACATTGATACCATTAAATGGCATGTCGTGTAGCAGTGGAGTATAGTCTTTTCCTTTAATTTTGAGATTTTTAATATTGTAATTTCCTCCTACACGTCTATAAAATAAATCCAGTCCGAAAGCAGCGGAATATACGGATGCGCTGAGATCTACGTCTTCATCACTCGCAAAGACAGATTTTAAGTCAATGTTATATCCAAGGAAGGCAAAGCGCCATCCAAAGAAGGGTCCCAATCTTGTACGCCATTTGGGAGTTACTGTTATGTTAAAATCATCTCCTGCGTCTAGCTGAAATCGTTCAAATCTACTTGACAACTGTAATTCTGCACACCAATTGTATTGGTCCTGAGTGTCTACATAGTTTGTGTCACGTGGAGGAGATAATACTCGGTCGGCAAACAAATATGCTTTTTTGAACCAACTTTGTTTCTTCTGAGGAATGGAGTCATTTGGAATGACGCTCACGCTGTCTGTCTGTGCAGATAGCGTGAGCGTCAATAAAAAAAAGACATTTATTAATGTTATCCTCCTTGCCACGTTAAAATTTGTCTAGTATTCTATCTAAAACCCAATTGACTGATGTCGCACTGATTGCGGTAGATTGGCAGTCCTCTTTTCCCTGCAAAGTTCTTACTACAGATTGTATGAGAGGTTTCTGGACATATTGGGGATTTTCTATGACAATCTCTTCTATGCCATCTGATGTATGTAGTTTAATTGGGCTGTAGTCAAATACAGAGAAGCATAGTATGCCCTTAGTGCCAATTAGTTCTATCCTGTCTTCTTTGGCAGATTCATGACCGACGAAACACCAAGAGCCGCTACCAGGTAAACCATTTTCAAATCTGAAACATGCACTAACGGTGTCTTCCGCTTCATATAATTTTCCACAGTTTGAGGCAAAACCCTCAGCATGAATAATTACACCAAATATTTGTTGTAGAATATCAAATTGGTGTGGAGCCAAATCATAGAAATATCCACCTCCTGCTATATTGGGAATAATACGCCATGGTCTGTTTTCTGGCGTATTGTAGTCCTCTTGTCGGGGTGGCCATGCAAAACGTATCTGAACATTGGTGACTGTACCAATTATTCCGTTGTCAATTATTTCCTTTACTTTTAGAAAGTAAGGCAGGCATCTGCGATAATAGGCTACGAAACATGGCATTTTTGTCTCCTGTGCGACATGGTTTATTCTAATGCAATCGACATAACTTGCAGCAAGAGGCTTCTCTACATAGACAGCTTTGCCTGCACGCATTGCCATGATAGCATAAGTTGCATGGCTAGAAGGAGGAGTCGCTATATATACGGCATTAATCTGGGGATTGTCAATAAGGGCTTGTGCGTCAGTGTACCACATAGGTATATTATGTCGTTCCGCATACAAGCGTGCACGCTCTGCATTACGACACATAACTGCAATTACGGAAGAACCTTCAATCTCGTTAAAAGCAGGACCGCTTTTTTTCTCGGTTACTTCTCCACAGCCTATGAATCCCCAGCGTATATTCACTTTTTATCAGTCTTTTTGTCTGAAGATTTAGTTGAACCCTTCTTGTACGCTTTATTCAGTCCTGCGATAATCTCATTGGTAATGTCTATGCCTTTGTCAGCATATAGAATGTTATCACCAGACTTTGATAATATCATAGTGTACTTCTTGTCTTTGTTGTATTTTGTTATGTAGTGCTGAAGAGAATCATGAAGGGCAGCGTTGAACTTGTTGGTCTCTTCTTGAAACTCAGCACCTAAACGCTGCTGTAAAGCTTCAAGGTCGGCATTCTGTTTTTGAAGTCCAGCTTGAATCTGCTCTGCTTGCTCGCGTGTGTATGCATTTTGTTGTAATTTCTGCTGGAAGTTGTTTGCAGCAGACTGGAGAGCCTGACCTTTTTGTTGGAGGGTGGATTGGATATTCTGGCTTTTCTTTTCGAGAATCAGAGAATATTCCTTGCAAAATTCATACTGTGTCATCAGAGAGTCCACTTCAACGTATGCAATTTTTACCTCTTGTGGCAGTTTTGTTTCAACAGCGGATTTGTCATCTGCTTTTGGAGACTTGTCACATGAAATCAGTGACATATAACCAGCTGCGAGGGCAGCTGTCAAGACAAAAAGATTTTTGTTTACCATTTTTGTTATCATAATGTTTGTTAGTTTCTCTGTTTTTTTATAATTTTGCAAAGGTAAGAATAAAATTTGAATAATAGATTATAAAAAAGTTAAAAGTTAAAAGTTAAAAGTTAAAAGATATGACAGAAAAAGACTTAAAGCCCCAAAAGGTTTTTCATTTCTTTTCTGAAATTAATAAGATACCGCGTCCTTCAAAGCATGAAGAAAAGATGATTGCTTTTTTGAAGGCTTTTGGTGAGCAAAGGGGATTAGAGACAATTGTTGACAAAACCGGGAATGTCCTTATCCGCAAATCTGCGACGCCAGGAATGGAGAATGTCCCTGTGGTAGTGTTGCAAAGTCACATGGATATGGTATGTGACAAATTGGTTGATCATAAAATAGATTTTTTGAATGATCCAATTGATTCTTATATTGATGGGGATTGGATGAGAGCAAGGGGGACTACCTTGGGTGCAGATGATGGAATAGGATGTGCGATAGAATTGGCTTTGCTGGATTCTGATGATATCGAGCATGGAAATATAGAATGTCTCTTTACCAGAGATGAGGAGACGGGGTTGACCGGAGCTGCGAATTTGCAAGAGGGTTTGCTTCGTGGTAAGATGTTGGTGAATTTGGATTCTGAGGATGAGGGCCTTTTTTATGTCTCATGTGCAGGTGGAAAGACTACCACTGCTGTGTTTGATTATGTGCGTGAGGAACATCAAAATCTATTCTATATATGTGCATCGGTAAAGGGGTTGACAGGAGGTCATTCAGGAGATGATATAGAAAAGAAACGCGCAAATGCAATAAAATTGTTAGCCCGTTTCCTATATAAGGAACAACAAAAAATGCCACTTTGGCTGGCGCAATTTAATAGTGGAAAGCTACATAACGCCATCCCCAGGGACGGCAGTGTTGTGTTTGCTGTTCCTTTTGATGAAAAGGAAAGAGTGCGTGTTGATTGGAATATATATTGCTCAGAGGTAGAAGATGAGTTTCATGTTACAGAGCAATCCATAGCATGGAATATGGAGAGCACGGAAAAACAACTACTTATACCATATATGGTTGGGGAGAAAATAGTAAGGGTTCTTCAGGCATTGGATAATGGAGTGTTCAGTATAGTACAGGATGATATACTAGGTGATATAACGGAAACATCAAGTAACTTGGCGTCTGTATGTACAGATGTTAACAGGTGTGTCATAACATGTAGTCAACGTTCAAGTGTAATGAGTAATTTGGAGAATATGGTTAATACGGTCCGGTCGGTGTTTGAGTTGGCAGGAGCGGACTCTATTACTCATAGTGATGGCTATCCTGCATGGAAAATGCGTACGGACAGCCATTTGCGTGATGTTGCGGTGGAATGTTACAAGGAACTGTTTGGTAAGGCTCCCAAGGTAATAGGGATACATGCAGGTTTAGAATGTGGCCTGTTTGCTTCACGTTATCCATATCTTGATATGTTGTCAATAGGTCCGACAATGAGAGGTGTTCATTCGCCAGACGAGCGACTTTTAATTCCTACGGTAGATAAAATATGGCAATTAGTATTGAAAATCATAAAAAATGTATGAAATATAATGTAGATTTAACGGTGAAATCCGTAAAAAAGATAAATGAAAAGTTTGTACTGTTAAAACTTACACAAGAGGCGCCCTTGCCTCCAATGTGTCCAGGACAGTTTGTGGAAATAAAAGTTGAGAATTCACCAAATACGTTTTTACGTCGTCCGATTTCGATTAATGATGTGGACAAGGAAAAAAATGAATTGCATTTGTTGATAGCAATTGTGGGTGAAGGAACAAGACATTTGGCTCTACTTAAAGTCGGTGATAAAGTTAATGTAATGTTACCTTTGGGTAATGGCTTTACGTTGCCATCAGATTCCGAGAAACGTCATCTACTTGTAGGTGGTGGAGTAGGTGTCGCACCATTGTTGTTCCTGGGTAGGGTAATGTATGATATGGGATGTACTCCCACATTTTTACTAGGAGCTCGTTCGCGGAAAGATTTGCTGCTGATTGAAGAATTCCAAAAATATGGTAGGGTTTTTGTTACGACGGAAGATGGTAGTGAGGGAGAGAAAGGTTTTGTAACGAATCATACGATATTTACTAAAGAACATTTTGATTATATATCCACTTGTGGACCGTCTCCTATGATGAAAGCCGTGGCACGTATGGCGTATGATATAGGTACCCCATGTGAGGTGAGTTTGGAGAATAAAATGGCATGTGGCGTTGGAGCTTGTCTGTGTTGTGTGGAAAAGACCAAGGATAAGGGTAACGTATGTGTATGTACGGAAGGACCAGTGTTTAATGCAGACAGGTTGTTTATGTAGATAATAAAGGATTATTAGAGTTTGATTCTTAGCTGCAAATCAAAGTCGGTTTGTTGGTTAGAGAAAATGGTTCGTTCTGCTGTTCCAATCGTTTTGCGGTCAAAATAACGTGTGTTGCCTATTTTTATAGTCGCAATTAAATGATTGGATATGTCAAAATTAATCATTGTGGCCAAACGTAATCCTTTTCCGTAAAATGGAGAATATCCAAAAGAGTATAACATACCACGTTCATAGTTATATATGCGTGAGTTATAGTCTTTTGTATTGAAATACGAACAAGATATGTAAAGGTTCCATTTCTTGTTGACTACATAGTTCATGGCTTGAGATAATAGTATACCATAAGATTCGTTTTCATAACTTAGTTTGCAACCTTCAATCTGTGAACGTAGTCTTAGACGGTCATTGTCATAGGTGAACAAAATTCGTAGCCTTTGGTCTGTGCGCCATATTAGTTGTTTGCGATTTTTGTAAGTGTAATCTTTCTGTCTGCTGTTTACACGATATCTGATAGAAACATTCCATAAGTTACGTGTGTAGGTGACAGCCATACTATTATCCCAAGCTGACGATGCGTCTGATATTCTGTATTTAAGATATGGATAGTACGCAATGTCAGTGTAGGCGTCAATTGTTATGTGGTTTAGTAATCTGTATTTTGCAGCAAGAAACACTCCCGTTTCATTTTGTACAGCCCCGCCACTATAAAAACTGGAACCGTTAATGGTGTTATATTTGTATGAATAATAGCGTTGTATGGCAGATATAGTAAGTATATCGTCTTTCACTCTCCAAATAGCGGAGTTTATTGTTGCTAAAGCCCATTGGTCGTTTATTGCAGTCTCACCGCTTAATGTTATATGTCTCCATCGTAAACTGTAGTCTATGGAGTAGTTCCAAAAAGTTTTCCCGTGAGGATAATATAATCTGTAAAGTTTTGATGCACTTATGGTGTCTGCTTTACTAAACGTAGGTTCTAGTTTTCGGTTGAAAGAGGATAATATAAACGAAGTCCCGATGTTCCATTGAATGGATGATGCTATTGGTGATATGTATCTTAGGTGTAATCCTACGTCGGTCTTCTTCGTGTTCCCCTTTTTCTTTATTTCTGTATGCGTCCTGTGTTGTGGGGAATACAGAAGAGTAGACACAGAAGTAGAGTCGGCGTTTAATGTCGCGTCAACAAATAGATGAGAGAACATCGCAGACAGTTTCAGTCTGTTTGTAATATCAATATTAGTGGCAAATCCTTGAAAATGTTTGTTGTCGCTGACACTGCTGTGTGGAGTGAATGTATTAGAAAGACGCCCTGCTGCAGCGGTCATGGACTGTTTGTTAAGGGTAAAGTTCGTGTTAAGTGTGAGTCCCATGCCGAATTGCCCATTATATTGTCCTACAATTACACGTCGTACAATCCCGACATCTGTTACCATTAGGTTAAAAGAGTATGTGTCATACCCAGTTTTATTACAATAAGAACCGAACGGTTCTGCAGCACTTTTTCCTCCGGCAAAGTTAAATGTTATATTGTTTCCTACTCTTAAGTTATATCGTAAGGAATGTTTTACGGGGTCTCCGAGATATTTACCAGCATATTTATTCCCTTTTGTATTGGAAAGCGCAATATCTCCAGCACGATAATATGCGGGGATAGAGGCTGTGATTGTTATTCTGTGTTTTGTGCGGTGTGGTAATTTTAGTAGTTCCTGTTTATCATACCATTTGGTGTTATCTTTTGCTATGAATAGAAAACAGGATAAATAGTTGCGTAGTCTGTCATCAATAGACGGGATTAGAGCTAACTCTGTTATTGTTTGTAAATGACCGAATTTATCACGATACTCAATGATGTCATTGATGATGTTTATGTCTAGGCCAGGAATTTGTGAAAAGTCAGTTACATCGGCGGTGTTTATGTCAATAGGGGATTTTTGTAGTTCTATCAGTTGTTCATAGGCTGTCTGGAAATTATATGCGTCATCTTCTTCATCTTCATAAAGTTCCATAAGATAATTTTCCCAAGGAGTATAGTCGTCGGCTCTGCTTATAGAGAAAAGGAATAATAGCAAAAGTGCTATTATTCCTTTTCTATTTATGTAAACAGGGTGGTGCAAACTGTTATAGTGTAATTATGAAGTTGTCTATAAGTCTGGTCTTACCTATATATACAGCTATTGCAACAAGAGTCTCGCCACTTATTTCTTTGATACGCTGTATATTCTCAAAGTCTACAACTTCAACATAGTCTATACGTGCTAAAGGTTCGGTAGCAAGATTCTTCTTTATTATATCAATAATATTTTGTGCGTTTCTTTCTCCTTGATTTATAGCCTCCTTGCCTTTTTTCAAACTTTTTGACAATATGAGTGCAGCCTGTCGTTCTTCAGGTGAGAGATAGGTGTTGCGTGATGATTTCGCAAGTCCATCATCTTCACGTATAATAGGGCATGATACAATTTCTATTGGGAAATTAAGGTCACGTGTGAACCTGCGTATTGTAGCCAGTTGTTGTGCATCTTTTTGTCCAAAATAAGCTCTGTCTGGCTGTACAATGTTAAAAAGTTTTCCTACTACGGTGCATACACCTCTAAAATGTACAGGTCTGACGGCACCGCAGAGTAATTCAGTAGTTTCTGTAGTATCAATGAATGAAGTGAAGTGCTTGGGGTACATTTCTGATGGCTCAGGATTAAATATGATATCTCCTCCTGCGTCCTCAACGGCTTTTTTGTCACGGTTCAAGTCACGTGGGTAGGTTTCCAAGTCTTCGTTTGGTCCAAATTGAATAGGGTTGACAAATACAGAAACTACAGTTCGGTCATTTTGTTCTGATGATTTCTTTATCAGACTTTGATGACCTTCATGCAAATAACCCATCGTAGGTACAAATCCTACGGATAGTCCTTCTTTCTTCCATGCGTTTACGACTTCTCTAACTTCTTGTACTGTTTTCAGAACTTGCATTGCTTTATAAGGTATTCTATATTAATTATACACTTGGTTGTCAGCAGGGAATATACGCTTTTCTACATCGTCTTTGTAAGCTTTGAAAGCCTCTAGCATAGTAGAGTGTAGGTCTGTATATTTCTTTACAAATTTGGCTGTTTTGCCGTCTGTAAATCCTAACATATCTTGATATACCAACACTTGTCCATCAGTATATCTTCCGGCGCCGATACCGATTGTCAGTGCTGGTACTTGCTCTGTTATTTGTTGGGCAACTTGTTCAGGTACGCATTCTAATGTCAGAGCGAAGGCCCCTGCGTCACAAACAGCTTTTGCATCGGCGAGTATCTGTGCAGCCTTCTCCTCGGTGCGTCCCTGTACTTTGTATCCGCCAAAGGCATTTACCCATTGAGGAGTTAATCCGATATGCGCTACTACAGGGATGCCGGCATTCACAATAGCTTTAATCCTGTCTGCATAGCATACTCCGCCTTCTATTTTTACAGCTTGGCAGTTTGTTTCTTTTACAATGCGACCAGCATTGCGTACTGCATCTTCTACAGATGCTTGATATGACATGAAAGGCATGTCGATAACTACCATCGCCTCTTTTGCGCCTCGTACGACAGCTGCACCATGGTGAATCATGTCGTCAACTGTTACAGCTAAAGTGTTCTCATATCCAAGTATGACATTTCCCAATGAGTCTCCCACAAGTATCATATCAATACCTGCCTCATCAATTATGCGTGCAGTGGGGTAGTCATAGGCTGTAAGCATACTAACAGGGCATATGCCTTTCCTACTAAGTAATTCTAGTGTTGTTTTTCTCATAGATAAGCGCAAAATTACTAATATTTATTTTTACACGCAAAAAAAATATAATAAATAGGTAAAAATGAAACGTTATTTTTTGTAGGTAACTAAAAAAATAGTAATTTTGCATAACGTTATGCGTATAAGTTTCACTACAATAGTTTTTCTCTTCGCCATAATGCTCGTGATGGGTAGTAATATGGCGATGGATGATGTGGTGACGGATAAGCAAAAGGTAGATTCTTTGTTTTCAGATTCTATTGCGATAGACTCGTTGCGTTTGGCCATCGAGGCTCATAATAGAGCTGTTGATGACTCTTTAAGTGCGGATTCCCTTAATAGAAAACGCAAAAATGGTATAGAAGCTCCGGTGACATATACTGCAAAAGACTCATTGGTCTATTATGCAGACACAAAGAAGGCATTCCTCTTTGGAAATTCAAATGTGAAGTATGAGAATATGGATCTGACTGCAGAGAAAATAAACATGCGGTTGGATAGTAGTCTTGTACGAGCTACTGGAGCAATGGACACGGTAAAGAAAGAGCGATATGGTTTGCCGGTTTTTCTGATGGGCAGCGATAAATATGAGACAGATACCATGGCCTTTAACTTCAAGACCAAGAAAGGCTTGGTGCTGAATACTTATACGGAACAACAAGACGGATATTTGATGGCAGAGCGTGCAAAGCGTGATGCCGATGGAAGTTTCTATTTACGACGAGGAAAATACACAACATGTGATGCAGACCATCCTGATTTCTATTTGGCTTTGACGCGTGCAAAGGTCAGACCAGGTAAAGATGTCGTATTTGGTCCTGCTTATCTTGTGGTTCAAGATGTTCCATTGCCGTTGGCTATTCCATATGGTTTCTTTCCTTTCTCAAAGAAATATAGCAGTGGTTTTATAATGCCGACCTATGGTGATGAATCAGAGAGAGGATTTTATCTTCACAATGGAGGCTATTATTTCGCAATAAGTGACCAAATGGATCTTAAATTGTTGGGCGAGATATACACAAAAGGTTCATGGGGAATATCTGCGGCATCAAACTATAGGGTTAGATATAAGTATTCTGGTCAATTCTTCTTTTCTTATTTAGATTCTCGTACAGGAGAAAAAGGCTTTCCTGATTATACAAAGACAAAAAGTTTTAAGCTGCAATGGTCACATACACAGGATAGTAAAGCCAATCCTTATAGTTCGTTGAGGGCAAGCGTGAATTATGCCAGCACAAGCTATGAAGCCAATGAACTGATGTCCTTGTATAACCCCGCTGCGCGTACGCAGTCCACACGTACGTCCTCTGTCTCATGGAGTACGAATTTCTCAAGTATTGGTATGTTGCTCTCTGCTTCTACCAACATTTCTCAGTACACGAGAGATTCTACTGTGTCATTACAGTTGCCAGATTTGAATATTACAGTTTCCCGCTTCTATCCATTTAAGAGAAAGCAAATGGTTGGAAAAGAGCGTTGGTATGAGAAAATTTATCTTAGCTACACAGGTCAACTGTCAAACTCAATTAACACAAAAGAAGATCAATTGTTTAAGTCAAATCTGATAAAAGACTGGAAGAATGCAATGCAGCATAAGATTCCTATAGGAGCCACATTCTCTTTGTTTAAGTATATCAACGTGAATCCGACAATAAATCTGACGGATCGTATGTACTCAAATAAAGTCCTACGCTCGTGGGATGAGCAGAATCAAAAAGAGGTAAGAGATACTGTATATGGTTTCTATAATGTTTACGACTGGTCGGCGGCAGTATCCATGAATACAAAATTGTATGGTTTTTTTGTGCCAAACAGGAAAATATTCGGAGATAAGATACAAGCAATTCGCCATACTTTTACCCCACAGGTCTCTTTCAACTATTCCCCCGATTTCAGCTCTGCGGATTACAATTTTTATGAGACCTATGTCAAGACTGATGCTGACGGTAATGTCAGTGTAGTGAAGTATTCTCCTTATAGTGATGGTCTGTTTGGAACAGCAAAGTCTGGAACAGTCGGTTCTATACGTTTTAGTATTGACAATAATATTGAAATGAAGGTAAAGACCAAAGAAGATTCCATAAAGAAAATAAGTATAATAGACCAGTTAGGAGCAAATATGTCATATAACATGGCTGCAAAGACGCGCCCTTGGAGTGATTTGAATATGAATATCCGACTCAAATGGTGGAAAAACTACACATTCTCAATGAATGCGACATTTGCTACATATGCTTATGAGTTGGATGAGAATGGTCGTCCATATATAGGAACTCACACTGAATACAGCCGTGGCAGGTTCGGAAGATTTCAGGGGTTGTCGCAAACCCTTTCCTATACATTAAATCCTGAAAAGATTAGGAAACTGTTTGGAAAGGGTGAAGACAAGAAAAAAACTGCAGATGATGCTCAAGATGACGATACAGGTGTAGAGACAAACATAGACCCAGATATGCAGAAAGCCCAGAATGGCGCGCGCAAGGAAAATGCAGGTATGGCAGAAACAGATAAGGATGGGTATTTGAAATTCGCCATGCCTTGGAGCATCACTTTCAGTTATGGCATATCAATGCGTGAGAACACGTCAGGAACTTTCAATAAGAAAACAATGCGTTATCCATATAAGTTCACTCAGACTTTGAACTTTGCCGGAAACATTCGTCTGTCTGACGGTTGGAACATAACCTTTATGTCTGGTTATGATTTTGATTATAAGAAATTAACCATGACAACGGCATCATTAGGCCGTGATTTACATTGTTTCTCAATGTCTTGTTCCATGGTTATAACACCATACACATCATACAATTTTTCTTTTAGATGTAATGCCTCCACTCTGGCCGATGCTTTGAAATATGATAAACGGTCAGGATATAGCAATAGTATAAAATGGTATTAAAGTGATTCGTTTAAGTCTATATCGGATAGGGTGTCTATTTGTCTTGACAATATGAAAAACTGTTGTTGTTAGATGTTTTTATTAGATGTCGGTTTTCATTGACAAAGCGATACGTTTACGTATTAAATCAATTTCTATGACACGAACTTTGACGTGTTGATGCAGGTGTACCACCTCAGTTGGCGTGCTGATATAATGATTGGCCATTTGTGAAATGTGCACAAGCCCGTCTTGGTGTACGCCAATATCGACAAATGCGCCAAATTTTGTAATATTGGTTACTATACCAGGTAAAACCATTCCGATTATGAGATCTTCTGGAGAGTGAACATTAGGGTCGAAGTCAAACGTCTCTATCTCTGGTCTGGGGTCGCGTCCTGGCTTTTCTAATTCATGCATGATGTCAGTAAGTGTGGGTATGCCGATTTCTTCCGTAACATAGCGCTTCAGTTCGATACTCTTACGTTTTTCAGACGATGCCATCAAGTCTTTTATTGTACATCCCATGTCTTTTGCCATTTGTTCTACAATAGCGTAGCTTTCTGGATGTACAGCGCTACTGTCGAGAGGATTCTTGGCGTTGGGTATTCTAAGGAAGCCTGCACACTGTTGAAAAGCAGCAGGGCCGAGACGTGGAACTTTTTTTAGTGCGTTTCGAGAAGTGAAGGCACCATGTTCCTTGCGGTACTCAACAATATTTTTTGCTAATCCAGCCCCTAATCCGCTGACGTATGTAAGTAGATGGATACTGGCAGTGTTTAGATTGACACCTACTTGGTTCACACAACTCTCCACTGTTCTGTCAAGACTCTGTTTCAGTCTCGTCTGGTCAACATCATGTTGGTATTGCCCCACGCCGATAGACTTGGGGTCAATCTTTACCAATTCTGCTAGAGGATCCATTAGCCTGCGTGCTATGCTGACAGCACCACGTACAGTTACATCTTCGTCGGGGAATTCTTCTCTTGCAACGGCAGACGCACTATATACAGAGGCTCCGTCTTCGCTTACTACATAATGTGGTATACCTAATGAAGCACGTTTTACAATGTCTGTAGTCTCGCGAGAAGCTGTACCATTGCCAATAGCAATGGCCTCAATATTATAATCGTGGACTATTGTCTGTAGTCGTTTAATGGCAAGGCTTGTATTGGCTTGTTGTCCAACAGCCATTATTACGTCATGAAAAAGAAGGTTTCCTTGTTCGTCAAGGCAAACTATTTTACAACCAGTTCTTATACCTGGATCTATACCAAGAATTCGTTTCTGTCCTAAGGGGGCGGCTAGTAATAACTGACGTAGGTTGTCTGCAAAAACTTGTATAGCTTCTTCGTCAGCCTGTTGCTTAGCAATAGATGCGAACTCATTTTCTATAGAAGGACATAATAGTCGTTTGTATGAGTCTTCACATGCTTCTTTCACTAATGTTTGACATTTACCATGTCCTCTTACATATTGTCTCTTTATGCATTCAATAGCATTCTCGTTATCAATGCTAATTGACACTTTAAGTACTTTTTCAGATTCTCCCCTGCGCATAGCCAGTAGCCTGTTGCCGCTACACCGGCGTAAGGGCTCCGAGAAATCAAAGTAATCAGAATATTTCGCGGCTTCAGGCGTATTCTTTTTTGTTTTAACGACAGTAGAGCAGATAACAGCCTCTCTCTTGAATGCTGCTCTTAATCGGTTACGAGTGGTTTCATTTTCACTGATATCCTCGGCTATGATGTCTTGTGCACCTTTTAGTGCCATAGAAGCATCTTTGATTTCTCCTTTGACGAACCTCATAGCAACCTGGTGAGGGGCGCTTTCTCTTTGTAATAACAATAATCTTGCAAGAGGTTCCAGACCTTGTTCACGAGCTATTTGTGCTCTGGTCCTTCGCTTGGGCTTGTAAGGCAAATATATGTCCTCTAACACGGCGCTTTCCCAACAGGCTTCAATGCGTTTTTTTAGCTCTTCTGTTAGTTTGCCTTGTTCATTGATGGTTTTTATGATTGTTTCTTTACGCTTGGCTATTTCTTTTAACCTTGCATAGCGTTCGCTTACATCTGTCACTTGTACCTCATCCATTCCGCCTGTTTTCTCTTTACGGTAGCGTGAAATGAATGGAATAGTTCCACCTTCATCTATTAGTGCAAGTGTATTAGCTACATATTTGAATGATAGATTTAATTCTTGTGATATGATGTTTGCAAAGTTGTTCATTGAAAAAAATGATATGATTATGTATTTTGCTACAAAGATATAAAAAAAGCTTCAAATATGGTAGATTTCTTATGGTAGGAGAAGTTATGAGGTGATAAAAAAAAGAAAAACATGTTTTTCTTTTGTGGTTCGTGTGTTTTTTTGTAATTTTGTATGTAAAACTAAATATACATTCAATAATGTTACGCATAGCAGTACAATCAAAAGGACGTCTTTATGAAGACACAATGAATTTACTCAAGGAGACGGGTATTAAAATAAATAGCGCACGACGCACATTGCTTGTGCAGTCAAGCAATTTTCCATTGGAGGTTTTATATCTGCGTGATGACGATATACCAGAGTGTGTCGCAAGTGGAGTTGCGGATATAGGCATTGTGGGAGAGAATGAGTTTGTTGAGCGTGGCGAAGATGCAAATATTGTTAAACGCCTGGGTTTCTCAAAGTGTCGTATCTCTCTTGCCATACCAGAGGAGGCAAACTACACTGGTGTGGAATGGTTTGACGGTAAGAAGATAGCTACGTCATATCCGAATATATTGAAAAAGTTTGCTCAGGAGAAGGGTATAGACATTGATATTCATGTTATACAAGGTTCGGTTGAAATAGCCCCAGGTATAGGCTTGTCTGACGGTATTTTTGATATCGTATCCTCTGGCTCAACGCTGGTTAGCAACAAATTGCGTGAGGTGGAGGTCGTTATGAAGAGTGAGGCTTTGCTTATTGGTAACAAGGAATTGACTGCAGAGAAGCAAGCTATATTAGACGATTTCCTTTTCCGTATAAAGTCTGTTCTTGTAGCTGATGACAAGAAATATGTATTGATGAATGCTCCTTCTGATAAGGTGAAGGAAATATGTGCAATACTCCCAGGTATAAAGTCGCCTACAGTGTTACCGCTTGCAACGGAAGGTTGGGCATCTATTCACGCTGTTATTGACCAAAAACATTTCTGGGAAATAGTAGGACAGTTAAAGGCTGTTGGTGCGGAAGGAATCCTCGTGTTGCCAATAGAGAAAATGATACTTTGATTATTATAAATTCATAATTCAGGTTATTATGAATATAGTGAGATTTCCGAAGAAGGAAGACTATGCCAAGATATGTGAGCGTCCACATCTTGATGTGTCACAGTTAAATGCGACCGTCAGTGCTGTGTTGTCAGATATCAAAGAGCGCGGAGATGCTGCAGTGAAGGACTATGAGGCGAAATTTGATAAAGTCCAGCTTGATAGTCTTGTAGTAAGTGCGGAGGAAATGCAGGAAGCTGAAAGCCTCGTAAGTGCGGAGTTGATGTCAGCATTGGTTTTGGCTCATAAAAATATAGCTACATTCCATGAGTCGCAGAGATTTGTGGGAAAAAAAGTAGAAACGGCTTCAGGTGTTACCTGTTGGCAGAAAGCATGTGCAATAGAAAAGGTCGGATTATATATACCAGGTGGTACTGCCCCTTTGTTTTCTACGGTCTTAATGCTTGCTACACCAGCAAAGATAGCAGGTTGTAAGGAAATCGTATTGTGTACGCCTCCGAACCGAGAGGGGAAGGTGCATCCGGCAATACTTATGGCTGCTAAGGTGGCAGGTGTGAGTAAAATATTCAAGGCTGGTGGAGTGCAGGCGATAGGTGCCATGGCATATGGCACAGAGTCTGTGCCTAAAGTATATAAGATATTTGGTCCGGGTAATCAGTATGTGATGGCAGCCAAGCAACAAGTGTCATTGCATGATGTTGCAATAGATATGCCTGCTGGACCTTCAGAGGTATGTGTGATAGCTGATGAAACGAGTAATCCGGTCTTTGTTGCAGCTGATCTTTTGTCACAAGCAGAGCATGGTATAGACTCTCAGGTGATTTTTATCACGACATCAGAGGATATGCTCGTCAGTGTGATGAAGGAGACAGAGAAGCAGCTTGCTGTTCTTCCTCGTAGGGATATAGCAGAGAAATCATTGCAGAATTCTCAGTATGTTCTTGTTGGCAGTAAGGAAGAGGCAATGGCGTTGTCTAATACCTATGCTCCAGAACATCTTATTATTGCCACTGAAGACTATGAGCAATTGGCAGATCAGGTGATAAATGCAGGTAGTGTGTTCCTTGGTTCATACGCTTGCGAGTCGGCTGGAGATTATGCCTCTGGAACAA
This sequence comes from Prevotella sp., assembly GCA_017541085.1. Taxonomy (GTDB): domain Bacteria; phylum Bacteroidota; class Bacteroidia; order Bacteroidales; family Bacteroidaceae; genus Prevotella. Next base: position 280,643 of record JAFXZU010000035.1, read on the forward strand.
ACCATACGTTGCCCACGCATGGCTATGCGTTAGCATATAATGGTGTGAATCTTGACAGCTATATACGCAAGGTTACGTTCCAGCATTTGTCAGAGGAAGGTGTTTGTAGTATCGGTCCATCTGTAGTGTGTATGGCGGAGAACGAACAACTTGAGGCACATGCTAACGCTATGAGGGTGAGACTAAAACAAGTATGACGAAAGACGAGTTACTTGATCTTGTGAAAAGAAAAGACAGTGAGATGACACTTCAACAGAAGTTTCGTCTCACTGTACTTTTGTCTATACCAGCTATTATAGCTCAGATGTCATTTATCGTGATGCAGATGATTGATTCTGCGATGTTAGGTCATTTGTCTACAGATGAGGCTGCCGCGGTAGGGTTGGTTTCTACTACGATATGGCTTTTTGGCGGATTGGTGTCGGCATGTGCAGCGGGTTTCTCTGTTCAAGTTGCTCATAGGGTGGGGGCAGGTGACAATACTGGGGCTCGCAGTGTAATACGTCAAGGACTTTTTGCTGGATTCCTGTTTGCCAGTGTACTGTCTTGTATAGGTGTGGCGATATCACCATATCTGCCGCATTGGTTAGGTGCATCCCAGCATATATGTGATTTGTCTACAGAATATTTCTCCATTTTCTCGTGTGCATTACCGCTTGTTATTTGTAATAACATAGCAGCGGGTAGTCTCAGGTGCTCAGGAAATATTAAAGTCCCCAGTATGCTTATGGTAATGATGTGTGCATTGGATGTGATATTTAATTATATCTTTATCTTTGTACTGGGGATGGGAACTGCCGGCGCTGCGTATGGTACGGCCATTGCCTATGCTCTTACTATGATGTCTATGGTCTATTATCTTGTAATGCATGATAAGGTGTTAAACTTCAAACAAGATGACAGGTTGGACTTCATGCCTCGGTTGAAGATACTGAAAAAGACATTCAGGATAGGCTCTCCCATAGGCATAGAGCGTGGTGTTATGTGTACGGCACAGATTGTGATAAGTGCGATAATAGCCCCTCTTGGTACCGTCGCAATAGCAGCCAATACATTTGCAATCAATGTAGAGAGTTTGTGTTATATGCCAGGACATGGTGTTGCAGAAGCAGCTACGACTTTGGTCGGCCAAAGTAAAGGAGCGGAGAAGCGTGATTTGATGCATTCCTTCGCATGGATATGTATGTTCTTGGGAATGAGTATCATGGCATTGATGGGTGGTGTCATGTGGCTTTTCGCTCCGGAGATGCTTCGTGTGATAACGCCTGATGCTGAGGTCTTGAGATTAGGAACAGAGATACTAAGAATAGAAGCATGGGCAGAGCCTGGTTTTGCAGCTGCTATCGTTGCTATGGGTGTGTTTGTAGGTGCTGGTAAAACCTTGATACCGTCTTTGATGAATCTTGCAAGTATATGGATGGTTCGTTTGTCATTGACTTTGGTGCTTGTGCCTTCTATGGGACTTCAAGGTGTGTGGATAGCAATGGCAATAGAATTGTGCTTCCGTGGAATGATATTCATCTTACGGTTAAGGACTAGGGGGTGGAGTTATATAAAAGACCGTAGCAATATGAAAATAGAAAAGTTGTGATATAAAAAAAGACTACATTGAAAACAATGTAGTCTTTTTTTATATGTTGTCGCTATATTTAAGCACCTAATTTCTGGAATTCCTCAAATGTTATGTCTTTCTCATCCAAAGCAACAACAGTCTTCAAGGCTTTCATCAGCTTCTTGTCGGCTGCCTGGCTTACCAACTGGTCAACCTGCTCAGGCTTCTTTAACATTTCCTCAGCGTACTGCTCAATGTACTCCTCAGGTATGTTTGCCATTCCATACTGTGCGAACTGCATGCGTGTCATGTCCTTGGCAATATCTTTGACGTCACCGTCCTCGATCTTTATCTCGCACTGCTCCAATAAATGATTCTTGGCCAAATGCCATGTCAGTTCTTTTATGCTTGCACCGTAGTTGTCATCTACATATTTCTGGTCCTTGTCTTTATTGTTGGCCAGCATGATACGCTTCATAAGTTCGTCAGCGTATTTTACGTCGCCCAGCTTTTTCTCTACGTATGCGCGTACATCGCTAAGGAAACGGTATTCAGCGTTTATGCTCAGCTGCTCTTTCAGGTTGTCTGCAATCTTGTTGCGGAAAGCCTTCTCGTCTTTTACAACACCCTCGCCGAAAGTCTGGTCAAAGAGCTCCTGGTCGATGGCGTGTTTCTTATAGCGAGTAATCTCTGTTATCTGGTATGAGAAGCTTGACTCAACTTTCTCAGCCTCCTCCTTTGATATCTTAAGCAGAGAAGAAATCTCTACTGTTGACTCTGGATAAGCAGCCTTAGGACAGAATGTGATGATGTCTCCTGTTTTACATCCTTGGAATAATGCTTTCTGGTCATCAACTTTGATATATGCTGGCATGAGAACTGCATCAGAAACTGTTATGCCACCCTCTTTTGTGCTGCCGTCTTCGTTCAACTCGCGCAAATCACCTTTCAGCATATCGTTGTCTTCGTATGAGTCAACCTTCTCGTAAGAACCTCCGCGTGAAGCGTAGGCGTCAATCTGTTGGTCTATCATCTCGTCGCTGACAGCGATGTTATAAAATGGTATTTTGTTGCGCTTGCTCAACTTGATATCAATTTCTGGAGCAACAGCTATGTCGAACTTAAGAGTGTAAGGTGCTGGTGCGTCAAGGTCAACAGGCTCTTCACCAAGATGAGGCATTGGCTGACCAAGCATGTTTATCTTGTTCTCGCTGATGTAATCATAAATTTTCTCGCCTACGAGTTTGTTAATGGCATCAACCTTAACCTGTGAACCCAACTGGCGTTTGATCATACCAATAGGAGCCTGTCCGGGACGGAAACCTGGAATGTTAGCTTTTTTACGATAATCATTGAGAGTCTTACGGACGTTGTCCTGATAATCGTTCTCTTCAACGACAATAGTCAGCACGCCGCTTACTTTTTCTGAATTGTCAAATGTAATGTTCATTTCTAGTTTTTGAGTTGTTATATCCTTGTTTTCTTTTGCAAATAGAATAGCGTTATTAAATATAAATACAATTCGAAACGCAAAGTTACTAAAAAATAAGGACATGAACAAATACTTAAATGTTTTTTAACATCCAAGGCGAGTTTATAAAAAAACTTGAAAATATTTGTAAGTATCAGGAAATCTCGTTAACTTTGCAGTAAAGCATATTGACAGATAATTATGAAAAGTGACATCGAGATAGCCCATGAAACGATGCTGCTTCCGATAACGGAGGTGGCAAGCAGGTTAGGTGTGCCCGATGATACCATTGAACCTTGTGGAAAGTATGTAGCCAAGGTGCCTTATACAGTGATAGATGAAAAAGAAATGGCCAAAAGCAATTTGATATTGGTTACGGCTATTACACCGACAAAGGCAGGTATTGGCAAGACTACGGTTTCAATTGGTTTGGCTTTGGGTTTGACAAAGATAGGAAAGAAAGCAGTTCTGGCATTGCGTGAGCCGTCTTTAGGACCGTGCTTCGGTATGAAGGGAGGTGCTGCTGGCGGAGGATATGCACAGGTGTTGCCGATGGAGAAGATAAATTTACATTTCACCGGCGATTTCCATGCTGTTACTGCAGCGCATAACATGATTACAGCTTTGTTGGATAACTATATTTATCAACATCAAGCAGAGGGCTTTGCGTTAAAGACTGTGTTGTGGAAACGTGTTATGGATGTGAATGACCGTAGTTTGCGTAATATCGTTACGGGTATGGGTAAATACACCGATGGCGTGATACGCGAGAGCGGTTTTGATATTACTCCGGCTTCTGAGATTATGGCTATATTGTGCTTGTCAAGGGATCTGGAAGATTTACGCCGACGCATCGATAACATATTGTTAGGAATACGTCATGATGGCACACCGTTCACAGTGAAGGATATGGGAGTTGGTGGTGCGATATGTGCTTTGTTGCTGGATGCGATGAATCCTAACTTGGTACAGACTACGGAGAATACTCCTGCCTTTATTCATGGAGGACCGTTTGCTAACATCGCTCATGGTTGTAATACGCTGACCGCTACTTGTACGGCTATGACTTATGGTGATTATGTCGTTACAGAGGCAGGTTTCGGAGCTGATCTTGGAGCAGAGAAATTCTTTGATATAAAATGCAGGAGAGCTGGTATCTGTCCTAAACTTACAGTAATAGTGGCTACTACTCAAGCATTGAAGATGCATGGTGGTGTGCCTGTGGATGATATAAAGAAGCCTAATACTGATGGCCTTGTAAAAGGCTTTAGGAATTTGGATAAGCATGTGCAAAACGTCCGTTCTTTTGGACAGACTGTCTTGGTGTGCTTCAACAGATACGACTTTGACACTGATGAGGAAATAGATATGGTTCGAAAGCATTGCCAAGAGTTGGGAGTGGCTTTTGCTGAGAACAATGCCTTCATGCAAGGTGGTGAAGGTGCAGTGACTCTTGCAGAAGAGGCGGTGAGACTGATAAAAGACAATCCGTCAAAACCGTTGACGTATGCTTATGACTTAAATGACAGTGTACCTGTAAAGATAGAAAAAATAGCTAAAAAAATATATGGAGCTTCAAGCGTTATTTATCATCAGGTAGCAAAGAATAAATTAAAACTGATATCAGATTTGGGATATTCAGGTTTCCCGGTTTGCATAGCGAAAACTCAGTATTCTTTCTCTGACGATTCAAAGAAATATGGCGTACCGGAGGATTTTGAGTTGACAGTACGTAATTTTGTCATTAACGCTGGAGCAGAGATGATTATAGCGATTGCGGGTGACGTTATGCGTATGCCAGGTCTGCCGCGTGATCCGCAAGCCAGAAACATAGATGTGATAAATGGCGAAATTGTTGGTTTGTCATAGAAAACATTAATATAATACATAACCTATAAATAAAGATAGTAGAATGAAGAAAGTATTGTTTTTTGCTGCATTGGTGGTAAGTAGTTTCGCCATCAGCAGTTGTGTAAGTAAAAAAGATTTGGAGGCTTGTCAGACTCAGAATAATCGTCTTAACACTCAGTATCAAGATGCCCGTGAGCAGTTAGCTGCAGCTAATGCGCGTATTAACAGTTTGCAGCAGCAGTTAAACTCTTGTGAGAGTACAAACAAGAGTTTGCAAGACAATCTTGCAAAGAGTCTTAACAATGCAAATTCAAATAACGTAAACATTGCGAAGCTTGTAGATCAGATTAATGAGTCAAACCAGTACATTCGTCACTTGGTAGAGGTTAAGTCAAAGAGCGATTCTCTTAACATGGTGCTGACAAACAACCTTACTCGCTCTTTGTCAAAGGAGGACATGAAAGATGTTGACGTACAGGTAATGAAGGGTGTAGTGTACATCTCTTTGTCTGACAACATGTTGTATAAGAGTGGTTCTTACGAGATTAGTGATGCAGCTAATGCTACATTGGCAAAGATTGCCAAGATAATCAAGGATTACAAGGATTACGATGTGCTCATTGAGGGTAATACCGATAATGTGCCAATACAGAAGACAAACATACGTAACAACTGGGACCTCTCATGTCTGCGCGCATCAAGTGTAGTACAGGCTTTGCAGACAAAGTTTGGCGTAGATCCTAAGAGATTAACTGCAGGTGGTCGTGGTGAGTATAACCCTATAGCTGATAACGGCACAAGTGCAGGTAAGACAAAGAACCGTCGCACGCAGATTATCATAACACCGAAGTTGGATGAGTTTATGGAACTTATCGGTAAGGCTCCGGAAGATAAAAAATAATTTTTCAGATGAAAAAACTCCTCTCGCTGCCGCCAAATCTTGTAGATTGCTTTCATGATATTACGGGGTTGGACAGGAATGAATGGTTCTGTACTAATGACCCTGTGGGAAAGAAGTTAGGCTCTGGTGGTGGTACAACATGGTTGATGAGGCAAGCATATATGGCAGAAGAACAGTCAGAATATAATGGCTGTTCTTTTGCTGATTGGCTCGCACGTGAAAAACGCATCATTCTTCATGCTGGTGGACAAAGCCGGCGTTTGCCTGCGTATGCTCCTTCTGGTAAGATATTGACGCCTATACCTGTTTTTCGATGGGAACGAGGTCAATCTCTCTCTCAAAACCTTCTGTCATTGCAACTTCCTTTATATGAACGTATAATGAAGTGCGCACCAGAACGTTTACGAACGATGATAGTCAGTGGTGATGTGTATATCCGTGCCACTAAGCCTATTGAGAATATACCAGATGCAGATGTCGTATGCTATGGATTGTGGCTCGACTCAAGCATAGCAAAAGATCATGGTGTGTTTGTATCTTCGAGAAATCAACCGTCTCAGATGCAGTGTATGCTGCAGAAACCATCGTTGCAGAAACTTTCTGAAGTATTAGAGAACGGATATTATCTAACAGATATCGGTATCTGGCTTCTTTCTGATAAGGCTTTACGCTTGATGATGCGAAAGAGTATACATGGCGAAGGTAAGGATATAAAGAATCTTACCGCTGATGATATCATTAACTATGATATGTATAGCGATTTTGGAACGGCCATGGGTACGCAGCCCACTACGCTCGATGCAGAGATAGCGGAGTTGACAGTCGCAATATTGCCTTTGCCAGGAGGGGAGTTCTATCATTATGGAACTACACATGAGATTATCTCATCAACACTTTCCATACAGAACAGGGTGAATGATCAGCGTGAGATAATGCATAACTCACGTAAACCGCATCCCTCTATTTTTATTCAAAACTCGGAAGTGGGTATCCCTATCACTAAGGACAATACCCATACTTGGATAGAAAATTCAGTAATAGGAGGTGGTTGGTCTTTAGCTTCTTCAAATGTCATTACCGGTGTGCCGGAGAATGATTGGAATATAACTCTGGCAGATGGTCAGTGTGTAGATATTGTGCCGATAGGAGAAAAATCCTATGCGGTTCGTCCGTATGGCTTCAATGACAAGTTCCGTGGTCGGCTTGATGATGGTAATACAGAGTATTTGGGTATCCCGTTTATTGAGTGGGCAAAACGAAGAAATATTAAGACAGACTCAATAGAGGGAGGAGAGGACTTGCAGTCTGCCAAAATATTCCCTGTTGTGGATGATGTCAACAATGTTGGTGTTTTGTTGCGGTGGATGCTCAGTGGCGGCGGAGAATGTCCGTGTGAAGTGGAATGTTGGATGTCAGCGGATGAACTGTCTGCACAAGCTAACTTGCGTAGGTTAACAGTTCAACGAGATTCGTTGCGTGCACGAAACCTAATGAAGTTGGCAGAAAACTATAGACATAGTGTTTTCTTCCAGACTGATTTGGAGGAAAATGCGAAGGCTTTTGTCAAGTATGATATGCCTCTGCCATCATCTGTGGATAATGACAGTTCTTTGTTACAACGTATTCATGATAATATGTTCCGCTCAGAAGTTATGCGTATGCGTGGCATCGGTGGCGAAGAAGAGGCAACAGAGGCATTCCGACTATTAAGACAAGGGTTGACGGCACCATATTTGTGCGAAAAGCAGTTGCCAAAGATGTCTGTTTATGGTGACCAGATTGTATGGGGACGTTCTCCTGTACGTATAGACATAGCAGGAGGGTGGACTGATACTCCGCCTTATTGTCTGATGGAGGGAGGCAGAGTAATAAATCTTGCGATAGAATTGAATGGACAGCCACCGTTACAAACATATATAAGACCATGTAAGGAACCAGTCATTATTTTGCGAAGCATAGATCTTGGTGCAGAGGAACATATCACTTCGTATGAAGAGTTAGCTTGTTACAACAAGGTTGGTTCTCCTTTTTCAATACCTAAGGCGGCATTGTCTTTGGCGGGTTTCCATCCTGATTTCTGTAAAGAGCGATATGAGTCACTTCGTCAACAGCTGGAGGCCTTTGGCTGTGGCATAGAGTTGACAATGTTGTCGGCAATACCGGCAGGTTCAGGATTGGGAACAAGCAGCATCCTTGCAAGTACGGTGCTTGGTGCACTTAATGATTTTTGTGGATTGGCATGGGATAAAAGCGAGATAGGCCAACGTACGCTTGTCTTAGAACAATTGCTTACCACTGGTGGCGGATGGCAAGATCAGTTCGGAGGCTTGCTTAGAGGTGTAAAAATGTTACAAACAGAGCGTGGTTTCCAACAGAACCCTCTCGTAAGATGGTTGCCTAATGATTTATATACACAACCTGAGTATGCTCAGTGTCACCTGTTATATTACACAGGTGTTACGCGAACTGCGAAAAAGTTGCTTGCACAGATAGTAAGGCGTATGTTCCTTAATCATAATAAGGAAATATCTATGTTGCGTGAAATGAAAGAACATACATTGCTATTGTATGATACAATACAACGTGGAGATTTCATAGGAATGGGTAAGTCTATACGTACTAACTGGTTGCAGAATCAGGCAATGGATAGCGGTACTAATCCGCCTCAGATAAAAGCGCTGACGGATATAATTGATGATTTGTGTTTAGGATATAAGTTGCCAGGGGCTGGTGGCGGAGGTTATCTGTATATGGTAGCCAAGGACCCGGAGGCGGCGGCTAAGATAAAGCAAAAATTGTCAGAATGTCCACAGAACAAGAATGCCAGGTTCGTGGATATGTCATTGTCAGAGAAAGGACTACAGATTAGCAGATCATGAAGCTACAGACAAAAATAGACATACCACAATTACCTCTCAACATAAAGCCTACGGATAAGCTGTTATTCGTAGGTTCTTGTTTTGCGACGGAAATGGCTTGCCGCTTTGAGAGTAATTGTTTTAATGTTACAGTTAATCCTTATGGTACAATGTATAATCCAGCATCAGTATTGCATACGATACAAAAAATAAATGCCTATGCTGATGTGGCAGTGATAACACTTGGTACCAACCATGTATATATATTAAAGGAAACGGGTGAGATAGTTGATAACTGTAATAAACGTCCGTCGTATTTGTTTGAAGAAAAGGAGCTAACAGTCAGAGAATGCGCTGATTATCTCTGCTTGGTTATATCAACACTTAAGCAGTCTAATCCTTCGTGTAAGGTGGTCTTTACGGTTAGTCCTATACGTTATCAGAAATATGGATTTCATGAAAGCAGACTCTCCAAGGCAACATTGCTTTTGGCGGCAGATGAGGTTACGCGGATGGAGAAAGATACCTTTTATTTTCCATCATACGAGATAATGGATGATGAGTTACGTGACTATAGGTTTTACAAGCCAGATATGTTACATCCGTCAGAACAAGCAGTAGACTATATATATGAGTGTTTCTGTAAGTCATGCCTCAGTAAGGAAGCATTTTTGTTTATGGAGGAGTGGCAACCTATCAGACAGGCTTTGAGTCATCGCCCGTTTAATCCTGAAGGAGAGGAGTATAAGCAATTTTTGTCAAAAACAAGACAACGTGAGGAGGAATTTAGGAAGAAATGGAGATTATAACGCTTGATGCGACAACATCAACTAATGAATACTTGCTCTCACTGAATACCCAAGATAACCTCTGTGTAGTAACAGACTATCAGTCGGCTGGCAAGGGGATGGGAACGAATGTGTGGGAGAGTGAGAGAGGAAAGAATCTGTTGTTCTCTCTACTTGTTCACCCATTATGGTTAGGCATACAAAAACAGTATCTTATGTCTATGGTACAAGCGGTAAGTTTGTGGGAAGCTCTGTCTGACTATGTGGAAAATCCAACATTATTGACAATTAAATGGCCTAATGACATATATTATAAAGACTGCAAGTTGTCTGGCACACGTATAGACCTAAACCTTCAAGGGATGAAAATACAGGATATGGTTATAGGCACGGGGGTAAATGTCAATCAGTTGCATTTTACGGGAACAGCGCCTAATCCTGTGTCATTATCCCAAATATCAGGTTTGACATATAGCTTGAGCCAGATTCTTAGTAGTATTATAGATGCGTTTGAGCGGAACTATGCTCTTCTATATGCGGGAGAAGAACAAAATATAATAAAAAAATATCATGACCATCTGTATAGAAAAACAGGTATGCACCGTTACCGTGATAAAGATGGAGAATTTCTTGCAGAGATAGTTAATGTGGCGTCAAATGGGATTTTAACTCTAAAACGTGCCGAAGGTTCATTTTCGCAATATGAATTTAAGGAACTTTCAATCGTTCTCTGAATAGAGAAATATATCTGTAAAAACACATAAATTGACATGTACGCAAAATGACAAAATGAAAGCTATCGTTTTACACTGTAAAACGATAGCTTTTAGAATGCTATGTGTAAAGTAGTGGTAATCAGAATTTTATATTTGCTATTTTTTGAGGTTTGGCCTGTATCTGCGGTATCTGAAGAAATTGTTGATTCCGTGGTCTTTTTTGTAGTAAAATAGTCTCCAGAGTTTCACGAATGGTAGTTTTCCGGCATATAGTGTACCGAGATATCTATATAGTGTAGGACACGAGGATGAAAGTTCTTTGTCAAAGGTGATAAGAGGTGCCAAATCCATTCTTTCTGTGTTATATAGATATAGAGAGTATATATACTCGGCATACCCCTCTATTCTGTTACGTAGATATCCATATATGTCATCATCTCTATTTACATCGGAATATGTCGCAGTAAGTTTTCTTAGTACATTCAGATTATGGTGCATATTTCGTGCCATGGAGTCAATATCCATAGTTTGGCCGTCTCGTCCTACTGTGTAGCGATATACGTTGGTGTTCAGATAGAGAAAAGAGTTGACGGTTGTCATTGGGCGGAATATCCATTCTTGGTCTGTATATGATATACCTTCCGTCTGATGATACTCAATTCTCCTCAGGTTCTCTGTCTTGTAAGTCACTGCGTGCATAGCCATGTGGGCGCCGAGTGAGGTAAGGGCTTGGCGATTATGCAGAGTGTAAGAGTCTATGTTGAATGATTTCCTGCTGAGAACATCTCCTTCAGTGTTACATAAACTATAGTCTGTTAATATAAGGTCTGTGTCATAGCGTTGTAATACTGTTATTAGTTCCATAAGTCCAGTACTATCAACGCTGTCATCTGCATCAAGAATTTTAATGTATTTCCCTTGTGCTTCGGCTAAGCCCTTGTTGATGCAGGAACCGTAGTTGCCATTAGGCTTGTCGATAACGTGGAATATCTCAGGAAATCTTGTTTCATATCCATGTGCTATCTCAGAGCTTCTATCAGTAGCACCGTCAATAATAACCAGAACTTCAAGAGCACTATTGGGGGAACCATTTATGAGCAGACTGTCCAGACATCTGCCCAATAGTGCTTCCATATTATAGGTAGGTATTACTATTGTGAGTATCTTGTTTTTCACAGATGTGCTGTTTTCTTGATTTTGTTCCTTATCTTGTTAAAGAACGTTATTATGCGTCCTTTGTATTCAATATAATGTAACAAACATGGTGTTACATTATAGATATAGTCAACATAGTCTCCTTGTGGTATTATAGAGAAACGCTCGGTAGGAAGTGTTTTTACTTTTACCATACGTTTTTGTATATGAGCGAGTAAGGTCTCTGTAGCTATCACTTTACCGTTTTGTAAGCCATAACGTGTGAGTTTGCCATTGTCATAGCAGAAAATCACGTCCTTCACACCATCTCTGTCCGCGCGTTTGGTTATAAAGTCATAGTAGTATGGCTCAAGGCTGTCAAATACCATATCGCACCACAGTTTCTTGCGTTTGTTCTCTAACCACCAATTACTTGTTCCGCCGCCTTTGCCTCCGGGGCCCCATTCGTCCAGTCCGAATATACCTTGGTCAGAGAATGAGTGTTTAATGAATTCTTCGCCGAGATTCCAGTAATGGCGGTTAATCTCTGGGGAGTTACGAAATAAAGTGAAGAAGCCTTCAAGACCTATGCGGTCGTATTTTTCAAGGATGTTATTAGTAATATAATGTCGTATATTGCCGAATACTAGGTCAACGTCGCAGTGTCCCCAAAAGTCGTAATCCTTGATATAGTCGCGGAACAAATCCCCGTATGCTGTTTTATAGTCACACATTTTGTATGGGTGTTCAATGCGGCATCCATCCCAAATGTTCTTCTGGGCTAATTGTTGTATCTCTTGCAGAGAAGTTTTTACAACAGTGACATTCTTAGGTACCTTGATTAGAGTCTGGTCTGTGAACAGCAGGAAATCCACATCAGGATTATGTTCCACAGACTTTAACCAAAAAGCGAAGTCTGCACGGAACTTTCCCAAATAGGCTATGATGAATATGATTCTTTTGTCCATTATAATAAGATGCTTTACCAATAACAATTGTCTCTGTCAATCATTGGCTTTTGAGGCTTTTCGCTATCAGAAGGATGTGTCCAGTATGGATTCTGCATCAAAGGAGAGTATTTATCTTTGTAAAACCCTTCCGTTTCCCATCTTTTACCTTTTATTCCGAATAATAGTTGTAGCGCTCCTCCTAAGTGAATGGCTTGTTTACCCATTTCCTTGCAGTGGGCTGCTAATGGCATACCGTATGCTCCACATCCAATGAGTGCTATATCATAATCAGCTTTGTCAATTTCTGCTTCCATAGCATGTAACGCATCAAACCATGTGTTAAAATTGTTTGCAACTTCTCCCCTCGATGTTTGTATAGCCTTGATAACTGTAAGTTTGCTAAATTTAGGGAGAATGTTATTATTAGAAAAAAGGTGCTCTCTTTGTTCATATTGGTTTAATATAGTATTGCGGAAAGGGTGAACTACAAGCACTTTTTTCCCCTCGAGATATTTTGTCCATGGTTCCCTGACAAAGAATGGCACAAGTGCATCAAGATGAATACTATTACATGATAAATACTTGTTCATTATGTATTCATTCTCCTGCCAACTGCCTAATATATCTATTTCTTTTGCACATTTTACCATTAGGTCAGAGAATTTGCTATATTCTTTGTGGTTACTGTTAAAGAACCCGGCATTATTCTTCATGTGATAGTCAACCTGAGGTGACACCCAGAAAGGAAATATTTTGCGTAGCATCCAAAAAGGATGATGTCCTTTTATATATGAAATTGTTGCATATAACTCATTAGAACCAAATCTGCTGATCAGACACGGTCTTTCAGAGTGTAGTAGGTCAAGAATTAGTTTGTTGGCCAATTCTGTTTCTTTATAGAAGTCTTTTGGGTAGGGCTTCTGTTTGAAAACAGGAAAGTAATGACTGGCATATATATCTTTTAACCTGGTAAAATAATAAAGGAGTGGTTTCATAATATTATAATCTTTTGTGAATAAAGTATAGCGTTTTTATTATAGCGGCAAAGAAAACTGTTAATAATCCTCCTTTGCTTAGTATCTCTCTTGCTCGTATTAATCTGTTGCCGCAAACTGTATATTTATCATGCTCATGGATAAGCGGAAGAATATACTTGGGTATATATTTCGTTTTGATCTTTTCCCTCTCAATAGTTATAAGATTCCCCGTATTGCTCAGACCTGTCATGTCAAAACGACAGATCATATTTGGTACATATTTGAAACTGCATCCTTGAATCATCAACTCTAACCATTTTGCATAGTCTGCGCAAATGCGGTACTGTTCATCAAAAGGTGATGCTTTTAACAACTCTGTTTTTACAAACATAGCTTGATGACAGATATTGCTATGATACAAAAAGTAGAGATCTACGGATTCTGGATAATGTGATATGAAGGCGTTTTCTTTTGAGTAATGGAAACTATTGCCGAAGATGATATCGGAGTTGTGAGACGTGGAAAACAACTTCTCCAGTGTTTGATTATCATAGAATTCATCTCCACTGTTCATGCAATTGATATATGTCCCTCTGCAGTGTGATAAGCCTTTGTTTAATGCATTGTAGATACCACTGTCAGATTCACTGCACCAAAAGGAAAGAGGATTATAGTCAGAGGCTGTGAGCTTGTTTGCTGTATCTTCAATTAGCTCCTTTGAACCATCCGTACTGCCACCGTCTATGATAATCCATTCAAAGTCGTGCCAGGTCTGGGAGAGTACGGAATCAATGGTCTTTCTTAAGCCCTCAAGGTTGTTAAAGTTTATAGTTATTATGGACAGTATCATGTCTTTATCGGGTAATTCCGTAGATATTTCTGAGGAAACCTATTTTTGAAATAATCAATGTAAATATATTTATACAGAAGAGTTTTAAAGGAAGTATTATATACCATTCGGTTGGTATATTAAGGTGCTGCCACATGAATGTAGACTCTTCAAGGAAATGAGCACATAGTATGGTCATGGAGTTCACTCCACACCATGAAAGAACAGAGTTTAAGCAGCAAGTCTTTTTCTCAAGTTTGCGTGAGAATCTATATACGCACCAAGTTGCTCCGCAGGCGCCGGCAATGTCAAGAAGATAATTTTCATAATGGCATATTGCCATTCCCATGCCAGAGAAAAGTAATGCTGCTATCCAACAAGTCGTTCCAACGACAGAAAATATGGTACGTTTTTCGTGTACCCATGCCAGATTCTCTTTCAATGCGTTTCCTAACATGTAAAACATTATTGCAGAGAGTCCGGTAAGTATCCCCCAAGGCATGTTTATAATGAAATTGTCTATCATTGTAGCAATCATAGCAACTACCGCACCTGTAAGGTATTTATACAGTGTCGGTAATTTTGATATGATATTATATATTACTCTGCACCAAAACATAGCGAGCAAGAACCATATCATACCGATAGTAGGGTAATCTCCCCATATAGGCGAGGCATGATATTGCCCGGAACCGAACCATCCTGTTTGCAAAGTACGCCATACCATTCCATAGTTATCATATTTTATTCCCAGTATAACGAACCATAGTATAAGCAAGAATACAGAGAAAACATAGGGTAGGAGAAGTCGTTTTGCATCCTTACGTACATGCGTTACTATATTTGAAGGCTTAAATAAAAAACCGCCTAGAATAAAGAACAACGGCATGTGGAAAGAGTATATGAAATGATGTATGTAAGTGTCTGCTGGTAATCCTCCAGTATGTCCAACTATAACTAATAGGATACCGATGCCTTTTGCTATGTCAATAGCATTGTCGCGATTTTGTGTATTCATGGTTATATATTAATATTGTATGTCACAATTTTCATTTTTTTATCTACTTAGTTATCCTGTGTTTTTATTTGTATGTTAGAAAATCTTCTTTGATGTTGTTATATTTCACATTCAAAAAGAAACCTGCTATGGTACCTTTTATAATAGCAACAAGGTTTTGCAATTTGTTTCTCTCATATCTCTCAACAGTATATAGCTTAAAACCTATTTCTTTTAATTGTTCCCACAAACCTATATGCTTATATTTTCTTGCCATATATATTCTGTTCCTGGTGGAGTAGTAGTAGCGTATTGGTTTATGATTCATCACCTGCATTTGATGATGACGAACCATAACAAGACGAGTACCATGACCAAGTTCATGAATTAGTTTTGTTTTATATGTTTTCATGATCTTGTAGCCAACCTTGCGCATTGACTCACATATATCCCAATCAACCCATTCTATAAACATTCCGTTGTCAAATCCTCCACAATCTTTCCATGCCTTGACGTTGGTGAATGCAGCAGATGTTATAACCCAGTCAGTCTCAAAGGTTCCATGTTCGATACCCCAGGTCTCATCTATCTGATATCCTCTGTCATGAATCCAACAACCTAAAATGCCGATTTTATCATTTGCGATAGATTTATATACATCAATCATTCCTGGTGTTGCTACAGAATCTTGGTCAAGAGTCAATACCCAATCGTATCCATGAGAATAAGCATATCCGCAAATCTGATTCAGGGCATATGCAATGCCATAGTTCTTGTCATTCGTAATTATTACCAAGTTATCATAATCCTTGGTGATTTCTGTATAAGTATTGTTGCGTGAACCATTATCAATCAACAGCACATATTCTACCTGTGTGTGTATCGCTTCAATATTATCGCGTAATCGATCCGTTTTGGGATTATATAAGACAATTCCTGCTAAAACTTTGGTATCCATAGTCCTTGTTTTATAGAATTACGTAGGTTTGTACTTATATCTGAGAGAATAAACTTCAGCCAATATTTTTTATAATATAGCATATAAAAAGGAAATTGGAGAATTAATAAGAGCTTTCCGATTATATATGGATAATATTTGTATCTTCTATTATAAAATTTAGCTCTGTTGTTTAAAAAAGGGTTATAAATGTTAAGCGTAGCTCTTGGTACCAAGATTTCTTCTAAACCAGGAGGCATAGTTTGCTTTTTAATCCAGTTGTCAGGTGATAAACCTACGACATTTCCTTTGTGAATTCTGTAAGATATAAGTTCTTCTGTAATTAATCCGAGTTTTCCCTCTAAACATGCGCGTATGGATATCTGTTCGTCATGCAAACACTTGTGAATATCGGAAAGAGGAAGACATTCTTTAGCGTAACAATTTCGTATAGCCATAGTCGCACCTGTTGCACGTGGACATTCAAAAAGATATTCTAACTGCAGACCGTCATTCCAATATTTAATATTAGGTTTTATAGACATGGCATCAAGCAGACTGTGTTTTGAGATCAACTCATTATTTTCATTTATAAGTTTTGCATCAGAAAATATGACGTTGATATTTTTATTTTCATTCATGTAGTCATGTATGATTTTTGTTTTATTATGTTCCCAAATATCGTCTTGGTCAGATAATAAAATAATTTTTCCATGACATAACGAAATAGCTTGTTCAAAGTTCTTGGTTACTCCAAGCCTGGTGGCGTTTTGCTTTATTATCCAGTGAATATCATTGTGTTTATGAGCAATGTCATGCAATAGGTTAAATGTGTTGTCTGTACTTTTGTCATCACATACAACTATTTCATCTACTTTTAAGTCTTGATTAAGTATTGATTGCATCTGTTGCTCTATATATTTCTCACCGTTGCATGTACATATGGCAACGGAAAGGAGAAAAGATGTATTGTTTGTAGAGTGCATTTTTTTATGGATGATATTTCTTGCTTTTACCCATTCTATGCCAGAAAGCGTCCCACATTGCTTTACGTTCTATTTCTTCATATACATTCATTTGTGGATGATGTAACCATGCGCCCACTGTGCATCTAAGTTGAAAGATGTAATCATTGATAACACATTTAGGATAATGTTTTATAAGCATGTGCATGTGATTCCTTTTTAAATAGTATAGTTTCCAATGGGGAATCGGATTGTTTTTGAGATCAGCACTGTTTTCATCATCATGTGTTATTCTTATATTGGGGACAGTGATAATTGGTCCATATTTCTTTAGTCTGAGACTATGTTCTGTATCATCATGATATATAAAGTAATGTCGGTTTACCGTTCCAATCTTCTTTAGCGCTTTCTTGTTTATAAAACTTCCCACATAAGATAAAAGATCAATATTGAATTCTTTTTTTTGATATTCATTGATATTGACTCCGTGGGAATTGAAGATGGTGCACTTATGTATGCTAATTCTTCTGCGGTGATAGGTGTTAATGGTGTTGTCACTATTATACACAGCTGCGCACACGGCTGATATTTTTGATGAATCGTGATGTTCTATGAATTTATAGAACTGTTCCACCATGTCGGGAGCCGCGTATGCATCATCATCGGCAACCATAACCCAGTCGGCATTTAGTTCTAACGCTTTCTTTTGTCCGAGATAGAATCCACCAGAGCCACCGAGATTTTCATCTGTGTTAATTAATATCGTTTGAAACTTATAATGTTTTTGTGAACAGTATTCCTTTAGGAACTCATTGGTCCCATCAGTAGAACAGTTGTTTACTATTATAAGGTTCCTAAATGCAGATGTTTGTTGCTCGTAGTGAAGTAGGGCCTTCTTCAGCCTTTCTAACCGGTTATATGTTACAATGGCAATGTCAAGAATCATGGTAACTATATTAAATAAATTATGAATTATAAAGCCTATATCTTTTTACAATAGAATCCGGGCCAAATTAACATAATTAATGGTCTGAGTTTATCTTTTATGTATGGTACAAGAAGTCCATTATGTATCATTCCTTTTATCATGTGCCAATGTGCATTACTATATTGATGATGCTCATACATGAGTTCCTCATTATATTCAAAAGACTTCCTTATACCTTGCATTGAAAGCCACAGTAATTCAGTATCGTCAGATATACCCTCTATCTCTTTCTTCATTAAAATATAAGCATCAAAGTCTGTTACATATTTGAGGTTATATCCTTTGCAGAGGGAGTGCATAGCACCATCGTTATGTTCATAATAATTGTATATAGGTATGTTATCATAGATTACATCTTTTGTACACTTACATAAATATTGTATTAGGAACAGCCGGTCTTCGTTGAAGTAAAGTTGCTCGTTAAAATGTATGTTATATTTATTGACGATAGATTTTTTTAATAATTTGCACCATAGAAAACCTTGGTAGCGTTTCTCACTAGGATTGTAGAGTTCTTTTATCGTTTCTTTTATAGTTAGATGTTCTTTAATACATTTTTTTCTTTCTTCTATTATATCCCCTTCTTCGTTACAATAATTATAACCACACATAATGAGTTCAGGGTCTTTGTTCGTGTGATTTATAAGGATGGAGAGACAATCTGGTAGAAGTTCATCATCTGCATCTACGAAATATAACCATTCTCCATTTGCATGTTCTATGCCCATGTTACGAGCGGAACTAACGCCTCCGTTTTCCTTATTAATTAAAGTAAAGCGAGGGTCCATAGCTTGAAATTCTTCACATATCTGTACGGAATTATCTGAGCTTCCATCATTAACTAATATCACCTCATAGTCTTGATATGATTGATTCTCAATACTTTTCAGACATTTTTTTAGATATTTGCCAGCGTTATATACAGGGATTATAATTGAAAGACTATACATAGGCGTTTCTTGTGAGTAAATTAAATATTCCTCATTTTACAATGCCATATTAAGGGCAGACTGATATGATGCATGGCAAGCCAATAGCATATTTTATATAATGCTTTGCGGTTGGGATTTTTTTTTGTCATAGACCATGTTTCAGGAAATGCTTTTCGCCATTTATCAAGGTCAAAATTTTCTTTGGTTAAAAAAGAATCCCGATAATTTAATTTTTGTTTAAGAATATCCTCATTATTAAGAAAATGCTCATAGATCCATGGTTCCTTATCATGAAAATATTCTTGTAGTAATATAATACATTTTTCACATTTTAGTATTAGTTCTTTTCTATCATTCCTATATTCAGACGTAAGAGTAGATGATTCGTTCGTTCTATTATAATGGTATAGTGGGTTATGAATGTAAGCTATGTTTTTTGCATAATAATATGCAATTGTCAATATATATACATCTTCCCAGACACATAAAGATTTTGGCGGATAGATAGAGTAGCGCTGTATCAGTTCGCGTTTTATCACTCTGTTCCATAGAGTCCACCATGAACAATCTATCCCTTTTCTAATATACTCTATTGTTGTTAGGTTTTCATATTTTTCTATTTTTGTATGATTCTTGTATTCTATATAGAAATCGGCAACTACAATGTCTGCGTCTTCCTCTTTTGCTTTATTTATAAGCATGTCATACATGTTTGGTTCAATCCAATCATCAGAATCACAGTGTATAATATATTCGCCTTGTGCTTCTTTCATGCCAATCCTACGTACCACACCTTGTCCTGAGTTTGTTGGCATATTAATAATCTTGATTTGATTGGTTCTTTGGGGATAATCGGCAATGGTATTTGCCAAAACTCTCATGCTATTATCTGGTGTGCAGTCGTTGATAAAGATATATTCAATACCATTGGTTTTCGTTTGTTCCATCAAACTTCTTACACACCTTTCAATATATTGTTCTGTGTTATATATTGGTATTATAACAGAAAGGTCAATCATGGGAAATATATTTTTTATACACTTTAGCCATTTTTCTGGCAACCCTATACAATAACTGTGTAAATTTATATTCGTTAACTAAAGCATATTCATTAAGAATTTCAATACTAGTATTAAATCCCATCTGTGGGAATAAATCTTTGTGTAACCTGTCTAATTCTGTACCAAATTCAGTAGATATGCCTCCACCTTCATAGATAGATATATCTAATGGTAAGAATTCATAAGTTGCTTCTCCATATACAAGTGCTATAATGTTTATTTTCCAGTCTGCTACAAATTTATATGTCTCATCAAACCCTCCATGTTGAATCAGTGTATCAAGTCGTGTAAACATAGACTGATGTCCGAAATTTTCATAATATATGTCATACCAGTTTAGATTGGGTTTCATATTATGCATATTGAGCCGTTTGCCATGGCTGTTTTCTAAACGCATATAGCCATATAAGATATCAGCATTTCTTTTTATTACGAATACTTTATGTAACGTATCTGCTTCATAGAAGCAGTCTCCAGAGTTCATAAAATTTACATATTCTCCTTTACAATGTTTAATGCCTTTGTTCATTGCATTGTAAACCCCCTTATCTGGCTCGCTACACCAATAGGATAGGGGATTGAAGTCAGATGCAGCGAGTTTATTAGCTGTTTCTTCTATCTGTTCTTTGGAGCCATCCGTACTGCCACCGTCTATGATTATCCATTCAAAGTCGTGCCATGTCTGAGATAGTACAGAATCAATGGTTTTTCGTAAGCCTTCAAGGTTGTTATAGTTGATTGTTACTATGGAAAGTGTCATATGTTACTATTATTAATACCCCCGTCCCCAGCGCATAGTTCCCCATGTGCCGTTGTTATTTCTTTTTCTTTGTTTGTTCTTGTAATAAAATTTATCAAGAACGTTGGTAATGTTTTTGTTGTGTTCTAACGTATGTGAAGTCTCAGGTGTTCCTACAATACTGATACTGTCATATCTCCATTCCTTTCCAAATAAATTATATTTATAAAGATATGCTGTTGCTGCATTTATTATATTCACTTTCTTTTGCAGATTTATAGCCTCGTAAGGTTCTCCCCATTTTGAAGAAGAGCGTGTCTTTACTTCTACAAATACGATTATTTTATTTTCTGAATCATAACATACTATGTCAATGTCTTTGTGTTTATACTGCCAGTCATTGTGAAGTATTTGCCAACCTAATGATTTAAAGTAGTCAGTGGCTATTTGTTCTCCCCATTTCCCTAATTCGTTATGTGCTGCCATAGATGATTAGTTTAGTTTCTCAATGACTTGTTGCTTGTTGCGAAATTCTTCGTAAAAGGAATAAGAGTCTATAGTTGGAAGAACATTCTCTTCATGTGTAATGACATCGTTATCATTAGTACCTGTTATTATCAGACGGTCAAATCTTACAGGCAGATGTTCTAAGTGATACTCCCGTACATAATCAGAGGCTGCAGATACTATATCGTTTGTGAGTTTCTTCAGTTTCTCTTTCTGAGTGCAGACTATAACAAACAAAAGAACTGTCATATCAGAATCTATGCATACAAGTCCATGACAATTGTTCCCATATTCCCAGTTGGTATGACGTACATACCAACCTTGATGAGTCATGTATTTGACTGCAGATGGAAAAGTTTTTTCATTATACATGAATGAAAGATTCAATATATTGATATTGTTCTATAATTAATATTAATGAGAATTATTTTTTTTCAAAAAAGTTTCTATGTCAAATTCGTTTTGTTCTACATCTTTGAGTGACTCATCATCGAAATCCCACCATTTAATATCTTCTAGCTTTTCAATGACTTCTTTGGAGAACCTGTATTTTATTATTTTAATGGGACAACCTACAGCTACTGCGTATGGAGGAATATCTTTGGAGACTACAGCGCCTGCTCCAATGACAGCTCCATCTCCAATTATAATACCATCAAGAATAGTTACATTAGCTCCAATAAAGACATCATTGCCTATTTTTATTTTTTTTCTTTCTTCAACTTTAGTTGTCGTAGATAGCGTCATTCCGTTTTGTTTCATAGTGGAATAAAACATGGGATGGGTGCTTATGCCACTAGTAGGGTGAATACCCCAGCCGCAAATAAGGTTGGGACCAATAGAGCAAAATTTACCTATCTCAGTTTTAGAGATATGTGCATTTGTAGCTATGTATGTGTAGTCACCAATACATGTGTCGTATATCCACGAAGGAGGATAGATAAAAGTTTTTCTCCCCAAAATTAGGGTTTCATCTGCATTGTTCTGTACAAGAGTTAATGAAGTGCGAAGTCTTTTGTCACTTACAATAAGAAGTTCCGGGAAAGAACGTAATACGTACTTTTTTATTTTTTTATAAATCCACTGTTTTAATCTGTAAAACATATCTATTCGTAAATATATTGTCTGATATTTTCTGCCCATCGATCATAGGCTTGTGGTTTAAGGTGTATACCATCATCATGTGTCAAACTCATAGGGAGTTCTTCGCCCTGAATATAAAGGGAATATAGGTCTATGTATGTGATATGGTGTCTTTTTGCTAATTTTGCTATGGTAAAATTGCATTCTTTAATTTTATTGTTTGTAGAATATTTTTTATATGCGGTGTGGTTGATAGGTAGGATGCTATGTACATAAAGTTTTGCATGTGGAAGTGTTTCTTTTATCCGACATAGTAGGCTATCGTATTTCTCGCCTATGTCTTTAGTTGGTTCTCTTATATTATTTATTCCAATCATTATAAATATCTTCTTGGGTTGTGTGCATTCTAATAATTTTATTCTACGGATTAATCCCTCTATATTTTCACCAGGAACTCCAAGATTTATAATATCTTTGTCAGGAAAGTAAGAAGTGAAGTCGCTGTTGTATATTATTGAATTACCATAGAAGGCAATTTCACATTTGATATTTTTCTTTCTTAAACAATTTTCCCAACTACGCTCAACCCAATAATTAGGATGTTCTATATCTCTGTTCACCGTAACTTGATTGCTTTCAAATTTATTATGGGCTGTATAGTGCCTTTTTATACAATTACGAAGATATGCCGTTCTGTATTCCAATTGGCATATAATGATAGCTTGTATGAATACAATTCCTATAAGTATTTTAATTTTCATAAGCCTAATTTGTTTTTTATGATTTTATATAGGATTCGCATTTCTTTCTTTACTATTGTGCGTAATGCAATGTCATGTTTCGTTAGTCTGTCCTCTATGTAGTAACATAGACGAAATCCAATCCCCTCAAAATCCTTCTTGTTGTATAACCTGTCGATAGTATTAGGATACAAACATCTACCTTGTTGATATAGTTGCCATATAGCATATCTTTCCCAAAGTCCTTTACCTTTTAGAGACAGATGACCGATGAAATCTTCTTCTATGTTTTTTCGTGCATGGCTTGCGCTACTGTGGTCCCGATTATATGTCATTGTTGGTATGGGACTTCTATATATTCGCTCATCTCGCATTATGTTGAAAAGGTTTTCAGCATCCTCATACCTACGTAAATTTTCTTTAAAAGGATATTTCAACATTAAGTCTTTTTTTATTATGCAAGCGCCTGCTCTGGGCATGAACTCACCTATGCACCAGGAGAAGAAATTGTTACGTATGAAACCTTCCGTATATTTATTGGAATAAAGTTGTTTGTTTCCATTATATTGTATATAGTGGTTGCAACAAAAGAAATTGCATTTCGGATGCTTGATTGTAAGGTGTTGAAAATGTTCTAATGCATCAGCTTCTAGTGTGTCATCAGCATCTAATATTATAATCCATTCACCTACAGCTTTCTGAATCCCCATATTTCGGGCAGATGCTGGTCCTCCATTTTCTTTTGTATATAATTTAATTTTGTCAGACTGTATTTTTTTTACAATTTCAAAGCTGTTGTCGGTAGAACCGTCATCTACTACTATAATTTCAAAATCTTTGAAATTTTGTGACAATATAGAATTTATCGTGATTTTTATGTGATTTTCTTTATTATATAATGGTATTACTATAGAAATCATGGTGTGCCCTTAAACTATATTATTTTGTGTAATTTCGGAGAATTAAATGTATAATTTTGTGCTTAGGTTTTAAAATAATAATTATATAACATGTATGGAGTTTAATAAGCATATTATGCTTAATTCTATTTTTTTTCTAATACAGCAATTTAATTTGAAAATAGCTGATATAGGGGTGCGTAGCTGCTTGTTAAAATCTCTTGTTCTAAAAGCTCGATAATTAAGACATTCAAGTTTTTTCTGCAGAATGAATTTGTCATCATTGTAATTTAAACTTTTCATTATTTTTAATATATACTCTGTATATTTAAGAAATGCAGAAGCATTTTGAATTGTTATGTTCCGAGTTGTATAAACTGTTTGACACAGAGGGAAGTCAATCCATTTATAAGATATGTCCTTGTAGAAAGCCTTAATACAGAATAGATTATCTTCTAAGTATTTAGGTAAAGATTCAAATCGTATATTGTTTTTGCGTAAATAGTCAAGTTTGAAGGCTTTATTACAGATACTACCAATATATCTTTCTTTTATCAGCTCTTTTACTAGATTACGTGATGAGGTATAGTAAGGGTTTACATGTAATATTTCAACGTTTCCCTTTATGTCATAATTAATTAAATCATAAATAATAACATCTTGCTCATCAATCATGGAGTCAATAATTTCTAAGGCCCGATCTTCCAAGATGTCGGAATTTTCTAAAAATAAGACATAGTTTCCTATAGCATTCTTTATCCCTTCATTAAAGGCTTCAGCTCTATTTCCTTTCTTAGGAGATATGATTTCGTAATCTTGGTATGTTTGTCTTAATATAGAATTATAACAGTTAGAACTATTGCTATTATTGAAAATTATGATAGAGAACATTATTTGAATATTTTTGACATTTCTTCTATATAACCTTTACCATATTTTTGATCAGGTTCAAGGTAATTTCCCTCTCCCCATTCATTCCAGGATTTAATGAAAACTAAATTTTCTTCTGTAGGTCTATACTTATAGAGTTCTGCTATAGATTTGCAAAGTTCTCCCCATTTCTTTGGGGTACTATTATGTAATATACGTGCATATGTACCACTTCGTGGAGTATGGTCAAAATTGGGTTCGATACAAGGAAAAGATAATGGGTTCTCATTTAACGTTTTTATACAGGTTGATACATAGTCTTCATATTTTATGTAAAACGCTTTATCTTTAGAATTTGCTTTCTGCTTTTTTTTCTTTATAGTTGGTTTATTAGTGATGTCTAATAAAGGATCAAGTACAATTGAGTTGAAGAACTCTTTTTTTATAAGTTTTAAAGTATAAGTTCCTTGGCACAATGCAAAGAAATGGAATCCTTTAAGTCCGTTTTGTCGTGCTAGCTCATTCCAAATATCTGACATTAGAATTATATCAACATTCCAAGGATCGAAAATTCCAAATATTAGTTTGTCGTTTATCTTCATGTATCTTTTATCTTTGAAAGATGGAAGCATCGCATAGAAATGTTCTATAAAATCATTCTCTCCAGGATATGTCTGCTCTATAAGAAGTTTATCTGTTCCTTCTTTATTCCAAGTCTTAGCATACCAAGAATGGTTTGCCCAACAAAGACAGAAAGGGTAGTCTGGCTTTCCAGATGTGACCACTTCATTGAACACTCTGTCAAGTAGTCTTTTTCCATTTCCAAACCAATAATGCCAATAACAAAAGCCCTCAATTCCCGCTTCGCGTGCTAGTTCAACTTGACGTTCTCGTGTTTCTGGAACTCGTAAATCATAAAAACCCAGGTCACGAGGTATACGTGGTTGATAATGCCCTTTGAATAATGGTCTTGCTTTTGCGACATTAGTCCATTCTGTGAATCCTGGTTCCCACCATTCATCATTTTCAGGGGTCGGATAGAACTGTGGAAGATAAAAGGCGATGACTCTCTGTTTCATCTTGATAGAAGCTATATTTGAAAGAACATATAAAAATATGTTTGTACTTTGGAACTATATATGTTGTTTGTTTTCGTATTTTTGAAATTATACATGGTATAGAACCTACCATTGTATGGTTCAAAGCACCATTAGATAGGGAATTGATTTATAATGTTATCATTGAAATATAAGAAAAACTGTGTGATTATGTTAAATTAGTAATAGTTGATGTATTCGCAATATTATTGAGAATTCTCTTTGTATCTGATAGATATGTGAGGATTGCAGTGTCTTCAACATCATTGTTGTTTGTCTCATGAAATTCCTCCAAAGGACGGTTGCGGTATGGTGCTGCAGCATCACCAATACTTTTTCGCTTAATCCATTGCTCAATACTTTTACAGAAATAATGATTTATTCGTATAGGAGATGATGGATACATTAGTATCGGGTTATGTGCCCATGGCACTAAAGTCCCTTTTTGGTCATAAGCAGCAAGCCCCCATTTGTATACGGCAGAATGTGCGGTGTCCATGTATAGAATACTATTTGGGCGGAAAATAGTTTTGATGACTCTTGTCGCTCTCTTTCCTGGCAGGGCTCTTTTGGTAAAAGCCTCCATACACAATCCTTCGGGTGTCGTTGCATGCCCGTTGTCACCAAATACTCGCCAGTTTACAGCTATACCACCAGTATTTAGATTATGTTTGAAAAATGTTTTTATTGATTTTTTTAAGTCTTTGCTTTCGTCGGTTGTGTAAAGAAACTCATCGCAGTCTATAAATGTAAGGTATTTACATTCTTCTCTGTATTTGTTAAATGCGTCGTGGTATACTGATATTTGTATTCCTTTGCCTTTTACATAATGATATTTTACAAAACCGGAATCAATGAAAGGTTGTAACTTCTCTTTCATATCATCAAAACTTTCATTGTCGTATAGATAAATTACGTCAACTCCTGCTGCTTTGTGAAAAGCACACCATTCTTGAATATATTCTCCTTCGTTTTTTGCTATTGCAACAATACCTAATGTGTATTTGTATTTTTTGTGTATAAATAAATTGTAAAGTCGTCTGTATAGCATAACTACCACCGTAGTTATGGCTGATATGACATTTAATAATTTCCTTTTTATTCCTGTCTGATAATCGTCTGGTGAAAAGGGACTTTTTTTGCAATAAAATTTAAATTCCTGAATTTTTTTCGTTTTTTTTCTTTGAATGATTTTTATTAAAGAATCTAAACCCTTGCGAATGGAAACCATATGCATTTGTTTAAAACATTCAAATATGGCTGTTGCAGTAGAATACTCATAGATAACATCAAGATGATAGTTGAGAGCTCTATTTATAATGTGTTCTTTACCTACTTTTTGAAGTAGATGTTGTATGCGGAACAGCTCATTGATCCGCTGAAGTGTCATTTGAAAATCTTCCGATAATGATAGTGATAGTGATTGATTACGTCTAATGTAGTGATAGACGATGTCTGAATAGATAGCAACCTTTTTTGCGTGTATAGCAAGTTTAACAGAAAATAATGCATCATTACATGAAGGTACTTCTGAATATTTTATGTTGTGCTTTTCTATTATGTTACGTGAGCACATCTTATGCCAGGGTTCAAATAGAGAAAATAGAATATCAGGATTGTTGCATGGCGTAAGTTCGTTTAAACCTACATTGTCGTAGTTGAAGATTTGATTACCAACTTGATCCTGAAATGGGTAAGGTCCTGTTTCCCCATTGGTAAGTGTAACGTCTGATGGCCAGCAGATGACATCATATTTGTCTTTCGGTTTGTCCAATAAGGCATTTAAAGATTCGCTGTTAAATGTATCATCAGCATCTGCAAATAGTAACCATTCCCCTTTTGCATGTTTTATTCCGATGTTACGCGCATACCCGGCTCCTTTCCCTTCTTTTGTTAAATAGTATTCATAGTTCTCGCCTTTCCATTGCGGGAAGTTATCAAAATTCACTTTATCTGCATCACTGTTATCATCAACTACTATTACCTGTACGTCATCTCTTATAAGGATAGAGTCAAGGCAACGTTGAAGTAGCTGTGGAACGTTTTTATGTGGAATAATTATACTGTAGTTTATATTATTCATAATACAATTAATTATTTTTTTTTATCCAATTTCATAGTATTTGAAATATCTGTATGGGGAAGTTTTTGCAAAGAAAAACTTAAATCTTTTATGCAGGAGTGAATGATATTATTTCTGCCCCCTTCCTCTTGCCTGTTTTGTTTTGACTGTAAAAAGAATTTATGATATATAGAAGACAGATGATTGTACAACTTTATTATGGGGCGACTGTTATATGTATTGATTTCATCCCATAGTTTTTTTTGTTGTTCATCTTTGTTTTTTAGTTGTTCTGTGAATGCTTCTTCTTGTTTTTTCATGCGATACATAAGCCATTCTCCCGCATTACCAAATGAAATGGCTTGTTCTATGTTCTTGCGCGCAGACTCATAGCGATTATAAACCGGACTATCCTCGGGTACATCTACATGATGTAATTTGTAAAGCTCTGGTAAACGGTTATAGACCATATCCATACCTTCGTATGTTTGCATAGACATAAGATTCCCCCATACTCTTTGCATGGAATTTATATGCGATGCTCTAAGCCATTTTGTTAGACCACGTTTATATATTTCTGCGTAATACTGCGTTTCTGCTTCATGAAAAATGAGAGGAGTCTGGTCTTTAGTGTGTTCCAAAGATGTGCTGACTACACGGACTTTATTTAAAGAAATATTGCAGATTCCAATATGTGTTGCTGTAATTAAAGAAAGTTGTACGAAAGGAAAATCCTCAGAACGTTTTAATGTTAGAAAACGTAAATTGTTATTATTGATGAAGTCACGTCGTATTATTTTTTCGTGCGGAGCTGTTGTTCCTGCTATGAAAATAGCATCCCCCCATTCTTCAGGTGTGTATTGTGTCGTAGTATCTATATTAGATAATGTAATTCCATTTGCAGAAGTGATAGGAGATGTAGGAGTAATAGTCCACATTTTTTCCCCTTCTTCTGTTATGAAATCGGCAGCGGTGAGAAGAATGTCTAATTTCTTGTCTTGTGCTAGTTTATATGCTCTCAGGGTATTCGTTCCACATGTCATATAGTCATCACTGTCAAGAAACATAATATAATCACCTTGGGCAATATCGATGCCTTTGTTCCTTGCGACTCCTGCCCCTTGATTTCTTTGTGTTAGAATTCTCAAACGTGAATCAGAGTAACTGTTTAGTATTTCTAAAGAGCTATCTGTAGAACCGTCATCTACACATATGAGTTCGAAGTCGTCAAAATCGTTTTGCTTAAGAACACTGTCAATGCATTCCCTTAAGTATTTTTCTGCATTATATACTGGAATAATTATAGAAAGCATCTCTTTTATAAATCATTCAGGATTATCTTGATGTGTATATATACAATTATGTTTTGTGTTCTGTCGTAGATATTATAATCCCATATAATGTCGTTTGGGGAATTCTTTGTATGTGGGACTTTTTATTAATGCTAATAAGGATAGCCAAAGCAGGGGTTTTGACAACTTTGAGCGTGCTATTAATGCTAATCGAAAGAGTAATTTAGGCATAGATAAACGTTTTATATATGGGTAGTGTATACATGATATTCCTATAGCCCATGATGCGATTAGCTTAACTTGGTTTTGTATTTGCCATCGCTCACCTTGAATGTGATCAATCATGGCATTCCACATTTTAAGCCTAAGATAAAATCGTTGAGTATCAGTAGACTGTTTTCCTATGATTCCGTTATTGCGTTTTAGGTAGAAATATGTGTTTTTTTTAAATATACAAATAGAATTTATTATTTGAGATAATTGCATATTCCATACTTCATCTTCATGCTTTAGGCCTTCGATGAATCGTAAATGGTTCTTTTCTATTAATTCTCGTTTGAATAGTTTGTTCCATGCAGTCATACCGAGAACATTACGTTTTAGTAATGTGGTATTTATCCACCACTGATCTTCAGTATATTCAGGTAAATATCTGTTTTCATAATCAGCCCATTCGTGTTTTCCGTTTATAACATTGGTGCCTGCATATACAGCGTCTGTATTTGGATGTTTCTTTACACATTCAAACATCAATTCTATGCACTCTGGTATTATCCAATCGTCAGAGTCCAGGAAATAAATCCAATCTCCTTTTGCATTATCAATACCAGTATTGCGTGCAGCAGATAGTCCACGGTTATGATCATGATAAAGTATTTGGAAGTGTATTTTTCCTTTGTAGTTGTTCGTGAATTGTTCTGCTATAGACATACTGTTGTCTTGTCCACAGTCATCTATTATCAAGCATTCCATCTCTCCATTGAATGTTTGATCAGCAACTGATTGTAGGCATTTCTCAATGTAAGTCTCTACGTTGTAAACAGGTATGATAATTGAAACTTGCATTATGTCGGGTATTTTGTTTTGCCAGAGTTCTGTATCTCTAATATTATATCATCAACAATGTATCTGTCTCCGAAAGTGTATAGCAGATCGAAGGATCGTGTATAGTAATAACTCAGTAACATATTCCCGGCTTTGTGTGTGTAGAGCATCATAACAAGAAATTATGAAACCAACTATAAAATTGATGTCTTTCATTCGTTTATATGCTTTTGTCGTTGAGATGTGTAGCTCTTGTGCAACAGTCTCAATGCAGGAGGAAACGAATATCATTTTATTAGTTATTTCAGTTTTAGCCATAATGTTGGAAGTTATCGTTAGGAAGGAAACAAACCACGTATAGCATGGAACATGAAACGGATTATTCTATGAATGTCACCTGTTTTGGATACATTAACCAAATGTATATTCTTTGTGTTTTTTAACCATGTGCTATAATACTGACTATTCTTTCCGTATGAATTATCAATGATGTATGTTTCTTTATCCAATAATATGGAGAGAAGTGCACCATGTAATCTGTTACTGTACACTTTTTTATATTTGCTAATGTGTTCAATGCCTACTTTAACGCGTTCTGGAAGATATACGTTTAAAGCATAGTCGTCAGCCTCTTTATATTTACCTTCATTTATAAGAGTATATAGTATAGTTCTAAGAGGGTCTGGTTCAGTGTAAAGCGGCCAGTCAGATGTTTCGTATTCTCCAAAATTAGCAATTTCATTGGTTTCAGTCTTTTCTTTATCACGACGTTTGAACAGTAGGTTTTTTCCAATTGATGGTACGGCAAAAGTACTCAGCCAATCTCTATCGATGCAGAAAGCCATATCAGGTAACAGTCTAATGTTCTTACCGAACCTGAATAATTTAAGAAACCAATAGCTGTATTTATCGCGAGCAAAGATGGTTAATCTCTTGTGTTTTCTGAAAACTTCTGCATCAAATCGGGCATTTCGCGCTCCTTCATAATATATGGTTTGTGGAAGTATAACTATTTTGTTGTTGGGATAGCTTTGAACAATTTTTCTTCTAAACTCATTGTGAATAAGATAAAGATCTCCCCAGTTACCCCCTCCCATCATTATTATTATGACATTCGCTGGAATGTCTATATGTCTAAAAGTCTTGCATGAAGCCTTGTATAGACACTTATATGGGAGTGTAGCAAGAAGTGTCTCCGTACCTTTCCAAATCAAACTATCTCCAATGTTACTATAGTATGGTAGATCAATGAAGATATAGTCATTGTTTATGAGTGGAACTAAAGCTGTTCTTATTAGCTCATATTGTTTCGTGCAAATATCCAAAACAAGGGTGTTATATTGTTGAGTTATATACTATATGTTAATGTAAAAAGGGTATCCTTGATATAATCTTAGAACGTAAGCCAATATGACGGTTCTTCATGTTTGTTATCCATTTCTGCCACCAATTGAATTCCTTGTTACTTTCGTATAGCTTAGTTGACATGAAAGCTTTCATATCAGGCTGTAACCATTCACTGCCGTCAAGGCAGAGCCGGTTGCGTAAATCTCCGTATGTCGGCGTTTTTAATGTCGGTATTAAACCTAATGCAAGAAAAGCATGTCCATTGTAGCAGTGATGTTCTTTGCAATTATTGCCAATGGCCCTCCATTCTATTGGTTTTGATAAGTCTTCAAAAATATTCTGAACGAAATCAGATTTATAACATTGTCGTGCAATGCCTGTCTGTAAATTTAGAAATAAAGACCACGCTCCTGCATAGCAAAATTCGGTTCTTTTATTCTCAAATATAGACATCTTAAACTCAAACAAAGCAGAATTAAAAACCGACCATGTTTTTATATATTTCTCTTTGGACATTTTTGTCAATATAGGGAGTTTTGTACTGTCTCGTTCATCGCGTGCTACTGTTATGTGGTTTTCTGCTCCAACATATTTTATAGCGACTTGTTTCATTTCATCAATATATGGTATCCATTCATCAGAAGGCGTTGCTTCTAATGTGAAAGAAGCACCCGCGTCTCGCATTCTGCATACATTGTTAAAGAATGTTTCTAAGAGTCCACGTTCTTTTAATTGTGTGTAGTGATATGAAAATTTAAAAAATAAATGCGATAACAAATGCTTAGGAATTTTTTCTAATTCTTCAAATCTTTTTGAGACTGTAGCATTGGTGACAATCATGACATAATGTCCTTCCTCAAGTAGTTCTCGAACATATTCTACAATTTGTGGAGCGAGTAATGTTTCTCCATTGCCACAGAAATTTAAAAGGCATTTTCCTCCAAGACGTTTTATAGATAGTGCATTTCTAACATGCTTTGGAGGATATTTGAATGATGGTAGTGGACCTTCAAACAATCTATGTTGGGTGATATAGCAATAATCACAACGTAAAGTACATGTTGTGACAGGGACATTTATATCTATAAATCGTTTTATTTTATCCATATGGTGTATTTTAAAGGAGGCGTTTTATATTTGTCATTAGTATATAAATATACTACCTGTTAGGTAGAAGAAAAATAAGTACATATATATTTCTTTGGTGTTTTCAAAAAAGCACCACTCGTGGGTGAACAAAAACAACTCATCGTCAGTTGCATTGTATATAAGAGTAGGTAGAAGTGATGTTTTTTCGATGCGTGCATCTGTGCGTTTATAGGTCATGCCATTTTTTTCAAGAATTTCAGTTTCAATGAGATGTTCATTGTCCTTTCTTGATAAAGAGTAGCTAATTCTGTTGTCATCAGCGCTAAGTAGGGTCGTTACATTTCTCTTTTGTAAAGCTTTAATTTCTTCTGGAGTAGCAAAAAAATAATCCAAACGTAATATTTCGGTGTGCAGATTTCCCAATTTCTCTGTTATAATGTTTTTTGTTCGTATGTATGAAGTTACGAACAGTGTTGAATCGGCAGTGCTTTTGGGAAAGGGCGCATGAAATCCAAATCGTAACCAACTGCTACAATTTTGGAAATCTTTATAATATTTTTTAGGAAAATGGTTAAGTGTGAAATTATCTCCCTGTTCATATAAATAAAGTGTGAATTTTGCTCCGGTACGTTGGTGCATTTTTCTCAGAGTTGCAAAGAAAGGTTCTTCAAAAATAGACTTGTATTTATCGCTGTCACATGTTAAGTTAATCATACACGCATTTACATCATCAATTGAAAAATGAATGGGTTTATTGCGATATAATAAAAAAAAAGTACATAGTAATATAATAATAATAAAAGGTAGAATTAATTTCTTTTTTTTCATATTAGATATGAGATCCCTGACTATTGAGCAGAGTTTTTAGGTTAAAGATGTTAGTATTTAGTCTTGTAATATAATAGGAACGTAATAATGTTAGCATCTTCAATGTTTGCATTGCAAGAATAATGATATAGGGTACAAACATATATACATAACATGCCCGATTTTCAAAAAGGAGTATATATGCGACAGAACCTGTAAATATAATGGCTGTCGTGAGGATATTTTTTTTTCGTATAAATAACGAACTTCCGAGTAATAATAATAGAGTCGAATTCCATAGTGTCTGTTCTATCCCTGCATAGAACTGAAAGAATCGGCCTTTAGACAACATTATTTGTCCAATTAAAGTGTTAGAGGCTCTTTTGTAGTCTGTTGGTAACAAATGACGTTCATGATGGTCCAAAAGCCCGTCTCTATATGATACAATTAGTTTATTTATGATGAATTTTATATTCCCAACAACACCTCGTTCTACAATACGTTTATATGCTCCATTAAACAACGTTAGGTCACGAGATTTTGCTGTCTTAAGAGAATTAGCGTATGCCCAGTCATTGTTATGCGCAACTGTTCCATGTGTTTCTGTATTTTGTCCGAGATATAAAAAATATGATAGACGCAACTCTTTATCAGGTTCTGGAGTAAAATTACATAGTTTATATGTAACAACAGGAAGACCTCGTAATAATATTATGAAGATAATAGTATAAGATGCTATTATAAGTAGTTTTCTAGGTCTATATAATTTTTTGTAGTTGTATATAAACTCGACTATTACTATAGCTATTATGATTATTAAGGATGTTACTTTTAAATATGTGCCTAATGCTATTAATATTATAATTAGTGGTATTTGCAATTTATTCCTTGTTCTTGATGTGTAGATGTAAAATGCTGTAGTATGACATAGCATGGCAGAACAGTCTGTATAGGGGGTTGCTGCACGAAGATTAAAGCACAATAAACAAACAGAAATCATGAATGCTATTAGAGCTAGATGTTTATTTCTTGTAATGTTTTTAACAGTAAGTGCTGTTAAAATGCAAGCTGTAAATGTAAAAAGCATTTCTATTATTATTATAGCGCGCCATGAATGGAATATTCGAAAGAAAATGCCAAATAATGTTCCTGCGTGTAGATTATATGGAAAAATTAGGAAATACTTGTATAAAGAAGAATTTATATTAAATGTGTTTGGGAAATTAATAGCAAAGCTGTGTATTTTAAGATAATCGCTCTGAATATCTGCTGGTATCCATAATGCAATACTTAGAGCTACAGTAAGTATAAAAATTACTATTATAGTTGTAATAAAATTAAATTTTTTTATATATAGGTTTTTAACACTATAACTTTTTACTCTATATATGCAAAATAGAATAAGAAGTATAGATATAGAATAATAAAAATAGTTTGGTAATAATATAAAATTATTATAGTAGCAACCTGGATGTTGAGCAGCGAACATCGTTCCACATACGATTGCTATAGTTAAGAATGAAAATAGTAGTCTTATAGTATATTTTAAGAGTTTAATAGCCATAGCTTATTTTAAATGTAGTGTAATTAGAAACTAAACTGTCATAATTAAGATTTTCCAGTACAGTCCGTTTAGTTCTGATGTTGTAAAGGGGATGTATGAAGTCTTTTCGTTTATCATACTCTTTTGTATATACACCAGTAATGTGACTTATGAAATGAGGTAGATGATCAATTGTAAAAGGTCTGTTTTTGGCTTCTTTTATAAGTTTGCAGATATTAGGGTGGTTCTGTTCATATTTTTTTGTGATGTAGATAAAAAAAGGAATATCCAATAAACAATGAATACCATCGGCCGTCAGTTTGCCAAAGTCCCGTCCAGTATGTGCTCTGTAATCATTCGCTTCTTCGCCATGATCACTGAAATAGATCACAATTGCATCGTGTTCTTTGTACATAGATATTATTCGATGTATGATGTAATCATTGTAAAGACAAGCATTATCATAATCCGCTATTTCTTGTTTTTCAGATTTTGTAAGTTTGATACGTTTATAATAGTCACGAGTATGAAATCTTGCATAATCTGAAGGGAAACGATCTTTTGCTGTGAAATGTTGGCCTCTGAGTTGGAAAATTATCAAATTTAGTTTTCCATTTTCATATGTATCTCTTTTCTTCTCAAATTCAGAAATCAACTGCTCGTCATATTTGTACATATAGTCGTTCTGATTTGAAAATAGTTTTTTGCTGATTTTCCCATCAGTAAGAAATCCTGCTTCAGAGTTCCAGGGAGAGTTTTCTCCATAAAAGGGGAATTCATTACTATAGAATGTAATATTATATCCGTTTCTTTTTAGTATTGCTGGAAACAAAGAATGCTCATACCATTTTTCTGCTTCTCCATAATCAGCATAGGACATAAACGCTTTTAGTGAGTGGCTTGTAATTTGGCGTGGAGAAATTGCGTCGTTGAAAACAATTACGCTATCTTTTTCCAAAAGAGGATTGGTATGCATAGAATACCCGTAAAGAGATGAGTGATATTTATTGTGTGATTCTCCGATTATTAAAATAATTTTTTTAGGTTCATTATTAGTAATAGTTACTTTTTCTATGTCACATTTTGTATAGCATATTTCAAAATCTTTTTCGTTTTTTTTAAATTGCAGTAGAGAGTTGTATAGGCAACATATAGGGTCATAAAGCATAAGACTGTTGTCCTCACGTAGTTTGTTGATGTTCTTGCTAGAGTTTGATGTGAAATAATTAAAATGGATTATTTGTATAGGAACACAGAATGAAAGAAATAAACATATAATAATAAATATAATATTTAGTTTTTTGGAACGAATGAATTTGATATGTCTAAGATATTTTATGAGTATAATGTCAACCATATATATGGTTAGGAATAGTAAAGTGAGAATTATTGTATTTTTATTTATTATATATGTAGTTATAAATTCTAATGCTTCACTACAATTCGTACCAGTTATAAGTGAAATGATATTGTAGTTTATACTAGAGTGATAGAATATAGCTAAATAGGTTGTGATTAAAGAAATGAGTAATACAATAAAACGAAATAAAGCTAACACGGCTAATCCTATGTGCCTGTAGATCTGGTAGATTGTAGAACTGATTACTATTGGTACGGAGATGATAGATATACACCATATTGCATATAGTATGCTGTGCTTTGCGTCTATTGTTATGAATTCACTTCCAGAAATGGTCAGTATGATTGCAGGTAATGCATATATAATGGAAAGAATAATTATTGATGTTTTAAATCTTATCATAAAGAATGTGTTTAATCATTGAAAAAAAAATATTGTATATATATGCTATGATAAAAGTTGCAAATAGGAACGACACGAAATATAATGTGAGGAATGTGAATGTAGGATTTCCTTCGTAAGGTTTAACAAAAAGTCTTAATATGGGATGTACTACAAATATTGCAGCAGAAATACGACCTATATGTATAAGAAATTTTAATTTGATTTTTTAAATAATAATATAAAGGCCAAGAGACTACATATTTCGGGTACTATCCAAGTGTATTTGTTACAACTTGTGATTATTGTTAATAATAAAAGGGGTACAATTATTGCATTTCCATAGTTCGTTTTTACGTTAGTCTTTGCACATAAAATTCCCAACAGAAATAAATGAAGCCATCCTATTGCATTCTTGCGTAATAGAACCATTTGTTGTATGTTTATTATGCAGCAGATTTGCATAAATATGCATAATAGTACAATAGTTGCTATTAGTTGTTTATTTGAGAGCTTCCGTAAAAATGGGAAAAGGATATATAATTGTAATGTTAGTCCTATGTACCAATATACACCAGGCCAAGAATAATACGTCGGATATAGAAAATTCGTTATTCCTATCGCTTGTAGTAGAATACCTCGCTTAGTGAGAGGACAATTTACTAATCCTGTTAATCCTAATAGTACGCATATAATAAAACATGGTAGAAATAGTATAATTATTTTTCCTAAGTTCCAAAAGATATATTTTGGCCATATGATGGCCCCGTTTTCATATTTTTTTTGTAACCCAATTCCGCTTATGAATATAAAAACAGGCAGAAACATCCATCCATAGTATAGAAATATTTGAAATGGAAATATTGACCATTTTAGGGGGTAGTCAAGAAAAGATATGAAGAAGTTACATTCATTGCATTCTTGAAAATTCAAAATACGAAGTAAATTATGGCCAACAATAAAGATGATAGCAATTCCTTTTAATTGTAATATCTCTTCTTTTGTTAGTTCCATTAGCGTTTTATTAGGAAAATTAATACGTATAAGGTCTTTACATTATTTCTGCTTTGATATTTTCTTTGTTGTGCAGAATAATTCCCCATGAACGTTCATATCGGAAGTACTCTTTTTTCTCTGTAGCTGTAATGTATTTTATTTCAAATGAGAGAAGATCAAATGCTACGTCGTAATTGATAAGAGCGCCAGAAAAGTCTTTTCTACCTATTGCAATATGTATTTTGTACCTTCCACTTGGTAAACCGTGATGATCAGCAGTTAAGCGAACCTTATAAGTATCACGATCTAATGGTATAGGCATCATTTCACTGACAATGTTTAAGACCTTTGTGTCTGTTGTGTCGGTAATAACGATGGAGTATTGACATTCAGTTCTGCGACTGCTATTACGCTTCATTAGTAATTCTATGCAGATAGGTTCGTCTGTAGCCATCTCACTAGGATTAGAATTTAATAAAGTGATTTCTTGCATTTCAACATCGTGTACAACATCGCATTCTGCTTTAGTACGATGTTCCTTTTCGACAATTGTATGTGAAATGATGTCTTCAATATTAGTGTCAAGATAGCGATCTACACATTCTTCTGATGTACCAGTATATTCAAGTTGACCGTTTTTAAGTAAAATGCCACTTTTACAAAGGTTTTTTACTGCATGCATATTATGACTAACAAACAATACTGTGCGACCTCCTTTTGCCACGTCGTCCATCTTGCCGATGGCACGTTCTTGGAACTCGGCGTCACCGACGGTGAGGACCTCGTCAACGACAAGGATTTCAGGCTCGAGGAAGGCGGCGACGGCAAAGCCGAGGCGGACTGTCATACCTGAGCTGTAGCGCTTTACTGGAGTGTCGATGTATTTCTCTACGCCGGCGAACTCGATGATGTCGTCGAGCTTGCGTCTGATTTCATGCTTTGTCATGCCGAGGACGGCACCGTTCATATATATATTCTCCTTGCCAGTGAGCTCTCCGTGGAAACCGGTACCGACCTCAAGGAGTGAGGCTATACGGCCACGATAGTAGATATCGCCTGTTGTTGGTGAAGTGATATGGCTGAGGAGTTTCAGCAGGGTGCTCTTGCCGGCTCCGTTCTTACCTATGATGCCGACAACGTCGCCTTGCTCTACCTTGAAGTTGATATCTTTCAGTGCCCATACATAGTCGGAATGTGCTTTCTCACTGCGGTCGTTGACCTCACCAATCTTCAGATATGGGTCTTCCTTACCAAGTATGGTGGTTTGCCAAAAGCGGTTAAGGTCATGTTGTAGGGTTCCTGTACCTACGCGGCCAAGACGATATTGCTTGCCTACGCCCTGGAATTCTATTGCGATGTTTTTGTCCATATTATTTGTCCCACAGATTCCACAGATTATCTCAGATTGTGAATTGCTGTGTTTGATTTTGTTTTTTAGTCCCACAGATTCCACAGATTATCTCAGATTGTGAATTGCTGTGTTTGATTCTGTTTTAGTTCCACAGATTATCTCAGATTGTGAATTGCTATGTTTGATTTTGTTTTTTAGTCCCACAGATTCCACAGATTATCTCAGATTGTGGATTGCTGTGTTTGATTTTGTTTTTAGTCCCACAGATTTCACGGATTTTCTCAGTTTTTCCCTTGACCACGGACTATTTTTCTCATGGTTTTCTATATTATCTATGAATATCTGTGCAATCTGTGGGAAATTGTTTTAAAGTATCTTTCGAATTATGTTTGAATTTATATCGTCAGTATTGAAATTGACCAATATTCCAAGATGTTTGTTGGCTATTTTTAGATATGTTAATAGCTGTTTATGAAAAACATTCTTGATTTCTTCAACGGATTTTAATTCTACAATTACTTCGTTTTCTACGAGTAGATCTAAGCGATA
>JAFXZU010000036.1:0-57689 GCA_017541085.1 Prevotella sp.
AAAATGTTAACTGATAAGGGAGCATAGCGGGCTATGTGACCGCAGAAGTTAACAGTTTGCACCGAAAGAAAACAAAAATATGACATAATGTTATTCATGTAATTAACTAATTTAACTCGTGGGAATTTTTAGAACCCACCTTTAATCGCTTGAACGTGTGGCTTGTCGTGCCAGGTAGGTAAACACATGGTCCATATCGGGCTGGCTGTATTCCTTCTTCAGTTCATCAGGCGTACCCATTGCCTTTATCTTTCCGTCCACCATTATAGATATGCGGTCACAGTATTCAGCCTCATCCATATAGTGGGTGGTTACAAAGACGGTGATGCCACGGTGTGCCGCATCATATATCAGTTCCCAGAACTGCCTTCGCGTGGCTGGGTCCACACCTCCCGTAGGCTCGTCAAGGAACACTACGCCGGGCTCATGGAAGATGGAGACGGAGAAAGCCAGTTTCTGCTTCCAGCCTAACGGGAGCGATGACACGAGGTCGTCCTTATGGTCATAGAACTGCAAGCTGTGCAGCAATTCGTCGGTCTTCTCTCTTATCTCCTTGTCTTTCATGCCGTATATGCCACCGAAGAGGCGTATGTTCTCCGCCACGGTAAGGTCCTCATACAGCGAGAAGCGTTGCGACATATAGCCTATATGCTTCTTTATCTGCTCATACTCGGTGCGTATGTCGTAGCCTACCACCCTGCCCGTGCCGCTGGTAGGCTGGTTCAGTCCGGTGAGCATGTGCATCGCCGTTGTCTTGCCTGCGCCGTTGGCACCGAGGAAACCGAATATCTCGCCGCGCTTCACCGTGAAACTGATGTCGTCAACGGCATGGAACGTTCCGAAGGCCTTTACCAAGTGCGAGACCTCAATGACGTTGGCAAGTGATGAGTTCTTGCTTAGGCAAGCGTCACTATGTGCCGAGCCTTGAGTTATGAGTGGTGAGTTGCCGTCACACTCTGTGGTGTTGGCAAGTGATGAGTTGCCGTTTCCCTTCCTCTTAATCCCCGGCGGATTGAAGATGTCGGCAAACTCCGTCAGTATGTTTTCAGGCGTATCAATGCCCCTTACCTTGCCTTTGTCAAGGAAAGCCACACGGTCGCAACAGCGCACCTCGTCAAGGTATGGCGTGGATGCAACGATGGTTATGTTGCGTTCCTTCAAGGTGCCGAGCATCTCCCAGAACTCCTTACGGCTTACAGGGTCAACACCTGTGGTGGGCTCGTCAAGGAACAACACGCTGGGACTGTGTACCAAGGCGCAGCTCAGCGCCAGCTTCTGCTTCATGCCGCCCGACAATGCACCTGCCTTGCGGTCCTTGAAGCGCTCTATCTGCGAGTATATGGCGCGTATGTCGTCATAGCCCTCCTCTACTGTGGTGCCAAAGAGCGTAGCGAAGAACTTCAGGTTCTCCTCCACCGTCAGGTCTTGATACAACGAGAACTTACCCGGCATATAACCCACACGCCGGCGTATCTCCGCCATCTGTCTCACGGTGTCGTAACCGTCCACCATGGCAGTACCTGCATCGGGCAGCAGCAGTGTGCACAGTATGCGGTAAAGCGATGTCTTGCCTGCACCGTCGGGGCCTATCAGTCCGAATACCTCACCCTTGCCTACAGTGAACGACACATCACTGAGTGCCTGCACCTTGCCATACGACTTGCTGATATGACTTACCTCTATTGCTTGCATGAAAATGAAACCCCACCCCGGCCCTCCCAAGGGAGGGAGTCGTGGGTTACTATGAACTATAAATATAAACTATAAACAGTAAACCAAAGACTAAAACCTCACTTCCCCGTACATACCAATCTTCACATAGCCGTCAGTCTCTATGGCTATCTTCACGGCATATACCAGGTCGGCGCGCTCATCATCGGTGAGAATGGTCTTAGGTGTGAACTCCGAGCGACTGGATATCCAGGTGACGGTGCCGGCATACTCTTTCTTCTGTCCGCCGCCATAATCGGCAAACACCTTCACCTTCTGACCTGTCTTGACATTCTTCAGCTGCGCCGACGTTATGTACGCACGCAGATACATATGCCTTACGTCGCCAATCTTGAAGAGCGGTTTGCCCGGCGTGACATACTCTCCGCGCTCCACATACTTCTCAAGCACAGTGCCACCGACGGGCGACTTGATATGACATTTCCACAGTTGGTCTCTCAGCTGCCTTACCTGCACGTCGGCGGCATCCATCTGTCTGCTCAGCGCATTGGTGCTGGTCTGCAGTGCCGACACCTGTGCATCAAGCTGTCGCTGCAACACCTGTACCTGGCTGCTGGCATCGTCAAGCATCTTGCTTGGCGCAGCACCGTCAGCCACCAGCTCCCTGTATCGCTGCTGCTCAGTGCGTGCCTTAGCCAACTGCTGACGCGTTGCCGCTATCTGCTTCTCCTGGTCGGGCTTCTGACTCTGATACACTGCCTTTGACGCCTCCGTCTGGCTTATCTTCAGCCATAGCTGGGTGGTGTCAATGAGTCCCACCTCTGTGCCTGCCTCAATGTTATCGCCCTCCTCAAGCGAGAACGTCAGCAGCGTGCCTGCCTGCTCCGCCGCTACCGTGGTCTCCGTAGCCTCAAAGGTTCCGGTGGCATCATATTCCTTATCTCCTGAATTACACGCTGTCAATACTGCGGCAATTCCATACAATAATTTATAATTCATATCTCAGATTGCATAATTAATGATTAAACATTTTATTGGGGTAGTCTGGAGTTAAGTATTAAGGAGTTAAGGATTAAGGAGTTAAGGAGTTAAGACAAATGTGTTGAAACTTTATAGAGAAAGAACGTAATGTCTTAACTTCTGATGTCTTAACTTCTGATGTCTTAACTTCTGATGTCTTAACTACTGATTTATGGTAAAGCTCAGCTCATACATCTCCTTCAGCATCTGTATCTCGTGTATGGTGCGCAGAGTCTGTGCACTGTTCTCTGCGTTAATCTCCTTCAGCAGGTCGTTCACGTCGATTATGCCGTGAGAGAGCTTTGACTCGGCAGCCTGCCTCACCGACGTGCGCAGCGATACTATCTCGTCATCTGCCTGCATCATGCGGCGGTAGCGGTCTATGTTCTCATTCTGCTGTATCTGCTCAAGGGTGTTGTTATACACAAACACGTCGCGGCTGTTCTCTGCCATGTCGCGCATCAGCTGAATCTTCGCCTTGTCGTTCTTACGGGTGTAGAGCGCACCTATGTTCCACGACAACCGCACTCCCACCATGCCGTTCCATGACCACCGGTGGTGCATCATATCCTCAAACATGTTATAGCCCAGATAACCGTAGAATCCCTGTGCAAAGACTCCCAGGCGCGGCTTCAGCGCTGCATCGAGCGACTCCTCCTGCACGTCGGCCAATCGCAGCCGTGCCTCTATGACCTTCAGCTCTGGCCTGCTCGTCAGCGTGCTTGTAGTGGTGCGGGTTATAGCGGCAGGCTTTGAGGGGTTTCTCACCTCTATGCCGCAGAAGGTGCTGAGCATCATGGCGAGCGACTTCCTCTGCGCCTTTATGTCCTCCCCCTGCTGCACCACCTTCAGCCGCTCCGCCCTCACGCTGAGGTAGTCGCTCTCTGAGGCTGTGCCACGGTGGTACATAGCAGAGAGCTTCTCCTCGCTTCCCGCGAGTGTCTTCTCAAGGTCGGCATTGAGCCTTATCTGCTCGTCAGCAAGCAGCAGGGCGAAGTACATCTCGTTGACCCTGCGGCGCACCTGATACATGGTCACCTCTGTCTGTGCCTGCTCCACCGCACCTTGCATCCGCGCAATATCCTTCTGACTGCGTATGGTGCCACCGTCATATACCGTCTGGCTTACGTCTATTCCCACCCTGTACTGGTCCTTGCGCAGCCCTTTCATGTTCAGCCCCATCTGCTGATACACCGCCTGCATCTGCTCCGGCCACGCCGTCACGTCACTCTGGTAGGTAGCCTGTGCCGTGGCAGTCACCTGTGGCAGCCATGCCTTGCCGATGTTCTCCACCGTCAGCGCAGTGGTCTGCTCTATCAGACCATACTGCCGTATCAACGGATAGTTGCGCTCCGCTGCCTGCTGACATTCCTGCAGCGTCTGCCCAGAAACTGCCAACGGCAGCGTTATAAATATAAAAAGTAGTTTTCTCATGATTCTCTTTCTGTCTGTCACTGGTACAAAGTTACGGAGTCTTTTCCAAATGCCTGTTATCTGTTATAATGAAAAAATGTTCTTTTTGTTCGATTTATTCAACAAAAGAGCTTGTTTTCAGCAAAAAAGATTATCTTTGTATACAAAAAGGACTTTTTATGAACAGCAAACAGCCTAAACTGATGGACATGGCGCGTATGCGTGACATCATTACTCCGCACCTGGCGCAGATAAGCAAGAACGTGTTTTTCAATAACGAGCTTGCCGTAGTTCACGGCGACCACTCTGTGTTTCGACTGCTGATGCGCCACAAGCCGCCATTCTCCATCAACGACCACCGTTTCGGCATAATATTAAGCGGCGAGGCTCACATGAACTTCAACCTGCAAGAGCGGCACATCACCGCCGGCACACTGGTGTATCTTGGTCCGGGCACCATCATCAATCCCATCAGACTGTCTGACGACCTGCAGGTCTTCGGCCTCGGACTGTTCTCTGACTTCCGCATGCCTTTCGCCTATGGCCAGATGCCCTCTGCCTTCAACGGCCAGGTGCGCGACTTCCAGTTGCCTGTCGACGACGGCGATATCGGCATAGCATATCATATCATTGACACCATCTGGCAGGTAGTGCACCATGACAAAGACTATAACCGTGACTGTGTGACGGCGCTTGCAGCAGCCTTGATGCACCACTACGACCAGCTGTTCCACAAGCACAAGGATATCCTTACCTCCTCACGCTCGCGTGAGCAGACCATCTTCGACCGTTTTATACAGCTTGCCAACCAGCACTGCACCGAGCACCACCATAT
This sequence comes from Prevotella sp., assembly GCA_017541085.1. Classification (GTDB taxonomy): domain Bacteria; phylum Bacteroidota; class Bacteroidia; order Bacteroidales; family Bacteroidaceae; genus Prevotella. The sequence goes on from JAFXZU010000036.1 coordinate 4,940, forward strand.
AGACTACTATGCCGAGCGTCTGTGTCTCACGGAGCGTTACCTTGGCACCGTGGTGAGGCAGGCAAGCGGCATCACCGCCAAGGAGTGGATAGACCGCGCCATAGTGACGCGCATAAAGGTGGAGCTGCGCCACACCGACAAGTCCGTGGCACAGATTTCTGACGAGATGGGTTTCCCCAACCCTTCTTTCTTCTCCAAATACTTCAAGCGCCTCACCGGCATGACTCCTGCCGCCTTCAAGAACTCGGAGTAGTATAGCCTAAAAAATACAATGAGGAAAAATAAGCTATAAATCAAAAAAACACTGTTAAAATGTGAAGTAATTGATGAAAAGTTCTTTTTTTTCGATAAAAACTAATACCTTTGCATGTGTAAATACTAATAACAGTGCATTGGTATAAACTAATACCAATGTATATTGTAAAAACTAATAGTGTCACAAAGCATAAATACGAATGGCAAACATACAAGAGAAACTGGCAGATTCTTTGAGTGTTCTGAAGCAATATCAAGACACTCACCAGAACAGTATTATCCAAGGCCTTAAAACTTTGGGGGAGGTTCATTCAAAACGCCTGATACAAAATGGCTACCTTGAACAGATCATCAAAGGATGGTATATGCCCACCATGCCTGGCCTGGAAGGGGATACTACAGTCTGGTATGCCTCTTATTGGCATTTTGTTGTAGCCTATGCTAACAATAGGTTTGGTGACGACTGGTGTCTTACACCTGAGGAATCATTAGATTTCTATGCAGGAGAGACAGTTGCTCCGCATCAGTTGATTCTGCGTTCAACGAAAGCCAGCAATAATATCATCCAACTGAAACATGGTGACTCATTGTTGGACATCACAGCCTCGATGCCAAGACAGATGTATATTGAACCAAGATATGGTTTAAGATTGTACACTCTACCCGAAGCTTTGGCATTTTGTACTCCCGCGTACTTCAAGAAAAGTGCAGTAAATGCACGTACATGTCTTTTGATGGTTGATAATGCTGATGAAATACTAAGGGAAGTTGCAGATGAAGGAAACTCATCCAGGGCTTCAAGACTGGTTGGCGCTTTTCGCAATGTGGGACGCGAAGAAGTGTCACAGAGAATCCTGGATTATATGTTAAAAATAGGTCATAATATGCGTCCAGAGGATCCTTTTGAGGATAAATTAGAAAGCACATTTGCAAATGGTCATATCATTTCTCCATATGCAATACGCATACGCCTGATGTGGAAGAAGATGAAAGAACAGATTCTTGCGTTATATCCCAAACCGGCAAATTCGACATTGTCTTTGGAGGAGATTCTTGGTAACATGGACGAGAACTATGTTAGAGACTCCTACCACTCCTTGTCTATCGAGGGCTACAGAGTTACAGAGGGTCTTATAGAACGAGTACGCTCTGGCGAATGGAATCCGAAGGATGATAAGACTGATGCAGAACGTAAGAACGCATTAGCTGCACGAGGGTATTACCAAGCATTCTTGCAAGTTAAGGAAAGTGTCAAGAAAATATTTCAGAATGGCAATGCAGGAGAAATCGCCGGACGTGATTTTGAAAATTGGCACTTTGAGATGTTTCAGCCTTGTATCGTAGCAGGTCTCATCAAACCATCAGACCTGATTGGATATAGAACAGGACAGGTTTACATTCGTGGTTCTAAGCATACACCACTTTCTCCTGATGCTGTCAGGGACGCAATGCCTGTACTCGTTGAACTGATGAAAGAAGAGGAGAATGCTATGTTAAGAGCCATTTTAGGGCACTTCTTCTTCGTTTACATCCACCCTTACATGGATGGAAATGGAAGAACCGCACGATTCCTGATGAATGTAATGTTGGTCACCGCTGGTTACCCTTGGAGAATCATTGCTGTTGAAGAACGCGCTACATACATGGCTGCACTTGAAAAAGCAAGCATCGAGGGGGATATTACTGATTTTGCAAAGATTATCCTTCCGTAATTTATAGAACCCAGCTTAATTAAAAGCTGGGTTCTAAATGTTTTACCAGAATAAGTGTTCTAAACTGTATTATCTTTTTTGTTACGACCTTTTCATTTGAAAATCTTCACTCTCCATATTTATAATTCTTTCCATCGCTGGTTGTAAAGGTGATAGCCTCTATGGATGGTGCATCATAACGGATGCCTAACTGAGCAGTCTTGACTGCCTCTTCCTTAATGTCGTCAAAGGAAGCCTTGAAGGCCTCTGCCTCAGCGATAGGCACGGGCAACAGGAATATATTCCAAGGTGCCACACCAATACTGATTGGGAAGCATTCCTCATCGGCATTGTATTGTCCGATAGTTAGTTTCAACCCTCCCTTCGTCTTTTCGGCAAGATAGCGTTGTGGTGCATCGGCCATTATCTCGCGCAGATACTCCTCCTGCAACTTCGCATCCTTCATGCGAGCCTCGAAGTGCTCCGTCTTCTCATACTCACCCTTCTTGTCGATATACTTGGCTGCCTCCTGCTTGTACCAATCGGTATAGGAAATAGAGTTATATGTGCGAAGCGTTTCTTTCAGTTCATCATGACTACCGTAAATCAATGGAATAATAACACGTCCTTCATAATCTACAACCCCATATTTCCCGTTCAGCAGCGCTTCCAGTTTGTTCTCGTTCAGTAGGTTTTCCAGTCTGTTGGTACCAAATATGTTTTTGTCATCATACTTGGTAAGTTCGTCATATTTCTTTAATCCTGGATTAGCAGGTTTTAAATCCCAACCATTATAGAGGTCGAAGCCATCAGCTTTCATCGCCTGGTAGAAGGAGCCCTTCCGATTAATCGCGTCATACTTGACAGGAATAATCATCTCTACACGATAATCTTGGGAAGCCACGCCTGTAGCAAGTCCGTTGGAGTCGTATGTGTACTTGTCACCAAACCATGCCAATACATATATTCCAACCTTTCCTCCTCTCTTGATATAATAACAACTTGTTTTATCATGATAACCTGTTGATCCATATTTATGCTGTATCAATTTCACCTCTTCTAACAGTTCCACTTGGTCTTGGTCATTAATCTGAAACCAAGTTGAATCACGGTCAGATACCCAAGCGCCTCCATCTGCATAGGGAATGCCTCCTTTTGTATAGATAGCCCATTGGTTTAGTGCATAACATTTTATAAATGGCTTCCCGGTAGGATCGCCTGCAGGTGGCTCATAAAGTCGTAAAATATAATCATAGAAGAAATCGGATTTTTCATCATATCGAATAATTATTTTGTCTCCTTCCTTTGGTTTTTTGTTAAACGGATTTATGACATAGTTTCCCGTTTTCGTATTCTTTATGCCATAGGCAGGTCGTTTATAACTTCCAACCTTTACTTTGTCGCCTTTCACAACGGCATAGTCCCCTACATTCCAGAATCTTTCATCAGCACGGAACCTCTGTAATGCTTTAGAATCCCATATCTTAGTATTCTTTATTTCCTCTGCCGTTTTTCGTGGCTTAGGTGTCGATGTACTCTGGCTTCCACTAGATATCATCCCCGAAAGCAGCGAACCAAGTGCCGAGGTGACAGCACTGGCAGCCGTGTAGGCTGTAGAACTGCTACCACTCGACTTATGCGACGAACCGCCCCCACCTTGTTCACGATAATGAGGGCACCAACTCTTATGCTGCCAAGGGTAGGTGACGTTGCCTTTTGTAATTCCACAACTAGGGCATGTCTTACGTGTTGTCGTGGAGTTAGATGAAGGAGTCTTTACTGCCTCACCTTGACTGAGACCTGCGCCCTGTGCCTGTGCGTACTGCGTTCCCATCACTAACGCCAACGTCCAAATAACTATTCTTTTCATAATACCACGATTTTTCTAATTAATACATTCAGGTTTTCTGCAAAACCACTCCTTTCCCCGATTTTAGAATCGATATAGGACTGGAGGGTTATCTTCTTTAGGATACACAATTACGGAGGTTATGCATGGCACGTCATTGACAAGTTCAATAGTGCAGTGCTCCCTCATATATTTCATACCTCCTCTGTTTTCATACCATCTTTTTAATAAAGGAGCATTATCATTAGAGATATGCAGTCTGACGACATTCCACGGAGCATCGGCAAAATACAATGGGAAATATTCGTTTTCTGCATTGTATTTTCCCATTGTCAGAGTTTTGGCAAACGGTTTCAAATAGTCGTCAAGTGGTGATGATATTTTAGAAGAAATGTACTTCGTCAGGTTTGTATTGTCTGAAATCCTTGCCTTGTAGTCTGCCTCCTTTTCATACTCTCCCTTTTTCATAAATGTCTCCTTAAGGTCGGCAGTCTTCTTAGCATACCATGAAGAGTACGTAGAATCTGCTGATGGAGTACCACTCATATATCTGGTGGGGATAGCTTTGCCATCTATGAAATAATATCTGGCTTCATCTTTTTCGGCATATACCGTTGCAAATTTTTCTTTATAAATAGAATAGTACAGTTCGTAGAACTTGTCATACTCCATCGGAATGCGCTGTCCATCTGGCAAGAGAGCCCCATACTTCCCTGGCTTATTTGAGAAAGTCACTGTACCTCCGTCATAGAGTGATATTTCGTCATATTCAAAAGGCAAGATTGTATTGCCCTTAATGTCAATTACACCATATTTACCTCCGACATCCTTTTGGGCCCAAAGCTGCCAGCGTTCTGCGTTCTGTGACATTCCCATATTTACATAGTCGAAGGGCAAGACTTGGTTAGCATCATTGTCAAACATGCCACATTTACCATCTTTCCATGCTATAAAGTAGCCGTCTTTCGCAGCTCTGATACCACTATATTCTTGCGGAATCATTTGGCGTGCGTCCCAGTACTTAAATTTTTCTTGTTTCTCTGCCTTTACCCGTTTCCATACGCCCCATTTAGTGTTGTCGCCTTTAGACGGTCCACCAAAAGCCACTATTAATTTTTCTTTATACTTGCCGGATTGATTTACTATGATGTAATTGGTAAACTCGTTAGGAAGAAGTTCTTTTCCAGACATATTATAGCCCCAACCGTCTTTAAACTCCAGAAGTCCATATTTCATCTGAGCATCTTTGCCTGATTTTACACCCGTTATTGCAACGGAAGGAGAAAGAAGATAGAGATAGTCAAATTTAGGTTTCAAAATCCACTTGCCGGGATAGTCTGTTCTCTTCTTTATCGTGTGATTGACGAAGTCTTCATCTAAGTATGTCCATGCATTTGCCCAGATTCCAAGTTTGCCACTCTTAGTATACTTCAACACTACATATTCAGGATATTTCTTATTAGTAGATTTGTCCGTATTTTCTCCCATCGCCATCCCTGGATTCTTGTTATCGTAATGTCTATAGTCACCCTTGTCTTGTGGCTCTGATGTAAGCCAGTTGGACAGGGCATTGCCGATAGCAGAACCGACAACAACAGCCGACACGGCAGTAACAGCGTCTCCTGTTGACAGCCCAGACGCCCTTGAAGCCGAGTTGCCACCACTATTCTTCGAACGGTAGTAAGGACACCAAGTCTCGTGTTGCCATGAATATGTAACATTACCCATCGTTATACCACATTCAGAGCAAGTTTTCTTCGCTTGGGTTGGATTAGCAGTAGTACTCTTTACTGCTTGGCCCTGACTGAGGCCTGCGCCCTGTGCCTGTGCGTATAGCGTTCCCATCACTAACGCCAACGTCCAAATAACTATTCTTTTCATAATACTTGATATTTATTGGTTATAGATTATAGGTTTCAAGTTTTTAATGGTTTAACACAATATGTATTCTAAACCTCAAATTAGTAAGGACCTAATGCAAAGATAATTAAATATTATTGTTCTGCAAAAAAAAACAACTTTTTTTGCAGAACATATATTTTTTCTCTTTTTTTTTCGTAACTTCGCAAAAAATGGCAAAGCAAAACATTGGTAATTGATTTTGTCCTATCACAACGCCTTTCTTAACTCGTTATAGAGGGCTACTTCCTGAAAAACTTTGCTTCCGGTTGAATTTTCGACAAATATGGCGCTGTTGCAACTTACTGACACTCAGTGGCAGCATTTTTTTCTTGCGGTAAAAGCTATCATATTACATTGTGAAAGCTATGCTTTTACCCTGCGAAAGCTATCCTTTTACCTTGTGAAAGCTATCCTTTTAGAACGTAAAATGGATGATATTACATGCTAAAAGCTATCATATTACACAAAAACGAAGAAAAAAGTCCTTTTCGGGGTATTTCCTTCTTCGTTTTATGGTATTTCTTCACTCTGGTTTGCGTTTTTCCGTGAACCTTTTTCAGAGCATGAAATGACAAAAATGTCCTATCGGTACTTATTTCTGTATAAAATAGAAAAACCTCTTGGACAATATCATTCACACTACTCAATCACCCACCTGTCTATGGTGCGTGTCTCCTTTGAGAAGTTCACTCCTATTATGAATGTTTTAGACTCTCCCTGGCTCTCACTGGTAGCGAGGGAGTCGCCGAAGAACTGCAGTTGATAGTTCTTGTCTTTTATCTGTTGCAGTGCCTCCTCGGCGGTGCCATCAAGTTTGAACTCCATGATGTAGCGATACTGCGGTGTCTCTACCAGCAGGTCTATGCGTCCGTCGCTGGTGTGGTACTCAGTATGTGAGTAGAAACCCATCATCTTGAACACCACCCACATCATGTTCTGGAAGTGATTTTCCTTGTCACCCTTCACGCTGTCGTATGGTGCACTGGCGAAGAGCGACTTCAGTCGGCTAAGGAACTGCTCGGCATTGCCTTCCCTGACATCTGACGTGAAGCTCCTTATATCAAATACCGACCTTTCCTCCCTGTTGTCAAGATAGAACGGGGCGAGATATTTTATGAAGCCTTCCTCCACTTCTTGGTTCGGGAAACCCAGTCTGTACATCTGGAACTCATTGTCATAGCCCTTTATGGTGAGGTAACCGCTCTGGTATATCACTGGTATGGGGTTGGTGGACTCTGCGTCTATACTGTTTATCACGTCTGAGGTAACCTCTGACGTTGCCATTTCCTCAAGGTCGTAGTAGTGGCGGCGCAGCAGTTCCACGAGGTATGTGGGCGTACCGGTCTCAAACCAGTAGCTGCCGAACTCCAGACTGCTGAACGTGTTAAGCACACTGAAGGGATTGTATATGCCTTCCTTGGACAGGTGGTTGAAGTGGTAGCCGTCATACATGCGGCGAAGCTTGTCAATGCACTCTTCTCGCTCCATGCCGTTGTTTTCGGCAAGTTCATTGATATTGTCGTCAAAGGTGCGAAGCAGTTCCTCTTCTGTTATACCGCAGATGTTGTGGTATTTGTTAAGCATGGATATATCCATGAGGTTATTGAGGTCACTGAACACACTGACTTTGCCGAATTTCGTGACGCCGGTGAGCATGGCGAACTTTATACAACCGTCCATTGACTTCAATGCACCGTAGAAGCCTTTGAGCGTACCACGGTACTCGTCTTGCAGTTCTTTGTTTCCTATGGCTTGCAGCAACGGCTTGTCGTACTCATCCACGAGGATGACCACACGCTGACCGGTCTTCTCATAAGCGCGCTTTATTATTCCCTCGAAACGTATGCCGAAGGTATTCTCCCATTCTTCCCTGCCATATAGCTTCTCATTTTCTGAGAGGAATGAGTTAAGTTTACCTTCTAACTTCTCCTTGCTGTCATACTTCTCCGTATTCAGGTCAAGATGAAGCACAGGATGCACTGCCCAGTCCCAGTCTTCCTTCTGGTCTATCGCCAATCCCTTGAACAATTCACGCTTACCAAGAAACAGTGCCTTTATCGTTGACAAAAGCAATGACTTACCGAAGCGGCGCGGACGGGACAGGAAATAATAACGTCCTTCTGAGACAAGACGGTAAATATGTTCTGTCTTGTCTATGTATTCGTATCCGTCAATGCGGAGACTCTCAAAGTCTTGTATGCCAATAGGAAGTTTCATATTCTGGTTGTTTGGGTGGGTATGTTCCTTTCTATTTACAAAGATACACTTTTTCCGTGATACAACTGCTTTTTGCCGTCAAAAAATATATAATTTAACAAAAAATCAAGGTAAACGGAAGGTAACAGGGAGGGTGTATCTAACCCTGACCACCTCATCACCATTTCTACCCGGTATCCATTCTGGCATTGAGGCTACTATCCTCACAGCCTCGGCGTCAAGCTGAGGGTCAACAGACCTTGCCACTCTTATATCAGACAACCTACCATCCTTCTCTACAATAAACTGTAAGATGACACGTCCCTGAATACCCTCGCGCTCTGCCACCACAGGATAGGACAGATGGTTTTCAATATACTTCATAAGTGCCATATTGCCCCCATTAAACGACGGCATCTGTTCCACCACGTCATATACATCTTTCTTATCAGGATAATATGCTTCTGCATTTAGAGCTTCCCTCGTAACGGCATAAACCAAAGGCTCTGGCTTGTCCTCCTCGCCGGTGTATGTAATGCTTTGCCACTTGTCATCACACTCAATGAGTCCCTTGGTATATTGTCCCATGAACAGTATCTCATCATTATCCTCATCTACCAGCATATAGATAAAGGGATGGTTCGCATTGAAGTTATACACCGTAGTATTATGGTATAATGGATTGTCACTCACATATGCTCTCTCCACGGCTTTTTTATCCATGATGCCGTTCTCGTCCACTGAAATATCAGCCGTCAGGTGCGCCTGCGTCAAGCTGAGCGGCTTTACTGTTATGCTGTCAAACTCATCCATGTGACGAGCACCGAGACTGCGCATCAGTTTCTGCGCATCAATCGTTGAGTGTATAGTGAAGCGTGGCAACCTGATGTTTACTCTCTTGAGCTCAAAATGCCGTTTGAAGTCACCGTAATAGCTGCCGCGCAGTGTCTTCATCACGTCATCCAAGGTATATCCCTTGCGAGGTAGCACTACATACATAGAGCATTCATGCATACCAGCAACAACCTTTCCTCTCGTAAAGATAGGCAGTGACACAACCTGCATAGTGTCATTATGCATATAATAGAAATATTCACTACGAGCCATCATGTCAACAGTAGTCTTCCTGCCGTCATACTGATAGAAGCACTTCTGTTTAGTCTTACTCTTGTCAAATCCGTCACGCCACGCTCCCTTGAAACCTGTTGCATTGAGCGCATACACATTATTTGAAAGGCATAGCACCGCATCCTGACGTGCGCCACTGTTACCGCTCATCTGCCTTTCCATCCACTTGCTAATGGTTTCTGTCTTTCGGGCAGAACTGAAGTTGAGTTCCATAGTTTCGGCACTAAACACTGACCTCATACGCTCAAAGAACCGCGGACGCATACGACACTTACCGCTTACCGCAAAGGCATCTGCCACCTTCACCACCGCCGGTCTGCCATCATCTGCCAAGGGGTCATAGGCATTGCTCAACGTCCTTACATACCCAGCCATGATGTCGCTATACACGCACATGGATTTCTGCAACTCCTCCCGGGTTCTACCGCTGCCACCCTCCTTCACCATAGTAAACAGCGCTGACATACCGAGCGGTGAGAACACATAGTTAGTGTCCTTATCCTTTCTCAGACAATCCTGCACGCCTATGGAATACAAGTATTGTCCGCACTTAGTAGATACGGTGTCATAGGATGTGTACCTCCTTTCATCTATACCCATAATACTGTTTGCGTCTACTCCACATGACGCAAACAAGAGAAGAGTAACTGAGAAAAACAATATATACCTCATTAATATATACATTTTACAAAACAACTATCACTTTACCTGCTCCACCTGGCACCCTGCATTGCGGAGCAGCTGAATCACTCCGTGAGGTCCTACCAGATGGCCGGCACCGAATACGAACATGGTGGGTGCCTCACGCATGGCGGCAAGCATCTTGGGCAGCCACTTCTCATTGCGATCTCTGAACAGAGGCATCTCCGTCTGTTCTAACCAGTATTCTGAGGAAGAGAAGTGCTCATAGTCACCGGCTTTCCAGTCTCTCACCGCCTGCACTATAGCCAATACCTCCTCTGCGGAATTCTTCTTGTACAGCTCATAGCCATTAAGGAACGATATGAGAGAGTCCGCCTGCATATCCAGGCTTTGCAATAATTCCTTATTAGCTTTCTTTATACTGTCAAGATTAAACTCATCAAGATTTCCCATCGTCATGTTACGCTCCTTAGCTCTCTGGGCGCACCCTTTGTCAAGAATCATGCCCTGAGGTCTCAACTCTGGATACTTTACCATTGCTCTTGTGAGTGGTGCTATCTTTAACGTTAATAGAAGAACAACTGGTTGATAATTAAAATGAGCCACTATGTCAGAGTCTTCTACAGATATGAAAAAGCCATCCTTTATACACTCTTTCAACTTTTCTGTCTGCTCTTTGCTAAGCAAGTCAAGGATGGTCTTGCCCTCAGGCATCCGCATCATGTATTCTCCCTTGCTCATCAAACTGTCCATAGCCTGCTTGTCATTCACATCATACTCTATAAACAATTGGCGGCATTGTGCCTCCGCCTCCTGATATGCCGGGATGCTGTCAAGCAATGAAGCCGGCAGCAAATGTATAGTGCCGAGCATATATGACGGTGCGCTTTGCTTGTCGGCACCGCTGATACGGAAAAGGAACTGCGCATTTGCTGATACCGTCAGCAATGCCAATAGCAATGAGGTTATTATCTTTCTCATTATGAATGTAGCGTTTAAGTAATGTTTTCTCACAGACATTCCAAGTAAACACAAACTCTGTTTACTCAAAGAATCTGTGTCAATCCATAAAGTCTGTGGTAGTAGCGATATCGGTTATTTGTCCAGATTCTCAAGGAACATGAACTCAAAGTCATACTCCTTGCCGCGGCTGTTGGTGAACTTGCCGGAGAAGCTGTCCCACTTGGTGGAGTGCCTGCCTACGAACTTGCCGGTGTTGTTGCCCTTAGGCGTGTATTCCTTGATGACATATCTCCTCAGGGCTATGTCGAGGTCCTCACACTCCACAAGGACGAGCTTGAACTTCGTCTTGGGCCTCTCGTTGTAGTAATAGTAACCTATTGAGTCACCCTCGCTGGCATTGCTGAAGTCTGCATATAGCGTCACGTCAAATTCTCCTATCTTGCCTGTGAACTTCTGCGCCGACATGGTGCACACTGCGGCAATTGTCATGGTTAGTAATAATAACAGTTTTCTCATAATGCTTGTAAAGTTAATAATTTCCGTTGGAAAACGACACACTTCTTCCGTATTAAATAAAAAAAAAACTCTTTTTATGTCTTAAACACAAAAAAAAGTGTATCTTTGTATCGGAAAAACATATTGAGACCTTAATCAGGAGCAAAGAAAAGGAAACCATGAAGAAGGGATTAAGAAACATTACACTCGCGGCATTGTTTGGTGTCTGCCACGCCACGAGTGCATACGCTCAGGGCACTAATGCCGGTCTGGGCCTGGAGAATGAGCAGACACTATCACTGAGCGAAAGAATATTCAAACTGGAGAAGCACAAGGATGCCCTTAACGTGTACCTGAATATGCACACCTCATATCAGGAGCATTTCAACGGAGAGGATGAGGGCGGCTCTTTTGTGGGCAGACAGCTGAGGCTGGAGTTTGTGGGCCACATAGACAAGCACTGGGGCTACCGTATGCGTTACCGTATGAACAGGCCCAGCAAGGCCCAGAGCGACAACTTCGGCAGCAGCATTGACATCATGATGGCACGCTATACGTTCAATGAGCGCTTCTCACTGGAGGCAGGTAAGCTGGGCGTGGCGCTGGGAGGCTATGAGTATGACTACAACCCTATACAGGTGCTGGAGTTCTGCGACTTCCTCAACGGCATCGACGGCTTCCATATAGGCGTGCAGGGCAACTATATGTTTACCAAGAACAACTATTTGAGCCTCGGACTATATAACCCTAACAACAACAGCATCACAGAGTATTACAAGGAAGACCCCACGGTGGAGAAGACTAAGCATCCGCTGGGCGTGGCAGTGAACTGGACCGGCAGCCTCTTTGGCGGCAAGGTGGAGACGCTGTGGTCTTACTCACACATACACGAGGCAAAGAAGGCCCACGGTAACTTCCTGATGCTCGGTACCAGGGTTAACCTGAAGAAATGGCAGTTTGTATTGGATTACTACGGCGGCTGGGAGGACCTGGACCACAACAAGACCGTGTCTGCCGATATGTCGAAGATGGAGGATGCCGACATACTGGCACGCGACGTAAGCTATAACAGCTTTGTAGGCGAGGTATATTACAAGCCCACGCCACACTGGAACTGCTTTGTAAGGGGCAGCATCGAGTCAGCATCGGCAAAGGATAATCCTGCTTTCCACAACTACCGCAAGAGCTACGGCTACCAGGCTGCAGTGCAGTGGATTCCAGACCTTACGCAGGATGCGCGCCTGTCACTGGCTTACATAGGCAAGAAGGTGGACTACAAGAAGGAGTGCGGACTGGAGGACTATAACCGTGACCGTATAGAGCTGAGCCTGATATACAGAATAAAGGTGTACTAAGCACCTGCCGACTGCCCGGCAGGGACAGGGGCTCTATATCCTGAAGATCCTGTCGGCATAGGGCATACTATCACTCATAATGCCTTATCCTTACATCTATGCCGGCATCTTTCAGCATGCCCGGTATGACGCTTACGTCTGTCTGTCCGTAATGGTAAGGGAACAGCACCTTAGGCTTTACCACCTTTGCGGCGCTTACCAGCTGCTCCGGTGTCATGGTGTAAGGCTGGTTGCAGGGCATGAAGGCTATGTCTATGTCTTTTATTGAAGCCATCTCAGGTATGTCCTCTGTATCGCCGGCAATGTATATCCTCAGTCCATCTATCGTGAGCACATAGCCGTTGTCCCTTCCCTTAGGGTGGAACTTCTTGTTTGCCTCCGTAGTGTTATAGGCAGGCACCGCCACCAGCGTGATATCAGATGATATCCTCAGCGTGTCACCGTTGTTCATGACAGAGCCATAGCCGAGCATCTCTCCGCACCGCTTGTTGGTAACGAGCTGTGTACCGTCAGCCGTAAGCTGGCTGATGGCGCCGCGGTCAAAGTGGTCGGAGTGCTCATGGGTAATGAGGATATAGTCTGCCTTAGGCATTGACGCATAGTCCACTGTCCTGTCACGCAGCTTCGTCACAGGGTCTATCTCTATCTCCCTGCCGTCATATTCTATACGTATACTGGCGTGCATAAGGGCGTGGAACCTGACAGTCTTTCCACTCTTTGTGTTAAACACATCCACCTCTTCTCCGTTCTGCTGTCCATAGGCAGTAGTAAGTCCCAAGACGGCCAGCATGCAAAATAGTATTCTTTTCATATCGTTTAGGTTTGTTTATTTATTATTCCTTCTGTCGTAATACTCCGCAGTGGCAGTGAAGAAGACGTCACTGCTGGAGTTGAGCGCGGTCTCCACACTGTCTTGTACCACACCGATGATAAAGCCTATTGCCACCGCCTGCATGGCTGTGTCGGCATCAATGCCGAGGAACGAGCACGCCATGGGGACAAGCAGCAGCGAACCGCCTGCCACACCTGAGGCGCCACAGGCTGCAAGCGTGGTAATGATACACAGTATGACTGCCGAGAAGATGTTGACATGCACTCCCACAGTGTTTGCCACGGCAAGTGACATGACCGTAATGGTTATTGCCGCCCCCGCCATGTTAATCATAGCGCCGAGAGGTATGCTCACAGAGTAGAAGTCTCTGTTAAGGCCGAGCTTACGGCACAGTTCCATGTTCACGGGTATGTTGGCTGCTGACGAACGTGTGAAGAAGGCGTTGAAGCCACTGTCCCTAAGGCATCTGAACAACAGCGGATAGGGATTGCGATGTGTCAGCGATAAGCTGATGAGCGGATTGAACACCAAGGCGTTTACAAGCATACAGCCTACAAGCAGCAACATCAGCTCACCGTAGGTGGTGAAGACACTGAGACCACTCTCTGACACAGACTGGAACACCAGTCCCATAATACCCACCGGGGCAAGGCGTATTATCCACTTCACCGTATATGACACCACGTCGGCAATGTCGCTCACCGCATCAATGGTGGCAGGGGTTGCCTTTGCCCTCATGGCTGCACCCAGGAGCAGCGACCAGAAGAGTATGCCTATGTAATTGGCGTTAGACAAGGACGTGATAGGATTGCTTACCATATTGGTAACGAGATTCTCAAAGACTAAGACTATGTCTAACGGTTCTGTATGCTCTGCTGACTGGGTAAGCTGTAACGTGACGGGGAACATGGCGCTGCACGCCACGGCACACGCAGCAGCTATAAAGGTGCTGGCAAGATACTGGATTATGACAATACGGAAACGCGGACCCAGTCCACCACCCGCCTTCGCCACACTCGACACTACAAGCACCGCGACAAGAATGGGAGCCACCGCCTTGAGGGCACTGACAAATATCTTACCGAAGATGGTAAGGCCTGTCCACTGGGGCACGGTAAGTCCGAGTACAACACCTGCTGTAAGTCCTATGGCTATCTGTGTGATGAGGCTCGTACCCTTCAGCCAGTTGATTAGCTTTGAGAGGTTTTTCATAAATAAAGACTCTATCGAGATTCTTCTTTTGACAGTTTAATGTAATAGTTCATGCAAATTTACACATTTTTTACTTACAAAACAAACTGACTTTACGGTTTTTTTGTTACCTTTGTACCCGGTTTTCTGTAATCTCAATAGGAAATCATATTATTATTATCATTTTTTTAACCTAACTTATTTACACATTTTTATGAAAAAGAATGCATTGATTGTATGCACTTTGCTGGCAGCAATGTTCTCTTCTTGTTCAAATGAGGACATTCAGGAGCAGAGCGCTACAGGCAATCAGGATGTTGTTACTAACAGGAGTTTTACAGTGATTGACGAGAAAGAAGTATCAGAGGAGCAGTTCCTTGCCGATGCCGTTGCAGGTATCGCTGACAAGGCTGACGCAACACAGCTTAGTGAGCTTAAGACTACTTGCAAGCAGTCTTTTGCAGAGTTGGAGGACAATGGCGAGGGCACACGCGGCATAGTACCAGCTATCTACAAGAGTGTGCATGTGACTTACGAGACACTTGACGAGGCTAACAAGCCTGTCACAGCGTCAGCACTCATCGTTTACCCTCTCTTCAAGAAGATTAAGAACGTGATGCTCATCAACCACGGCACTCAGATTGGCGCTATGATGATTCCTTCAAACTACACATCGGTGGAGTCTGTCATGGCTGCTACAGGTTCTCTGTGCATACTGCCTGACTATATCGGACTGGGCGCTACAAGTAATCACCCTGACCTCTACCTTAACTCTGAGGTTCACGGTCGCACCAGCGTTGACGCTCTGCTCACCCTGCTTGACTATGCAGAGCAGAAGAGCATCTCTCTTGACAGCAACTATGACACCTATATCCTGGGTTACTCACAGGGTGGCGCCGTTTCTCTCGCTTCACTGAGAAGAGTGCAGCAGCTGGATGCAGCTACACAGAGCCGCCTGCACCTGAGAAAGGTATATTGCGGTGACGGTCCTTACGACCTGCGCCTCACCTTCGAGACTTACCTCAGCGACCTCGAGAATGGCAAGGACATGGCTCTGGGCTCTGTTATACCTACCGTTATCAACAGTATGTTCAACAGCTATCCTGAGGAGATGGCTGGCATAAACTATGAGGACTTCTTCACTGCATGGGCACTGAAGACCGGCGTGCCTCAGGCTATACGCCAGAACAAGGAGGGTATCCTTGACATGATTATAAAGTGGAACGGTGCTTCTCTTGACCAGATTCTTGACTTCAACTACTTTAACGCTCACCCTGAGCACCTTGACCGTCTGCTCCAGATGATGGACCGTCAGAACCTCTGCAAGGGCTGGATGCCTAAGTATCCGCTGAAGCTCATACACTCTAACCCTGACGGCGTGGTGCCTTTCGCTAACTTTGAGGAGGCTTACGCCAACCTTAAGAATGAGTATGTGGAAGAGCCTACCATCATCACTCCTACTACCAACAACGCTCTGCTGCAGCATATCAACGGTATGCTCGTAATGATAGCTGAGGTGTTCAAGGACATCTAATCATACTGTATCATACTTTCACTGCAGACAACACTTGCAGTGACAGAATAAAAGAGACAGGGCTTGCGCCGATATGACGCAAGCCCTGTCTTCTTTGTATTTTAGTTTACCGTTTTACGGTTTATCGATATTACGATATTACGATATTACGGTTTTACGATTTACCGTTTTCGTTTTCGTTTTCGTTTTCGTCTTCGTTTTCGTTCCCCTCCCCCTCCCCTTGGGAGGGTTGGGGTGGGGTCTTCGTTTACTTCACCAGTATCTTCTTTCCGTTGACGATATACATGCCTGGAGCAAGATACTGTCTCCATGTGCCGTCGCTTACCTGTGCCTCGGTGGCTACCTGACGGCCCTGCATGTCATATACACCGGAGCTTACTACGGTCTCTACCACGTTGACAGCCTCTGGAGTGCTTTCCGGCTCTTCCTCTTCATCCTCGAAGTCGAAATTCAGAGGAACAAACTGTGCTGCTTTCGCTCCTGTACCGCCACCGCCTGTACCACGATAATATATCTTGTTGTGAAGCACGTAGCGGTTGTTTCTCTGCCACAATGATTGCAGCGGATTGTATTCCTTGTTTGGTGTAGCGTTGATATAGAATCCCACACCTGTGGTTGCCGATTCAACCAATGGTGCTGTTACGACACCCGTAGAACGGTCTATTGTTGCATTGCTGACGAAATACAAACCTAAGGTATATGCATCGTGTGAAGAGTCAAGAGGCAGTAATTTCTCCAGATATGAACCTGTAAGGTCAGTGGTAATTGTCGATGCCGTCGGTGAAGTAGAAGGCAGGGACAACGTCACACTATTCGTTTCATCTGAAGTGCGTATGATGACAGGTGTACCGGCAGGCACGAACTTACCCTCTGCGTATGTAGTGTCAACAGCAGTAACGGCAGGGACGAGAGAAGGATTTAGTCCTGCGTCATCCCATGTCTTGCAGACGTATGCATTATATGTCTTGTTACCATTATCAGCAGGCAGGAGTACGTCAAATGGAGCGTAGAACGTGCTGTAGTAATAACCGTCACCACCATTGTTAGTCGCTATTGACATTGATTTAGCAGGCTCCATACACCACTTACTACCATCTACGGGTACATTCTCATAATACTGCAAATCGTATTTATGGTTGGCGTCACCCTGATTATAGTTAATGTAATGTCTTCTGTCGTCAGCATCGTTATATATTAGGACTACGGCACCACCGACGTCAGCAACCTTGAAACTTGTGGCAGAAGCCGCATTTTCCGTCATCACGGCATAGCCACCATCAGGATTCGTCTGTTCGCCCTTGACATAAAGGCCTTGGGTCTGCATGGTAGCGGCATCTTTTGTTCCTGTGAACAGGAAGATGGCCGAAGCATCAGACTCTGTTGCAGGAACAGGAATTTCTCCTCGTGTAGCATTAGTTTCCGTGAAGCCGGAGCCAAGTCCTCCTTCGCCGAAGGTCGTGCTGGTGCCGGCTCTGCTATAGAAGTGCATAGGAATAGGCGTATCACCTGTGCCGGCCGTCTTCTCTATGTCATGCAGATAGCCGCTGGCATAACGTACAGGACTGAGACTTGACGCACCTGTTTGTGAGCGCAGACGATAGTAGCCCGGAGAATATTGCACTATGTTTGCATCGTCGTAACAAATATTCTGCAATTCAAGAACGAGTCCCAAAGGATCATCTGCATACGTGGTTTGAGCTGTTTCGTAAGCTGTCTTGCCTGCTGGCGTCAGTCCGCCCACATTGCCGGCACCCTGATAGTAAGGAGTCAGCAAGTCTAAGCCAAGGCCATAGATCCACTCCTTTATTGGTGTTTCGTCACTGAGTATCATTTTTCCAATATGTGGAGGATCACCTGATTCTACTATGCTGAGGAAGATTGTATTGTCTGTATTCAGCAATGGGTGTACACGGAAGGTACCGCTGCCAGGTGTTGAACTTGGTAACAGCTCGTAGATATCTCTGTTGTCATTTTCAGCAACCACACCCATTTTCACTTCTTCTCCGTCAGCGATATTGTCTGTTGTCAATACACTTGTTGTCTCTCCGTTATTCTTATATATATAGCGGTTATACGACCTAAATCCGTATGGGTCACCCACTGGTGTCCACAGATAGTCGTTGGTGTAGTGCAACTCACGTCCGCTCTCGGCTCTCATTCCTCGAACAAAGGTGTAGTGAGCCAACTGCGGTGTGGCATCAGTGGTTTCGAAGGTGTACCACAGGTTCTGGTCAACACTCGTCACGAAATCCAAACCTGAGTTTGTTGACAAACCGGTATCGAACTTATATACAACATTTATTACCACGGTCTGGTCGATTAGCTCTTCATCAGACATCAGTTTGGTAAGTTTCAGACCCTTATACTTGCTTTCCATGTCTGCATAAGGCTGACCTTCATCATCATTTTCTTCAGTAAAATGCTGGTAGATACCTTCGACATAGAAATCGAACAAGCAGTTAGGACGATAGAAGATGTTGGGCAATATCAAATCGTCACCGATACTTACCGTACCAGCATCGTAGCTGTAAGTGTGCTGTGCACCGTTCCACTCCAAGGTTGAGCCTAACTGATATTTCTCACCAGCATAGTGGGTTCCCTCACCATCGTTTACCGCTGTCAGGTCACGCTGTGTGGTGCCAAATATTCTCTTAGTACCTAAATCGCCGGATATTGTCTCCCTATAAGGTATATCCACATATTCACCTGCCTGAGGATCAGTCTTGTCAGGACAAGTTTTGGCAATCACCAGATGATATATAAGGTGATGGATGGACAGGCCGAAGATGACAAACTTTGTAGGATCGGTGTTGGCATCTGCCGTCAGCGCACCGCCATAGCCTGTAAGTTTCTTGCCTGCGTTAGCACCCGTGGTACCGGTTAACTGCAGTACGCCATAGTCATAGCCAGCCTTTTGCAGCAGCATGAAGGTTGGCGCATCTTCCTCATCCGCCAGCGTACTGGTACCATTCAGGTATTTGCCGCCTTTGTGCTTAATCTTGAGAGCGTATGGGTCATTCCCGGTGAAGTACCACACATGTGCAGGGCTGCCTGAAAGTGCATGACTACCAGCATAGCTGACAGCTAAGTTGTCAGTTGACTGCATCATGTTGTCGTTATACCACACGATGTTGTATGGCAAGCCGCCATCGATATTCATTGACACGTCAACGGAATTAGGATCACGCGCCACATGACCGCCATCAATAGTTTTCTTATTCGGCACCTTAAACGATGTATTGTCCATGTTGTAGGCGTTGTAGCGTACATAGACTACGTCATCGTAAAGACCGTAGAGGGTGTATAGAATTGTTTGCGGATTCACAGAATAAATATCACCTTCTGGGTTTGCCGCAAAACCGTAATACAGATAGTCGTCCGTATTAAGCAGAGGCGTTTGGACACTATCTGGCAGATAAGGGGCGTAATTGTGAGATCCTGCTTCTTCGTTATTCTGATTTGCCGTAATAGCAAGTTTGTTGGCATTAGTGATGACGTTATAGGTAAAGTTGTGTACCACATCACTTTCTACAAGCACTTGTGCCCCTGTAGTAAGAGTGCCAGCCTTGTAGTTAAAGTCCGTTTCCACTGCTGTCGTGGCAGCCTGCGGCGTTCCAGCATCCGGAGCTGTCATGTCAGCACCGTTGAGGAAGATATAATTGTAGTTTCTGTCGTATTCTTTCGCTACAGCCAAGGCATAGCCACCGCTGGAATGATTGAGCAGGGCATAACGGTCTGCACCATCGTTGGCATTAGGTATCTTGATAGGTACAGCCATTGGACTTGGCTCCACTGATGGATCCGCAGTGTAATTGGCCTTACGATTAAATATCTGAATAGCATACGGATCAGGCTCTACATAATAGTCAGAAGAAGGGTCGGTAGGTGCGCGCAGGAACTTCCACTGCCACTTCTTGGCACTTGCGTCAATGGTGGCAGGCCTTGTGGGAGTATCAGAATCGGCATATAGATTAACGCCCGTGCCTGCACCTTCAGTCACGACGATGGTGCCGTCTGCCTGCAAGTCTTTCCCTGCCAACTTGACGGTAAACCATTTACCATAGAGGATTTCGTCGCCATCAAGGTCGGATTCTTTATCATAGGCATAGCGGACATATACATCGTTGTCAACATCATCAAGATTCGCTGCAGCAAATGAACCAGTGATTTGCTTTTCTGACAGCCCCTTGGTAACAACAACTTTCTTATATGTAAACTCACCTCTCGTGCCTATCCTGTAATAATAGGTGCCACTATTAGGTAAAAGCTTTATCGCATCTGCCAGCAGTGACTCCTCCGTCAACGTCTTCTTGAAGTCAGCCGCTGCCGGTCCCCACTCTTCTACGCTGCTTACTTCTGGAGAATTATATTCTGCCAATCCAGTGTAATATGTAAAGTCCTTGGCCAGCGGACTCTTGAAATGCTCGGTGATGGCAGGATAGGCGTCTGCAGGTCTCTTATAGCTGAGGGCTTCGCGACCATTATTGTCAATAATATGATAGTGGAAGCGTTGTGGGCGTACGAAGAATGTGGTTTGCGAACCTTGCGAGGCATTGTTGTCAAGACTTGCTACAGCATGATCTACTGGGTCTTTCAACTTTGTCTCCCAAGGAGTGATACCCTCAAGATCCACACGTTGCGTATGGTCGAAGCGTGGCATCAGCTGCATGTTGCCGTTGGCATCAGAGACAGCCATGAAGGTCTGGTTGGTAATCCTCATGTCCGTATGGTCGTAGCCCTCGCTCGTGCCGGCGGCAACCGTGGCCGAACCTGCTGGTTCCAGCGTAATCTTCTTTGTGCCGCCATTTTCTTCATCATAGTCTCCTTTCAGGATACCTTCTTCCAAACGGGCAGAAGTCATGTGAGTAGTCAGGTATCTGCCATCAGGTTGCCCACTGTTGTCATTTACGAGCTGCAACTGTATGTTATATGGGTCAAAACCGCTCTTGTCCTTATAGGTTACCTGAGTGCCTACTTTCGACAGAGGTTCACCAGTACCCGATAATGCAGTTCCCCATACGATACCCATCTCCTCATCAATGTTAATGTTAGGCTTGACATACCAGAAGTTGTTGCCTATGAAGTTGCCACTGCCGTCAATGATGTTATCATTATTACCACCGTGGTTCTTCGGACTGACAATCAGGTCATAAACATTACCACCTTCAGGATTGGTTTGCTCACCGATAGGCTTGGAGATATAACTTGTGTTATCGCTGGCTGTATTTTGTGTCTTGTAGAAACGACCGTTCTGCAAAATGAGATAAGGCTGTGATATTCCCGTCTCGGAATTTATGTTATAGCCGGTGACTTTGTCGTTGGCATCTTTGACCTCCGTATAATCCAGAGTATAATCGTAGTTCTTTTCATACTCTTCTTTCACGGTGTATATAACGTAGAAGTCCTGAATAGCCCCGCCGCTAAGAACACCTGTGGCTGTTATAGGAGGCAGGTCGGCCAGTGATGAAGAGCTATAGCGTACGCCGTTGACCTTGATTTGGTCGCGCTCTGCACCATTCTGCATGCGCATTAAGTATTTATGACAACCGGATGCCTTGGAAGCATTGGAGTAGAAATAGTATTTGTCAACCAACGGACTGTCAAACTCTCGCAGTCCTTTCAGTTCCTCACCCTCAGGATAGGT
This sequence comes from Prevotella sp., assembly GCA_017541085.1. Classification (GTDB taxonomy): domain Bacteria; phylum Bacteroidota; class Bacteroidia; order Bacteroidales; family Bacteroidaceae; genus Prevotella. The sequence goes on from JAFXZU010000036.1 coordinate 26,617, forward strand.
GGTGGTGTTTGGCAATGGGCGACGCATAATCTCCCATCCATGACGGTCGAGCAGCACGAGCACAGGCGGTATGTCGGCACTCTCAATATCGAAGGTGCCGTTGCCCATGTCGAAGGTCTGGAACCAGTGTTCTATATTCTCCACAACTTTCTTTCCTGAACCATTAGACTTATCGTTGTAACCGTTCCAACGTGTCGCATTGGCATAAGCACGATAACTGTGCCACTTGCCAGTGCCAACGCCCCTATTATCCAGTTTTGTCTCAAGTTCTGTTCTCAGGCTGTCGGGCACTACCCATGTGGTGGCGTCCTCGCTGTATGCATCGGTATTCTTGTTTATGCCCAGCACAGCGAGCTTAAGCATGTTGTATGTCTTCCAATACTGCTCCAGGGAGGTCACCATGCGGCGCTCTGTCGTCGTGCCGTCGTTGATTTCATTTGTCGTCAACAACTTGTAGTTCCTTTTGGTTCCCAGCACCATGTATTCCGTGGGTTCCTCAGATGCTACGCCAGGCAAGGTTCCACCCGTCACAACATGCATGGTATTAGGATCGGCATCCTGATTGAAATGCACGGCGTAGGTTGTCAGATAGGTATTATTGCTAATACCATTATATGTGGTGTTACTCTTGGAGCGTATGCTCACATGGTATGGATCCTTATTATCACTTACAAAATACCACACCCAACGAGGACGGGTACTTGCACCACCATTAAACTGCTCACTCTGCATGGCACTACCATAGACGTTCATGTTGCCATCACCATTACAGTAAGGATAGACTGCCTGTATTTTATTCGCGGTCAGCTTATCATTACCGTCCTCCAGATGATAGCCGTCAGCAAACGGTTCGAGGAACTTCAGCATGTATTGACCCTTGTTGAAGTTCACAATGTCGTTCTCGTCATAGGTAACGTAGATGTCATAGTAGCAGGCTTTGGTTACATTGACAACATAATAGTCGTCACCTATCTTGTAATAGTGATTGCCTGTTACTGTCAGTTTCTTGGCTTTCTCGTTGATGTCATCAGTGGAAACCGCATCAGCATGCTTGTGATTAGCATCCGCAGCATCATAGGATGCTGCACTACTGGACGATGGTGCTGTGGCGGTGGCTAACAGACCTATCAGAGATGACAACTCCGTAGCAGGAGTATTCACCGTGTATTCGCCATCACTCTCTGTGATGTTGTCCTGGTCATAGAAATGATATGTCTCCACCAACGGACTCTGATACTCAGCAGGCAAGGCGAGTTCTGGGTTCTTACTGCTGGCTGTCAGCAGTTCATGCTTGGCTTTATCTATCAGATGGTAAACATAATCGATATTCTGGTTCAGCACGAACCTCAGTACATCATGGCCGTGAGCATACGTCGTATTGTTGTATATCTTCACCGTATTAACCTCAGGGCAGCCAATATTATAGTAGGTAGTGGAGGCATCCACGGTGCCGCCATCAGCTACCATCACCTCATAGACACCAGTCTGAAGGCTGTTCTTTGCAATAAAACGCTGGGCATTGGCTCTATCAATAGAGAAATTTAAACCAACGGCATCACCCAAACTTGCAGCCAATACCATCCAAGCTCCTTTTTGTCTGCTCTGGGAAGTTCCTACACTGCTGTCATCATATACCGTGACAAGCTCCGGCTGCCCGTTAACATTAAGATCTTCCCTTGCTCCTATGTTGTCAATCAGCATGGCATAGGGATCTCTGTTTCGCAGTTTCCAGAGATATTCCGAAGAACTCAGTTCGGCCGATGTGGGACTTGCGTTTGTCTTGAGTGCATTTGCCGTCTTGTCGTAGTAAACATAATATCCGTTGAGCTTGACATTCAGTTCCTGGTCTTCGCTCAGATTGACAGGTTTCGAATTAAGAGCCGTCGTAGTGTACTTGACATATACGTCAGTACTGGTAGCGGCATTGCCTGCCGTTAGTTCCGTGATGGCATTACTCAAGTGAGCACGACTCGTACCAGTGCCATCGCCTGTGCCGTTATCAAATGTACGATAGAACGTCACTGTCTCACCAGACAGGAATGGACTGACGATGATGCTTGGTATGCTGGCGAGTGACAGCGGCGAGAAGATAGTCTGGTTGACGCTGGCTTTCACTGCGATGCGTCCCGACTTGTCCACAATGTTATAGGTGAAGCTGCGTGTGGGCAGAGTCATCACCTTCACGCGAGTGGAACCTACAGTGCTGTATTCTACAGTATTGGCGGTGAAGGTTCCATTATTCTGATTGATGGTAATGACCGAAGCCGTTCCCTGGGCATCGTTATCCTGGTTGTACTTCTGAACGGACAGTGTGAACGTCTTGTTACTGTCTCCCCTGGCCTTGATGGCAGCAGTAAAGGAGGCTGTGCCATCCTTTTGCACATATATCTTTCCGCTGGTTACGGTCACCTGGTCTGCATTTGTTCCATCAGCTGTAACCAAGATGTAATCATCATCGGCAAATCCAAGATTGCTGACATTGATGGTTACGGTCTGGGCATTGGCGGTAGCTACGTTATAGGTGTGTGCCTTTGTGCTGTAAGATATGGCAACAGGACTTGGATGTCCGGCATCCCAGTACCAATAACCATCGTCCTTATACTTTTTCAACAGGAAACTGCCTGCTGTGGTTTCGTATGGCAGTTCCCACTTGTAGCCTTCTGAGTCAGTTGTGCTGGCAGTCAGCAATGTGCCTGTGGCAGGAGACGTTCCTGCAGCACCGACATAGGATGGAGAAGCACCAGAGGTTGCGTTACGATACACCACGCGCAGTTCGTATGGGTCGCCAATGAAGGCAAACTCGGTAGTCTTGTCGTAAACGCCGTCGGCACCATTGTTCTTGAAGTTCGTGCCATCATATTTGAGTTTCAGACCGTCAGTCTGCGTACTGCCCTCGTCGGTCAGTTCATACCATGTAGCATTAGCCCAAGTTGAAGCAGTGTATTCAGTTGCCGGTGTGATACCATTGAAAGGTATGTCTGATGTCAGTACATATCCTATATATACTTGATAGCCCTCTGTCGGATCTTCTGTGGCTTGAGAGAACCTGGTAATCTCCTGAGTGCATGCTGCATCCTTATAAAACTTACCTGTGAATTGACAATACTTTCGCATCAACGACTTGGGAAGGTATTTAATCTCGATGTCATCGTTATCTACTGTATATTGGCTGACCCAGTCGGAAACGGAAATAATATGGTCACTTGACTGCTCTGCAGCATAGAACGGTGTCGCAATCTTGAATGTCACCTTCTTGATGGGATAGATACCATCTATAGTATGGTTATTTGTAGCATCTGTCGAAGTCATCTGGCTATATTTCATGTTATTGTAGCCATCAAACATCAGATAATAGTATTTAGTGTTATTATTCGTCGGTGCCAGAAAACTACCATTTCCATCCACGGTTCTGGAACCCATAAGGACATAGCCGTTGTTAGAGGTATTGTTAAGCAACGCCACAGTACCCCAAACAACACCGGTTTTACCATGATAGTTACCGGTTTTGGTAATATAACCTGTACCAACACCCTCCGTCAAGTTTGTGGGGTTCGTAGGATAAGTATTGATATTATATGCTAGATTATATAACCTATGCTCGTCACTGGCTAAGTAAGCTTGGTTAGTTCCATCAGCAAACAGACTGCTTTCCTTATACCACTTATATACAAAATCATTTGTTCCGTCATTCTTTTCTATGTAAGTAGTATCTTTGGCATAAGTAGTACGGATGATGATGTGGTAAGGGTCCTTTCCCTCAAACTTAAATCCGAAGAAGAACTTGGATTTCGTGTCTGATTCTTTATTCTTGTTATCACCACTAGACCAATAAGTGCCAATGCTATTACCGGGATTATCTACATAAGAGAAGTCTTCACTTGCCAGCATCTCAGGGTCAACCTTGGCTGTAGGTATAACGGCAGGACGGTTGTTACGACCTCTGTTCAGCGAGAGGAAGCCCTTGCCCTTAACTCCGATGTTGTAGTTCACCGAACCGTCAAGTTTGGCAATGGTGTTTGAGGCATTGTAGGTATAGACAACGTAGTACTCTGCAGTGTTTGTACTAATTGCCGTACCTTCAGCAACTGGTGTGGCATCGTTATTGACGTCATAGAGAATGCCCTTGCCTTTCGCAACGCCGTCGTAGAGGCTGATAGCAGTACCGCCACTGGTGATACCATCTGGCTTGTAATATGTAAAGCCAGTAGCCAGCGGACTCTTATAATGCGCAGGAAGTTCGACAGTAGTCTGGTTATTCACAATGACCTTGAAGGCCTCCAGACGATGTCCAGTGACCGCAGCCTTCATTTGGTAATCATAACTTGACGGGTCTATCGGCAGCGTCAGGATATGATAGGTCACCGTGGCAGCCCACGCATTGTTCATTCCTGCCGCAAGCAGCAGGAACAAGGAAAGTTTATATATATGTCGTCTCAGATTTCCCATAGTCATCTGTATTTGCTTAAAGTCCAGTAAAAGGTAATGTCCTTCTAACTCCCTAACTCCTTAACTCCTTATACACCCCTACCACTGTTCGGTGAACTTCTCGGAATCTACCGTCAGGGCAAACTTGTCGAGCGTCAGTGTGTAGGTGTAACTGTAGCCTGCCACCCATGAGCCTACGTTGACAGTGGCGCTTACGTTTTTCGTTACATTGCTCCAGTCAGTCCATGTGGCATTGACGGTGAATGTGATGTTTGAAGCAAACGTCTGCGGCACCACAAGGTAGAAGTCGTTGCCTGTTGCCGGTGTGTTGGTTGCCGGTATGCCCGATACCGTGAGTGCCGTGGCATCACCTGACGGTGTCCATACGATGGTGGAGCCGTCGAAGGTGCATGTACCATTGTTCTTTATGCCCGATACCGTCACGCTGTTTATCTTTACATTGCTACTGTTTGCCTCTGACTGTTTGAAGCATACACGAGCAAAGGGGTGTTTGAATGTCAGACCCACATATCCCGGCGTAGGCTGGAGTGTGGAGTTCGTGCCGAATTTGTCTTGGTCGGCAGTGTAAGCGAAAATCAGTTCCTGAGTATCATCGCTTCCTACCGTGAAACTGACAGGCAGGTCAGTACATACTATGCGCGGAGAGTCATCAGAATATCCGTCAACATTGTCGCTGGCATCGTATGCCGTTGGGTCGAATGTGCAGTATGTGCCGCTGAGGCCTGCCGGCATATATGCAAAGAAATTGAGAGCCCCCGATGCCGGCCAATAGTGCTTGACGTCGTCGAAGGTCCATTGGCTGTCGCTGTAGCTTACCGTAGAACCGCTGATATACTGTGTAGTGGTGCCATCCTCGTAGGCATAACAAGCAAAGCTACTTGCCTGCAGCTGTGCATCGCTGTCGTATGTTACGGCGCGTGTAGCCTCCATCACCCTCCAGCTGTCAGCCACAAGGCGTATCTCCGTTGCGCCGCCACCATTGTCGGTGACATCGTCATCAGTAGAACATGCCGCCAACAGTCCGGCTGTCAGCAGCATGACTGTCGCGCACCCTATTATGTTTTGTTTATTCAACATTTAGTTATTTCAATATTTCGAGGCTTCGCCTTTTTCTGTCTTCTCCTTATTTTCTTTCTTTGACTTGGTCAATCTTAATTATGCATTATGACTGCTTTAGCTTGATGAGCTTCTGCAAATAATTGTGCATTATGCATTGTTTCGGCCCCGGGCCTTATTCTTTTTCTATAGAAACCCAGTGGGGAGTCGAACCCCACTGGGCTTATTAGTTCTCCTATGTCACAGAATACTCATGTGAAATAGTATAGCCTGTCTAACCATTATTGCTGTGCTGGACCAGAAACAGCTTTATCTTCTCCTGTCCAATCATCAACAGTCACAGTGACAAACTTGATTTCTGAGCCTTCGAGGATAGGATCCAAGTCGTCATCACCATCATTGTTGTTTTGCTCAAAGTAACCACCCTGGGCAAGGTCTATAGTATATGTATACTTCTTGCCTGGTTCCCAACTGTAGCCTCCGATAGGCCAAACAGCCCAAATGGTAGTTGGTGTGGCAGTTGTACCACCACCTGCAACAAGGTTGCTGTTGTCATTATTAAGAATGTACAACTTAACAGCGATGAAAGAACCATTAAGTTTAGCATTCTCAGTTGTAGCAGCGTAATCGGTAGCAGCGGTGAGCGTTTGAGGAATAAGAATCATCTCACCACCAAGAGATGTTGCACTTGCACTGGCAGCGATGTCCACTTTAGTGAATGTCGAAGAATATTCTGTAGCTACACTTGCGGCTGCCAAATTGTCCCATTGAGCAGCGGTAAGAGTTGTTCCAGTACCTGTGTTCTGACCATCAGTATTGGCATCAGCAAAAGTGAATGTACCAGATGGAGACAGATAACCAACTTTCCATCCATCCACACCAAATTTCAGACTTGATGAGGTATTCTGTACCTTACAAAGAATCTTGGCTCCAGTGTGACGGAAATTCAGCACGACGCCAGCAGCATTGTTTGCTTTATTCTTTCCCTTCGTAGCCGCATACACCAAATCCACCTGATTTGCAGGATCCTCACCAGCTGTAGGAGTTACAGTGAAGGTATTGTAATTCGTGTATGTAACCTGAGAGTTTCCAGCAGGTGCATAGGCATAGAAATCCAAACTCTCTGTAGCTGGCCAATAATACTTGGCTGCGCAAGTGAATGAATTGTCACTACCTTTTGTATAGACCGCATTTGAGAAATACGGAGTTGTTGTACCTGCATTCATGGCATTAACCGTGAACGTATTGAGATTTGCCGTAGTGACTTCGGCTACACTTGACGCACGTGTCAGCCCTTCAACGATAGTGCGGAAGCTGATGGTATTAGCCTCTTCGATACCCTGGTTAACAGTTATTGTATCGTCATTGCTGCATGCTGCGAGCGCTACGGCTGCTGCTGCTAAAATCCAATAATTCTTTTTCATAATCTTTAAGTTTTAGAAGGTTAATAATTTGTTTTTTCTTTATTACTTGTTGAGTTCTCTCTCTCCCGTCAAGGATCGTTCAACTGTTTTCTGTTCTTTTTCTTTTTGTTTTTTTCTTCTTCTCTTTCTTTATGCCATAGTCATCACGTTTTTTAAATTTATAATTTATAATTAATTCTTTCTACTTTATTCTTTAAGTCCTTCACCCTTATTCCTTCCGCTCTACATTCCTACCTCTATCTCCACTCCCTGCCATGTATCTATGGTAGGTTGGAAGCCAGAGCCGTTTACGATAGGCTTAGGAATAGGCAACCCACTGACCTCTATTTCCATTGTACCGTCATCCTGCTCTACGGCTTGGTGAATCTTGTCGGTAACGTCGATGGTGTAGTACCATTTCGAGCCGTCAGCAAGCACAGCGTAGATGGTAAGCAAATGAGTATTCCATGGTGACTCAGGACAATGTCCGAAGATGTTGACGCTCATCTCAAGAGTCTCTTCGTCGGTCTTTCTTACAGGGAACGCCTCGGTTACTGTCTGCTGTCCCATCTCTCCCGTGGATATGAAGCGCGATGCCGCGACGCCAGATATAGAGCCTCCCACACCGTTGGTGTATTTCAGGTTAGGCACGTTGGTTATCTTCACCTTCAGCGTGATGTAGCGATACTCTGGATAAAACACCAAGTTGTAGCCATCACCATCAGCAACAAGGGTAAACTCTTCACTTACGCATCCCCATATAGGGTCGGGTTCAAGAATTACCTGTTCCTGCTCGGCACCGGTGGCTTGTGGCATTGCTCCACGTGTAAGCTGCGAGCCTTCCTCTATGGAAGACTGTCGAGTATAAACCTCTGGCGTTGTCCACCACTGCTGTCCACGGTGTCGGATAGCCTCCGTATTATTGTTGTATGTCACGGCGCGCCATCTTCCTGGTTGCAGTGTTGCTGTGCCACCACTGAGAGGGTAGTCATAGCGTATAGGTTGCTGTGAGGGGTTGTCAATATTGTAAAAGAGCACTGTCATACTTGTCGCTGTATGGTGCGGAGCCTTCCTCCAGTCGAAGGTGACGAAGACCTTGTCTGAATGACGGTGGTCATAACAGAGGTCCTTATATTCGCATCCCGTGAGGAGCACTGCTGTCAGGAGCATTAACGTGGCCCTTGCCAACAACTGCCGCAGGGATTGCGATGAGTGTTTCATAGGCCACCTCCTTTCCTATTATTACCTATAGGATCTACAGGATTAACAGATTCTATAGAAACTTTGTTTTTCTTCTTTCCTCCTAAGAACCATGCCAGTGACACTTCCAGCTTCGTAGGTCCCCACCAGTGGCGTTTCTTAGTGGCAAGCCACACATAGTGGTTGTAATGGTCGTTGCTTGGTTCATATTCCTTATATTCTCCGTCTTGAAAGCCAAGTCCGAGTGTAAAGTCCAGTTTCATGTTACGACTCACGTGACAGGAATATCCGTATTCCACACCTCCGCCGAATCCGAACTTCGAGGCTTGATATCCTTTGCCGCCCCACTCTACGTCGTATGTCAATCCTGACAGGTAGAAACCAACGTGATGTCCTATCATTGGTGCGTCAGTAATCCACTCAAAGTTAAAGTACTTCTTTACGGTGACGTATCCGCCGTAACCCTGCCAGTAACGATGGCGGTTGTCTGACGAGAACCATGTATAGAACCAGTCCAGCTGTACTGTCCAGTCATTACCAATCTGCATCTCTGCTCCTATGTTAGGTATGAGGAACGCATCATACAATGTGTTGGTGCGTATGGCAAACAACGGTGTAGTGCGACATGTGTCGGTACGTTCTGCGTTACATGTAGTTGTACGCATAACGAATAGGATAGCAATCAGCATCACGCTTACACTTGCTCTGTGGGCAATATGTGCAACTATCACTCTCATGTGTGTTTTCCCTTTTATCAGAAGCGAGTCTTGTGTTTGCAATTATTCTATCTACTCCCTTCTTCTCTTTTCTCTTTTTCTCTCCTCCTTCCTCTTCTTAAATAGACAACTCTGTTAGACCTCTCTATATATTAATAATGTATATTATATTATTTAAGTGTTAATAATGTATATATTAATTGTGGTACTAGAATCTTTTTTCTTCTTCTTTCAATTTCTCAGTATTAAATCATCTTTTTTCCTATGTTAGGTTTTACAAATATATTATTTTTTTATGTATTTTATATAATAAAACTTAATTTTATGTCATCAGTTTTTATATTTTTTGACTTATGTCATTTTTTTAACTATTTTTTCTGTTTTTTTTTCAGTTATCAATTTGTGCAATATCCGTTATCATTTATGCACAAAATACATTGTCAACTCGGGTAAAAAGTGTATTGTCAACTTGTGCTAAGAATGTATCATAAAACAAAAGCCATCACTCCACGTTCTGAAAGCACAGCTTTCTCAGTGTGAAACGATAGCTTTTACATGCTAAAAGCTATGCTTTCACGAGGTAAAAGCATAGCTTTCTCAGAGCCCCCTGCAACTGTCTGGCTTTCAGTGCTTCCCATCAGTGCCACAGGGTGCGTTTCTATGTCTCAGGGTATGCCCCTATTTTACAGAAAAAAGAATGTTCACCAACTGGTGTTACACCAACTGGTGAACATCTTGTTTTTTTAACGAAACAGCAGTAAATTAATGCGTTACAAATAGCAAAAGAATGTTCACCAACTGGTGTTACACCAACTGGTGAACATCTTGTTTATACACGTTTTCACTGCAACCTGAAGGTTACGGGCAGCGTATAGTGCACCTTCACCGCCTTGCCTTTCTCTATGCCTGGGTTCCAGCGCGGCATGGACTTGACAACCCTCACAGCCTCAGCGTCAAGGGAAGGCTCCACGCTCTTCACCACCTTTACATCGCTCAGTCGGCCTTTCTCATCCACTATGAATTGTACTATTACCCTGCCCTGTATCTTGTTCTTCACGGCTTTGGCCGGATACTCAGTGTTTTCTTTCAGATAGTCCATCATGGCTTTCATACCTCCGGGGAATGAAGGCATCTGCTCCACTACGTCGAAAACGAAATCTTTACCACGATTCTTTCCTCCATTCTTTTTCTCTGCTTGCTTGCTTAGATACTCACATACCGCACAGTGATATCCTCCAGTTCTGAGCACTTCTGTATGATCATGATTCGTGGCAATCACATCTTTTGCCTTCAATACTTCATACTCCGCATTATCCCATTCCCTGAGGTTTTCCTCCGTATCTTCTTTCTCCTCAGACAAGGTGCTTTCTTTTACCATCCACTCGCCGTTCTCCTGCACCATGCCTTTGGTGTATTCTCCCATGAAGTAGATGGTATTGGTATCATCACACACTATCATGTAGATAAAAGGATGGTTCGCATTGAAAATGGCGACATAATGAGGTTGAGGATAGCCGCCTACGGAGATAGCTTCCGTCAGTGCTGCCGCCTCTGTGCCTTGCTCGTTGACTATTATCTTTGCCTGCTGCACCACTTCGCTTAACTCCATATAGTTGCTTGATATTCCGGAGAAATCATCCAAATGACGCACACCCAGACTGCGCATAACTGACTTCAGGTCTAAGGTTATACCAGAGGTGAAGCGTGGCAGACTGACCTCCACGTCCTGCCTGTTCATAGACTTGCTCAGTTCCGCAAGGCTGTGACTGTACAGGTATCTCACCACGTCGTCTAAGGTCTTGCCCTGACGTGGCAGAAACAAATACATGGAGAAATTGCGCTGGTGCAGAGTGTCGCGGCTGCGGTTCTCATACGGCAGGCTCACCACCTGCAGGGTGTCGTTGTGGGTGTATCTGAAGTATTTCTGGCGCTGCATCATATTCACCAGTACCTTCTTGCCGTCATCCTGTGTAAACGTCTTTATGGTGGTCATGTCTTTTCCGCTGATATTCTTGAAAGGATGCGTCCAATAGCCCTTGAAGTACAGTGTATTGCATGCACGCATAGTCTCTTTACTGTCCAACGGTACTGCCAGACCGCCAATCATGCCGTTGGTCTTTTCGCTCACCCATTTGTTTATACGTGTCTCACTGTCCTTGTCTGAGAAGTCCAACCGCCATGCTTCTGCCCCATACACCTTACCCACGTGCTGCTGGTAATCCTTGCGCAACTTACAGTTGTCGTTCACCGCCAGCAGGTTGGCCATTACCGCCATCGCACTGCATCCGGTAGCATTGGCATCTCCCTGCAGGTCACGGGCTATCAGGCCAATCTCCTCTGTGGTGGTGCCCAGCATCAGTCCCAGTTCCTTTGCGGTCTCACCGCCGGCTCCGTCCTGCAGCATACGCATCAGCGTAGCCGCGCCCAGTGGTGAGCACACCATGTTACCATGCGCCTCGCTGTGCAGTCGCTCAAACATATTTATGGAGAATTCATACATACTGCCTGCCGGCTTCATCACATCGCCAACAATATTTAGCGATATGTTCTGCAAGTCGCCTGCCACGTTGCTCTCCGCCTCTTGCTGTCTGTTAATGCAAGCTGTCAGCACAGCTGCAGCCATTAGCATTATAATAATTGTTTTTTTCATACGGTTAGTGTTTGAGCGTATTTCCTAATCATCGCAACCTGAAGGTTACTGGCAGCGTATAGCGCACCTTCACCGCCTTGCCATTCTGCATACCGGGGTTCCACCGCGGCATGGACTTGACAACCCTCACTGCTTCGGCGTTAAGGGAAGCATCCACGCTCTTCACCACCTTTATATTGCTCAGTCTGCCTTTCTCATCCACTGTGAATTGTACTATCACCCTGCCCTGTATCTTGTTCTTCACGGCTTTGGCTGGATACTCAGTGTTTTCTTTCAGATAATCAAACAGTGCTTTCATTCCTCCGGGGAACGAAGGCATCTTCTCCACCACGTCGAAAACGAAATCTTTACCACGTTTCTTTTCTTCCAACGCTTGCTTGCTCAGATGCTCACACGCCGCGCAGTGGTGCCCGCCCGCTCTGAGCACTTCCATATTGTCGTGACGCTTTACTTTCTCGTATTCAAGAAGATTCTTTATTTTATATTGAGTAATAGCATCCTCTATATTATCGTGACCTTCGGCTATCATCTCAGCCACATCACAGAGCCAGAGTCCAGGCCATGTATTATTCTTGTAAATCAGTTTGCCTCTATGATATAAGAGCTGGACAAAGTCTCCGCCAGTCCTGAGAACACATCTGTAGGGTTGCCCTGAGATATACTTCGGGTAGATTTCGGGGAAGTTACGGCGCACGAGCTCGTCCTCTATCTCCTTGTTTACGCGTACGAGACTGTTGTTTTTTGTTATTACGTCAGAGGTGAACACCACATCCTTTCCATTAACATTGCTCACATAGAGTATAGGATTGTGATCCCACCCGATGGAACCAGATAAGCCTTTAGATATATAGTATTCGACGAGCGTATCGCCCATACTATAGCTTGAAACCTCAATGACGTATGGCTCTTTCTCTTTTTTCTTCTGTAGGGAGTCATACTCTATGATGGCTTCCCTCAGGTCTTTGTCTGTTATCTCCGCATAGTAGTCGTCAAGAACGGACTTCTTGTCACAGGATGTCATGGCGAGCGCCACGACAAGGGATGTTATAATCTTGTTCATGTTCAGGTGTTTGAATTTATTGATAGGCATAGATTTCATCATGATATGTCTCTTTTTTGACTTATTGAGCAAAGTTACTCCGCCGTCTTAATGACAAAGTTACGAAAAAAACATTATGTTCACAAGATTATTGTTCTCTTTTAGGATTCAAGGATATAATAATCCCTATTCCCTAGACTATTTTTTACTCTAAGGATTTTGGGATTTTAGGATGTAATAATCCCTTTATCCTTTTATCCCTAGACCATTTCTTCTCTAAGGATGCAAGGATATAACAAAAACTTTGTTTCCATTGCCATGATTTACATAAAAAAGGTGCACACCGAACAAGCGCGCACCCTTTTTGATTTGTATGGTTGTCTGCAATTAAACTATCACTCTTATAACAAGGTTTCTGTATTGTCTTAACTCCTTAACTCCTTAACTCCTTAACTCCTGACTCCTTAACTCCTGACTCCATAACTCCTGACCACCTAAAGCATCACTCCTCTTTCATGTCAGTAAACACTACAGAGAGCAGCATTGACAGGAGCAGCATGCCGAATATCACCGCCAGGCTCACCAGTGTGGGAATCTCAACGTGGGGCATCTGTATGTCAAGTCCTGCGAAGGCAGCGACGGCGTTGACATACTCATTCATGGCGAGCAGCATCTTCACGCCTACGAAGATGAGGATGACGCCGAGTCCGTATTTGAGTAACTTGAAGTATTTTGCCACGGCTGCCAGGGCGAAGTAAAGTGCACGCAGTCCGAGTATGGCGAAGATGTTACTGGTAAGCACTATGAAGGGGTCGCGGCTGACGCTGAACACTGCCGGTATGCTGTCAACGGCGAATGCCACGTCGGTGGTCTCTATCACGAGGAGCGTCACGAAGAGCGGCGTAGCCATGCGCCGTCCGTTCTCTATGACGAAGAAGCGTCCGTCACGCATACCGTCGGTAACAGGATACACACGTCGGAACCAGCGCACTATGATGTTACGTGAGGGGTCGGTAAGCTGTTCCTCGTCATGACTGAACATCTTGGCGCCCGTATATAGCAGGAACAGACCGAAGAGTCCCAGCACCCACTCAAAGCGCTCCACCATGGCTGCACCGGCAAAGATGAAGATGCTGCGAAGCACCAGGGCACCGAATATACCCCAGAACAGCACCTCATGCTGGTACTTGCGCTCCACGCCGAAGAAGGAGAAGAGCATAAGGAACACGAAGAGGTTGTCCATGGACAGTGACTTCTCTATCAGGTAGCCTGCCATGAACTCCATGGCTTTCTCATGGGGTTCCACAGGGTAGAACAGGTATATGCCCACGCAGAACAGCAGCGACACGGCTATCCATACGCCAGTCATGCGCAGCGCCTCGCCAATGTTCACCTCATGCTGGCCTTTCCTGCCAAACATTCTGAGGTCTATCACCAGCATCAGCAGCACTGCCGCATAAAACACTATCCAAGCCCACAGGGGCATACCCATTAACATCATTGTCTTTCTTCCTTTTGTTCAAGTTTCTGAAGATAATAAACGACCACAGATTTAACAGATTACAAAGATTTTTGCTGCTCTTTTGGTAATCATTTCACTAACTCGTTTTCGTCTTCGTTTTCGTCTTCGTCTTCGTTTTTCGTGTGCAAAGTTACAAATTATCTTTGTACTAAGCAAGAAAAAAGTGTTACGATACGGTTACATCAGTAAAAGACAAAGGGCCCTCCTGCCCCCTTACCATATATGTGGTATGGGGAATGCCATGTTAGGGCTATGGTGTATAAAAAGGAAAAGACGTAACTTTGTATTTTTACATAGAGAGATTTTCAAGTAGAGCATAAAACCAATATAACTAAAAGGAATATGACACCGTTTTTTTCAGAAGACTCACGTCAGGGAGGGAGCATATGGCTCGCCGCCCTGCCCTTTGCACTCTTCGTGGTCAGCGCCATCACTCTGTCTTTCTTCAATGCCACAGACATCAGTCTGCTGACGGCAGTGGGCATCACGGCTATCATTATCGGCGGAGTGCTCGCCGGCGACAGCGAGGAGTACTGGCACACCATCTTTGAGTATGCAGGCGGCAAGACTGCCATGACCGCCGTGATGCTGTGGCTCCTGGTGGGAGTGTATGGCAACATACTGAAGGCAGGACACATAGCCGACGGACTGGTATGGGCGGCAGGCGCACTCAACGTCAGCGGCACGTTGTTCACACTGGCGGTGTTCCTCTTCTCCGGACTCTTCGCTATATCTACAGGCTCAGGCTTCGGCACCATCAGCGCCATCAGCCTCACACTGTTTCCGGCAGGCGTGGCGGTGGGATGTAACCCGGCGCTGCTGGGCGGAGCCATACTCTCGGGTGCGGCACTGGGCGACAGCATAGCGCCTGTGTCTGACACTACCGTGATTGCCGCCGCCACGCAACAGTTTGACGACAGCGGCAGGACGGCAGAGATAGGCGAGAGCATAAAGAGAAGGCTGCCCGTGGTGCTCACGGCAGTATTGATAACCATCGTGGCTTTCCTGCTTGCAGGCCTGTGGTTTGCAGGCAAGGACAGCGGTAACACTACAGTGGTGCAGTCATCGCCAGACGGACTGGCTATGCTGCTGCCCACGTTTATCATCATAGCACTGTCACTGCGCAGGGTGGGCATATTCACGTCTATAGCCGCAGGCACGGCAGCTGCCGTTATCATAGGATTGTCACTGCAACTGTTTACCCTCGCCGACCTTGTGAGCGTAAACGACAATAAGGTGAGCGGCGCCGTGGTTGACGGCATAACAGGCATGACGGGCGTGTGTGTGCTGCTGATGGTAGTGGTGGCGCTGTCGGGCCTCATCATCAAGGGTAAGTGTATGGCTGCCCTGACGGCGGCACTTGACAGGAAGGTGATACACTCATACAAGAGCGCCGAGGTCACAGTGTATCTGCTGGTGCTGGTTGCCGGCATACTGATAGCGGCGGTAAACACCATTGCCAATATATGCATAGCACCGTTTGTAAACAGCATAGGCAGGCGCCACGGACTGCATCCCTACCGCCGCACCACACTGCTTGCTGCGGGCATCTGCACCTTCCCCTTCATACTGCCCTACGGCGGAGCGGCATTACTGCTGATGAAGGGCATAGAGGCATCAGGATGCGTAGTAGATATTCAGCCTAACGACGTGTTCCTCACGGCGCTATATCCTTGGATATTGGCAGTATGTGTGATGGCTGTCCCCAGCTCCCCTACCCTCCCTGTGAGGGAGGGAGAGTAAACGAAATAACGAAATAACGATATAACGCAATAACGACATAACGATATATCGACATAACGACATAACGTGATAACGATATAACGACAGGCCAAACAACCAAATGAGAAAACTCACACGACTTATATATGATGACATGCGCCCGGCACTGGGTGTCACCGAACCGGGAGCCATAGCCTTTGCAGTGGCTAAGGCGAGGGAGTATGTGGAAGGTACGCTGAAAGACATCAGCGTGACGCTCAACAGCGGTATGTACAAGAATGCCTTTACCTGTGGCATTCCCAACAGCAACGAGGTGGGCAACCAGCATATAGCCGCACTGGGATATGTGGCTGCCGACGCCAGTAAAGGGCTGGAGTGTCTTGACGGTATAAGACAGGCTGACAACCTGCGGGCGCGCGAACTGGTGAGAGAGGGCAAGGTAAGGGTGGAGATGGACGGCATAAGCAGTGAGATAAGCATCACTGCCACTGTGACCTCTGACACCGACACCGCCACGGTGAGCATACGCGGTTCACATACCAACATTACGCGCATTACGCATAACGGAAAAGAGGTGGGCGCATATAGCAACGAGAGACTGACTAAAGCAACGACCATACACCCGTCTGTCAACATTCACCACTACACGCTGCGCCAGCTGCTGAGCTACGCCAGGACCGTACCCGTTGACGAGATAGCGTTCATAGGCAAGGCGTATGACCTTAACCTGGCACTCTTCGAGAGCGCCATCAAGAGCCGCCGCACCACCATAGCACATAAGCTGTACGCAAGGAACGGCTCACAGGTTATATCCACCGACGAGCACTCCACCGCCGCACTGCTCTGCACCGCTGCCATAGAGGCGCGGGTGCTGGGACTGCCCCTGCCTGCCATGAGCATCACGGGCAGCGGTGCCCACGGCATAATAGCCACGCTGCCGCTCTATGCCGCCCACAGGGTGAGCGGACTGAACCATGAGCAACTGCTGAGGGCGACGGCGCTGAGTTACCTGGTGTGTATGTATATCAAGGAGTATTCAGGCAGGCTGTCGGCATTCTGCGGATGCGCCATAGCCGCCGGCACGGGCATGGCATGTGCGCTGGCATGGCTTAGGGGCGGCAGGCTGAGGGAACTGACACTGACGATACAGAACATGGCATCGTCTATCACGGGCATAATATGTGACGGCGGCAACCACGGCTGCGCTCTGAAGGGACTGGTGGCTGTTGACGCCGCATACCGCGCCGTGGAACTGGCAATGGACGGCATAGCCATAAGCAAAGCGCATGGCATCAACGGACTGACGCCCGAGGATACCATGCGCAACATGGGATTGATAGCCTCACCGGGTATGGTGCAGACTGAGGGTACTATTGTTGACATCATGCGCGGAAAGGGTTCCGCTCAGTGATGGCACTGTATCTTAGAAAAGGTTGAAGGTAAGACCTACGCTCACTCCCCACTTCTTGCTCATCGGAGTGTCGTTGTCATCCTCATTCTTGAGCTTCAGCACCTTGGCTATGTTGTAGTAGCCCTGCACATAGGCTCCCACCACCTCGCCGAAGTTATAGCGGGCTCCTGCCATAGCACCCACATAGCGGCGTATGCTGAAGTTTGGTCCGGCGTAGAAGTCAACGTTTGACGGCAGGTGGCAGATGCTCTGGAAGTGGCAGTTCACTCCCATTATGGCGTCGCAGCCGTTGAGAAAGTTCTTCTCGCCGTATTCATCAGGGTCAGAGTCAACGCCGCGCAGCGTCATGTTGACAGATACGTATTCGCTCACGCCATAGTCCACGCCAAACTCTCCGCCCGACTTACCTCCGTAGTTGAGGTAGCCTGCGTATATTTTCCAGTCAAAGTCGCCGTCATAAGCCTGCGCCCCTGCGCTCATGGCGCTTGTGATGAGCAGTGTAAGGAGGGCGAGTCGTAATGTAATGTGTCTCATTGTTATTCCTGAATAGTTTTATTTTGTTGTATATTTATTAAGAAAGAATACGCGTCGGCGGTCGTTTGTCGCCTTGTTCTTCACTACCCTGTTACCATAGAGAAGGAAATTCTTGCCATACCAGTAGTCGCTGTTGGTGAAAGCTTTCTTGATGTCCTCGTCATCATTACCGGTCTTTATCATCTCCTCTGTCCTGTCTTGTGTCACGGTACCGTTGACCTTGTTGAATGACTTAGACACCATCTTCTTGGTATCGGTGAAGATGGCATTGAGGTTGTTACCGCTCAAGCTGGCAGAGATGAAGTGCTTTAGCGTGAGAGGCTTATATGACGGATTCATAGGGAAGCAGTTGTCCCACAGGATATTTCCCTTGGAGTCAAACTTTATCAGTATGGCGTGGGTATAGTAGTATCCGGCGAATACCCTTCCCTGTCCCGGACCGCCGCTATAATATACGGGATAATATGACTCGGCTATGTAGTAGAAGTTACCCTTCTCCTCTATCACGTCGTGGCTGGTGATGAGATAGTTCATGGTGAGCTCCTTGCCTTTCTGCTCCGCCTTCTGCTTCTTGCGCTCCACCTTGGCCTTGGCCTTGTCGCTCATGAACTCAGTGAAGTTTTTCAGGTCGAGGAAGTTATAGAACTTGATGAACTTGAACTTCTCGCCATCCAGCTGTGCGAAGTAGAAACCCTGTGCCACTGCTCTCTTGCCAGTGGTATATGTGCCGGTGACGAAATATCTGCCAGCCGACTTCTGTATTGATGCGCTGATTATAGCCTCTTCTATATTCTCTGTCAGCCAGATGATATTCTTCTGTGTGCCATCCATGCCAAAGCGCATGAGAAGCACGTCGCGGCCTACCCTTACCAATGCGTTCACCTCATTGTCAATGATGCTTGTCTCCATGACGTAGATATCCTTGTCACGCACACCCTTCAGGTGCATGTCAAGAGTACAGCTCTCGCCGGTCTTGAGGTTTACTATGCCTATGCGGTCAAGTTTGTTCTGGGTGGAACTGAACACCAGGTAGCCGTTGCCAATGGTGAAGTCGCGCATGGATGCCTTGCGTTTGTACTCGCCGTCAAGCACGCTGATCTTGCGTGTAACAGTGTTGTAGGCTACGATAGAGAAGTCACTGCCGTCGCGCAGCATGGTGTAACACATCTCGTTGTCCATCTTGCTTTCATTGAAGTACAGTCCCTTGTCTATCTCTACCGAGTCTGCTGTTAACAGCTTCAGGTTTTTGTCATAGTGCAGCATCTTCACCCACCGCTTGCCACCATGGGTGTCTTTCTCAAACATCTGCTGAAGTACTCCCTTCTCGCCCATCGGAATGGTATAGACATCCTTATACTCTTTGTAAGGATATTCCACACTGGCCGTTACCTGTGCGCTGCTTACCGCTGAAAAAAGTGTCAAAGCGGACAACAGACATACAATCTTCTTTTTTACCATTTGTTTTAAGCTGTTGATTTAATGAAAAACGTCTGCAAAGGTATATCTTTTTTCTGTTTTATGCAAATTTATTTCCAAGATATTGTTTGTTTTTCCCTTATTTGCATAAGACACAATATAATAAAAGGAGCACTCCCCACACATCTGAGGAATGCTCCTTTTTTTGTTATATCCTGAAAGCAGGAGTTCAGTCTCCTTACTCTGTAACTCTCGTAAACACCACTTTCTCTGAGTCATTGTCCACTACCATGGTTGACTCGTTAATTGACAGTATGTTGAGCTCGTTCAGCTTCTTCAATTCCTCACTGCTCATATAATCCTTGGCTTTCTCGTTGAGCATATTGTTGAACATCTGCTTTACCGAAGCCTCTGTCAGTCCCAGCAAAGCCAGTTGGTCCATCATGTCGGAAGGTATCTTTATGTCTGTCAGTTCCAAGTGTGGCTTCAAGTCGTCAACCTTCAGCTTGCCTCCCTTCTCATAGTTCCACACACCGTCGAGGGTCAGCTTCATCTCCATATCCATCTGCTCCACACTGCCATTGAGCAACACGGTGAGATTAAAGCGGTCGCCCTTGGTGAATGTCAGCAGACAGCTGGCGTTCTTCACATCTGCCGGCAGGTCCTTGAAAAGCACTGCAGGGTCGGTGGTCCACTTGCCGAGGAGTGCGTAAGCCACGCCATCCACATCGTTGAGGTCAAACTGCTCTGCGCGGGCGTTCTGTGTACTGAGTGTCATCACTGCCGTCATCAGCAGCGTAAGCATGTAGTGTAATGTCTTTTTCATATTGTTGTTTATTGTTTTGGCGATAATTCGTTATTGCGATAATTCGTTATTGCGATATAACGATATAACGTTATTTCGATGTCTCGTTATCTCAATATTTCGTTATAACGTTATTTCGTTCCCCTTGGCCCGGGATGGGATTTTTGCAAAACTATAAAATCTTTCACACCTACACAAGTTTTTCCATGATTTCCACGAATAATTTAATTATTTTTACTAAACATTCGTTCCGCTTGCTCCCTCCATAACACACAAAAGGAACCTCCGCGAGCCTTTCACAGGTATGCGGAGGTATGTGTTGTTTTTCATGGAACAAATTAGCTTGTAAAAAGGTAAAAAAGATTGAGTTTTCTTATGTCTGAATCACTAACTACAACCTCAACTTTCGCAAGCTTCAGTTTCGTTGTGGTTTAAGGTTTTGAGGTCGTTTCACTTCAAGGTTTTAAGGTGATATTTGGCAAATATTCACCACAATTAAACATATTTCACCTCATGACCTTACGACCTTATAACCTGATAACCCAACAAGTTGAGCACTTGAGCGAAACTTGAATTAACAACTTTATTGTTTTCTTGTTTTGTTAATGCAAATATACTGCGAAAAACACTCCTACCATAATTTTCACCGCTTTTCCTGCTCTCTTACTTGCGACAACCACCCCATATTACGACAAAACACTCTGACACCCCTCTTTTCTGTCGCAAAAGCTATGCTTTTACCTCGTGAAAGCTATGCTTTCTCAACGTAAAAGCTATCACTTCACATGGTGAAATGATAGCTTTCATAATATATACCCCATACAAGGGAAAGTAAAAAGGGGACTAACGTCACATACACATCTCATGCTCCACGGCATTCTCCAGCGAGTCGGGCAACGAGGAGAAGAAGTCATAGCCGGTGACACGCTCCACCTGGTCTATGGTGTTATAGTACAGATTTGGAACCCAGCTTACATGTCAAAGTATGTACCGGTCCATTTCGCCGTCTTCTGCTTCTTGCGTCCGTCCTGGTACCATGTGGTCACCACGATGTCCTTACCTGTGCGAGGCAGAGAGAAGGTGTTCCATGCGTCAATGTCTGAGGCATACAAGTTATAGAACAGGTCGCCGTAATAGAGGTCTAACCTCTTCGTGGCATTGGTATAGCGATAGAAAGTGATGCCGTCATACTGTCCCGGGTCACTCTTGCCGTTACGATAGCAGGCTACGTTATGCGCGAAAAGCTTGTGCTTCTTGTCTGCCTCGTTCCAATAGCACATCTCGTTAACCAGCAGGTGGTCGCCGTCTTTTCTCTCATAGCGTATATAGCCGTTAGCCTGGTCAACGATAAGTGTCTCGCCTGCAGGTTGCGCCACACCCTTACGATACCTTGACAAAGCGTCTCTCATGACGTTGATAGCCTCGTTTTCTCCATCACTATCCTCAGAGGTGTATGTTACCAAAGCCCATGCAAGGTCAGTTATGTTAAGCTTTGCCCCCTGATAGTTTACCTTAATCTGTGCAGATATTGCCAGTGCGAAGCAGGCAAGCACCACTGCCATAAAAATACGTTTCATATCAATTTATTGTTTTAGTTAGAATGCTACAAAGTTACAATTATTTCTTGAATACCAAAACTTTCAACTGAAAATATTATTCCAACTTGTTTTTTTGAAAGCGATGAAACGGCAGGAGATACTTATCTTATGACTACCTTATTGCTGTTATTACCGGTGCAGTGTATGTAGATGCCCTTAGCTGAAGGCCGTTGCGTAAGGCGGCGTCCCTGCAGAAGCGCGGCTCCTCAAAATAGGCGCAGTAGTGTCCGTCGATGACCTCTACGCAGTCAGGGGCATCGGCAGGGCGACTGTAGTTTGGTTCATCGGTATGCATCAATGGTTTGGCATCAGCATCGGGAAAGACCGTCAGACGCAGTTCGGTAGAACCGTATGGCACCAATTCTATGTACTTACGCTCATCGCTGAGCAGTGTCAGCCTGCCTTGCTCGGGCAGGTGCGGAGTGTATCGGTTATCCTCAAGGCTCCACTCTATCTGCTTCACAGGAATGCGCAGGGTTATCGGCGTACAGTCATCATCGAAAGATTACAAAGTTTTTTTTCATATACACAAGTATGTATTCCACAAATCAATGTATCACGAAAACTGACGTTATTGTGACAATGCGTGAAAATATGACTCCACGGCGCATAGCGGTATGTTCTCCATCCACCCCTGATCAATATAGGGCTTCATCGACACGCGCAAACCTTTCAGGTGCTTCGCGGCATGGTCAACATTGATGAATTGTGAGAGCGACTTGCTTTTCACGTTCTCCTCTGCCTTCACCTCTATAGGGACTATGCGGTCATCATGCTGGCAGAGGAAGTCAATCTCCATGGTAGAGTTTTCTTTTGAGAAATAATATATGGAAGTATCAGGTATGCTTTTCAATTGTTGCAGCACATAATTCTCGGTGAATGCTCCTTTGAACTCCACAAATGCGTTAGAGCCTAAAAGCATGGAGTTAGGACTTGCCTCTGACATACACGCCAGCAGTCCGCAGTCGAGCATATACAGTTTGAAAGCACTGTTGTCGGCATAGAACTTCAATGGCATGGCAGGCTCCTTTGTACGTTCTATCTTATATATCAGTCCGGCATCAACAAGCCATTGTATAGCCGTCTCAAACTCTGCCGCACGCGCTCCCTTCTTTATAGCTCCGAATATGAACTTCTTGTTCTCCTTTGCCAGCTGCGCAGGAATGCTCTTCCATACCTGATGTATGCGGCTCACCTGCGGCTTGGTATGCTTCGCTATGTCGCGCTCGTAAGCATCAAGTATCTCCCGCTGTATCTTCCTTACCTGTTTCACATCATGGGTGTCAAGGTATTTCTTCACGGCTTCAGGCATACCGCCTGTAAAATAGTATTCGCGTAGATATTCGGTCAGCACCTCGCTCATGGCGTTCATACCTTCCCAATCGAGACTTCTCACCATCTCCGTCAGCTGTGGTCGCCCGCACGCCATCAGATATTCGGTGAAGGTCATAGGATACATACGCAGTGTGGTTATCTTTCCCACGGGGTACGACTCATCCTCCCTGAGCGATATGCCGAGCAGAGAACCAGCTACGGCAACGTGCAGCGTGCGCATATCCTCACAAAAGTATTTCAATGATGCAATACCGTTGTGCGCCTCCTGTATCTCATCAAAGAAAAGCAGAGTCTCCCCTATCACGATGTTTGTCTCGTAGTAACGCTCTATCTCCTTTATTATCCGCCCTGTTGAGAGGTCTCTGAACAGATTCTCCGCAAAAGCGTTTGCATGGCAGTTTACATACACCATGTTTTTGAACTCCCTGCCGCCAAACTCCCTCAGCAGATAGGTCTTTCCCACCTGCCTTGCACCCAGCACCACCAAAGGCTTATGCTCCGGGTCGTTTTTCCATTCCAAAAGTTCCTTATATGCAGTTCTCTCCATATTCCTTTGAAAATTAGTTCTTTCCGTTGCAAAATTACACTTTTCTTAGGGAATATACAAGAAAAACTACACTTTTCTTGGGGGAATAAAATGTTAAAATCACATTTTTATGGGGGAATAATTCAAAAAAACTACACCTTTATGGGGGAATGAGTATTCAATCCTTCAATCCTGCGTCATACAGTGGGCTGCGCCATAGCCGTCGATGAGACTATTGAATCTCTGTCTTGGCAACATTCTGGAAGGTGAAGACCTTGCCAGTGGATGCCTGGTAATACTTCACGGTGACGCTCTCACCCACGGCGCGACCAAAGACTGTCAAGAAGAGCGATGGGTTGACTGCCGTGGGCTGCGTAACTCCACGGCACTCGCTGCCCACAAAGGCGGCAATGAGGTCGCCGGCGGCAGGGATGACGGAAATCCTGTTGAGCAGGATGTCTGCACCGTATGTCATCACCACAGGGTACTTTGACGAACCAAGGGTAAACTGCGGTATGAAGTCGGTTTCCACACCTATGTCATACCCTGACTGGTAAGTAATGGTGCCCGAGCGCGTGAACACCTGCTTCAGCCGTGCACAGTAGTACTTCATCGTAACAAACAGCTGCTGGCCTTCGCTCTCGTTACCCCATGCCTTTAGGAGATAGGTGGTGGTATTTGCATCCTGGCTGCCCAGGTCGATAGCGGGACCGCTAACACCACGACACTCGCCCGACACGAAGACAGCCAGGCGGTCATCAGTACTGGTATATGGCTTCAGGGCGTCTTCTATCTGCACCTTCACTATGCTCCAGTTCTCGTAGTTCTGTATGTCAGGCTCCTGCCACTGTGGACGGGCATCGTCAGCCTGCCAGTCTATCTGCCACGACGGAGCCTCGCTGACCGTCGTAACACTGTATCCGTCGGTCTTAGGACTGTCGTCATCGCTGCTGCAAGCCCCGAAGGTGAGGCTTGACAGCAGTATGACGGTAAAATATAGGATGTTCTTGTTCATAACTTACTGGATTACTATTTTCTTACCATTGAATATATACACGCCTGCAGCGGTCGGACGACAAGGCAGTTGCACTCCGCTAACGGTGTACCAGCTGCCGTTGTCGCTGCTGGTCTTGGTGAAGCTAATCTGAGCCGGCTCATCAGGACTGCCTATTACAGCGTTGGCCTTATACTCCATCAGCTCACTTGTGGCAGCAATGATGTCGCCGTCACGCTCTACGGCAAACCAGATGGAAGTCTTAGCATCAGCTGCAATGCTCATGTAGATAGGCTCAACGCCCTCAGACAAATCACTGAGTACTGTTGCCTGACCTACGCGCTCGCCATTGGCAAAGGCAATGAGCATATCGCCCTCTTCCGTCTCGAAGCCCTCCACCACGGCACTCATCGTCATAGTAGTCTTTGCATTTGCAGAACCAGTGGCACGACTGTCGGCGGCGGTCCACTCATCAAGGAAGGTGCTGCCCGGCATATAGAACGGATAGCTGAAACTTACCTCACCGCTGCCCTTGCGCAACAGCATGTAGCCCTCACCAGGCTTCATGTACTCCAGGTTACCACGCCAGCGACCTACGCCGTTCACCATGGTGAAATATGCAAACTCATTGTGGCTCTTGATGACGTCGCCCGGCTCTGCCTTGTCATAGTAGTCGCTCAGGGCTGTCTCCAGAGGCAGGTTGAGCATCGGCGTGTAGCCAATGGCGTTCCATCCCTTTGTCACGCTGATGGTGCGCTCGTCCTGTGCCTTGATTATCTCGCCAGCGATAGGGAAGTTTATGTCCTTTCCTACCTTCACGGCATAGGCAGCCTTATGAGACAGTTGTATGTCCTGAGTAGGGTCAGTGGACAGCCAACGACCGTCCTCATACAGCAGTGTGGCCTGTCCGTTCAGTTCCGTCAGCATATCGTTCTCCTGCCATGGCAGGCTGACAAGTATCAGGTCAAGGTTCTCCATCTGTACGTTCTTCACATTGAACGAAATCCAGTTCCAACCCTTCTTCAGGTTCATCATCTGTACGAAGCTATTACCACCCTTCAGTATCACAGGACTGTCAAGTCCGGCAACAGAGTCTGCCCTGAAGGTCATAGTCCGCAAATCGTTCGCCGTCAGCACTAGTTCATGTCCTGTAGAGTACTGCCACAGCTTGAAGTATAGTTCCCTGCCTTGCTTCTCGTTGTCATAGACGGTAAGATATACGTTGCTCTCACCTGTCTCGGCAGAGTAGTTTACGTTAGAGAATCCGTGACACACGTTATTGCTGTCAAACGCACCGACAATGTCGCGAGGGTTGGTATCAATCTCATTGTTCAGATATACGCGACCTACCACGTTCATTGAGTTCTCCAGCATATCGCCGCTGATGCTGCTCGCCCAGTCAGGCAGCTCACCCTCTACGGTCAGGTTCAGATAGAAAGGCTCTGACTGTCCGTCCTCATCTGTCAGATAGATGATTTCGTTATAGGTACCAATGTTAAGGTCCTTGGAGATAGCTACACGTACATAGTCGGAACCCAGCGGAGCCAACACGTCACTGCTTTTATCCATAGTGAGCCACTTTGCGCTGTTTTCTATCTTGTATGTATGGCTTACCGCACTGTTGTTATAGAACTGCAGTTCCAACTCCTCGCCGGAACCATACTTCACGGTGTAGTCAAGCTGGTTGACGAGCCACTCTATGCGGCTGTTGGTCACCAGGTAGCAGGCAGTATGCGGCGAAGCCATAGTGTTGCCGCGCTTATCCTCTATGTCGCGTATCGTTACATATACGTTGCGATGATTGAGCTTGACATTGCTCTCATTGAGATTAACCAGCAGCTTGTGTCCCTCTCCCACGAAACTGAACTTCAGGTTCTCCAGTTCCTCGAAAGGTACTACCGGGGCAGCCGTCTCGTTGGTAATGTGTTTCTCTATCACGCTTATCGGGTCAGCAAACACATAGTCGCGGATAGGGGTGCCGGTAGGCTGATGTGTCAGTGAGTCTAACTGGTAACGCAGGTTGCCGTCGGCATCCATATACAACTTATTGCTATAAGGATAAGCCACCAGCGCAATCTTGTTGTTCTTCAGGCGCTCCTGACGCTCGAAGGCGAGATAGGTTATCAGTCCGGCCTCATCACCATAAGGACTCTTGGTGGAATACTTATTGATGAGCGTCAGCGGCAGGGCCTGGGCAAAGAAACATACCTCGTCAAGGTTGCCCGTAAGCGAGTTGCGTGTGTCAACAGTCACCACCTTGCCATTATCGTCATAACACTTATACTGTGCACCGCCGAGCTGCAGGCGAGAGCCACTGATGCCGCCCAGACTATCGGCAGCAAACGTAGAGCGCAACACCTTATCAATATATATATTGACCACGTTATTGCCTCGGTTCACCGTCATGGCATAGTGGTGCCACTGGTTGTCGCTCCAGTTGCCAGGCACCTGAGTGGCAAAGCCATTAGAGCGATACATCAGTTTCTCATCCTCAAAGGCTATGTTGAAGATGTTCTCAGCACCTATCTCTTCCTTAGTGCCGGCACCGTTGCTTACCAATACGCCGCGACCGTTGCTGTCGGTCTTAAACCAGAACATCAGCGTGTAGTCCTGCTCCTTGGTACGGTTCATGGCGCTCTCTACCAGTTGCAGTCCGTGGTCTTCGGCATCGAGGTGAAGCGAGTAACCACGCGGGACAGCCCAGTTGGCACCCAGCAGACGGGCGTTGGCTCCCTGCGTCTGGTCTATGGCATAGTCGCCGTAACCCTCGTTCATAGGGTAGTAATCCACAAGGCCCATCTCATAGCCTGTCAGACGCTGACCGCCGTAGGTGTTGCCGATGGTTGCACCGTCCATGGCACGATACCACAGCCTTGCCTCCATCATTCGTCCTTTATAGTAACTGCTTGCCGTGCTGCCGCTCTCGTTGGTGCGTCCGAAGATAAGATTGCCCGTACCGCTGTAATGTGCCAGCAGCTTGTTCTTACCCAACTGCTTACCGCCGTTATAGAACCTCAGTGAGTCCTCGTCAAGGTTGACGCTCATGGCTACCTGTGTGAACACTCCCTTGGCTATGGCATCATCGGAAACATACTCGTTATCGTCAATGACGGCCTTCAGCCTGAAGTCCTTGGTGAGCCACAGCTGCAGCTTCTGGCCGTTGGTGCCGTGTGAGAAGAGCGGCATATCGCGCCCTGCAAGGGTATCAGGCTCTACCATCATGTCAATGGTAAAGTTCTTTCCGCTGAAGTTGCGCTTGGCCTCGCTCTCCACACTGGCACTGCCAGTAAACTGTATGCTCACGTTCTCTGATATGTGGCTGCTGTTGGTCTCACCCTTCACCTCAAAGTTTGTGGTGGACCTGAGATAATTGTATTCTATGTCCTCAGAGAAGTTGAACACTATGTCGTCGCCAGCCGTCAAAATGCCGCTTCGTGGTTCCGGCTTGCCAAACAACTGCGGACGACGTGTGTCTTTCACACCGCTGAGAATCCTTGACGATGAGGTGAGGAACTCATTGCCGTTGCGGCAGTAGAGCACGGCGCGCAGGTCGTAACCGTTCTCTATCACTGTGCCTTCGCCATAGAAGCGGGTGGTGATGTTACCGTTCTCAGGTATCATCTCCCTCACGCCACTGGCTTGCGCCATCAGCAGTGAGTCGGCATAGAACGAGCATACGTTGGTCCAGTGCTCTTCCCCTCGCTGGGTCTCCTTGTACTGGAACTCTATGTGGTCGAAGTTATGCTGATGACGGTCAAAGCCATCGATGGTGACAGGTATGTACCAACCCAGCTTGTCGTCTTCACTTGCTTCTGTGTTCATCACCCACTTGTCGCCAGGCGATGAGATGTTCACCGCACCAGCCTCATGCAGGTAGTGCACATCGAAGGACACACGGTTCATGGTTTGCCCGAAATCGTCGGGTGATGCCACTCCTATGGTGAGGCCCTCATAGTCGAATCCCTCGCCGGCATATACCTCCAATGTCTTTTCAAGCACCTTGCCTGGATAGAGAACGACATCAGTGCCGCCGATTGTCAGTGGTGCGCCGTCAACGAATAGCTTAGCGCCGTTAGGATTGCTATTGCCGTCAAGATAGAAAGTGAACATAGTGAGTCCGCCGGTGGCTGCCTCTGGCTGCTCGCTCTCGTTTGTCATATAAACCTTGAAGCGTGCGGGACTGCCTACTGACACACCGCTCACGCTCTGCTTGTCAAGCCTGATGGTAGGGTTGCATATCTTCTTAGTGCGCTCGTCAAGGATGGTGCCCGGACTGTATATGAGTGTCCTGCGCTCATCCTCCCACGGATTAGCGGTGGCACCGCCACGGGTACGATAGACAAAGCTGCGTGGATACAGAGCCTTAGACATATTGAATTTCTGTCTCATGAACCTGTCAACGTATGTGCTCATCTCGTCGAAGTTCTGGTTGGAGTAAGTATCCAGCAAACCGTTAGCCGCCAGGAAGGCAGTATCGGTCTGCACACGATAGACATCAATGTTCAGGTGACTCTTCTTGTCCATAGCTATGTTGAAGCTCTCCTTACGGCTGTAGGTCTTAGAGTCAGCCGTAGTGCCCTTTGTTGAATAATTCAATACGGGCAGCATCCTGAACTTCACCGTCTTTCCAGAGAAAGACACTTCCGTGGTAGTCTCCTTGGCATCGCCGTCTTTACTATTTACACTCGTCTTTTTGTCAGCCTTAGCCCATGCCATATCTACAAGCTTTGACAATATATGTATGCCTACGGCCGCAGAGGCAGACAGCGCCATGTCAGGACCAAGATTGTCAAACCACCTGTCGCCTATGACACCTGGCAGACTTTGGTAGTTAGAGATGGTGTACTCACTGTCAAACTGCTCACTGTGCTTGAATGTCGCACCTCCGTCCACATCATAGTTTGCCATAGGTGAACTGCCCAATATGGCAGCCAGTTTCTCACGTTCATTCTGACCGATCATGTCAACCCATGCCATGATAACCTGACAATTCTCTGCCACCTCGTCAACGTATTGTGTGGTAGCGTTACTCGGTAGGTGTATGACATAGTTCATGCCTGGCTCCTCAGGCATATTACTGGTGTAGTAGTACAACTCACCATTCTTCGTATTGGCAAGGGCGAAGTTCTCGTCATCCTCACTTACCAGCGAGCGATATACAGGCTTGTTCGTAGCATCGGCCTTCGCCTGGGCATCTGCCGCCGTACCTGTAAACATCATTGCACGCAACTCCTTCACCTTGTCAGGAATAAGCTGTGTAAGGAGATGCTTCTGTGAATGGATGAACTGTGACGTTACCTCAGGGCCATAGCCAATAGACTCGTCGCGCACCAGATGGTACTTGTTGCCCTTTATGTCATTACCCTCAGCGATATCTACCAGTGTGCCGTACTTGGTCTCGATACCTCCCGTTTGACCATTGCTCAGACGGCCCTTCATCTGCTGGAACACGCTGTCAGGTATGGCACGTATGGTGCTCATAGGTTGCACCACTATGTTATGCGTCATGCCTATATAGAGGTCTGCCTCGGCACCCACCATCTCGTCCTTGCTGCTGGTGGAGATATCCTCATTCACGTTCATGGTGTATGAGAAGGCGCGCCGTCCCTCGGCATTGTAGCAGTATTCAAACTCAAATACTTTTGAGATGTCGGTTTTGTTCATAACGCCGCTTGCGGTGCCAACACCCTCAGGTGCAGCTACGAAACCCGTATAGCTGTCGAGCTTGCTGCCATAGGTCAGTCCGATGGATACGCCACCCTTGATTGCCATGTCCAGCGTGAAGGAGTATTTCAGTCTTGAGCCTTTCGACAGAGTTGCTGAACTGCCGCTGCCCGGTGGGTCGCGCAGTATGTCAATCAGTATTGGCTTGTCCTTCACCAGTACGTCCTTGGCACCGCCCAAGGCAAACATATTCAGGGTATATGCCTTCAGCGGCTCAGCCTCGTATGTCGTGCCGTCCTGCTCCAAGGTCATGGTGACGGTCTTCAGTGCGTCACTGCCAGTGAGCAGCCGCACCGTCTGGTCGGCAGTAAGGTAGTAGTAGCCCTGACCCAGACTGTCCAGTTGTACAACCTCTGGTACCAGTCCATCCTTCAATCCATTATGTACGGTCACCTTGCCGCCGCCAAGTCTCACTACGTCGATGACACCTGAGCGTATATCATTATTAAACGGATAACTCTCCAACACCTGTATCTGTATGGGGTATTTGCGGTTCAGGCTGAACACCGGATAGCCAAAGGTATAGTGTACGGTATTGCTTTCACTGTCAAGAGTAGCCAGCGGCACTTCCACCCTCTCGCTTCCTATGCTCGTTGACAAGTAGCTCTTGTCGCCGAAGTAGTCGAATGTGTCATAGCCTAACTGCTTATAGGTAATCTCCACAGGACTGTGGTATATACGGTTGTATGTGGCATTATAGGTAGCCTTAGGCTGTGAGATGCTGTTTTCATCCACATCCTTGAAGGTACCTTCGTAGGTGGTGTCAACCGGTGTGAGGCAGTCGGTCAGGTCAACGACCTCGCTGACCTGTCCCTCCTGGAACAGCGTAGGGTAGCCTTCGCAGTATATCTGCTGCACCTTCCAGCGTACAGGCGGCAGCATCAGCATATATTCACCCGTCACGGAGTCTGGTTTCACTGTCATGCGCTTGCGCTCCACCAGTGCGGTGGTCTGGTGACCATTGCCGCCGGCATGA
>JAFXZU010000037.1:0-135904 GCA_017541085.1 Prevotella sp.
CCATGTCATTCAGAGTTTTATTTGTTTTTTATTTGCAACACTAAGATAAGTGAAATTTCTGACATGGCAAAATCCTGAGCAACTTTTTGTTGCTCAGGTGCTTATAAAAAATATTAAATTATAGTGTTGCGGAAATTAGAGTAATATGATAGCTTTTAGCTCATGAAAGCTATGCTTTGACAACGTGAAACGATAGCTTTTACGACCTTATTTGATAGCTTTCAGGGAACAAACCACATACCCTTAAAAATTAAAACCTTAATTTTCAACATCTTACAAAATTCTCTATTTTCGGCTGTACGAAAACAGATGGAAAACATTTTCAAATATCGCAAGGAAATGAGGGTTGCAAAAATCAAAGTGTAAGCAAATGACATCCACGTCTTAAAGAATGTTAATATTTTAAGTTTTACCTCCGATTTATTTGCAGGAAAGTGCAAATAGTATTACTTTTGCAGTGTACTATTATAGTAGTACACTGCAAAACTATTAGCTAAACAAACAAAAATACATTAGATTATGATTGAGGTAAAAGACATCAGCTACAAATATCCAGGGCAGAAGGGCCTGGTATTCTGCGATTTCAGTCTGACATTGGAACAGAACAAAATCTACGGCCTGCTGGGCATGAACGGAACGGGTAAGTCAACATTGCTGTATCTTATCAGCGGACTGCTGAGAGCAAAGAAAGGCTCTGTGCGCTTTGACGGCATTGAGACCTGCAAGAGGACAGTGGACACACTGAGCGAGATATTCATAGTGCCCGAGGAGTTTGACCTGCCTGCCATGTCGCTGAAGGAGTATGTAAAGCTGAACAGTCCGTTCTATCCTATGTTTGACGGCGACGTGCTCGAGGAGTGCCTGAGTGATTTCGAACTGACCTCTGACGTGAAGCTCGATGCCCTGTCTATGGGACAGAAGAAAAAGGTGTTCATGGCTTTCGCTCTGGCAACAAACACCAAGGTACTGCTGATGGACGAGCCTACCAACGGACTGGACATTCCATCGAAGAGCCAGTTCCGCAAGGTGATTGCGCGACACATGACCGACGAGCGCACCCTGATAATTTCCACCCACCAGGTGCACGACATAGAGTCGCTACTCGACCACGTATTGATATTGTCGCCGCAAAAACTGCTGCTCAATGCTTCTTTGGCAGAGATACAGGAAAGGTATGTCTTTGAAAACCGTCCGGCTGACGCACCGGGTGATGCCTTGTATGCAGAGCCTACGCTTCAGGGCAATGCCGTAATAGCACCGCGTAAGGAGGGTGATGCTGAGACACAGGTCAACCTCGAACTGCTCTTTAATGCGGTAAACGAGGGAAAGGTAAAATAACCCCACCCCGGCCCTCCCCATAGGGAGGGAAAAATCTAAGTCTAAGATTAAAAAAGGAAATCAGATATTATGAACGATTTTAGTATAAAAAGGACAGCCAATATCGCACGCTTGTTGTGGCCAATGTATAAGGTTTTTATCATAACACGTTTGTTATTCATGGTAGCATTGGTGTCTTTATGTATGCTTGCGGCGAGCTATGGATATGGACAGAAACACGGTTTTTTGGAAATGAATAGAATATATGAAATTATAGAACTTCAATACCTTTGTCCATTAGTAGGGTTCATTGCTTTTCCAATATGTATGTTTTATCCTTATACAAAAATAAAGGAAAAATATCAAAACAGGGGCTTGCTGATGCTCCCGGCGTCAAACATAGAGAAATACATAACCCACTATGCTTTTACATGGATGTATTTCTTGAGCTTATCAGGCGGCATACTCATAGCAGACATCTTGCAGTATGCCGTACACGCAATGATGGGACATGAAGGCGCAAGGCTGATGATACAAGATCTGACACAAGGCAATCTTCTTGAAAGGATTGTTGGCAGCGTGAACACTTCTTTGGTATTGTTCTCATGGGGAGCAATCGCTGTGTGGCTACATTCGGTCTTCGCACTTGGGGCTACATTTTTCAAATCATACAAACAAGGTATCAACCTAACTATCTCGTTACTTTTCGTTTTTGGATTGCTGATATTTGCTTTGTTTGGATTTGGCATTGTAGTAGAGACTTGGTGGAATAACGTACTGCTATTTAATGTCATGTTCATATTGCTTACACCTGTAAACTTCTTGCTGTCATACTATTTCTTCTGCCGTCAGCAGATAACGGCACGTTTCATCAATATATAATACAAAGAAAGTCATGAATAGTTTCAATATAAAAAGGTTCGGACAGACACTGCACTGGGTGATTGCCGTAAACTACCGAACAATGCTGTTGTGGACAACGGGCATAGCGCTGATAACATTTGTTGTAGAATTGTTTTTCTTAAAGGATGCATCCAGTCCGAGAGCATTAATAAGCAATTCTTTTGGCATTAGTTTTATTTTTATGATGATAGCCTTCGCATTTCTTGCGAGCTATGTAACATCCTTTATCAGTGAGAAGCGCAGGCGCACGGCTTTTCTGGCTTTGCCAGCAACGAATGCAGAGAAATATCTTTCGCTGATAACATATACCTCTGTCATATTCCTGTGTGCGGTATTCCTTGCTTTAGTAGCAGGCGACTCCCTGCGTATGTTATTCTGCTGGATAAGATATCATTCTGATACGACACCAGATGAATACTACAAGTGGTACACTTCGACATTGGTGAAGTTCGGAGTACTTGCATCACCACCCTATGCCAGATATGAAACATGGTTTATGGTGATGAAATTTATCATAACTATAACTTTCATATCATGGACACACTCGCTTTACACCTTAGGTGGGACAGTGATACGCAAGTATTCATTCGTGATTGTCACGGCATTATTCATTTCTTGCTTTGTAATATTTATCGAAATAAATTCAACATATCATTTTGATTGGTTTGAAGAAGAATGGATAGAGAAAGCAGGCTGTTATTATGCTTACTCCAAAGAAATAGGCGTGGTTCCATATATTCTCAGTGTATTGTTGCCGTTGCTCACCGTATTCAACTACTGGGCGTCATACCGTACGTTCAAGGGTTTTCAGGTAATAAACCATAAATGGATAAACTTATGATATTCTCAAACGATAAACCTATATATATACAGATGGCAGACCGCCTGTGCGACGAGATACTGTCTGGAGTGTATAAAGACGATGACCGCATACCGTCGGTAAGGGAGTATGCCGTATTGCTTGAGGTGAACACCAACACGGCAGTGAAGGCATACGAACAACTGGCGCGCGAGGAAATCATATACAATAAGCGCGGACTGGGTTACTTTGTTACCAAAGGGGCAAAGAAACAGATTATGAAGGCTCGCAAAAAGGAGTTTATGAAGGAGCGTCTGCCAGAGCTGTTCCGACAGATGCAGCTGCTCGACATAACCATAGACGACGTGACAGAGGAATACAAGAGGATGCAAGAGACAGACAAAGCATAAAGCGCCCATCTGTCAAACACTGTTTCTTCTTCAAAGGAAGATTTATTCCTCTCCAAAATTTTGCTTTTTCCTCCCTTTTTCGTAACTTTGCACAACCAAAACATTTACTGCGTTGATAATAGAAATAGACAAAGGCTCGGGATTCTGTTTCGGGGTCACGACAGCGATAGAGAAGGCGGAGGAGACTCTGCGCTCGGGCAGGCAACTGAGTTGCCTGGGCGACATAGTGCACAACGGTATGGAGTGTGCACGCCTCAACTCCATGGGACTGGTGACCATAGAGCATGAAGAGTTCTCACGTCTGCATGACGCCACCGTGCTGCTGCGTGCACACGGCGAGCCACCATCCACCTATGCCACGGCGCAGAGTAACAACATAACACTGATAGATGCCACCTGTCCCGTGGTGCTGGCTCTGCAAAAGAGAATCAAGAAGATGTATGAGAGTACTCGCGGCACTGACTCTGACGGACGGGCAAGCGACATCGTGATATTCGGCAAGAACGGTCACGCCGAGGTATTGGGACTGGTAGGCCAGACGGAGGGCAACGCCATCGTGATAGAGCACTTGGAGGACGTGAGGAAGCTGGACTTCTCACATAATATATACCTGTACTCACAGACCACCAAGTCACTCAGCGAGTTCCACCAAATAATAGAATACTGCAGGGAGCACATGGAAAAGGGTGCCACCTTTGAGTCGTTTGACACTATATGCCGCTCCGTAGCCAACCGTATGCCCAGCATCTGCGAGTTTGCCCGCAAACACGAGTTGGTGCTCTTCGTATGCGGCAGAAAGAGCAGTAACGGCAAGGTGCTATACAACGCCTGCCGCGAGCATAACCCCAACACTCACCTTATAGAGGGGCCCGACGAGATAGACGTGGCATGGCTGCAGGGCATTGACAGCATCGGTATATGCGGTGCTACGAGTACGCCGAAATGGCTCATGGAGCAATGCAAGGAGAAAATAGAGAAACTAAAGGATTGAAAGGATGAAAAAAATTACCATAGCAATTGACGGCCACAGCAGTTGTGGCAAGAGCACCATGGCGAAGGCCCTGGCTAAGAAGATAGGTTATATATATGTGGACACCGGCGCCATGTACCGCGCCGTTACTCTATACTGTATGCGCAACAACCTCTTTGATGACAACGGCGAGGTGCTGACCAACAAGCTGCAGGAAGCCATGGCCAACGTGAAGGTGTCGTTCAAGTTCAATAAAGAGACCGGGCGTCCCGACACTTATCTCAACGGTGAACGCGTGGAGGACGTGATACGTTCCATAGAGGTGTCTAACCATGTCAGCAAGGTTGCAGCCATTCCTTTCGTACGCGAGGCGATGGTGGACCAGCAGCGCGAGATGGGAAAGGAGAAAGGCATCGTGATGGACGGACGTGACATTGGCACAACGGTATTCCCTGATGCCGAACTGAAGATTTTTGTCACAGCCTCAGCAGAGGTGCGTGCTCAGCGCCGCTATGACGAGTTGCAAGTAAAGGGTATGCCTGCCGACTATGACGAGATATTGCGCAACGTGAAGGAACGCGACTATATCGACTCACACCGCGAGGTGTCACCGCTGCGCCAGGCCTCTGACGCATTGTTGCTCGACAATAGCAACATGACAATAGAGGAGCAGGACGAGTGGCTGATGAAACAGTTCACCGCACATAGTGCATAATGCACAATTTCCAATTATGAATTATGAACTATGAATTAAAATGACCGTTTGTATAGCTGAGAAACCAAGCGTGGCACGCGACATAGCCAAAGTACTCGGGGCCAACACCTCCAGAGAAGGATACATGGAGGGCAACGGCTACCAGGTGACATGGACGTATGGCCACCTGTGCACACTGAAAGAACCTAACGACTATCAGGAGATGTGGAAGCACTGGTCGCTGGGCGCACTGCCCATGATACCGCGACGCTTTGGCATCAAGCTGATAGACCAGGAGCATATAACGAAACAGTTTGCCATAGTGGAGAAACTGTTTCAACAGGCTGACTGTATCATCAACTGCGGTGATGCCGGACAGGAGGGTGAACTGATACAGCGATGGGTAATGCAGAAAGCCGGCGTGGCTGGCAAATGCCCGGTGAAACGTCTGTGGATTTCCTCTCTTACCGAAGACTCTATAAAGGAGGGGTTCAACAACCTTAAGGACCAGAAGGAGTATGAACCGCTCTATATGGCAGGGTTGTCACGCGCCATAGGCGACTGGCTGCTCGGCATGAATGCCACGCGCCTTTACACTATAAAGTATCGCAGCAACCGACAGCGTGGAGCTGACGGAGGCAGCGTTTTGTCCATAGGCAGGGTACAGACACCTACCCTCGCCATAATAGTAAACCGACAGAGGGAGATTGACAACTTCAAGCCTGAGCCTTACTGGGTGTTGTCAACAATATACCGCGACACACTGTTTACCGCCACAAAGGGCAAATACATGAAGAAGGAGGAGGGAGAGGCAGCCTTTGCCGAGATAAAGGACAAGCCCTTTGAGGTGACAAACGTACAGAAGAAGAACGGCACGGAGAAACCGCCGCAGTTGTTTGACCTGACAACGCTGCAGGTGGAGTGCAACAAGAAATTCTCTTATACTGCTGAGATGACACTCAACATCATACAGAGCCTGTATGAGAAGAAGGTCACCACATATCCGCGTGTTGACACGCAATACCTTACTGATGACATCTACAAGAAATGCCCGCAGACGCTTAACGGCGTCTTCAAGGTGCAGTTTGCCGGCGAACGCCCGTATGCCGACCTTATCAAGGCTATCGGCGGCAAGCCTCTCGCCAAGAGCAAGAAGGTGTTTGACAACTCCAAGGTGACCGACCACCATGCCATCATACCTACCGGAGTAGTACCGGCTGGACTAACCGACATGGAGCGCAACGTGTATGACCTCGTGGTGCGCCGCTTCATTGCCGTGTTCTACCCCGACTGTAAATTCTCGACCACCACAGTAGAGGGACAGGCTGGCGACGTGAAGTTCAAGGCCACCGGCAAGGAAATACTGGAGCCGGGATACCGTATAGTGTTTGAAAAAGCAAAAGCTGCAGAGCCAAGCAATGACAGCGAGGGGGAGAAGAAGGAGGACAACGAGGAGAAGACTCTGCCCACATTCACCAAAGGCGAGAGCGGACCGCATGAGCCTACGCTGACAGAGAAGCAGACCACCCCTCCACCTTATTATACCGAGGCCACGCTGTTGCGTGCCATGGAGACGGCAGGTAAGTTTGTGGACAACGAGGAACTGCGTGCCGCTATGAAGGAGAACGGCATAGGCCGTCCGTCATCAAGGGCTAACATAATAGAAACACTGTTCAAGCGCCACTACATCAAGCGTGAGCGCAAGCGCATAGTGGCAACCGCCACCGGCACCGCACTGATTGACATAATACACGAGGAACTGCTGAAATCGCCTGAGCTTACAGGACTGTGGGAGAAGAAACTGCGCGACATAGAACACCAGAAGTATGACGCCGGCACTTTCATCAACGAACTGAAGGAGCAGATTACGCAGATAGTAAACCAGGTGTTGGCTGACAACAGCAACAGGAAACTAGAAATTGAGGGATAAGCATCCTTAACATACATCAAGTAAAAGGCGTAAAAAACGAAATAGCCCGCTAAAAGTTTTCTTTTCACATAAGAAAGTGTTTACTTTGCACCCCGAAAAAAAAGGATAACATTTATCAATTAACAAAGAAAAGAAAAACTATGAAGAAAATTCTTATGGTCGCAGTTATGGCTGTAGCAGCTGTTTCTGCAAACGCACAGTGGTATGTCGGTGGTCAGCTTGGTCTTGACTTCAACAAAGCAAACAAGGATGCAGACTCACAGATGACATTCTCTATCGCACCAGAGGTAGGTTACAACATCAACGAGAATTGGGCTGTCGGTGCACAGGTCGGCTTCTCTATGGCAAACAAGTTGAAGGAAGGTGGCAATATTATATATGATCCATACGGAATCATTACAGGATATACAGGATATACAGAAGCAACTTACGATGCTACAGGTACATCATTCTTCATCGCTCCTTATGCCCGTTATACATTTGCTAAAAGCGGAAACGTTTCATTCTTCGTTGATGGTGGCATAGGTTTCGCTACAGCAAACTATGACATTGACAACCCATACGAGAAGTACAACGAGTCTGGTACTATATTCCACATCGGTCTCCGTCCAGGTATCGCATTCAAGGCTACAGACAAAATCAGCTTCGTAGCCACAACCGGATACTTCGGATACATGAAGAAGAGTGATGATGTTTATGGTGGCGGTTCAAGATTCGGCTTGAACGTAAACGGAAACGCACTTCAGTTCGGTTTCTACTACAACTTCTAATTGAAAGTCAGAACAAAAAACATACAAGCCTGCGAGTATAATGCTCGCAGGCTTTTTTTGTTGCAATAAATTTTGGCGTTTTCGCTAAAAAAGTGTAATTTTGTATCTTGGTGACCTAACAAACACCGCAAGAAAAGAAAATGATAGACTTTACATTCTATTCCCCTACTGAGTTCGTATTCGGACATGACACCGAGACACGCGCCGGACAACTGGCGAAACGCTACGGTGCTCACAAGGTAATGATAGTATATGGCGGCGGCAGCGCTGTGAGAAGCGGCTTGATTGACAAAGTGAAAGCCACTCTTGAAGCTGAGGGACTGAGCTATTGCGAGATGGGCGGTGTACGTCCTAACCCTACCGACGTAAAGGTGTACGAAGGAATAGAAATAGCAAGGAAGGAACAGGTGGACTTCCTGCTCCCCG
Source organism: Prevotella sp. (assembly GCA_017541085.1). Classification (GTDB taxonomy): domain Bacteria; phylum Bacteroidota; class Bacteroidia; order Bacteroidales; family Bacteroidaceae; genus Prevotella. The sequence continues at coordinate 8,220 of JAFXZU010000037.1, forward strand.
TTGGTGGCGGTAGCGTCATCGACACAGCTAAGGCTATCGCTTGCTCTGTTGGCTACAACGGCGACTTCTGGGATTTCTTCATCGGCAAGGCTAAGGTCTCTGACGCACTGCCTATAGGCGTAGTGCTTACAATACCTGCCGCCGGCTCTGAAGGTTCAGGTAACTCCGTGATAACACGTGAGGCAACGCAACAGAAGTTAGGCATCAAGCAACCTATGACGCTGCGCCCGCGTTTCTCTATAATGAATCCGCAACTGACAGTTACACTGCCGCAGTGGCAGACAGCGTCAGGCATCTGCGACATGATGGTGCACATCCTTGAGCGTTACTTCACCAATACACCAAGCACAGAAATAGGCGACCGTATGTGTGAGGGGGTACTGATGGCCATCATCAATGAGGGACGCAAAGTAATACTCAACCCTGAAGACTACGAGGCCCGCGCCAACATCATGTGGAGCGGTATGGTGGCACATAACGGCACCTGCGGCGTAGGATGTGAGGAAGACTGGAGCGGACACCAGATGGAGCACGAACTGAGTGCGATGTACGACGTGACACACGGCGCAGGACTGGCTGTCATCACTCCTGCATACATGGAGTTTATGGCACACCACCATGCAAAGCGTATACGCCAGTTTGCAGAACGCGTATTCGCCGTTCCTGCCGACTTTGGTTCTGAGGAGGAGATTGCATTGGAGGGCGTAAGGCGCTTCAAGGCTTTCCTGCATGACGACCTGCACCTGCCGACGACTCTTGATGAACTGTTGCCATCCCTTTCACGTCAGGAGATAGAGACCGCCATTCCTGAACTTGTGGCAAGGTTGCACAAGAACAAGGGCGAGAAGTTTGGTGCTTTCTACCCTATCACTCCTGATGTCAGCACTGAGATATACCGCATAGCACTAAAATAAGAATAATACTTAACGTCAAATAACCCCCATGAACCTACAACGTTTACTTTTAACGCTGTTTACCACGGCAACCGTTGCTGTTGTTTCAGCAGACAACGTACCGGCTTTCCCCGGTGCCGAGGGCTTCGCCAGATACACCACTACCGGTGGCAGAACGACAACATCAGGACGTGTATATCACGTCACACGTCTTGCCGACGATACCAGTAAGGGCTCACTGAGATGGGCACTGAAGCAGACCATGCCGGGCACTATAGTGTTTGACGTCAGCGGATACATTGACTTGACGAAGCAACTTGACATACCAAGCAACTGCACCATAGCCGGACAGACAGCACCGGGCGACGGCATCACACTGCGTTACTACACTGTTTCATTCAACAAAAGTGAGAACGTGATAGTACGCTTCATACGTTTCCGCCGCTCACAGATAAAGGATGTTGATGACGGAGCAGACGCAGCATGGGGCAGACAGAAGAAGAACATCATACTCGACCACTGCTCTTTCTCATGGAGCATTGATGAGCTGGCGTCCTTCTATGACAACCAGAACTTCACTATGCAATGGTGCGTGCTGGGCGAGGCTCTGCGCAACCCTGGCCACTCAAAGGGTGAGCACTCATACGGTGGTATATGGGGAGGCAAGGGAGCCTCTTTCCACCACAATATGCTGTGCCACATGCAGAACCGCGTACCACGTTTCAACGGTGCACGATATAATTTCACCGGTAACCTTGACACCCAGCAATACGAGAACTGCATACAGGCTGAGCGCGTGGACTTCCGCAACTGTCTTATGTACAACTGGGGCACGGGTGGTTGCTACGGTGGACCTGGTGGTGGACAGATAAACATGGTAAACAACTATTACCAGGGCGGTCCTGCTACAAGTCATCCTACACAAGTAACAAACATCAGCGTAGGCAACAGCGGCAACGCAAGCGGACATGAAATTTATTGGGGCTATGCCTCACGCTATTATATCAATGGCAACTATGTAGAGGCCGCCATATATGAGTCTGACGAACCAGAGAACTACGACTGGAAAGGTGTATTCTCATCCGACGACGGACTGAAGTATGTCAACGGCGATATGTTTATCCCCGACGCCGCACACTACTACGGCAATGACGTGACATACTACAGGATTGACGGTACAGACTGCGTACCAGTGAAGATGACAGAGCCAATAGAGTGTGGCGAGGTAACCACCCACACCGCTCAGAACGCATACGAGAAGATTATGAAGTACTGCGGCTCTTCACTCGCACGCGACGCCGTTGACGCACGTTACATGGAGGAGGCTCATAACGGTACTTGTGAATATGTGGGTACTGTAACAGTAAGTCCGAAGGACGGCTCTGCGGTGACACCGCTGCCTGGCATCATCGACTTAATACAAGACCCTGCCGGCGCTACCGACAGCAAGCTCGTGGCTTATCCTGAACTGAACTCTGAGAGCCGCGCCTCTAACTGGGACACAGACCAGGACGGTATGCCTGATGAGTGGGAGGATGCCAACGGACTCAACAAGAACAGTGCCGCCGACGCAGTGAAATACACTCTCGACTCCAAAGGATGGTACACTAACCTTGAGGTATATCTCAACAGCATAGTGGAGGATATCGTCAAAGGCGGCAATGCAGATGCCGAGGTCAACGTAGACGAGTACTACCCTACTATTGCTGCTACTGCTGTAAGCAACGTGCATCCACAAACCACAGCTATCAGCAAGGTGGAGTATTTCTCTATCGACGGACTGCAACTTGACAAGCCGCAGCCAGGAGTCAACATCCGACGCATAACATACACTAACGGCACTACAACAACTGATAAGGTTATTAAGAAATAAAACATACTTAACATGGAAAACTTAGATTGGGGTAACATTGGATTTGGTTACCGTAAGACTAATTACAACGTTCGTTGCTATTATCGCAACGGCAAGTGGGGTGAGATAGAAGTCTCATCCGAGGAAACTATCCCTATGCACATGGCTGCCACCTGTCTGCACTACGGTCAGGAGGCTTTCGAGGGACTTAAGGCATACCGCTGCCCTGACGGCAAGGTACGCGTATTCCGTACTGACGAGAACGCAGCACGCCTTCAGTCTACATGCCGTGGCATACTGATGCCTGAGCTTCCTACTGAGAAGTTCAATGAGATGGTGGACAAGGTAATACGACTCAACCAAGAGTTTATACCACCATACGAGAGCGGTGCAACACTCTACGTTCGTCCGCTGCTCATCGGCACATCAGCACAGGTAGGCGTACACCCTGCCAGTGAATATCTGTTCCTCATCTTCGTTACACCGGTAGGCCCTTACTTCAAGGGTGGTTTCTTTGCAAACCCATACGTTATCATCCGCGACTTTGACCGCTCGGCACCACTCGGCACCGGTATTTACAAGGTGGGTGGCAACTATGCAGCATCTCTGCAAGCAAACAAGAGAGCACACGACATGGGCTATGCCTGCGAGTTCTACCTCGACGCAAAGGAGAAGAAATACATCGACGAGGCTGGTGCTGCCAACTTCTTCGGTATAAAGAACAACACCTATATCACTCCTAAGTCAACATCTATTCTGCCTTCCATCACCAACAAGTCACTCATGCAACTGGCTGAGGACCTCGGTCTGAAGGTGGAGCGCCGTCAGATTCCTGAGGAGGAACTGGAGACATTTGAGGAGGCTGGCGCATGCGGTACAGCTGCAGTGATATCTCCTATCTCTAAGATTGACGACCCAGCAACAGGCAAGACCTACACCTTCGGTGAAAAACCAGGTCCATGGTCAGAGAAGCTCTATACAAAACTGCGCAACATACAGTATGGCATAGAGCCTGATACACACAACTGGACTCGCGTCGTAATAGAATAATACACTACAAACAACATAGAGGAGTTAAGGAACCTGACAGTTTCTTAACTCTTTTTTTATAACATCCCAACACCAACCAGGTATGCAAATTTGAAGATATATTTCACATTTGCATACTTTTTCGTTAAAATAACTTTTATGTAAAAGAAAAAGTATGTAAATTTGCAATTTATTAGGATAATCATATAAACCACATACACTAAATGGGAAAAGGCAAACTGGCGAAATTCGCCGACATGGAACGATATGAGAACGTGTTCCAATATCCATACAGCGTAGTTGACAACGTACCTTTTGAGATGAAAGGACACTGGCGCGAGCAGTATTTCCATAATGACAACCCTATCGTTCTTGAACTTGGCTGCGGCAGAGGAGAATATGCCGTAGGCTTGGCACAACGCTACCCCGACAAGAACTTTATCGGTGTTGACATCAAGGGAGCACGCATGTGGACTGGTGCTACAGAGGCACTCCGCCTGGGTTTGAAGAATGTAGCTTTCCTGCGAACCAACATAGAAATAATAGACCGTTTCTTCTCTGAAGACGAAGTACAAGAGATATGGCTCACATTCTCTGACCCTCAGATGAAGAACCCACGTAAGCGACTTACCTCCACATACTTTATGGAGCGTTACCGTCATTTCCTTACCGACGGCGGCACGGTGCACCTGAAGACCGACTCCAACTTCCTATTCACATACACCACCTACATGGTGGACACCAATCACTTGCCACTGAAACTGCGCACCACCAATCTATATGCAGAACAAAGCGCAGACTATGCCGAGGCAGCGGCAATACAGACATATTACGAATCAATGTGGAGGGAACGTGGCATCGACATAAAATACCAGCAGTTTTGCTTGCCACATGAAGGGGTACTGACAGAGCCCGACGTAGAAATCGAAATGGATGAATACCGCTCATACCACAGAGACAAGCGCTCATCAAAACAAACGGCAAAGTAATGAGGAGAGGGCAAAGAATAAAGAGATAAAGTATAAAGAGCTAAAGTATAAAGAGCTAAGGTATAAAGAGCTAAGATGTAAAGAGCTAAGGTATAGAGAACCAGAGCGAGAAGAAGGCATAGAATAAAGAAGGCAAAATATAAAGAGGGATGAGTAATGGGAGAATTAATGCTTGCGTTTCACGCAAAACCATGAACGGTGAACTATGAACTACGAACTGATAAAAGACAAACGCATAGCCGTATTGCTGAGCGGCGGAGTGGACAGCTCTGTTGTTGTGTATGAGTTGTGTACCCATGGCATCAAGCCCGACTGTTTCTACATAAAGATAGGACCAGAGGAGCAGGAAGAATGGGATTGTTCCTCTGAGGAAGACCTTGAGATGGCAACAGCCGTAGCACGCAAGTACGGTCTTGCCCTTGAGGTTGTTGACTGTCATAAGGAATATTGGGACAACGTGACGCGCTACACCATGGAGAAGGTAAAAGCCGGACTTACCCCCAACCCAGACGTTATGTGCAACCGCCTTATCAAGTTTGGCGCCTTCCACGAGAAACGCGGTCATGACTATGACTATATAGCCACCGGCCACTATGCGCAGACGGAGATTGACAGCGACGGCAACAAATGGCTTGTTACCTCTCCCGACCCTGTAAAGGACCAGACGGACTTCCTTGCCCAGATTTACGACTGGCAACTGAAGAAAGCCATCTTCCCTATAGGCCACATGATGAAAGAGGAGGTCAGGACCATAGCAGAGCGTGAACACCTTATCAACGCAAAGCGCAAGGACTCACAGGGTATCTGTTTCCTTGGCAAGATAAACTATAACGATTACCTTCGCCGCTACCTGGGCGAGAATCCCGGACTTGTCATCGACATTGCCACCGGCAAGAAGATAGGTATGCACAAGGGACTGTGGTTTCACACTATAGGCCAGCGTCACGGTTTGGGTTTCGGCGGTGGTCCTTGGTTTGCCGTAAAGAAAAACATCAAGAAGAACATCCTCTTCGTATCTAACGGCTACGACCCCAAGACTGCCTACAAACAGTCATTCAAGGTACATGACATGCACTGGCTCACACTGCCATTGACAAGCAGCAATGACAAAGCGCCAGTTGACATAACATTCAAGATACGCCACACCTCTGACTACCTCCATGCCACCATCACCCCCCTACCCGACGGTGAATACTCTATCAAGGCGGACAAACCCATACACGGAGTGGCTCCCGGACAGTTCTGCGTATTATATGACAGTGCACACCATCGTTGCTACGGCTCTGCCGAGATAACGATATGACACACCACCACCACCCCATAACACCAAAACAAGAAAACACCGCATAAAACGTATCTGTTTCGTTTTATGCGGTGTTTATCTATGTAACCCCACTCAGGCTTATCTCTTTGCCTTATATACCGATGTACTTATAGAACCGAAGTTATTGACGGTCATCAGTATGTGGAAATACTCATCATAGCTGTCATCAGGTGAGCCTACGCTTACCACGAACTTCAATACATTGCCTGACGCCTCCTCAAAGTTCATTCCGAGCAACACACCGTTTTCCTTAAACTGCGTCGGCAGAATACCCTGGAAATCTTTCTTAGAAAAGGTCCTGTCATAGAATACGCTACCATCACTACGACGTATAGTCAGTTGGACGGTATTGTCGTTATAAGTGAAGTCGTGGTTCTTTACCTTAGGCAAAGACTCACTCATTCGTCGCGACACGCTGTACTTGTAACTGCCACCGCCTATCCATTCCACATCTCCGTTGATATTCTCATCAGACATGCTCTGAACCTCGTTATGCGGTTTGTCCACCACCTTGTCAACCACAATCTCCTCTGTCTGAGGCTTACTCTCCTTACAAGAAGGAAGTAATGCCAGACAAGCAACAGCCACTATGGTATATGTGATGTAAGACAGTCTCATTTACTTACTTGCGCGCTCTATATACTTGTCTATATCCTGTGCTACAGCACTGTTGACATACTTCTCCTTGATTTGCTTGTATATCTTCAAAGCCTCGTCAGTCTTCTTCTGGCTCTCAAGCAGACGCGCAGCCTGCAAGAGGTAAGTAGGTGAAGTGGTGTTATTCACGCTCTCAGAACGAGAGTCAGCCATTGATGCAGCCTCCTTCAGCGTGCTGATAGCCTCATCCACCTTACCTGTGTTGGCATAAGCATTACCCAATGCAGCCACGATAGCAGGGCTGATAATAGCGTCGCTCTTAGGAGAGAAGTCCTCAAGGTACTTCACTGCCTCCTGCCACTTGCCCATTTGAGCATAGCACAGACCAGCATATCCCTTAGCCAGGTTAGCGGCATCAGTGCCACCATAGTTTTCTATAACAGAGAGGAAACCCTCATTTGTCTTGTCACCATTGAGAGCTTTCTGGAAATCGCGCTCAGCAAACATCTCCTGTGCCTTGGCCATAGCAGTAGAAGCCTTGTTCTCACGAGGCTCTGCCACGAATGTCTTATATGCCAGGCATCCGGCAATGATGAGGAGAATGGCAGCTACTGCGATGAGTATCTGCTTACGATACTTTAGGAAGAACTGTTCCTGATTGTTAAGGGTCTGCTCATTCTGCACGGCCCCTGCTTCGATTGTTTTTGCCATTGATATTTTGTTATTTTTGTTTTCTTAGGGTGCAAAGTTAATAATTTTCTTTTACATAACGAAATATTTTATCGTTTTTTAATATGTAAAATACTCTCCCATAGCGGCTGCGAGCGGCTTGTCATAGCCATAGATGTCGGGCCATGTCTCCACCACTCCCGTATCAGGGTTCGGATACATAGTGTAATACACGATATACACAGGCACTTTCGGTTTTATCGGATAATAGCTTATCAGCCTGAACGGACGTGCCCTGTGACTGTTTTTCTTCAGCCATTGCTGACCTCTCTCTGTCTCTGGCGGTATATCCATTGATATCCTTATCTGGTCCAGTGTCCATGCGTCAGCACCAGGTATGAAATAGCGTGCTAAGTCAAACGGACGCTCCACGCGGATGCAGCCGTGCGACACCGTACGGCGGTCGCGTTCAAACACCCACGGGGTATTTGTATCGTGAAGATATATGGAGAAGCTGCTGGCGAAACGGAACACAATACGTCCGAGCGAGTTACCGCGTCCTCCACGTTGCACGAAGCGCAAGCCCTGATTACGCAGTCCGTCATGCCCTATATGCGCTATATTGAGTGTATCGCCGGTCTTGCGGCTCACCACAAAATACCTGTGACGGGCGAACCATGCGGAGTCACCCACATGACGTTTGAAATCACTTTCCACAATCTTCGGGGGCAGGCTCCACTCTGGGTTCACCTGCATATATCCTATCTCCGAGCACAGCAACGGAGTCTTGGTATTCCATGCGCCGCAGCATATCTTCATTGACGTCTGTCCTGCGCCGCCTCTTGCCCACAGCTGTTGTGACGGCAGGTTGACAAGCACACAACGCTCTTTCTCTTGCGGATGCTTTATCTGCCAACGGCAACGCTCCATATTTACACATACGCGCCTGCGATTGGCTGAGTCTGTGGCGGTACGCAGCTGTGTCTGCAAGACCTTATACACCCTTGCATTTGCCGGCACCGACTCCACAAGATACGTCACGCGGTTACTGTCACATACGCTCTGCACCACCTTCTCATAGTCTGGCGCAGCCACCTCGTAGTCAAACAGATGGGCATGATATCCTCTGTCCTCCCTGTAATACAGATGGTTGAGCAAACGGTCTGGCCTTACAAATCCCCACCTCTGCCCTGCCGCATAACGCGCGTATGCCTTGGTGATGTTATAGTCCAGGCATGGCAGCACTTCGTTGATGTCAAGTCCCAGCGAGTCAAACGCCAGCTTACTTACCACCGCCATGTCATTGCGTATATCCTCAAGCAGAAACGCTTTTGCATTCAGTCCGCTCTGCGGCAGTTCCTTCTCCAAGTGGTCCACCACCTCACGTGCATCCTCACTTACGCCTTCCTCACTTATCCACATCATAGTGCCGAGGCTGTCATATAGATGCTTCACAGCCTTGTCCACCGCCTGTTTGGAATCATCAACCTCAACTATCTGCCGTATAGCCTGACCTATGCGCTCATTGTCCAGAGAGTCCTGATAAGCTCCAAAAGGAGGTTCTTCCTGCATGACAGTACTCATCCATCCTTGCCTACACGATGTCATGAGGCATAGCACTACGGTAAAAAATGATATAAGTCTGTTAATTTGCATATATGTTAGTAGATACGTTAAGCTAATATCTTACAATCTATCTTTGCACCTTGTCTTCCTCCTCCTTACCCTTTATTCTCTACCCTTTATTCTCCACTCTCTACCCTCTACTCCTTACTCCGAACCCTTCTACCTGCGAGCCGTGGTATAAATATCGCCGCCATGGCGAAGAAGAACAGGGCATAAGGATAATACAGATGAGGTATTATCTGCACCGGACTGATACTTGCCAGTGCCGCACCCATCAACAGTTGGGCGCCGTAAGGTATGACACCCTGCACTATACAAGAGAATGTATCAAGGATACTTGCCACACGTCTTGGGTCCAACCCGTACTTGCGCGATATATCCCTCGCTATGCCCGCCACAGTGATGATGGCCACAGTGTTGTTAGCAGTGCACACTCCCACGAAACTCACCAGAGCCGCAATGCTCAACTCTGCTGTACGCTCAGAATGCACATGGGCCAATATCTTGTCCATCACGAAGCGTATGCCTCCGTTGGCACGTATCACCTCAAGCACACCACCTGCCAGCATGGTTATTATTATCAGCTCGCCCATGCCCATGACACCTTCGGCCATTGCCTGGAACCACGTCACTATGGTATAGTCACCGTAATACATTCCCACTATGCCCGTCAGCAACGTGCCGCAAGTCAATACTACCAGCACATCAGCTCCCAGCATAGCGGTAATAAGCACTACGATATAGGGCAACACCTTCAGCAGATTCACCTCCGGCAGATTAGCCGGCGCACTGATATTGCCACCTGACACGGCGTAGTATATCATTATCAAGACAGCAGCCGGCAACGCTATGCGCAGGTTTGTCTTGAACTTGTCACTCATACGGCAGCCCTGCGTCTGCGTGGCACACACCGTGGTATCTGATATGAACGAGAGGTTATCACCGAAGAATGCGCCTCCCACCACTATCGCAGCAACTACCGGCACCTCCGCCCCTACCGTTGACGCTATGCCTACGGCTATTGGCATCAGTGCCACTATGGTACCCACACTGGTACCTATCGACAACGAGATAACCGCTGACGCTATGAACAGTCCGGCAAAGATAGTATCTGACGGTACAAATCCCAACGTCAGAGTCACCATGTCGTCTATGCTTCCCATCTCCTTGGCTGAGTTGGCAAAGGCTCCCGCAAGGATGAATATCCATATCATGAGCAGCATATTCTCCGAACCGCCACCGCGGCTGAACACCTTGATACGGTGCTTCAGCGTACCCTTGCTCACCATCACAGCCACTATCGCCGTAAGCATGAAGGCTACGGAGATAGGTACCTTGTAGAAATCGCCCAACACGATGGACACGCCAAGATACACACAGACGAAGAAGATAAGTGGTGTCAGCGCCAGCATGAAAGTCCTTGTTACTTTATTATATCACAGCCCATGTAAGGAACGAGCGCTGCAGGCACGCGTATGCCCTCCTCTGTCTGGTTGTTCTCCAAGATAGCTGCAACTATTCGTGGCAGTGCAAGTGCAGAACCGTTAAGAGTGTGGCACAGTTCTGTCTTCTTTGTCTCACTGTTACGATAACGACACTTCAGGCGGTTTGCCTGATAGGTGTCGAAGTTACTTACTGATGACACCTCAAGCCAACGGCCCTGTGCCTCAGAGTAAACCTCGAAGTCATAGCATATAGAAGAAGTGAACGACTGGTCGCCGCCACAGAGCAGCAGTATGCGGTAAGGTAGCTCAAGTTTCTTCAGCAGGCCCTCCACATGTGCGAGCATCTCCTTATGTGACTCCTTTGAGTGCTCCGGCTTGTCTATACGTACTATCTCTATCTTTGAGAACTCATGCAAGCGGTTCAGACCACGCACATCCTTACCGTATGAGCCAGCCTCGCGACGGAAGCACTGAGTATATGCGCAGTTCTTTATCGGCAGGTCTTTCTCGTCAAGTATCACGTCACGGTAGATATTTGTCACCGGCACCTCTGCTGTAGGAATGAGATACAGGTCGTCCACCTCACAGTGATACATCTGTCCCTCCTTGTCAGGCAACTGACCCGTGCCATATCCTGACGCCTGGTTAACCACTGTAGGCGGCATTATCTCGGTATAGCCAGATGCACGCGCCTCGTCAAGGAAGAAGTTGATGAGTGCACGCTGCAGGCGTGCTCCCATACCTACATAGACAGGGAAACCTGCGCCCGTTATCTTCACGCCGAGGTCAAAGTCTATAAGGTTATATTTCTTTGCCAGCTCCCAGTGAGGCAGCTTAGCCTCGCCGTTGGCAGGGTTAGCGGTCCATGTGCCCACGGTGTCTGTACCGTCACACTCTTTCTGATTACTCTTCACAACGATGTTGTCCTCAGCGCATGAACCCTCAGGCACCTCGTCGTATGGTATGTTAGGAATCTGACAGAGCAGTGTGGTGAGCTCCTGCTCAGCCTCGGCCTTCTGCTCCTCCAGCTGCTTTGACTTATCCTTAAGCGCTGCCACGCGCTGCTTTGCCTCCTCGGCAGCAGCCTTGTCGCCGGCCTTCATCAGCTTGCCTATCTCAGTTGCAGCCTTCTTCTGCTCAGCCAGACAAGCATCAAGCTCCTGCTGTGTCTCACGACGTTTCTTGTCAACGGCAATGACACCGTCAATAGCCTCAGCAGCGCCGCTGAAGTGTTTTTTCTCCAGTCCTTTTACTACTCTCTCCTTCTCTTCTGTTATCAGTTTCAGTGTAAGCATTATTGTTATTCTGTATTTCTATTCCAAATTAAGTTCTTCTTTCAAAGCCGCCGGCTCACGGCGTGTGTCCCAGAAGGCAGCCACCTCTATACAACCATCCACAACACGATATATGATTTTATTCTTTTTCCTTACTACAAAGCCTCTATAGCCTCCTCTCCGCAGTGGTGGAGAGTCTTCCTCTTTGCCTATCCAGGGATTATCTGCCAACAAAGAATTCACCCTTACAACATCCCTCATAAACTGATTCATGTATTTCCTTCCGAAAGAATCTTTAATGAATGATGCTACATTGAACAATTCTTCTCGTGCCCTGTCTGACCAATTAACTATCATACTGTTTCAGCAAGTTCCACACAGAACTCTCCTTCCAATTTTTTCTCTAACTGCTCAAACATTTCGTCACTTGACATATACCTCCCAGAAGCAAACTGACGTTCGCTCTCCTCTATCATGGCGTTTACCTCCTCCATGGTATACGGTGGCAGCTCCTCCTTGGCCATGGCGCTCATGCTAAGCTCCAACGCCAAATCTCTCTTCTCCTCGTCAGTGAGTGTATCGCAAAGATACTCGCTGAGGTTATTCAATGCTTTCTCCGTCATACTCTATACACTTTTGTTTATGTGCAAAGTTACTAATAATTTTCTTAACATTCAAGCTTTTGCGTTATTTTCTCACCCCCCGATGCTCATTTTTGGTTCTCTGTCCCTACAAGCCTTCCGCGTCTTCTATCCTGACCAGCACATTGCTGGCTATATGACGCAATGACAACGGCTGCGACTCATCGGTCACGATGCGCTCTGCCTCCGACCTCACCAGCGCTTGCTCTTCTACGGTCATCTCCTTGCCTGCCGACAACAGGCGCGCCATAATGTTACAGCCATATATGCGCTGCATCATGCCGTCCGTGGCTATTAGTGCGAATGCCAGTTCCTTGGCATAGCTGAGGTATTGATACAGTTCCATCACCGCCACCTCTGCCACTTCCTGAGTGGGTGTCTCAGCTATCCACTGCTCTGCCGTCTGCCTGTCAAACGCATCCACTGGCATCAGCATCACAGCCACCATCTTACTCTCACGCACATCATCATGCCACAACTCCACAGCGGTGTCATAGTCTTTACCATAGTCGGCAGCCAGGTCACGAAGGTGCCCCAGTGAGGCTCCCCAGTTTATGTGATAGTCCACACCTTTCTCTCTCTGTGACTGCGCCGTCACGCCGTTCATCAGCAGTCTGAATGTCTGTCTTATTTCTTTTGCCTTGCTCATAGGTTGCAAAGTTACACTTTTTCTGTGAGCCACACAAACCACGTTTCCCTTATAATAGGACATTTTGGTGATTTAACATTTCATTACAATTCGCAATCTAGAAGTTTTGCGTGGAAAAATTTACCAATCATAAGGAATAAAGCACAATCCCTCTGCATCGTTTTTATGGCTTTTTCACGAAAAAAACGCCAAAAACGGCTCTAAAAGCATAACTTTCTGCACGTGAAGTGATAGCTTTTAGGGTGTGAAAGCTATCACTTTACCTTGTAAAAGCTATGCTTTCACACAAAAAAAGCCCCAAAATAGCGCTCTTTTATTACGCTTTGTCCTGTATAACGTTGTATTACAACGTTTTACACAAAACGCAAAATCCTTGCGATATTTCAGCCAAGATATAAGGTTGCTGAGTAATATCGCAAGGATTTGAAGCCTAAAATAGGACATTTTGGTGATTCGGACTTTTCCTGCCCCATATTCTTCTGTTCAAAATTCCATCGTCAGACGGGCGTTAAGTTGCCTTCCAGTAAGATAGTTTGGCACGGCATACTGATAGTTCTGCACGTCGGTTACCCAATAGTAGGAGTTGACGTTGCTATGCCCCAGGAGGTTCAGGCAGTCTATGCCGAGCCATATATTCCTCAGGCAGAACTTCTTTACCTGCTGGTTTTCCCTTTTGTATGCTCTGTAGCTCATACCTATGTCAACCCTCTGATATGCCGGAGCGCGGAAACTCTGACGGGCGTTATCGGTATGTGGCGGACCAAACGGCAGTCCGTCTGCGTATGCCAGTTTCAGCGCCATGCGCCAACGGTCTGTGCCGGGGAAGTAATCCGTAAAGAACAGGTTCACGGCATATCGCTGGTCTGTAGGCAACGGAACGCTCTGCCCCCTGTAGTTCATGGCTGTGGACATGAGTGAGAATGTTATCCATGAGTCGGTACCCGGCACAAACTCTCCATACAGTTTGAAGTCTATGCCCGCTACATGTCCTGAGGCTTCGTTCTGACCGCTGTAGGTCACCTTCACGTTGTTTACGCTGTAAGGTATCACGTTGGCGAGGGCCTTATAATATGCCTCGGCAGTGAAGCGGTATGGTCTGCCCCCCGCCTTGAAGCGGTAGTCAAATGCCGCTATGAAGTGTATGCTGCGTTGTGAGCGTATCTTCTTGTTCAGCGTGGCGTAGGTCACTCCGCCTATCGTCGTGGTATCTCGCAGTTCCTTGAAGAAAGGCGCCTGATAATACAGTCCGGCGGCAAGGCGCAAGGTGACATTATCGTTCCAGTAAGGTATGGCTGAGAGCATCACGCGCGGTGACACTATGCTCTCCTGGTTGAACGACCAGTTGGCGAAGCGTATGCCGTAGTTCAGTGTATAGAAGTTTGTCTCAAGCGGCGAATGGAATTTCCAAGTGTCCTGCACATAGAATTCCAGTCTGCGCGCCCTGAGGCTGTTACGCGCTGCAAGGGCATATATCATCTTTAGGTCCTCGCCTGTATGTGGCATGATATATCCGGCGGAGTCACGCATCTCATACTCCCTTGAGTTCTCTGTGATGTGCTCCCAGCGCATCTGCAGGGCTGCCTGCACATTATGATGCTGCGTCTTATGGTCAAGCATCAGCTTAAGACTCGCCACGTTTGCCGTGAGATAGTTACGCGCATACTCCAGGTAGGTACCCACGCCCATATTCTCTTGTGTCTCGGTCTGCATGAGCCAATACTGTCCCTGTATGTCATAGGTCTCTCGTTCCTTGGTATGGAAGGCGGTGCCGAGCAGCGACACTGTTGTCTTGGGGGATATGATGCGACGCAGCGTGAGCGTGCCGAAGTAGGTACGGAAGAGGTCTTTCTCCTGACCGTCGAAATACACCTTGAATGACTTCACGTTGTCCTGCGTGCCGAATGTCGTCTCGCGGTCCACTGGATAGAAGTCATAGCGCGACTGCGATATATCGCCTATGAACTCCACCTGCCAGCGTTTGTTGGGGGTGAAGGTAAGATATGTCTGATAGTCTATGAACTGCGGGTCATACTCTCCCGTGGTGTCAAAGGTCTTAAGCAAGGCTTTGGTCTGTTTGTATCTGAAGCCGTTGGCCCATGAGAACTTCTTGCTTGCCAGTCCAAGGTATGCCGAGCCACCTAACAAGCTGGCAGACAGTGAGCCTTCCGTGCGTGTAGGCTTATGGTATTTTATGTCTAACGCCGACGACATCTTGTCGCCGTATTTCGCCTCATAACCGCCTGAGGAGAACGAGATGCTTTCCACCATGTCGGGGTTGATGATTGACAGCCCCTCCTGCTGACCTGAGCGCACAAGGAACGGACGGTACACCTCCACGTTATTTATATATACGGAGTTTTCATCAAAGGAACCGCCGCGCACATTGTACTGTGATGACAACTCACTGTGGGTGCTTACGCCTGCCTGCTGTTGTATCAGTTCTTCCACGGCATTGCCCGAGGCCGACGGAGCCTGCTTCATGTCTTTCACGTCAAGTTCCTGCGAGGCTCCCGTCTGGCGTTTCTTCTCTGTCACCGTCACTCCCTGCAGCTCCTGACTGTCCTCATAGAGCGTGATTTGCAGGTTCTGCCTGCCACGGGGACGACGCAGCACTCTCACCTTACTCTTGTAACCTATCATAGAGAAACGCACCTCCACAGAGTCTGCGGATGCAAGATGCAAGGAGAAATCGCCCTTCAGACTTGTCATGGTCACCTTGCCTTGCTTCAGGCACGACACAGTACACAGCTCCACAGGATTACCCTGTTCGTCCATAACACGGCCCGTCAGCACGAAATCCTGTGCCGACGCGGTAAACGGACATATCACAAGGCATAAAAAAAACATGACGACAAGTGCCGACATTCGCCTAAGCGAATCAGCCCTGCCGTCATGATGAAAACAGTTTATATATCTCGTTTTTGTTATTGTCATCAAAGAATGAACGCACTGATGTTGATTTTATTGCAGACAAATTTGTTTGTAAGAAGAAATTTAAGTAAATTTGCATCGCTAAATGAAATTATAAACCAATGAACAGAATATTTCTTTGTCTGCTTCTTTTACTCGCAGTGACAACCGTGGTTGTCGCCGCACCGTCTGACACAATTGCCGCAAGTGCGGCCAGTGACTCTACCAGCCTGCTTCTTGACGAGGCAGCCGCTGAGATGAGCGACACCACAATGCTTGAGTCCATGGCTGACGGCAACGGCAGCGCATACAGCCAGTTGAAGGTGAAGTTCGTGGAGGGCGGAGCCGGCTTTATGTCATTGGTGGCTTTGTGTCTTATCATTGGCCTGGCATTCTGTATAGAGCGTATCATTTACCTCAGCATGTCAGAGATTGATGCCAAGCGTTTCATGCAGGCTCTTGAGACAAAGCTGAAGGGCGAGGGTCAGGAGGCTGCCAAGGAACTGTGCAGAAACACACGCGGTCCTGTAGCAAGTATATGTTACCAGGGTGTGCTCAGGCTGGACAGCACCGCTGAGGAGATGGAACGTTCCATCAGTTCTTACGCTTCCGTACAGATAGGCAAGATGGAGAAGGGCTGCTCATGGATAACGCTGTGCATTGCCATGGCACCGTCGCTGGGCTTCCTCGGCACTGTGATTGGTATGGTGATGGCTTTCGACCAGATACAGACAGCCGGCGACATCAGCCCTACTATCGTGGCAGCTGGTATGAAGGTGGCTCTTATCACTACCATCTTCGGTATCATCACCGCACTTGTGCTGCAGCTATTCTATAACTATATCCTCTCTAAGATTGACCACTTGACAGCGCAGATGGAGGAGAGCGCCATCACGTTCGTAGATATCTATAAAGGAATAAAGAGTAAAGAGTAAGGAATAAAGAGTAAGGAGTAAAGAGCAAATAGTAAATGATTATCATAGACATCATAATATGGCTTATCGCCACAGTGTTAGTTCTCACGTTATGCGCCACGGCATACAGCGTGTACCATTCTATAAGGATGAACAGACGCAAACGTAAGGAGAACGGCATACCCGTAGGTATCATTGACTGGAGCGTGGCGGCATTCGTCATCATACTGAGTATGGTGATATGGCTTACCACATCTTTCACTGATATGTGTCTGGTAACAGCAGCAGTCATGCTACTGACAGCTACCGCCACAATCGTTTTTGACAAAGTAAAGAAGAGACGTGCTTATTAAGAGAAAAAGACATAGTATGCCGGGACTGAACACCACGGCAACGGCGGACATCTCTTTTATGATGCTCATATTTTTCCTTGTGACCACATCTATGGACAGTGACAAGGGATTGGGACGTATGATGCCACCATACGAGCCCGACAGGCAGGATGAGCAAAAGGACGTGGACAAAGACAAGGTGATGACTCTGCACCTTACCAAAGACGGACTGACGACTATGGAGGGCAAGCCTGCGAAGATTGATGACAAGCTACGCAAGGATGTGAGGCATTTCATTATAACAAGAGGTGCATCACACATCATTGAACTGCAGATAGACCGCGACGCTGACTATGACTCATACTTCCAACTGCAAAACCAGATAGTGCGAGCATACAGGGAGGTGCGCGACGCAGCGGCAAAGAAGAAATACGGAGCATCGCTGATATCTCTTAATGAGGACCAGCAATCCGAAATCAACAGTTACTTTCCACAAAGAATACAAGAAACTGTACTCCCATAAAAACCATTAACGACCATCATTAAAATCAGACGACATAAGAAACGCAGCGTACCAAGCCTTAACATGGCTTCTATGCCTGACCTTATCTTCACCGTGCTATTCTTCTTTATGATAGTTACGCACATGAGGACAGAGACGCCGCGTCTGAAGTTTGAGACGCCGCAAGGCAAGGAACTGTCTGACCCGCGTGACAAGTATGAGATGGTAAACCTTTACATAGGAAAGGACAACGAAGGTAACTACTTGTTACAGGTGGGAAACGACATAGTGTCGATGGAACAGTTAGGACAGGCCATACGACATGCCAGGGGCAAAGCACGCACGGTTCCCACTGAGGGTCCTGAGGAAGAAGCAGGAGCGTCGCAAAACACGGTAATAAACATTCGTGCCGACCGCGAAACGCCAATGGGTTTTATCACTGACGTAAAACAGACGCTGAGACGCAACGGCTTCCTCAGCATCAGATATAACGCGACTGAGAAGAAAAAGGAGGATGAGAAGCCCCAAGAAGAATAGAGCTGCATCCCCAAAAACGCCCTATAAAGCCCATTAAGCCCCTAAATCCACCCATAAGCCCATACCCCCATTAAACGCACCCACAACACGCATTAAACCCATAACCACCACATAAAAGAAATGAAGCAATATCTTGACCTATTACAAAGAATCACCACCGAGGGAGTAGTAAAAACCGACCGCACCGGTACGGGCACGAAGAGTGTCTTCGGACACCAGATGCGGTTTAACATGAGCGAGGGCTTCCCCCTGCTCACAACAAAGAAGCTACACCTGAAGTCTATCATACATGAGTTGTTATGGTTCCTGAGTGGCGACACCAACATACGTTACCTGCAGGAGAACGGTGTGCGTATATGGAACGAATGGGCTGACGAGAACGGCGAGTTAGGTCCTGTATATGGCCACCAGTGGCGCTCATGGCCCGACTATAAAGGCGGCACCATAGACCAGATACAACAGGCTGTGGACTTGATAAAGAACCACCCTGACTCCCGCCGTATCATGGTAAGTGCATGGAACCCTGCAGAGGTTGCCCAGATGGCTTTGCCACCATGCCACTGCCTCTTTCAGTTCTATGTGGCTGACGGAAAACTGTCCCTGCAGCTTTACCAGCGCAGCGCCGACACTTTCCTCGGCGTACCATTCAACATCGCCTCATACGCTTTGTTGCTGCAGATGATGGCACAGGTAACAGGCCTCCAGTGCGGTGACTTCATTCACACCACCGGCGACACACACCTCTATCTTAACCATCTGGAGCAGGCTGAGCTGCAACTGACACGCACTCCGCGCCCTCTGCCACGCATGATTATCAACCCCGACGTAAAGGATATCTTCAGTTTCCGCTACGAGGACTTCCAACTGACAGACTACAACCCTTACCCTCACATCAAAGCGGATGTAAGCGTATAAGAGGATAAAACAAACTAAAGACGTTAACGCCTATATTTCCTATAGCATCATATCTATAGCAAATATAGGTATTTTTGTTTCCTCTTAGACCATTGTCACTATCCTCTTTCTTCCATCCTCTTTCTTCCATCCTCTTTCTTCCATCCTCTTTCTTTCATCCTCTTTCTTTCATCCTCTTTCTTCCGTCCTCTCTCGCCCTCCCCGTTTCTCTCTCCCCTCCCCTGTTCTGTTTGTCGCTGTATCACAGCGACCATCCTATCCCCACCTCTTCCTCCCTTCTTCCTTCTCTTATACCCTCATACCATCTTCCTGTCTCCTTACGCCCTCTCTCGTCCACTCCCCTCCTCTCCCTGTCTTCTTTTACCTGCTCTCATCCCCTTCTGCCCCCTCCCATCCTACAACAAAAAAATCAGGGCTGTCACCTTTCGGGACAGCCCTGATTTTCTATTATCAATCAAATTATTACTTCAACATGAGCTTCTTAGAGTCTATCAGATAGATACCTGAAGCGAAACCACTGTAGATGCTTGTACCACGACGTACATCAAGTACTCTGACAAGCTGGCCACCAGCACTGTAAACATTCAGAGTGGTATCGTAGGTACTCTCAACCACAATGCGCTTACCGCTTGGATAGATACGCAAGCCGTCACTCTCTATCACGTCTTCGGTAGCAGGCTCCTCTATACCCTTATCCTCAAGGCTGATGCCGAGGGCACTGATATAGATTACCTCATCCTCATTGTTCTCCTGGAATTTCTGATAACCTGCCTTAGCACCACCACTTGCCGCTGCTGATGCCATGTAAGCACGGAACGGATAGATATGTGCGTTAGCAGTGAAGCGATCACCTAAGGTAGCCGCAGCCTCGTCTTCATCTGCTGCATCACTCTTCAGAGCTATTGCATACTTAGAAGATGACTTATCGTTTGCGAAGGCACCCTTATAGGTGTAAGTTGCAACATTGTTGAGTGTAACAACCTGCTTGTTCGCCTCTACAGCATCATCAGTAACCTCTACTGTAGTACCAGAAGCACCGAATACGAGTGACTGACCTGTCATGTCAAACTCATAGAAGCGGCTGCCTGGGAAGCTGACAACGAACGGAGTGTAAGCCTTGAATGCCTCATGCTCTGTCTCCATGTCTCTGATACTGTACAGAGGACGTACGAAGTTAGCCATTACCTTGGCACCTTCTGCCTTCATGTTGTTAAGACCACGCAGCCAGTACTGCTGTCCTATGATACCAGGATTATCCTCAGAATCCTCATTACCCTGCTCTCCATAGAAGAACGAGAGGTTAGTCAGACGACCCTTCAGCGTATTACGCTCGTGAGCCGGAGTATCCTTATAGTCATAGTACTGGTTAATACCATCCTCAAGCTCGTCAGTATGAGATGAGAGAGTTGTGTAGCGTACGGTGTATGGCAGAGTAATGCTCTCCCAGCCCTCACCGGCTTTCTCTACATAACCTGTCTCAATCTCAGGATTACGTACATACCATGCTGTATCAGCACCGAACGTGATAGGAGCATTGAAGTCCTCCTTATCAACGAGGTGTAACAATGATGCCTGTACGCCTGTTCTGTCAGATGTCACAACAACCTGGTGGAACTTGATATCCTCCTCTGGAGTGGTTGCTACATAGTGCTCATCAGCAGTGTTAACGATATTACCGATATTGGTGCTTGCCTTAGTGTAAACAAGGAGGTTCTTTGTTACATCCTCATTACCGATGCCGAAGCCCCAGTAGGTTCTCTCGCCAATAGCGTCAGACGGTGTGTCCTTAGTAGGAGCATAGAATACGTTCTGCAGAACTGTAGGATCACCCTCTACGCTTGACATACCCTTATAATAAGAGTCTGCAGTAATATCACCATCACGATAGCTGCTGAAGTCAACTGCTGTCAGACGTGGGTCATGTACCATGGTAGAAATGTTGTCAAGGGCATTGTAATAGAAGCCCTCGTCAAGCTTAGAACCATAGAAGCCACCTGCACGCCATACACGGTTTGCTGCCATCATATTCATCGTACTTGTGATTCTGCTTGGCAACTCCTCTGCTGTGACATCCAGTCCCTGACCGAACATCAGGTAGTCATTCCTCAATGTATCAGCAGGCATCTTACCTGTAGCCTCCTGAGCGTAAGGCTCGTTGTACAGTGGCCTGTAAACGATGCTCTTAACAGACCCAACAGAGTATGGACTAGGACTCATCTGACGCTTAGAACCAGTTGTCTCATAGTTAATCTCAAACTCATACTCCTTATCATAGATACGGTTGAGTTCAGTTATCTCGTCTGCATCATCAACAGTGTACTTCGTAACAACTGCACGTGACTTATCGATTCTGTGATCTGTCAAGTGACGCGTATCACTCTTACCGTATGCAGGGATATCCTCGTTACCTGTTCTCAGATATACCACACCGGTCTCGTGTCTTGTACGTGAGTCTATACGTCTTGCATACTGGTAGTCACCATTTGCATAGTACTGCTCGATACGATCGTTCTTTGGATTTTCAACCTTAGCACGGCGGTAGCGCTCTTCGAGGTAATACTTGTTAAGGTTGTAAGCCACCTTACCATAGTTGAAGTCCTCTACAGTTGCTACAGTGAGGTCATAACAGTTGTCAAGACCTGCGTTCTCTGCCGTTGCAGCATCTGACAGTACCTTAACAGCCTGCTTGTTATTCATACCATATACAAAGCTGTTATGTATGTGGGCAGCATCGTCATCTGCCACTGACACTGCTATCGGTCTGCCCTTGACACCGAGGTTATATACTCCACCAGATACTGTGTTAAGGAGTGTCGGAGCCTCAGTCAGACGGTTACCGTTAGTCATATCTACAGTGTAGCCCATACCGTCGAAGTCACCCTCGAAGTCCTGCTCTGGAGTATGATAGAACTCTTTGTCGAATACGATGTTGTTCAACAAGTAGAACTGTGCATACTTACCACCGGTAGGTACATTTATCAATGCGTTACCTATCTGGGCCTTTGTGATGTAGTTGTTCTCATCGTAACGGCCGATACTATCAACGAACTGATAGAACGCCTTCATATCCTTCTCATCCTGTATATAGATACGTGGCTGGCTCAGAGGTGCTACATACTCTGGCTCTGGGTTAGCAGTCAACCAAGCGGTTTTGTCTGCCTCGGTCAAATTAGCGAAGTTGTCAGTAACCTTCTTCTCATCCCAATTAGCCTTAGCCTTTGTATATGCATCGTTACCGTATGCTCTTGCCACAGCCTCTGAGAGGTGCAGATACAAGTTCTTGTTCTCTGCATGGGTATCCATACGATGGAAGTTATGTACAAGCAGTGAGTCTGCTGTTACCATGTCAACAGGGAAGATTCTACCGTCAAGACCATTGAACTCTACGCCATACTGTACACCATAACCATTCATGAAGTAGTATACAGGTATCTCGAGATAGTCATCAGTCTGGTCGTATATACATCCCTTGAAGACACCGTTCTTGACAGGACTGTTCTGTTTGTAAGAGTCATATCCCTTTGGAGCTCCATCTATGGTAGATGTTGATGGCTTCCAAGCGGTCTTGTCACTGAACTCCCATGTACCATCGGCATTCTGCTTACGCTGACCGATACGCCAATAATAACCGATAGGAGACATTGATTCGTCAACATCAATCTTGACGTTCTTAGTAGTCAGCTTAACCATCTCACCTGGCAATGCACAGTTCTCGATGTCAATATGTCCGCGCAGCTCCGGACCCTGTACATAGTCTATCGTCAGATAGAGAGTATAGGTGTAGTTACGTGGAGCGTACAACATCACACCGTCAGCGGAAACAGTACCGTGGTCGGTTGTTATCTCATAAGCATTGTTACCATCTACCTTCTTCAAGCCAGTTACCTTCCAGTAATCCTGAGAACTTGATGTAGAGAGCACATAGAGATTATTCATATTCAGAACCTCATACTGGTGCGTATTGTCATCGAAGTAGTAATACGTACCACCCATATTAATGGTTGTTGGTTCCTTAATCAGCGTGTAATAATTCTTAGCAGTGAATATATTGCTGACATTCATATATCGCATCTCAGGCTCCAATTCACCAGATGTCTCGTTCTTCTTCAATGCCGGAACAGTGAGGACAATAGTCGAGAGACAAGACTCTGACAAGTGTGCATTGTAATATGCAGTAGTAGTGTTATCTACCCTATCCTCAAGCTGCAACGTGATAATAGGATTATCAGTCTGTACCGTACCAACGAGATTAGATGCAGGAGTAGCATCGTAACGCATGATAGTACCTATGGCACCCTCACCGTTATATGTCTTCGTAGTGCTGTCCTTGACACCTACACGCAAGTGGTAGTAGTCATCACTCCAACGTGTATTGTTTGTAGCATCTCCAAGAGTTGTGATACCTGCAGTCTGCATTGTAGCAGGATATGTTGCAATGTTGTCTGCATTGTAAGAACCGTCAAGATCACATGTACCATAGGTGGCAGCTGGGTGGTTACTACGCCACTGTACACTGTGAAGTACAGGAATCTGTCCCTTCTTGGCACCCTGCATGATAGTCAGCACGTCAGAGTTATCTGTATCAAACTTCAGACCGTTTATGCGGCTGTCAGAAGTGTAACCCGTGATATGCAACTGGTAGTAGTAGTTGTAACCCTCGATATACCAGTAGTGGATATCATCCTCTTGCTCCGGTGTCTTGCCACCCTTCTTAGCCGCATCATATCCATCAGGATAACAATCGTCAAGGATATAACGATTATTCTTTGCATCGTAAGGGAATACGAAGTTACCAGTTGTCATGAGGAAGTCTTCAGTGTCCTTATCATCACCATTTGCCGGACGCTTATGTACATTGTCAGAGTAGATGTAACCACCACCCTCATCAATACGTGCACTGAGGAGGTTAACCTCTGCCACACCGACAATAGGTCCGTAGAACACAGAGTCTCTAAGAGCTATACGTTCATACGTATTACCATCACCGTCACCTTCCTCTTTCGTTACAAGCTCACTTGATACATTCTGAATCTTCAGAGCATAACCAGAGCTGATACCGATCATGTTCTTAGCAGTTGCGTCGTTACGCTTGTTAAACTCACCACCATCAGGGTTAGAGCCATAATATGAGTCAATTATAGCCTGTTTCTTCTGAACATAAGAAGTTCCATCAACAGCCGCCTCACGCGATCCATTAATGAAGGTATCAGTGAACGGAGTATTTGTGAACACACAACCTACATAGAGGATGTGGTTAGACAAGCCAAGGAAGTTACGAGCTCCCTTTGAGCCAGCGTCAGCACCAGCAGGATCATATCTGTTCACGACAGAACTCAAACCATTACTGTCATCAATATGACTTACCATCTGAAGCTCGCCGATACGTGACAGTGAGTAAGGAGTGGTGTTTGTCACGTTGGTAGCGTAGTCACGCGCACCAAGCATGATAACGTTACAATCCTCAAGTCGAAGAATATCCATACGCTGGAATGAGTTCATCAACAGAGCACCGTCAGCAGTTCTACCACCACAGAAGCCGTAGCCTCTCAGCTCACCTGTACGGAAGCCCTCAGAGAATGAGAGGTGACCGTCACCATACATACCGCCCTCTGCATCGAAGTTGTAAGCGCTGACGTATGTACCAGTGTAGTTAGCTGGCTTAGGAAGTGACTCTCCTGCGAAGTAGGTGTTCTCCTGGAACACATAGTGATAGTGTCCGTTATCATCTCTATAATAGTAACCGAACATATCGGTACCATCAGGCAGTACGATAGGATCCATCTCCTGCTGAGAAATGAAGATGTGGTTCTTAGCATCATCAGCAGGCTTATCAGTATAGTCACCATTCTTAGGTACATTATCCCATACCACCATGGTAGTATTACCACCATAGCCAACAGAAGTGATAAGGTAATCCTCTGGGTCAACGTTATACTGCTCGTCATACTTCAGCACGATGGTGTTGTTTGCCATCACTGAAGAACCTGATGCGAGAGAGTAACCACCACCATAGATAGCCTCGTCGATTGTGATATTTACATCATCCCAGCTGTCAAGATCGGCATCAGCGAGTGTTACCGTATTCTTTGTAAAGTCAGATGCAGCACCTGGAGTAGCAGCAACGATACTCTCGTACAATGTCGGTGCTATAATATCACCAGCCATCAACTTGATCTGCTGCTTAATAGCCTTATCCCAGTCACCGTTGATGTTCTGAGACATCTTTTCAAGGTTACCTGGATCCTCATCCTTACGCAGAACATTATACTCCTTCTGCTTCTTGGCAACATAGTACTCAGGATAACCTACAAGCAACTGCGTACTACCCCAGAGATAACCAGCATAGCTACCACCAGTTACTGAGTGCAGTGTATGACCGTTGTAGTAACGCACATTGGTATTACCTACCACGTTACCCTGCAGACCACCGCCGAATACATAGTTGACAGAAGTACCCTTATCATTGAATATGAGATAATCAACGAACTGTCTGTCGTCACCATCAGGATTAAGCTTAGCAGCTCCCTTTGCTGGTGTATGAGTACCATCCTTATAGTAGGTGGTAGCCTTAGTCTCACATTCTACACCCTGACCGATGAGGACATAAGTGTCACCATAGACATAAGACTCAGTACCGTAACCTGCTCCATATACGTTACATGCAGGCTCAGAAGAGTTAGCAGCGTTAGAGAAGTAGTCTGAGCGCAAGCCCTTAAGCATATTACTGCGCACGTCAACCTTAACGTCGCCGACGATATTACCAGAGTAATAACATCCGCCATATACGTTACCACCGCTATACTCTTTATGAGTTACGCCACCGTCGGAAACAATATCCTTTATTGATGGAGCGAACTGACACTTAACCAAGAGGTTAATCATTGGGTTCTCACCCTTACGCTCACCGAGCAGATAACCACCGACGTGGTATGTAGTCTTACCTGAAGAAGTATTATGCCATGAGTAGTTGGCGATGTTACAGCCACCAATGATATGACCTGTTACAGTCAGTCCCTCTGGGAACTGTATATCAACCACATTACCGGCATCAGGATAAACGTTCATGTTACCACGGTTACCACCGCAACAGATGATACCGATAGTAGTATTAGTTACATTACCAGTCTTGGTACCATTCCATGTAAGTGTTGGCTGTATATCCATCTCCACAGGCTGGAAATACAAGTCAAGCAAGTGTGGATAGACCTTATAACGGTCATCCTTCTTCACAGGAAGGTATCTTTCAGCAATAGTCTTGTTGGCAGGGTCATTCTCCCAATCCACTGTATCCTCCAAGTTCACATCGTTGATGTGCTGGAAGTTAGACAGGAACGGATTGTGATCAGAGTCCTGGAAGAGCTTGTCACCGTCAGAGCCGAGGAACAAGCCACCGAGCTCTACATAGTCACTCACGTTGATATTAACAACAGGAGTTTGACCGATACCTCTGATAGTAGCAGAGTTACCACCACCGAAGACATTACCCTTCACCTTGAGGTGTTCACCCTCAAGTCCCTTCATATCAATACGGCTTTCAACGGCTATAGGCCTGAAGGTATTGATATTCACAATTCTCTGTGCAGGAGATGTAGAAGCCGCACTGACCATACCAGGGCGCATAGGCACTGTGTAAACGAGGTCATAGGAATCATCACTCTCCTGATTCAGCTTATAGTGCTCATGAGGCTTAACCTTGGTGTCATTGGTTGGTGACAGAGCATAGAGGTAGTCACCATTACCACCACCATATACATCACCGTAAACAGTACCACCACGCAGTATTACATGAGTACCATCACCGGTATTATGCTCCTCCTTATTATCCTCCATACCTACGGCACCAGATACGTCGTTTGCACCATAGACATTCTCGTTAATGAAGAGCTTTTCGTTAGCCTTATGATATACAGTGTTTACGAAGGTAGAGTCACCATGCTGACCTATTGTCACGAATGAGTTGTGCAATACGTCACCGATAACACCGCCACCAAATACCTCATCGATATCACCAGAGGTAACGAGCACCTTAGAGTTCTTAACCTTAGCATAGTAGCCACCACCGAAGGCACGACGCATGAACGTATTACCACCGATGTGGACGTTAGAGTTACCCTCTACCAGTCCGTTGTAGCCACCACCTATGATATCGAGCAATGACTGATATGACTTGAAGCGCTTATACAGTTCAACGTCATTATCCTGGAAGTCAGAAGAAGGAGCCACCTCACCGTCAATGCTTACATCGACGTATGTATCACCCTTCACCGTTGTCTCAGCACCATAGCCGGCACCGAATACAGAGAAGTGGGCAGAACCTACCTTGTCATATATTTCCCTCCATTCATTCTGCTCGAAGAATGTGCCTTCATAAGCTGCTCCAAGTATGGTCTTGTCTTGCAACAATCCCTTTGTCATCTTCACATAGGTATTGCCGCCGATAGTTGAGCTGGCATTACCACCACCATATATATTATGGTTAACGATGAACGTACGTGTCTCCGGGTTGTACTGTGGTACATACTTATGACCAAGCGCCATGTTCACCGGTGCCCACGCACGCAAGTCGTTACCATCGGCATCCTCGGTAAGCCATATCTGTGATACACACCACTCACCGCCAGTGACATCCACATAGGTGTTACCCTTGACAGCGGCGTCTGTTACCAGCAGATTACCTGTGCTCAGAGTATCAACCTTACCGAAGCCACCACCGAAGGCATTGTATCCCAAGTAGCCACCAGCAATATGAAGCATTGAGTTACCATATACTGTACCGCTCTCACCACCGGCATAAACTCTGTTCCACAACCAAGGAGCAGTCTCCTCTGTAGTAGGAGTAGCGACAGTCAACTTAGAGTTACCATATACGGCACCCAGTGCAGTGTAGTCAACACAGTCAGAAGCCGGACGGCCGCTACCACCACCGTAAACCTGTGAGAAGATGATACCACCCTTGACATCTACCTCAGTCATAAACTTAGGATTGCCATCTTCATCTGTAGTAATATCACCAGTAGGACGTGTCACATTGTTACCAACGTTAGCCACGTCACCGCCGCCATGCACCTTACCGAAGACAAGGGTGTTATCTCTCTTGAAGGTCTCACCTGTAAATTCAGTAGAAGATACAGTACCGTCGATAGAGACTTTAGCGCCCTTACGTACACGAGCAACGTTAGTATAGTCGCGTACAGGCAGACCGTCATCATTCTTCTTAGACTCTATACCGGCACCACCGCCATAGATATCACCAGAGACGATACCGTTTCTCACATCAACGGTAGAAGTACCTGTTACCTCACCGAGCAGCTCATTGTCTTTGTCGGTAGCCATACCTACGCCACCGCCGAAGATGTTACGACATCCAGATGTACCATCCATTACGACGCTGGTGTTACCTATAATCTTACCAGCCCAAGAGCCACCGATAAGGTTAGCCATCACATGGTTATGCACACCACCTGACCACGCATAGCGTGATGAGCGGTAACGACGATAAGCGTTTGCATTCGTACCGCCGTAACGACTCTCCTTAGTACTCTCAGCCAAGCCCTTCCAATCAGACAGGAGTGCAATCTCATTCAGCTGATACAGCTGGTTGTCCTCCTTGTATGCAGAGTACTTGTTATCCTCCTCGTTAGCCACGTTCATTACGACCTCAGTACCATGTACCGTGGTGTACTTACCATAGCCACCACCGAATACAGAGAACTGTGGATAAGCCTTCTGCTGTATCATATCATACCAGCAAGCAGCAAACGGAGTAACAGAAGACTGGTCATAGTTCTGCAGTCCCTCGGTTACCAGACCGTGACGCATAGTCACATAAGCCTTACCGTGAACCTCAGAGTTGATGTTACCACCACCATATACGTTGTGGTTTCTGACGAAGCGCTGGTTCTTATAATCATAGAACACTCTTATCATCGCTGTATCAGCATCCACATATTTCTTAGTCTTGAAGCGTGACATTGGTATTGACGCCTTGTTCTCGAATGAGAAGACAGTACCATGAGCGTAGTCATCACATCTCTTCTTCCAGAGTATGCTACCGCCGTTGATATCCACCTTAGTGTCATACATAATGTCAGCTGTCACATCCTGTGCACCTTCATTAGTAACAGTACCAAGACCGCCACCGAAGATATCACCGCCTAACTGTCCGCCTTCGATAAGCACGTTAGAGTTACCAGCGATATAGTGCTTCTCACCACCGCCATATACATCACCATATACATAAGGAACGTTAGTCTTGCCCTTATATACGGAGTCAACGACGTTGACGAAAGAAGAACCCTGTATCTTACCCTTAGAGCCACCGGCGAAGATGTTATGGAACACTGTACCACCGGCAACAAGCGTAGTAGCTACAGTGTCTGTCTGTACCTTAGCTGCTTCAGTGCTACCTACGTTAGCCACGTCACCGCCGCCATATACAGAACCATATACCTTAACGTCACGCTGGAGCTCAACGTATGTGCTCTTATTCACGTCACCACGTGCACCGCCACCGAAGATATCACCATAGATGAATGCACCGTCAGCGAGCACCTTTGTAGAGCGTCCTACCTGACCGAGGTCAGATACGACCTCAGCAGTTGCACGATTCGGATCGCCATAACCACCACCATATACACGGTGTATGAACGTAGCACCGCCCACACGCACGTTAGTGTCATAGGTCACCTTACCCATGAAGCCACCACCGAGCACACCGAGCACGGTATAGTCAGCCAGACCGTAACCGTTATTATAGAGGTTAATATCCTGAGTGTTGCCACCGGCATCACCAGTTGCTTCCTCCTCGCCGTCAGCGAAGAAGCGCGTACCCTTCGCCATGACGTCTGTAGTCTCAGCAGTATTATCCTCATCATACATTGTATCCATACCCACACGTACCTTGGTGTTGTTAGCTACAGTCTGTTCGCCCAAGCCACCACCGAATACATAGAAGTGTGGGTTATTGTTATCATAATAAGAGTTCTGCCAAGCAGCAGTCTTAAGCAGACTTCTTGGTGTCATACCCTTTGTAACAGTTACCTGAGCCGTACTATCGACAGTACAGAGCAGGTTACCGCCACCATATACATTATGGGTATCCTTCCACTTGATGAAGTTCTTAGTCTCTCCACCAACATTGTAGCTGATATCCTCTACGAAGCTGTTGCGGTTCGTATGAGTCTCTGCACCTGTCCAAGAGATGACATTAGGCTCGCCAGTAGTTGCATTTACTGTACCGTTAGTCTTCTCCTCCCACAGTACTCTGTAACCGTTAAGCATCACAACGGTGTTACCGTGGATGTCAGCCTTCACATTGTTGTTAGAGTTATTAGAGTCGATATAACCGTTACCACCACCGAAGATATTACCTGCGACAGCACCAGCTGTCATAGCCACGTTGGCGTCACCGAAGACATCAGCTCTGTTACCACCACCGTAGATATTACCATAGATCTTGGCATCCTCGGTCATAGTGTAAACCGATGTACCACCAGTACCGACCTTATGAGTACCTGACGGAGTAGGATTATCCTTAAGTTCACCTATATAGTGCTCTTCAGGATTATCTGCTGTTCCACCAGTACGAACGATACCAATCATCTCGGCATAGCTGTCAGGATCTAGGTCTCCCATTTCAACACCTGCCCATAAATCATCATCGTTGTCACTGATAG
Organism: Prevotella sp.; assembly: GCA_017541085.1. Lineage (GTDB taxonomy): Bacteria > Bacteroidota > Bacteroidia > Bacteroidales > Bacteroidaceae > Prevotella. The sequence continues at coordinate 38,993 of JAFXZU010000037.1, forward strand.
ACCAATAAGATTCAGCAGTATATAGAGGCTCTTCCTCTATCACACCGACAGTAGCCTGGTTACCGCCACCGAATACGTTACCGTAAACGATACCCTTCTCGATGTTGACAGCGGTCTTCTGCGTAGTCTTAGCATAGTTACCACCACCGTAAACGTCACCGAAGACCTTTACGAGTGTGCTGTCACTTGTGATATTGATAGTCGTGTTACCCACAATCTCAGCCATGTAAGGACAGCTTGCAGAGCCCTTACCAGAACCGAAGATGTTATGCTTGAATATACCACCGCCGATATTAATCTCGACGTCACCTATGATACGAGCATTACGTCCGTAGTTGTCACGTGTAACACCGTAAGAGAGGTAATTGACGTTATTCTTATTTGTCACATTGAACGGAGACGCCCAGCCGCTGTACCAGTTTCCGTTAGTCTGCAGCTGATAGTAAGTATCATTACCCTTACCACCACCATAGATATCACAGTTGAACGTACCACCGTTGATATTAATCTGTACCGTCTTCTCGCCCGGAGTACCGAAGATACTACCAGCCAACGGGTTAGGAGCACGGTTTGGCGTATTTGTTGACTGTGCGTCAATCAAACTGTTGTTAACATAACCATTACCGGCACCATACACACCACAATCCTGCTCAGGCTTGATACGCATACCCGTACCATTGGTCTTATTGAAGCTTGGGAAGAAGTTACCGCCGTTGATGGTGATGGTAGAAGTGGTCTTCGTAAGGTCCACATCTGTGTAAACCTTGTTACCCTCTTCGTCAATACCATCGTAACAGTGCACAAATACTTTGTTGTCGCCGTTACCGCCGGCAGCCTTCCATGTGTCATAGTCAGCGTACAATACTACCTTCTCACCCCATGCACTTGCGGTGTAATTACCTGTATTAACGTACGGAACATAATATGGCAGACGAAGGTCGTTTGTATGCAGTGAGTCAACACCGATACCACTCATACCACCAGCACCACCGGCATATATACCAGGCTGTGCACGATAGTAAGTATGATTACTTCCACCATAAGAAATGTTATATGTAGTGTTGTTATAGCCACTCAAACCATAAGCACCGTCACCACCGCTGCTACCGTTCTCCTGTGTGTTAAGGTCAAAGGTACCACCATTGATGGTAATGTTAGATGTACCATAGAACATGGATTTGCAGACACCTACATTACCATAGTTCGTCATGTGACGACCAAGCGCGCCACCATAGACCTCAGACACCATCACACGACGGTCTCTTGTCTCTACAGACTCATTCTCAGAAGCATAGTCAGACTTAGAAGGGTCAATAAGGATATTTACCCTGCCGAAGAAAGCATCGAAAGGCAGATATACATTATTAGCACTACCATAATAACTCTTATCTGCATAGAAGCCACCTTCTGTACCATAACTATTATTAGAAGCAGCACGCTGGTTACCCAGAGAACCAGATGTGATACGTCCGACGATACCACTACGTATCTCAAGGTTCATATCACCATACTGTGCACCCTCGTGGTTACCTGCCATGACAGCACCTACGTCGTAAGAGGCATTCGCGCCAGAACGGAACTGCTTGTTGGCATCATTCCATTCGCGGTCAATATCCACGATGATGTTACACTTGATAGGCTGATCAGGACATCCTGCCAAACCGTTATGGTCCTTACCACTACCTGTAGTCTGACGTCCTGAAGCACAGATATTGCTGTAGAAACCAGACTTCACCTTGATTGTGAAACCTTCTGGATGAGGCAGGTACTTCTTATAGTTATTAATGTGTCCGTTCATGTTACGGAAACGGTTATCATTGTTGATACCGCCGAATACCTGCAAGTCAGCAATGACAGTGTTAGGAAGCGGACCTACGTCAGTACCAGAAGAGTTAGCAGAAGGCCAATCAACGAACTTCAGATGCTCACCCATCTCCAGGTTATTATACTGACAGAAGATGATACCATAACCGGATGTACCGTCACAACCGAACTCCATATCACGGAGACGGGTATCACCCCAGATGAAGAAACCGTACTGATAGCTACCGCTTGCACAGTTACCTATCTCAAGATGTCCCTTATAGTCATCCACATTGCTTGTCTTTGACTGGATGGTCACATTACGTCCGAACATAGCCGCACCACGCGACTTCCAGTTATTATAGGTATCGGTATAGCTGCCACCCTGAGTACCGGTGTCACCCTTACCGAATGTAGAGCCTGTGGTCACAGCTGCCGAGCTCTTACCTATGAGCACGATGATGTTCTCATCCCATGACATTGTCTCGTCAAGGAGGGCATAAGCTGCTTCCCATGTGCGCACTGGGGTATATGGAGTCTTACCATCGTTATTATCATTACCCACACCTGTCTTTGTCAAATCCGTACCATTAGGCAAGGTATAGTCGGCAGGCTTGTCATTTTGAATGTTAGCAATAGTATATTGAACACCGTCAGGGTTAATGAACACATATTTCTCGCCCCATGCATAGTCAACAGTGTCCCTGAAGATAACAGGAGTGTAACAGTCATAAAGCATATCTTTAACCGTTACAACACAGAAATATGCACCACGGTCTTCACCTGTAGGATTAACAACCTCCAAAGTACTTTCATTAGCATTCTCTACAAGATTACCGTTCTTGTAGTACCATGTATATGTTACCTGATAGTTATCACTCGTCAGTGATTCTGCAGACGGAGTGAGGACAGCAGTCATCTTTGTCTTGGTCTCATTAGGCCTTGCGACAGGAGCTGCCTCATAAGCAGCCAATGTGACTGCATGGTAAGGATAAGAATAGCCAGCCTTCTCTGCCGTGCTATCCCTATCCGCATAAATTTCGTTGCCATCACTATCATACGTACCAGTAGGTTTCTTGTCAATAAACTTATATGTAAAACCAGAATTAGCGGCAGTAGCGTCATAAGTACCCTCACGTGCATCAAGAGCCAAGAACTCACTATATCCATAATACTGAGCATGGGACTTTAGTATCACTCCATCCTGTGCATGAGTGAGGAATACTGATTTCTTAGTCTCATCATAAGTCACATCAAACTCTTGATTAGCTTCATTCCATGTTGCACTTGTTATACAGCGAATACGCTCTGTCTCTGAATTCGTCCACAGATAATTTACACCTCCAAATTCATCAAGGTACAGAATCTCAGAAGCAACAGCCTTCTTATACTCCTCCCAACCTGCAGGATCTTGAGTAAAGTAAACGTCAGGAGTCTTCTGACGTATAGACTCTGCAAGATTATAATAGTCCTGCTGAGAGATACGCTGAGAGATATACTCCTGATGTGTCAGGTTACCTGTGCCTGTGCTTGTGGTAACTTCTGGATCTGGCATCGTGAGAGTTATCTCACCCAAGGTGCCAGGAATCTTTATCAGGGCAGACGTATAAGTCTTTGCACCATCCTTTGTAGCTACCGCATAGATATAACGATCGTGAGTAGATGTCTCAGGATTCAGTGTGTATTTCGTACCACCATTAGCCTCTGTAGCAGCTGCCTGCAATACTGTCTTACAGCGGTCATACCAAGCATAAGAGTAACCGCTGGTATTATCCAAGCCACGCAATGTAGCAGTGAACTTATTAGTAGAGCCTTCATCTGTAGTTACATCAAGGAACTCAGCCAACTGAGAAGTCAGTCGTGGTCTGCCGGCTTCATTATCCCATACCCATGTATACTCCCTGTCACGATCATTGTACTCCTGCATAACAGCGTCGCTGTTATCTGCAACAGTCCAATCCTTCCATATACCCTGGTTAACACCGTGGTACTGGCTACAGATATTACGACCAGTGTTAAAGTTTCCTGTCTCAAGGTGAGCAATCAAAGTGCTGACACCGCCATCACACTGTACCAACGGATTGCCGCTGAGATTATCATCGGTTACAGGACCAAAGAACGACATTGTGACAGGATTGACCTTACGACAATCATTACCTGTGGTCCAGATATTACCACCATAATCAGGATCAGCACCTTCTGTACCGCTTACCAAGCTGTAATACAACAGACCAGCAGTAGGGATGGCTATCTTCGCTGTCTTACCAGTGATAGTATTATTGTTATTCTTCTCGTCATTGTAGCAATCACGGAGATAATAGTTGTTATAGTAAGCAGACTTGATAATACCTGGATAGCCCTTATATGTGTTATGGAAAGCAGCATAGTTGTTATCGCCAGCGATAGTGTTGTAAGACACATAGCCGAACGTCGGGCTGGCTGTACCATGCATGGTACGGATCAAGCCAGTGTAGAATGCATGTTCCGGCCAAGGTATAGTGCTATAGTTACCCGAAGAATACATAGAACCTACGATACCACCTACACGGAAACGTAAACGATACGGATAGGTAGAAGCGTTGTTCGTCATCTTATTATTAATCTTGATAGGCATGATGTCTATGTCAACATCAGAAGACACATACTCTATCTTAGTATTGTGACCGAGGTCACCGCGGTTTGAATAAGAACTCTGTACGCTTCCTACGATACCACCGACATAGAGAGGGTAACCATAGGTACCCTTACAGATTGTTATCTGGTTGTATGCTGTTCCAGCAGCCTGTGCATGGTTATCGACGTTAGAAGCATAGATAGCACTATTCTTCACATCAACATCCCTGATGACAGAACCAGCCGTAATCATACCAGCAACAGCACCGATTGACACACCAGAACCCACACTGGCATCAGCAGTATGATTACTTACGTTAAAAGCGTCTCCATATATGAAGGAACCATTATATACGTCGTGCTCAAACTTAGCACCGTCGATGATAAGGTTCTTGATGGTACCGCCGCTGACGACACCGAAGAGTCCCCACGACTGAATACCTTCTTCATCATTATCCATCTCCAGTCCGCCACCTGACCATATCTGATGCAAGTTCTTGATGACATGTCCCTTACCGTTGAACTGTCCACGGAATGTATGATCATAGTCATAGTTATCAAGCGTGGTCAATCCACAGATAGGCAGGAAATTATCCTCATGGTGGAAGCCGTGACGTGCCTTATACCTTGCGTAAGTATTACCCCAAGAAGCATCCTTCGTATCACTTGTTATCTCACGCTGTTCCATTTCGATATCAGCGCCGAGCTCGAAGTAAGACGCATTGAACTTCTTGGCATCATCCTGTATGAGAACGCCGTTGATGATGGCATTATCAAACTTACCGACAGTGCGGGAAAGTTCAGACCACAGACGCAGCTCTTCCTCATCACTTATGACATAAGGATTATCCTTTGTACCACGGTCCTCACTGCTATCACAATTTTGCGTCGGCAGGAAAGCACGCGGAATGGTATAAGATATCACCGAACCATCAGTAGCTGTAACGATGACGACCGTCTCACTGCTATAAGAAGGAGTAACGTTAAAGGTCATATCCTGAGAAGCCGTCGATGTCTCGCCGTTGACAGACCATGTCCACTTCAACATACCAGAAGTTGAACCGCTGCCGTCCATCTTCATGCTACCCTCAACAACGGTAAGTTTCATAGTATGCGCCAATTTATTACCACGGCGTCCCTCATTCTCATCTACGAGGGTAAGCTTACAACGTGAAACCGGGTTGCCTATGGTATTAAAGTAAGACTCTGCCTGTGCTTCGTCAACATAGGCACCGGCGTTATAGCCCGTTGCATAATATCTGTATCCAGTTTTTAAAGCAGTCCAGCCTCCGAAATCAGGATAAACGCCTTGGTAAGTATTATTGGAGACATCATAACCAAGATAGTTATACCACACGACAGTACGAGACTTACGTGCGCTACCATTGGCACTGTTAGTCTTTGGCAATGTAGTCTCTGCGTTACCTACATCAAGATAGCCATCGCCATCAAGGGCCTTGGTATAGTTCTTACGTCTGCCCATGTTATCGATGTAATCCTCATTGACATGCACCTTGTAGCCGTTATACATCCATGTGCCGGTCTTCGTCAAATCACCACCGTCATTACCCTCACCTGAATAGTCATTAGCAATAACACCATTATCATAGTAGGTAGTACTGAAGCATCCCACTACAGGTCCAATGAAAGCCTCCTGGGCTTTAATCTTGGCATTATAAGAGAGCACACGCTCAGGCATATTAGATGCCGGCTTCATTATATCACCGATTACACCACCCACAGCGAATTTTGTAGAGGCATTAGCTCCTGGCCAACTATATGTTGTATTGTCAAGAGTTACAGTCATGCCCTTCGTAGCGCAGTCAGACATATTAGATGTCGCCTCCATCTGGCCACACAAACCGCCTACATAGAGATTCACACTACTAATTTCCATCGCTCCAGAATTAACGATAGAACCACCAACAACCTTACTGTCGGTTACAGAACCAGTACCACGGATGGAACCAACCATACCACCTATAGCAACAGTCTGATGATAATGCGCAAAACTACCTTTAAGGGAAAGTGTAGGACTTGTAACTTGACACTTGGTCACCTTACCGCCTGTCATAACAACAGCCGCTACAGTACCGAATGCGTCTTTATTATTTTCTGGAGGATAACCACACGCATTAAATGCAATGCTCGGCGAAGCGAACTTCACATTCTCCACGGTACCTGCCACAACTGGGATAAATCCTGCAAAGCAAGAGCTATTCGTAACATTAAAGGTCAGGCCCGAAATAGTAAAACCTCCACCAGCAAAATGTCCAGAGAATGCTGTCGGCTGATTATAGCTCATGCCATAACCCCAATCATGACCGGCAAGGCTAACGTCTGCCGCCAGTTCCCAATACTGGTTATTACCATTCATCACAGAGCCGAAATAGGCTAACTGTTCTGCAGTGGTAATCTTGTAAGGAGAAGCGGCTGTACCCGCACCGGTTATACCGGACTCAGTAAGTGCCTTAGGGGCATGATCAGCCCACGTGTCCGCAGAGATGTTCAAGGCATACGTAGCCACGAGTGCCCAGACCATCACCATACGCTGAATTGTAACAGAAATCCTTTTAATTCCCATATACTTATTTAGGTTTATTTTTTTCTAATCATGTTCAATTGTACCGTGTTTTCATGTTATGGCACGGAAATATTTGACGAAAAGACACAATGATGCCATTCATCAAACTACAAAATTAGTATATTTTAATCTACTACAAAAATTTTTTAACTGAATAAATGTGTGTTTTAACTTTCTTTTACATTATGGTTAACAAAGCCGACAACGGATTACGCTGATATAGCGACCACTGATTACTGGGATTACTGGGATTAATCTTAACAACGGATTAAAGCCAATTATACAGATTATACGGAGTATGCGGACATAGTGACCACAGATTACAGGGATTACAGGATTTTTTTTGACAACGGATTAAAACCAATTAGACGGATTATACGGATAATACGACCACTGATTACAGGGATTACAAGGATTAATCTTAACAACGGATTAAAACGGATTGTACGGATAAAACGACCACAGATTACAGGGATTTATTTGATTTCTTTTCAACAACGGATTAAAACGGATGACACGGATTTCACTAATTATTAAATAGAATTATTAAGAAGAATTATTTTGAAATTATAATCTACAGAAAGAATTAATTAATGAAAAATTCTTGCATCCCTATGGTAGCAAGCGTCTCCTTACGTCGCCGAGCGCGCGGACATTCATGGTAATTACATGTTAGAAAAACGAATATAATTTTGAACACGAATTATCAGAAATTGACCAGGAATTATCAGAAATTGACCATGCGCTCGGCACTTGTGACGCTTTGCTTGCAAAGAATTATTCTTGTTCAAAAAAGCGGCGACTCATTGCTGTGAAAACTCACATAGGGAACAGGCGAAAAAACAGAGGTGGGCAAATGACAAAATGAAAGCTATGCTTTCACAGTGTGAAAGCATAGCTTTTACAACGTCATTCGATAGCTTTTACACGGTAAAAGCATAGCTTTCACAACGCCCACCGCTATTTAACAGTTGTTAAGTTTTCACGTTACAAAACCAGCTCGAAAACAAACAAAGTGTCACAAAAACATCTGTTTTTGTGACACTTTGTGTTTTACTCGTTTCCGCCGTTCCACAGCACCTTCTTTCCTCCTATGATATAGACCATGCCTTTGCGCAGCTGCGACTTGTCGAGGCGCTTGCCGCCAAGGTCGAAGACTGCATCCGAGGCAGCAGAGTCTGCAGAGCGTACGGTAGCGATACCATCAGCCTCCTCACTGATATCATACAGGCAGAAGACATCGTCCATATCCTCAAAGACGAAGGACAGATTGCCTAACTTAGCCTCTGTTTCGAGCACTATGCCGTTCTTAGCCAGCGTCTCTACGGTGAGGTATGCCTTATGTGCCGGTATCTCATCGCCGATAAACTTATAGAAGCCCACACAGTCCGGGTTGATAGTCTTCTTGTAAGCCATGGTATAGCAGTTCACCGTACCTACGGCTACATTCTCATCAGACGGGTTACCTCCCAGTATGCTGGAGTTGGAACCGTTAGTGATATTGCTGAGGTCCCATGTCTTCTTAAAGAGATAGTCCTTAGACTTGGCACCCGTAGTGGCATATACTATATAACCGCAGTTTGCCACCATATAGTTTACCTTCTTCAGGTGAAGCACATTGCCCTCAAGCACCTTATTGTTATCAGACGGGGTGCCGGTACCATAGACTGTGATGTTACCTGTGCCCTCTGTGCCGTCCTCATTGATACTGCTTACAGGGACCTTGGCATTAAATCCGAGACAGATGGTACTCCATCCTTTCCACTCTTCCTCGTCATCATCATCCTCTCCCAGTCCGCTGAGATGAGGCACTGTAAGAATATAGGTGTCAGCCTTCCTGAACACTACAGTTTTGGTAGGCTTACCCAGTCCGCCACGCTGGTTAGCTGCACGCACATAGAACACCCTGCCGTCCTGTGAGTCATCAGGCGAGAATACCGTCTCAGAGGTTACATCAAAGAACTCGAAGAAGCCTGTCTCTTCATTTAGTCGGAAGATAACATAGCACAGAGCCTGGTCACTGCCCGTCCATGAGATGCCTGCATCGGTCTGTATTGGTATCACACCGTCAAGGTCCACCTGCTTGGTAAATACCGTCGGGTCATAGGCATTATCGCCTCCGAGCACATTATGCACGGTATATTCCGCAGCCTGTGAGGCGGTGAGTATGCAGTCGTCAGAGCCGGCAGCTGGTGAAGCGGCACGTAGCGTACGTCCTGTAAGGTCAGCTATAGTACCGTCGGCATTCATAGAGCCGTACTCATGCATACGGCAGACGAGGTTCTTGGTCATGACAGTGTAACCCACTGATGTAGGTATGGACTCATATACAGGATAGAGGAACGTCTGGTTAGGCGAGCCCTGCCAGCAACGTCCGATGTTATACCTGCCGTCTTGCAGTGCGGCAGCCTCGGCGCTCTCACATCTTACCACTGCATTATTGAACACATATCCCCATGGCTCATCATAGAGGTAGTCTGCACCTATATAGTTGACCGATGTGTATTTTGACACATGACTGGCAGCCACGATATTGTTAGGTGTGGAGCGCTTACGCAGTACGAGGACAGGACGCTCCCACCAGTCATCACCACCACCGCAGATGAAATCGACGGTACCCCATACGGAGCAGTCCTCATAATATCTGTGAGTGCGGAAGAAGCCAGGAGACTTACCTTGCGTTGACGATGTATTGGATGACGACACGTATGTGTCCTGATATCCCTTCATCGTCACGTTCTTCCATATAGAGTGTACACCACGGTCATAGACAGCCGCAGACTGGTCGCCGGGGTTGGAGATATTCTTCTCAACCTGGAACTGAGAATAGCGGTTCTCGACGGTGAAGTCCTGGAAATACGCGTTCTCCTTCTTGGCTGACACACCAAGGGTGTTGGTGTATGATATACCATATATATATGGATCGCTGAAGATGATGGTGCTGTCCTGGCTCTGACCTATGACAGACACATTGTCACGCTTCACATAAGACTGTCCGTTATGGAAGTCATTGACTGTGATAGCCTTTGACGCATCAGTCTTACCGCCGAGATAACTGTATGAGTTATCCTTATGCGAGTCATACGTTCCGTTAAGCATCTCTGTGCCTTGCATCTGGTACTCACCGTCAGGCACGAAGATATAGTAACGGCCTGTACCACCGGCAGCATTGGCCTTTGCCAAGCCCTCGTCAAGCGTTCCATACTCTATCTCATTAGCATCAAGGTTGGCGAGAACATCGTCAGGGATTATCTGCTTGCGCTCCCCTGCTGTCTGTGTCTTTGCGTCGAAGCTCTGCTTATGTGTCACCACGAAGTTATACAACGCATGTGGCACATCATCAGGCTCTGCCTTGGTGGTGAAGGTTACGGTCACATCCTGTCCATACGCCTCGCCATACACATCCTGCAATGTACCGGCAGGGATGGTGAGGGTGTACGTATGGCCATACTCCAAGTCCCAGTATGAGAACTTCAGCGTGTTGCCGTCAGTCACGCCCTTCATCTGCTGACCGAGACCGGTGTTATCGGCAAGTGTCACGCTGCCAGCCTCATGGTTGAGTGTTATGGCGATGACGCCCTTTGTCTCAACATTAGTCACCGCAACATTCTTGGCATCGTTGCCGTTCACGGTGACCGCACCTACTGTAGGAGCAGTAGTACCCGTGATATTGAATGCTATATTATATGTAGCAACCGTCACACCGCCTGCTGTCTGCAGCAATATGGAAGAGACAGGATTAGCCGGTGTAGGCTGTGTTATGACGGTGGTGCCGTTACTTGTGGTAGTGGCTGCCACCACCGGCATACTGTTGCCTGTATATGTAGGTGTATAATCCTTTTCCAACAGTGTGGTGCTCTTGAGGGTGGCGAGGTCAGCGGCACTGACAGCCGTATTGTCTATCTTCACACCGGTGAGCTCAGGCTGTCCGCTGACAGGATTATATGTAACCTTGACATATGTGAAGCGGCTGCCGCCGTCGCCGGCGAAGGCTATCTGTTCCTCTGCGTTTGAGCCGGTATAGTCAAGTGTCACGGTACGTCCGTCACTGCTCTTTGTAGTATATGCATTGGTGCCGGCAATGGTGGTTGTCTTTATCTCACCAGCGTCAGAGTGCAGTTCTATGGTACAGTTAGACGTTACAGGCAGAGTGAACACTGCGTTCTTATTTACCGTACAGCTTCTCTCAGCCACCACGCTGCTCTGGTCGGCATTACTTACCATGCCGCTGCTGCCGTCGATATAGAGAGGCAGGTCTATCTTAGTACCGTTGACATCAAGCTGTTCCACCGTCAGGCCCATAGAGTTCTGGTAGAATATGGCTGGTGCATTGAGTGCTGCAGACAGCGGCCACTCTACAACAGAAGAGGTGGCGAGCTGACCGCGTGACACGGTATTGACAGAGAAGTGAGGCAGGAGCAGCAGGTCGCCGCCTACGGCAATCTCGTCAGTCACCTGATACTCCTCACCGAAGTCATAGCGGTTACCAAGATGGTCAGTGTAGTAATCAAGGGTATAGCCCTCTATGTAGAGGTGCTGGTTATGTGAAGGCATGGTGAACTTCTCATCCCACTCCACATGCTGCTGGTATGGCGGCAAGCCGGCAGCCTCGCCACCTGCGGAGAAGTCAATATAGTAAGACTTCTTCTGTCCAAAGAAAGCACTGAGCGAGATGTACTTGGTCATGTCTATCGTCAGCTCGTCAGGTCTGGCAGATGACCATGAATATGGCACATCGTTTATCTTCTTACCTGAGAAGGTGCCGAGCACGTTACCATCGGCATCAGTGTACTGGCCTGCCTTGTGCAGGTAGTCACCAGCCTGGGCGTCGTAGTCCCAGTCACGTACATAGTAGCGGTAGCCTTCGTCATCCTGCCAGTATTTCAACTCATAGTACTTGTTGCGGTTGGCGCTGAGCGTTACAACGGCATTGTTGGTATATGCCAGTCCGCGTGAGGTCTCCATGCCCGCCGGCGATACTGACACCGTACCCATGCTGGCATTGTTGGTAGCGAAGTTAAGGTACTGGTACTCAGCATCAGGCAGCGAAGCGCTGAGATACTGATAGAACGAGAAGTCATTGCCTATGACGAGGATTGCCTCGAGGTCAACCTCAGGCACGGTCCATGTGTAGAGGTACGCGCCGTCGTTGTTGCGGGTGATGTACTCGTCGTCTATATTATCAGGTGCACGGCCGTTGATGGCGGTGCCTCCACGGAGTATGGGCTGGTATGTGGCAAGGGTGAACTGCGCGTTCTGACCTGAAGGCATGGTGATGACAGTACCCTCGGTAAGTGACATCCATGTATCAACCTGTTCGTTGGTAAGCTTGTTGCCCTCCACATCGACCACCTTAGCTGCGGTGGTGTTAATCTTTATCGGCACATCGATGGTGAGGTCACTGCCGTCACGCGCCTCGATGTCACAGTGGGTGGAGTAATAGAACTCTTCCTCGCTGCCCAGCGTCATAGGCTGCGCTCCGTAACCTGTACGGAAGTCCCACATCATATTGGCTGATGAGCGACGGGTATTGAGATTATTCTGCAGTCCGCTGTAACGGAATACAGGTATCAACGTCACTATCTGGCCATCTCTCTCGAAGAACCTGTTCTCGCCTAACTCATAGCGAACTTGTTTGTTCTCCTTCAAAGAGTCTGCGTCCAGCCAATACTTCAAGGTCAACACTGACGAGCCGTCAGGCGTGCAATACAATCCATAGTTTCCCGGGACAAAGATTGATGTGGATGTCAGTCCGCCACTCATAAATTTATCGTAACCTTTTATGGCTTCATACATCTCATCCTCCGCACTGAGAAGAGCATAGTCATACAAGTTTGCCTGTTTGTCAACAGCACCAAACAATACCGTTTCCTCAACACCATTTATTTCCTTAATGGCAGAGAGGTCTTCAGGGGTAGCAGTACCGTCTGAGAATGTTCTGTCCATGAATATCGCGTGCTGAACATCATACACTACCGTTCCCTCCGGTCCCTGAGCAAAGCGAACGAAACGTTCGTTGGTGCCGTCGGTGATGGTTATCTCATCTGTAAAGTCGGTGCTGTAGAAGTCGCCGGCGCGTGTCTCCGTCCATCCCAGGAAGCCGTAGCCTGTCTTGGCTATGACACGCATAGTCACCTTGGTACCCTTGGTGTAGCTGCAGTTAGGAGCCTCTGGGGTATATTCCACATAGCCACCCCTTGACGGTATAGATACCACATTGAGCTTATAGGTCTTGAACGTTGTAGTCTTAGACACTACGTCGGAGTTATTCTTCTTACTGTTGGTGGCGATGGCTTTTATCGTCACGTTCATATCAAGGTGTGTGCCTTGGTCCACCTGGTTATCATCAAGGTTAGGCACATATCTTATGCCGTCGATGGCATCTGGCTCGGTGCCGTCGATGGTATAGTATATCACGTCATCAGGGTCATCAGTAGCGAGAGTGAATGTCGCCTCGTCATTGTTCAGTGTGACAACAGGTGCGTTGGCATTAGGTGAGAATGTCACCTTATATATACGCAGATATTGCGGACCGAAGTCTATCGAGTCTGTCACCTCGTCGCCTTCCTCATCATTGAAGCGTCCCTGTATGGTGACACCTCCTGCCGGCACCTTAATCAAACCAGACGTCACTTTGTCAACAGCCTTTGAACGGAAGGCGGTGTTAACGCCGTTGACGTTGAGATAACGGTATGGGCGCTCTGATGCGCCAGTGTTAGAGAACACCACCTCGATGGTGCCGGGCACTGTGTTATGGAAGTAGAGCTCTGAGCCTTGGAAGCATCCGTCGGTCTTTGATAGATACTGTCCGGTGCCTGCCAGATACTGTATGCCACCGTAATAACCCTCGGCATCGGTGACACCTGCCGGCCATGTACCCTCGGCATCAGCGAATGCCATCTGACCGTCCTTGCTGACCGTCAGCACATTGGCAGAAGCGCCGCTCCAGTCCCACTGGCGATAGCCGGTGACGTCGCTTACGGTAGTACCGCCGTAAGCCACGCTGCGACCGTAAGGCAGTGAGAGAGTCTTTGTCTTGTCCTCTGCCGTGAAGGTGAGCGTCAGCATTCCGCCGTTATCCACTGCGTCTGTGGCATAGGTGACGGTAAACTGCTGTGATATAGTACCGTCATTCTCCACCTTGAAGGAAGACGGAGCGACGGTGATATTTGCTGATGAACCGCTTACTGCGAGACTGGCTGTAGAGTAAGGGGTGAAGTCTGTACCCGTGAGCGACACCTTTACCGTCTGGTACTTTACCTTGGCATCGTTAATAACGAGTGACAGAGGTTCTGCCGACACTTCCAACTGTGCATTGGTGGAAGAGACGGTGAAGGTCTGGTCTGACGCTGAGTATATACCGTTGGCATCCTGGTGCGCCGTGATGGTCACGGTGCCGCCACGCAACATACGTATCAGTCCGTCAGAGGATATGGTGGTGAGGTCTGTATTGCCTGAGGTATATGTGACAGGCGCGCCGCTGATATTCTCATAGTCGGTACCTGCCTCGAGCAGATAGCTCTCGCCTGTCTTGACTACATAGCTGGTGTTAAGCATGGAGAAACCTGCCATGTCACAGTCTATATAATATATGTGGCAACCGTTGGTATTGCGCACCTTCACGTTTACATACTCTTCGTTGCCGGTGCTCCTTACCACCCACTCCTGCTCGGTGAAGGTGGTTGGCACTGCCACAAGATTATTGTCTGCATCACGCTGCTCTACTGAGCCTACATACAGTTTGACGCCACGGGCATCTGACTGGTTATGTGACTCCACGCCCATCCTTATCACAGAGCCGACCTTTACTGACGGGATGACAAAGTACTCCTTGTCGGCACCGCCGAGCCACAGGTATGAGCCGCCGTGATATGTGCCGAGGCTGGTTGACGGATAGTCAACGGCTATGGCAAGGTTACGAGTGGCTTGGTCTGCCTGCTGGAACACGAGGCCCTTCAGCTCAGCTATCTCATTGCCGTTGGCATGGAGCGTACCGTCCTCTTGTGCCACCTGCCAGTAACACTGACCGTCGTTGCCTGATGTGTCACTTGTCTTCTCTGCGTCACTCCAGTTGTTTGATGGTGACGTGGTGCTCGTCACAGAGTATTTGCCTGCGGCAAGGTCTGCCTTGGTGGCATCGCTCCATGAAGTGAAGTCAAAGGTATGGTTGGTTATTCTGAACGTAGTGATATTCGATATCACCGTACCGTAGCTGTTGGTTGCTGCAAGGTAGTAGTACTCTCCCTCTGCAGGGGTCGTCACGGTATATGTGGCAGTGGTAGCACCACTGATGGCTGTAGCACCGGTGGTGCTTGCCGTAGTGTTCTTATACCACTGGTAGCGTGTGGCGCCGCTGACCTCTACCTTGAGAGTCTTTGGCGAACCGTTCCTTACAGTGTAAGAAGAGGCGAGGTCGCCGGTTATCTCTGGCTTAGGCAGACGTGGATAGGTCACGATAAGTCCGCTGCCGTAACTGCCCTCATTGACAGTAACAGTGACACTGGCGGCGTTGCCTACGTATGTATAAGACATTGTAGTGCCTGTCACTGTCATGTCTGTTGATATGCTTCCATCCGTAATGGTGCCTGATGGCTTGCTGAAGAAGTTCATGAACTCTATCTTCATGCCGCTGACGGCAGGGATAATGAACTTAGTGCCACCGTTAACCTGTGCCCAAGTGTCACCACGGGCATTATTGAACTTACCACCATTGGTATTGACGATGAGCGGCATGTCCTGTGTCTCACCGTCCACGCTTGCCTGGGTGACGAGATACTGGTCACCTGAGTTCTGCCAAGCTACTCTCGGCGCACCGTTCGCCTCACCGAAATACCATGTGGCAACAACATTCTGCTCCAGAGCATCAAGTGTCTTGGTGTTGGCGCGGAACAAAGGCGTGAACGTCACATCATCTTCCTGTATGGCATATTCCACACCAGCATTGTAATTGGCTGTCCCGTCTGTCCACTGTGCAAAGGTGTAGCCCTGTCTGTAGAATGTGGAGTTCTTTGGCAATGCATACGGAGTGTTCATCGGAACAACCTCTGCCGATGGCATAACACCTAATATATTGTCAGCGGAATATGACACCTCAACTGTGCGTGGTATGTCAGCCTCGTCTATCGCCTCCACCGCTATATAAGGGCAATATGCCATGCCACTTATAGTGAGAGTGGTGGCGTCACCGTCATAATATATATATGTGACGTTGTCATGATTGTTCTTCCAACAAGCTGCAGCGGGAACTTTTGTGGCTACAACATTGTTATCCGCATCCTTGACCGTGATAGCATTAGTTGAAAATGAACACTGGCCGACAGTTATCTTCACCGGACCAAGGACATCAGCTTTTACCACAAGGTATGTCATGCCGTGCTCACTGTGATACTTTCCACTTATCACCGCCACTGCCGACGCATCGTCTGCTGCTACGCGGGTACCCTGATGGGTTACTCCAAACTCAAGGCTTTTACCCTGTACCTGTTCAGTCTCATCTATGAGGGTTCCTGTCTGATTGTTGAGTATGGCAGAGAAGTCGTTGGCCGTTTCATCTATTGGAGTACCTGAGTATTCTCCTGTAACAGTAACATTGGCTATACCTGTCTCTTTTCCATCATTAAGGCTGACAAGATATATACGCAGTATGCAACGTGTGCTCTTGGTACAGTTCAGTGTCTGGGTGATATTTGAAGAGAAAAGGTATCCGTCATTCTCTGTATTTGCCTTATTACGTCCCGGGTTGATACCGTCACCCAAAGACACCTCTGTGTCACCCGACACAATGGAGTAACTGATGCGACCGGCATCTGTACCTATCTTGCAGGCATTAAACGAAACACTCGTTGGCACGAATGTGACGCCTTCCTTCGGTGTGATGACGAAATCCACATAATGGGTTTTCTCATCAGCCCTTGCAGACTCTTTAACCTTTGTGTAGGTCACGTCGTCATAGGGATAGGCTCCACTTGCTGCCAACGTACTCGTTGCCGTAACCTTAGCACTGCTGAAGTTTTCACTTCCAGCCGAGAAAGAGCCAGCCACGTCTAACGACCCGTCGGACATACCCCAAGTGATTACTGTCTCATCTGCACATACACGGGTTACACACACCACAGTCAATAGCAGAGTGAGAAGAGTTGTTTGAATATATCGAAAAGTTTTCATAGGCTATATGATATCTTGTCTGTTGTTCTTGATTACGCAGTATTTTTCAAGATGCAAAAATAGCGAATACACCGGAAAAGGAGGGGTAAAAATATACCAAATACCCCCCTTACGTCACAAATTAAGATTGTTTAACAAACACAAAATCCTTTTAGTAGTACAGATTTCGCATCTTTACTACTAAAAGGATTTTCAATTAACAAGTCTCTAAGGACTGAATAATAGTTAGTTACCTATATATTTCTATTGTTTTCTTGTCTCTCTTATTACTATTTGTTTATATAGTTAGATAATAGTTAGTTTTACTGTGCCAGCATGTACCTGCATGGCTTTTATCAGTTAATTTTATAGTCAGTTAACGTGTAAAGGTGGTAATTTTGTTCCACCTTACACCTGCAAAGATAATATATTTCTTTTATCTACCAAACATTTTAACAATAAAATGTTCTTTAACTATAGAATTCCCGAAATAACGAAATAACGAAATAACGAAGAAGGCTGTCAAGCGCTACGCTTGACAGCCTTCTTTTAATATGACCCTAAGAGTATTATTCTCCAGTCCACAATACTTTCTTTCCTCCGATGACATATACCATACCCTTGCGGAGCTGTGACTTGTCGAGTCGCTTACCACTGAGGTCGAATACAGCCTCTGGGTCAACTTCAGAAGAACGTACGTTTCTGATACCATCAGCATCCTCATCACCTTCGTAGAAGAAGAACTCGTCATCACTATCATCAAAGACGAAGCGTACTTTCTTCGCATCAGCCTCTGTATCGAGTATGAAGCCCATAGCCGCAGCTGTCTCCACTGTGAGGTAAGCTCTGTGAGGTGGTATCTTCTCACCGATGAACTTGTAGAAGCCTACACAATCTGGGTTGATGGTCTTCTTATATGCCATAGTGTAACAGTTAACTGTACCTACACTGACAGTATCATCCAACTCATTACCGTCGAGGAAGCTGTCATGAGCGCCAGTAGAGATATTACTGGTATCCCATGTATAGTTGAAGCGGTAGGTCTTTTCTGTCTCACCTGTCGTAGCATATACCACATAACCCATTCCGGCTCTCAGGTATGTAACCTTCTTCATGTGTATAGTGGTACCATCAATATTTTGCTGTGCACCATAGACCGTGATATGACCACCACCAGCTGTGCCGTCCTCGTTTATACTCTGTGTAGGAACCTTAGCGTTACGAGCAAGACAGATAGTGCTCCAGCCCTTCCAATCGTCGCTGGTGTCACCAGTCTCTGCCAAGCCTTCCTTGTGAACGACCTTGAGGTCATACCATCCAAGCTTCTTATACTTAATGGTTTTAGAAGGCTTACCCAGACCACCACGCTCGTTGGCTGCACGTACATAGAATACCATGCCGTCGGCATCAGCCTCGTCTCGTGGTGTGTAAACTTCGTCCAGACAGATATCAAAGAACTCAAAGAAACCAGTCTCCGGATTCTGACGGAAGATGAAGTAGCAAATGGCCTGGCTCTTACCATTCCATGTAATACCTTCATCGGTCTGTGACAGTACGACATCGTCAAGATCTACCTGTGCAGTATGTACACGTGGGTCATAAGCCTCGCCACTACCGAACATATTCTCTATGGTGTACTCTGCAGCTTGGCTTGCTGTGAGAACGTAGTCATCAGAGCCAGCGCCTGGAGAGAATATTGATGTTGAACGTGTAGAGAGGTCAACCGGCACTCCTGCTGCAGACACAGAACCATACTCATGGAAGCGTATTACCTCGCCACCGCCCTGAACTCGGACATCATAGCCAACTGCAGCTGAAGCCACGTCAAACTTCATATTAAGCAGTGTCTGAACAGGTGAGTATCGTACGAGAGTACCTAAGCAGAAAGCATTCTCATTACGTGATCTTGCTGCAGCATTCTCTGCCGTGAACACACCATCCTTAAGGATATATCCCCATGGCTGTGTAGAGAAGTGCTCTATACAAGAGAGACGTGCAGGACGGCGTGAGTTGTAACGCAGCACAACCTTTGGATTCTGCCACCATGTCTGACCAGTTCTGAGCAACGGATAGTGCATACCCCACAACTGACAGTCCTCATAGTAGTTGTCTGTCTGCTGGCCCTTAACAGGAGAAGATACATAGGTACCGTCGTGAGCTTTCAGAGTTACATACTTAGCTACGGTATGGTAACCATTATCTACGATAGACGGAGCACCACCAGTCTCTACTTTCTCATTAGTAATCAGATATGCGTCAGGCTGGTTACCCATTGAGTTACAGAAACGGTTCTCAAGGGTGAAGTCCTGCATATAAGTACCCTTTACGTTATCAGAGATACTGAATATAGGTGAGCGATACAGACCGCAGACGCGAGGATCACTGTATATAATCGTGCTGTCCTGACTCTGACCAATGATAGATATATTGTCAGAAGAGAGAATAGAACGTCCATTATAGAACACATGGTCCTTATAGTCTGTCATGGTCAAGCCAACCGTCTTCGTCGGTGTACCGTTAAGGTCCTTACCCCAAAGCTCGCCAGTGACGTCTGTAGATACCAATGGAGATATACCCCTAACGTTGTACTCTCCGTCTGGCACGAAGATACGGTAACGATTTGCACCTCCTGCAGCATTGGCCTTTGCAAGACCTTCCTCAAGGGTACCATACTCAATATCACCTTGTTTTGCAAGGTTCTCTATCACATCGTCAGGTACTATCTGTACGGTGTCCTTCATCTCCTGCGTGAAGCTGTCCCATACTATCTTATGTGTTACAATATAGTTGAACAACGTAGCAGGTACTGATGCCGATGCAGCTGTAGTGAATGACAGTGATATCGGAGTTGTGCACCTCGCTCCATATATATCCTCGAATGTATTCGCTGGTATATTGAACTCATAAGGAGTACCTGGCTGCAATGCCCAGTAATGCAGTTTCACTGTATCACCTACTGCTGTTGCAGTAAAGGTCTTGTCGTTTATCACCACATTCTTAGCTACCATAGGATGGTCGAATGCCAGACAGATAACACCAGATGTATTCTGTTCCTCGGTTACGCTACCGCCCTCTACATCGCTGTCGTTGACCTTCGCACTTACGAATGCCGGTGCAACCTTGCTTGTGATATTGAAGTTAATGGTGAATGTTCTCAATGTGACCTTATCTGTATCACTTACCTTATACCTCAAATATAACGTAGCAACAGGATTATCAACTGTAGCCTGTGTAACATCTACTACACCCTTATCCGTATCTTGAATCAACGCCTCGGCAGTAACTGTAGGCATAGCACCTTGAGCAGCATAGATATCTGATGCTGCACAATCGTAGGTAAGCGTAGTAGTATTATTCAACGTAGCGACTTGCTCTGTTGTCAAAGAAGTCTCACCAACCTTGACAGATGCAAGATCTCTCGGCTTTATTATCTTGTTATACTTAACGCTGATACTCTGTACCGTAGCAGGCTCATTAAATACTATCGCCTGGTTATTGGTTGGGCTTTCCACTTTCTTAGTAATAGTTGAACCCTGCAGAGTATTATCATCTGCTATAGTAACGCTACCCTTACTGAACGTTGCTGGTGAAGCGGCGTTAACTGTAAATTCGCAGTCTGTGGTAGAGAGTATCTGCAGGTTCGCTGCAGAACTGAGTTCGAGTACACCAGAAGAGTTAATTCTGTAATATACTCCGTTACTTCTGTTAGCGAAATAACACTGCACGTCAATGGTGTTATCATCATCAACAGCAAGCTGTGATACCATTCTACCGTTAGAGTTAGCGAAACTAAACTTCATCTGGTTCACATTCCATGTTACTGTTCTGCCATTCTCATCAGCAACGTCATATACAGACTTTGTGTTAGCAGTAAAGATTGGCATCAGGAGCATGTCGTTACATACAGAGTAAGACTTACCGAACTCATAGTGACGTGCAGATGGATTATCCACGCTGTCCGCACTTATATAGTACTGCAACGTATAGCCCTCCTTGTAGAGGTTATAGTTATTGGCAGGCATGTCAAACTTCTCGCCTATCTCCACACGCTGTACCGGCAGTGCATCACCTTCTGCCAGGCTTGATATACCAGACATGAAGTTAATAGTATAAGAGTCGCGTGGGCCAAATACAGCCTGTATCTCAAAGTAGCGCTTGAGAGTAAACTCTACAGTATTCTCATCTACATGAGTGAATGTTATATCATCAGAATTTACAGATTCACCAATTGGCTTTGGAGAGTCATCAGTAGATCTCTGATATGTACCGTCAGGGAAGAACTTCGTTCCCTTACCTGTTATCCAATACTTCAACTCATAGAATCTGTTGCGCTCTGCTGTCAGGGTGACGCTACTGTTCCTGTTAAATCCGAGACCGAGGTCTGACACTGTGCCGTGATCATTCTCATCAAGAGTGTTGACGGCAGACACAGTACCCATCACGTCATTGTTAGACGAAAGTTTGAAGTATGTGGTTTCCGTATTCGGATACTCGGCGTGGATGTACTTATAGAACGCATAGTCCAAATCACCTATTGTAAGAACGACAGACGTAGCATTATCCTTTATAGTCCATGTATAGAGATAAGCCTCACCATCTCTCTGGACATTCTCCTCATATACATTATCAGGAGCGATGCCATTAATCTTCGTACCACCCTCACCAGCTATGATAGGCTTATAGGTAGCCAAGGTTATCTTAGCGCCGTATGAAGACGGGATGGTAATCTTGGTGCCCTTAGATATTGAAGCCCACTCATCATCATCTTCATTGGTGAATGCCTTTTCTGCAAACGAACCATCAGTATTTGTAACACCACGTGTGTCAATCTGGATTGCGATATCAACCGTTTGGTTTTCAAACAGAGTAGTATTCTCCTGATAGCTCATGACTGCATCACGAGTGTAGAATGACGTAACACCAGCAGGCAGAGTCAACGGATGTGCATACTCAGAGTGACGGAAATCCCATGTTATATCATAACTTGAGACACGCTCCTCCAGAGGCGTCATACCCGGGTTATTCTGGAATACCGGTCTTAAAGTATAAGTCTGGTTAGCCACATTCACTACAGTGTTAGAACCCTTCTCATACCTCTTTCCATTCTGATCTTCCCAGTATATGAGAGAGAACATAGAGCCTTCATCTACTCCATCACCATGACCTACATAAACTGGATAATTCTTTGGTACGAAGATAGAGTTAGACGTTATAGGAGACTTGAAATAGTCTGTCTCTATTTCTCCATAATCAAATGCCATCTGATAAGCTGCACTATTCGGAGACTCTTGACCATCAGTCTCCAAGAACTTACAGTTAGAGAAGTCATATATTACAGTGACTGTCTCACCGTTCTCGAATACAGCCCAGTACTCATTAGACGTTGTATTGACATTTACAGTGATAGAAGACTCTCCTGTATGGATGAACTCTTCGCTGGCGATGTTAGCACGTGAAGTAGCCCACGCAGACAGACCATAACCGCTGGCAGCCTCTGCCTTAAGAGTTACAGTCGCATTCTCCGTGTATTCGTAATTCTCAGCCATTGGTGTGGCAATCACACGACCAGAGTTTGCCGGATATACGCCTATATTGAGCTTATAGGTACGCATATCAGTCTGAAGGCTGTCAACATCAGAGTTGTTCTTATTTGGTGCTACAGCCATCGCCTTAATCATGACATTAGTATAAAGAGATACTGGCTCACCCAGATACTTCTTTGTACTTTCAGATGTCAATGATGGCTCTGAACCGTCAGTAGTATAGTACAACACCTCACTTGGATCACCTTCTGGATGATTAACATCTGCAGAAGGAGCCAAGGTGAATGAAGACGTGGTCTTGTCAAGAGTAATGACAGGCTTGTTAGCGTCAGGAGTGAATGTCACCTTATATATACGCATATCCTGCTCACCTGTTGTCAAGCCTGTAGTATGAGCTTGCAAGAGCACACCACCTACTCCCACAGGAATCTTCTTAGCAGTGACTGAGTTTGTTGAGTTAGAACTGAATGATGTATTCTCTCCATTGACAGCGAGCGTTATGTTATTGCCACTTGCTGCAGAGAACTCTACATCTATAGTACCCTTACAGAGGGTCTTAAAGTACAATTCCTTACCCTCAAAACACTTACTGATGTTATTAGCATAGTATGTACCTGAACCTGCGAGGTTTGCAGCAGTGAAGCCCTCCGGCCATGCCTGTCCCTCACCAAGTTCTATGTCGTTGAATGCCATATATACATCCTGTGCAGGATTAATGAGAGAAGCAGTGCTGCTCCAATCCCATACTGTCTTTATGCTAACAGGTGTTACGTCTGACGCACCGGTAAAGGCTGCCTCACGACCGTATGTAACGGTGGCTGTAGCCTTCGTATCCTCGCTATATACGAATGTGAGCACAGTGTTGTCCTGAGCCTGGGCAGCTGTTCCTTCGTATGTCACGAGTATCTGCTGAGACAGTGTACCATCACTACCCACAGTGAATGTTTCTGAGTCTATTGTTATATTAGAAGCCTTAGCATCCTTTGTAAGTGTTACAGTGCTACCTGGCTCAAGGTTCTTACCCGTAAGAGTAATTACCGCAGACTTACGTGCCACCTTCGCATTGTCAATATAGACATTATAGGTAGCGGCGTTAGTGCTAAGCAACTCTGGTGCCGGGTAATATATCTCAAGGTCCTTGATATAGTTGTTAGCTATATTAAGTGTTATCTCTTTCTCGCTTCCGGTATATGCATATACATATCTTACGGCACCCTGTTCACCATACGTAGCGTTGTAAGTAATATTCTCGCCATTTATTGTGATGTCTGTAGGATAATATACCGTCAAGGCTATTCTTGCACCCTTCACTACCGGCAGGGTGAAGTTACCATTGTTTGCTGCCATCCAACCATTTGAAGCCATTGCCTCGTTGGTCTGGTTGTCACCCTTGGTCATCTTGATGCCCACATCAACGGCATCACCGTTGATAATTGGCTGAAGCACATTGGCAGATGCATTGTTGTTATACTCAGCAGAGCCGTTCTCCGTAGCGAACACCCAACGCACTGTCATCTCCTCCGAACGCTTCTGCAGAGATACATTGTCTGCATTCTTCGTGAAGACAGGATTGAGGATAACATCATTCTGCGGAGTATATTCCGCACCTATAGCAGTTGTAGTAGTGCCATCCGTCCAACCTGTAAGGGTATAGCCATCCTTTATCAATGTCTGGTTCTTAGGCATTGTGACAGGCAGACCACTTTGTACTTTTACAGTTTTAGGTGCCTCACCATAAGCGGCAGCATCATTATTTGCAAATGCTACATCCAGATAGAAACCTACAGCAGCAGGTGAAGATGGAGTTATAGATCCTGTAGCAGCATTGCTAACGAGGCAATAGTAATATGCAGATGAATCAACCTTTTCAATAGTATAATCCGCCATCGTAGCTCCAGCTATAGCCGTACCACCCTTATTGCTATTGGACTTATTAACATACCACTGGTATGCCAGGCTGTGACCGTCCATTTGAGCACTCAACTGAGCCTCTACAGACAAAGTCAGAGCCTCATCTTTATCAACCACATAGGTTTCCTCAAGATCCTTTGTGATTACAGGCTGATACTTAGTAGGCAGGATAATGCTGTATATTCTCATATTACGGTTCAAAGACAAGAACGCATTACCATTATTGAGTATGGTTAACGTTGTCTGAGAAGCATTATCATTCTGTTCTACACTATAAGATGCAGCAGAGTCAATATGCAAATTAGCGTCATTGTTTTTGTTGCCGTCCGGCCATAGCCATAAGGCATTTGCCTCTGAGTTTATTATAATCTTTTGGCCTTTCTTCATACCAAGTATTCCAATGTAACGGCCACCAGAGTCAAAGTTGTAGAAATAACGCTGTCCTGTGTCTGTCCTCATTCTAAGACCAGTTCCTTGTACGGCCAGATTGCCAGCCAAGCCATAAGGATAGAAATATCGACATGCAGTTTGGCCACCACGCATATTTATATCCCACTTGCCATCTAAGGCATACACATTAGCATCATTAACATCCCAATTAACAAAGTCAAGAGTGACGTATGAAGAATAGTCAACCTGTGCAGCGACAGATGCCACGGTTCCATAGTTATTACTTATCGTGACATAGTAATATTCGGATTTATCAGTTGTACTACCAACTTTGTAAGATGCAGACGTAGCACCCTCTATCTTTGTACCGCCCTCATTTGAGTGCGTAGTATTACGATACCACTGGAATGTCACGCCCTCAGTGGCCTCCACTGTAAGAGTTGAGTCCTGACCTGTCTCCAAATAATAATTTGCTTCCAAGTCCTTTGCAAATATAGGCATACCCGTTGGCACATAATGCACTCTGAGGCTGTCGTAAGCACCAGCACCAAGTGTCATAGTCAACTCATCATTACCACCCTTATATATATATGTAAGAGTGCTGCCATCTGCTGTCATATTACGTGGTGTAACCAAGTCGGTGGTAAGCACCGTAGCAGAAGGAGTCTCTCCTGACGTAAAGAGCTCGATGGTAGTACCATACTTCATAGGTATCTTGATAGTGGTACCCTCAGCCACCGTAGCTGCTGCAGCGCCAGTAGTAAATCCAGTAGAAGCCACCTTTGCTCCGAAGTCCTGTTGCTCGCCTGTCACTGTCTGCTGTGCTGCAAGGACATGAGTCTCACCATCTGTCCAGTTAACTGCTGGAGCATCCTTGCTCGTAGCAAAAGGCCATGTAAATGTCGTCACCTTCGTTATTGCAGAAATAGACTGCTCATTAGCACGGAATACAGGGTTAAGCACAATGTCATTCACTATATCGTATGACTGACCAAACTCGTATGTATTTGTTCCGTCTGTCCATCCCGTCAACGTGTAGCCAGGCTTTAACAACTGGTAGTTACGTGACTCAATAGTGAACTTCTCACCAATCTCTATCACTTCTGTAGCAGGCACATCACCTATTACCTCTGCATCATTGTTTACGTATGACACCTGTGGCTTGCACTGCACATGTGTAGTCTTGGTCGTTGCAGCAGCAGCACCTGTCACACTATTGAACACTACGCAGTAGTAATAGTATGACTCACCCTCAACAGTGGTGTATGTAGCGCTGTTAGCACCGTCAATAGCCCTACCACCCTTGTTGCTGTCAACATCGTTGCGATACCACTGGTAACGCAGAGGATTAGCATCATTTGCCGTAGCAGCCACGGTAAGTGTCTTTGTCTCATCACGAGCAATGGTATAAGTAGCGCCGTCTAAATCCTGTGTAAGGGTAGGTGCATACTTATTAGGTACTTTAAGTGTATATACTGGGTTTGCCACTCTTGGTGACTTTGCCGCACACAACATGAACGATAACATACCGTCAGTCTTGACAAGAAGCGTCATCTCCGTATTGTCGCTGTTGATATATGTGTCAAAGGTTGCATTGCCTTCCACACCTGGGTAGAATATATCACCCTCTAACAAACCTGTACCGGTAAGCACAATAACATCACCTGCCTTGAGGTCATACACATTAATCGGGCGATCTTTAGTTGTTTGTACAAAACCACTACCATTAACAATACCACTGTTACCAAGATTCAAACCCATATAACCTGCAAGGGCATAAGGATAGAGAATTGGTTGTTGTGCCCACTTCTGAACCCAATCATCAGCAGTATAGTAACCTTTCTCAACCCACTGGTACACGCGGTTACCGTCAGGGCCATCAACCCATTCCCAAAGGTTACCTATCTCGGTATCATCCGCTGGCCAGTTCTTGAAATCGAAGGTTACATAGTCAGCAACAGCGACAGCTACCACCTTGGATGTATCCTTTCCATAGGCATTTTCTGCCACACAATAATAATATGTGGTACCAGCTGCTGCCGTCGGAACAGTGAACGTAGATGAAGCAGCTCCACTGATAGCCGTTCCGCCCTCTGTACTCTGTGTAGTATTAGAGTACCACTGATAGTTGCTACCTGTCACCTGCATATTATATGCAGAAACAGATAACGTCTGGCTATCACCAATGCTTAACGCATAAGCGCCATTAGCAATATCCGTATGAATTACAGGAGTCGCATTTACTGTGACGCCAACTATCTTAGAAGTTGCAGAACCGAAAGAATTAGTGGCAACACAGTAATAATATGTAACACCGTTATTTGCCTCAGATGTTGGTACAACAAAACTTGAAGTGTTTGCTTCTGTCACAGCTGTCCCGCCTTCTGTGCTCGCTGTTGTATTTGAGTACCACTGATAAGTACCATTCTCCATATTAAGGGTAGTAATGGAAAGTGACAACTCGTCATCTACTTTTACTTCATAACTATCCTTTTCTATGTTTGTAGAGATAACAGGTTTCTCAGTCAGTGGGTACGTAACTACCAAACCATTAAGATTCTCAGCGTCTCCACTATAGGCAAATGTAACATCCCCTTTAGAGCCAGTATATGTAATAACTTGCCCCTCAGCAGAGATGCTACCACTGCTAACGGTAAAATCACTTGCACTAACACCTGTAGGCAAAGTTAATTTCAAGCCATTAACAGCATCCAAAGAGAGTGTTTTACCATCAATCTTTACGTATACATCCTGCACTTCTCCATTAAAGGTCGCCTGACTCACCAAATAAGAAACATTATTCTCCTCAGTCCAAACGACATTGGGATAAGTAACATTAACAATAGATATCGCATCGGTACGAGCCACTGTATTTTGGCTAAAGGTCGGAGTCAAGACTATATCGCTTTTAGTCGTATAATCCTCTCCCAACTCATAATCTACATTTCCATCCGTCCAGTTTTTCAACGTATAACCATTCTGGAACAAAGAAGAATTTACTGGTATTGAAAAATCACCTGTCAAAGATGTCACATTACTTGGCAAAGTACCTAAAATGTCCTCATTTCCATCTTTTGAGAAACTGATATCAACAGATGTTGTCAATTTTAATACTGCAACACAACCTCCATAACGAGCAACAGTAAATGTAATTGAAGATGCTGTTTGTGTTACATCAAACACTCTAAATCCTGTCGAAGCTGTTAACTCTGCGTTCAGAGTTCCTACATTTATTGTGTTGGGGTTATTATTATCATATTCCTGCAAGACAAGTATGTCTCCTGCTTTAACAGGAATATTTACAACACCACTTCTAGTACCAGAACCGAAATTATGCAATCCCCAAATATTACCATCACGATAACGATAGTCACCAGATGTAGGTAACACTGCTGGAGTATTCTTCTGGAAATTATACAATTGTTTAATTACGTAACCCTCTTTTACAAGAGAATTCTCGTTTAAATTAAGTGTATGACCTGCCGCCAACGCAGTTGTACTTCCCATAACTATCATGAGAAGTGTAATCAACGCAGTGACTGTGAAGCGCCTCAAATAGCTGGAGCGTTTCATGTGGTCCATGGTTAGACTCATCATTTCCTTGTTGTTTGACATTATTCTTGTCATAGCGTTACATTTTATAAATTTCATATTCCAAATAAAATTTATATAGTGTTAGTTAATATCCTAATAATAGCCAGTCTTCACTTATCTCTCATCCACTCTTATCTCTCTTAACATGAATTGTCATGAATTAGTCATGAATTTTTTTCGTTTCTTATCTGCCTCACACGTCAATATGACGATTTATAATCCTTCAAGCGCTGCAAACAGGAACTATGGCATCAACTTCTCTCTTAGATAAAGAAGAAAAGCGTCAGATACCGAGCTCTGTTCTGATTTGTCATAGATATACATAAGCGTCAGTTTTCCCTTGCGCTCCTTTAGTATGACATCGGCAGTGTTTGTTATCACTCTTGCTCCTCCACTCTTTCCCTTCCCTTTTGAGCGTATTTTCATCCGCACCTTTCTAAATCCTCTACCAAGATCAACACCCATCATTGGGTTCTCAGCCAACTCTTTAATTAACTCTGTGAGGTCTTTCTTGAATGATGCATAATGCTTAGACAGTCTGCGAGCCTCCCTGTCAAAATCCTCAAGTGTGTCAAAACTATAGCTCATTCAGAAGTTCGTTTATGTCTCGTGTGAGACGTTTTCCCTCATTGACCTCCTTCATGTGCATAAAGGCGAGGTTCAATCCCTCCTTTATCTCCTCATCTGTCATTACAGGCATATCTACCGCTTTGGGTTCTAGGAGACGTTCTGACAACCATTTCTTGTTTTTGGCTGTCAAGCTAAGTCCTTGCAGGTAAGTCCAGAGGTTATTCATTGCTACAGCGTTCATATCTCATTTCTCCTCTCTTTTGAAACAAACTATCGTTGATTTTCTTCTTCTCTTGACACGAATTATCATTAATTATCCATTAATTGTCTTCAGAATCCATGAGTTTGTATGTCATATCGAACTCCCATCTTACGTTTCGTTCTTCCGTTTTACTGAACTGTGATAGTTCCGTATATCTGGTCCGCATCTGCGAGCACATAGAGGTGGTCTGGTACTATCTTCACATATATGGTGCGTGCCTTGCCCATCTCTGTGGCTTCGACAGTCTTCAGCTTTTCAAAGTTTTCATCATCAAAGCTGATGGTGCTCACCACATTACGTGTCACTACATCATCACCCTCTTCATTGACAACGACAGCGTCGTATGTCACCTCGAATACAGGGTTGAAACCTGTAGCAGGAAGCAGATAGATTGGCTTGCCCCAAGGCACTGCGTCTTTGTTCACACGCAGCACTCCATAGGAAACCTCTTCTTGATCCACGGTCTCTGTAACCGTTTTATAGTATTCTGACCAATCCTTGCCTGTCGGTGCGTCAGCGCTATTATCACGGTAAGGTATAGCTACTGCGTCGGCTGCTGCTACGTCAAACTTATCATGTTCTTCATCAATAGCCCAACTTATGTCTCCTGAGCTCCATTTGCTATCGAGTGTGTTCCATGTATATTCACGAGACAACATACCCTTGTTAAGGAAGCTGGTGCCGTACACCTTCACGCTCTTCACTACGAAGTAACGCAACTGACTCATCTGCTCACCCAACTGGAACACGAGCTGATATCCTGTAAGCGCCTGATCCATCTTGAATGTTATCACTCCGTCAGCGTCATTCTTATAGTCTGGCAGATTACACATCAGCACCTCATCTATAGAGAACGGCTTACCAGTGCCGAAGTCCACGGGAACTGTGAGTGTATATACATTAGCGTCACGAGTAACCACTGCATCCTCATTATATGGCATATACGCGAAGTTGTCAAACGTGCTATAGTCCGCGAAGCTCACCCAGTAACGCAGAGGTGAGTATGTCCAAGACAGCTCGTCGGTATCATCGTCAATCTTAGCTGTTACCTCAAGGTTCTCAAACATCTTGTTCTTTGTGAGATCTTCTGCATCACGCATGTTATACCATCCGATGACGCCCATGGTATGAGGGTCACGGTTATAGTCGTACGGTATATAGTTTACCGCACGCGTAACATCATTACCTATGGCGAACTTCACCTCGCCATATCCGTCAGGATGTGTCAGCGGCATATCATCACCGCTACATGCGGCTGTAAGCATTACAACCGCCACGCCTTTTAATATGTTACCTATTTTCTTCATCGTCATATTTACCAATCTTGAGTTCCTTGTCCCTCTTGCTTGTTCACTGTGTTATATAAGGTATCATCAGCCTCCCATTCCTGTACGCTGACCACCTCAAACTCTATAGGCTGGTCTTCGTCGAGCGATGTAGCCCACTGATACCACTTGCCTGCCAGGATATTCTTCTTATCCAGACGCGCCTTATAGAAGTTCTTCTTCAAGTCGCCAGTAGCCTCAGAGCCTGTATGTCCGCACAGGTAGAGAGTAGGCTTCTGCATATTATCCATAGTTATATTTACCGGATACATCTGCATATATGCTATGAGGAAATACCTGTCACCACGCTTATACACGGACTTATACTCACCTTCTGTATCACTGCCCACCTCATGGTCTATAAGGTCCATGCCCTCTGTCTCTGTACCCAGTTTCAGAGTAAGTTTTGATGCTATCTCATCCACAGTCATAGACTTGGTGTCCAGGTTGAACCTACCCTTTGTCACGAAGTTATATCCTGCTATATCACCGGCATCATGCTTATGATAGATAATGAGCGAGTCAAATACCTGTGGTTTATCCGGCTCTGGTATCACCATATAGAAACGTATGGTAGCCTGCAGATGGGAGAAGTTAAAGCAGGTATAGCCTGTCATACCCTGGTTACCCTGTGCGTAGAGGTAGTCAAATGTACCCAAGTGGGCAGAAGCAGCCTTCTCCGATGCCATATATGCTGCCATCTCTGTATTGTCTGTCGTGACATAGTGTCCCATCTCAACATTCGAAGCCTGTATCTGTCCATTATAGACTACCGGCATCTCGGTATAGCCCAATTCAGGAACGATTCTGTTAGTAAAGGCAGGTCCCTCAAGGAGAGGTGCCCATGCCACATAGTCCCTCGTATTCTTAACGTCAAGGATATACTTCTCGTCATTGATACTGAACTCAGCCTTATCCAAATCAACGCTGTTAGTAGTGCTGCGACGATACATCAGTTTCTTCATCATTGACTCGTCAATGCTGTTGAAGTCCTGGTTGGTTCCTTCCTTGTACATAGGATATACCGCAATCTTGTCAGTATCCCTCCACTCGAACATCATCTTGCCGTCCTTCAGGAACAATGCACTACGTGATGCGTCACCACTCTCCAAGGATGGCTTCGTAGCCATGGTACCCTCCTCAAGTATCATCTCGCCATCTGCAACGATGCTGTCAGAGGAACATGACACAAGGAGCATCACCGCAACTACTGTCAGGTATGTAAATATATTTTTCATCTCTTATTATTTCTAATTCTTTGACAGGGTTATGTTTACTATACCGTTGGCATCAGCCATCGTTATTTTACCATCTCTATTGATGTCTGCCACGCTGAGGTCTATCTCCACCGGCCTGACACCCACATTATAGTTAGTTAACAACTGCGCATCAGTGAGGTCAACCTTCCCGTCGGCATTGACATCTCCGAGCAGCCTCTCTTTCTTTCCCAATTCTCCGTCTTCAAGCACAGCAGTGACGAAATCAGGGGCATAGCACCTTTGTGAACTTACTGCTTCTGCATCTGTTTCCAGATACGCACCGCCACGTTTGCCATTACTCTCACTCCACATCTCTCCTGCTCCACTCTTTGCTTCTGCTATATCTTCATCCAGACTCACGTCATACAGTTTTCCTGCCTGAAACGCTACTCCGGTAAGTTGTCTTTCCACAAACGTGCCGTCATCTGCATTTATCCTCACCGTCAATGTCTCATTACTGAGATCTGCGGGACACATCATCAGATATGCCGTCAACGTCTGCCCTTTCTCCAACTCCAATTCATCTGTAACAAGTGTCATCAACGTGTTCTTCTCCACCGGTTTCATCGTTTGTTCCGGTACATTAACCGTCGCTCCGGTAACGAATCCTTCCCCCGTTGTCTTCAGTGTTATACTGCTCACTGACATTGCCTCTGTCACTGTGTATTGCAGTCTCATCACACAACCGAGGTGAGAGAAATTGAACTGCGCCGACGTAGTCGTTATCAAATCCCTCGCAGTCATAAAATCATACACTCCCAAGTGCGACGTGGCATCATTACCACTCTGTCTCTGCCCCTTATATGTCACGGGCAACGCTGTATTATTCACTCCGTAATGTTTCCCATCATACGGAAAGAATCCGTAGCAGGTATTACCGCTGACCAAAGCCCATCCAGCATTAGATACGGCTACATAGTTACCGATGTCCTCTACCGTTCTAGCGAGCAACAGTACACAATCGCTGCTCCCTTCATCTACGTACGCTCTCCCTTTGCCTCCACTAATCCAGTTGAAATGTAAGCCTACGCCCTCCTTATATACATATACAGGATACACGTCTGCGGCACCAGCCGCCATTACTATACACTCCAACAGGAGAAGAGTTGTAATCCATCTCCCCATCATCCTTCTGACGATCATTATACTACTCCATGCCGTCTATCTCAAACACGAAATCGCCTTCGCCGCCATCAAACACACCTCCCGACTTCTTAGCCGGTACGTCTACATTATTGGGGTCGCCACCAGGGTTATCGCCCGACTCCATACTGGAGCCAGTACCCTCAGTGACAGAACCGGCAAGCAGATCCTGTTCCTCCTCCATTTCCTCAAAGGTTACCAAAGGAGCCACGTAACTTTTCTTTGATATGAATATATTTCTGTTCATCATCTTTTATAAATTCACGTTTCAACACATCCTTTCCCTCTGAGAAAAAAGGACATAGCACTACTGTGATTTACAAAATTACAACTTTATTCCGATATTAAATATAAAAATACAGAATATTAATCACTCTTTAACTTTAATTAACTTTTCTTTTTTACGGGTTCACAGGTAAGTCCTACACCCAGTTTTTTGAATATCTTTCTATCGACCTCAGAAAGCATTACGGTAGAGTGCACCTGGCATCCTTGCAGCTGCGGAAGTTGTTCAAGGGCACGTCGGCAGTTGTCATCAGCCTGTGACAGAACAGAGAGTGCCACGAGCACCTCATCGGTATGCAGACGTGGGTTGTTACCGCCGAGATACTCAACCTTTGTCTTCTGTATCGGCTCAATCATTGCCTGCGGGATGAGCTTTATCTCATGGTCTATGCCAGCAAGATGCTTGGTGGCATTAAGGATGAGGGCAGCAGACGGACCGAGCAGTTCGCTGGTTTCACTGGTAATGATAGTGCCGTCAGCCAGTTCGATGGCCGCACACGGTTTGCCGCAACGCTCACGACGTTCCTTGGCGGCAGTTGTCACACGGCGGTTGTCTGTAGTTATCTTGGCCTGCTGGAAGAGCAGCTGTATCTTCTGCACCTCAGCCTCGTTGTTCGCTCCGTCGGCAAACTTATTAGTCGCATCGTAGTAACGGCGTATTATCTCCTGACGCGAAGCCTCCTGACACGCCTCATCATCACTGATGCAGAAACCCACCATATTGACACCCATATCCGTAGGAGACTTATAGGGGTTCTTGCCATATATGCCCTCAAAGAGTGCGTTAAGCACAGGGAATATCTCTATGTCGCGGTTATAGTTGATGGCAATCTTATTGTACGCCTCCAGATGGAATGGGTCAATCATATTGACATCATTAAGGTCTGCGGTGGCAGCCTCGTATGCTATATTGACAGGATGCTTCAATGGCAGCGACCATACCGGGAAGGTCTCGAACTTGGCATAGCCTGCCTCCGTGCCACGCTTGTTCTCATTATATAACTGAGAGAGGCACACTGCCATCTTACCGCTGCCAGGTCCCGGGGCGGTAACGATAACGAGCGGACGGGATGTCTCCACATAGTCGTTCTTGCCGAAGCCCTGATCGCTGGCGATGAGTGCCACATTATGCGGATAGCCGTCGATAAGGTAATGCACGTATGACTTTATGCCCATACGTTCCAATCGTACACGGAAGTCATCGGCAGCATGCTGTCCGTTATAATGTGTTATAACGACGCTGCCCACCATAAAGCCACGTGCAATGAACTCACCACGCAGGCGCAGCACATCCTCGTCATAGGTGATGCCGAGGTCAGCACGAACCTTGTTCTTCACTATATCCTCAGCGCTGATGACGATGACAATCTCTATCTGGTCACTTATCTTGCTGAACATACGCAGCTTTGAGTCGGGCTGGAAGCCCGGCAACACACGGCTGGCGTGATGATCGTCGAAAAGTTTTCCACCGAGCTCAAGGTACAACTTGCCCTTAAACTGCTGAATGCGTTCTTTGATGTGTTCTGACTGTATGCGAATGTATTTGTCGTTATCGAAACCTTGTTTCATTGTTTTATTTCTTTTTCCTTAATTATGGTTGCTGTGATACAGCAACAAACTGGACTGCGGGGCAGGAAAGGGCGGAACATTAATAAGGGTTGCTGTGATACAGCAACAAACTGGACTGCGGGGCAGGAAAGGGCGGAACATTAATAAGGGTTGCTGTGGTACAGCAACATACTCAACCATAGTACAGCAACAAACTGGACTGCAGTGCAGCGGACCATGGGGATGGAATTACAATGCCTTGTTGAGGTTTACCATCTCTATTGCAGAAAGCATGGCATCGGCACCCTTGTTACCGGCCTTGGTACCTGCACGCTCCACAGCCTGCTCTATGCTGTCGGTAGTAAGAATACCATTAAGCACTGGCACCTGTGACTTCATAGCTGCCATGGCAATACCTTTCGCTGACTCATTTGCCACCATGTCAAAGTGAGGAGTAGCGCCACGGATGACTGCTCCAAGACATACTACTGCGTCATATTTTCCTGACTCTGCCATCTTCTGGGCAGTGAGAGGTATCTCAAACGCACCCGGCACGAGGGCGAGAGTGAGGTCGTCAGTATTACCACCGTGACGTACGAAGCAGTCCTCAGCACCGCTGATAAGGTGACTGACAACGAAATCATTAAAACGTGAGGCAACAATGCCTATCTTCTGACCCTGGGCGGTCAATGCTCCTTCTATCTTTTTCATAAGCTTTATATTTTTTTGTATAGGGACTATAGATACTATAGTGGCTATAGGAACTATAGGGCTGACAATCACAAAATGCAACTTCACCGGCTATAGAGACTATAGTGGCTATAGGAACTATAGGAACTATAGGAACTATAGGGCTATGGTTATTTCTCCTTCGGTTTCTTTATGTGCAGCAAGTGTCCCATCTTGGTGTATTTGGTGTACATATAGAACTCATCTTTCTCATTTGTGGCTATCTCTATTGGCTCCCGACGCACCACGCGGAGGCCGAAGCCGTCAATGCCGCTTATCTTCTGCGGGTTGTTGGTCATGAGTATAAGGTCATGTATGCCGAGGTCTGCAAGAATGCTGGCACCTGTGCCATACTCCCTGAGGTCAGCGGCGAAGCCCAGTGCGATGTTAGCCTCCACGGTATCCATGCCCTGGTCTTGCAGGTTGTATGCCCTCAGCTTATTGATAAGACCAATGCCACGTCCCTCCTGGCGAAGATAGAGCAGCACTCCCCTGCCCTCTTTCTCTATACGACGGAGAGCCTCGGCAAGTTGTTCACCGCAATCACAGCGCAAAGACCCGAAGGCATCGCCTGTAAGACACTCTGAGTGCACACGACAGAGCACCGGTTCAGGCGTAGTAACATCACCCTTGACGAGAGCCACATGATGCTCGCCCGTTACCTTATTTATATAACCGTACGAACGGAACGTACCATATTTCGTAGGCAGTTCGGCGCTCGTCACCTGTTCTATGAGTTTCTCTGTGCGGCGACGATACTCTATGAGCGACTTGATGGTAACACAAACGATATTGTGCTCTTTTGCCAGTTCCAGCAGTTCCGTGGTACGCATCATAGTACCGTCCTCACGCATAATCTCACAACAGAGGCCAGCCTCTGCGAGTCCGGCAAGACGACATAGGTCCACTGTTGCCTCTGTATGTCCGGCACGGACGAGGACGCCGCCCTCACGCGCCTGCAACGGGAACATGTGTCCAGGACGACGGAAGTCTATAGGCTTTGATGACGGATCGGCTATGGCACGAGCCGTAATGCCACGCTCCACGGCAGAGATGCCCGTTGTAGTTGATATATGGTCAACGCTGACAGTGAAAGCCGTCTGGTGGTTGTCGCTGTTATGTGTCACCATCTGCGGCAGGTTCAGTCGTTCACAGAGCTCACGACTCATAGGCATACAGATGAGTCCTTTTGCCAAGGAAGCCATCAGGTTTACATTTTCTGTCGTAGCGAACTGTGCAGCGCAGATGAGGTCTCCCTCATTCTCGCGGTCAGGGTCATCTATAACCAATATGCACTGTCCTTGTCTTAATGCCTCAAGGGCTTCGTCGATTGTGTTGTATTGCATTGTTTTATTTCTTTTTCAGGGATTATGGTGATGGTTGCTGTAGAACAGCGGCTGAATGAGCGATTGATGAGAGTTGCTGTGATACAGCAACGAACTCAACACTGCAACGAACTCAACTTAGCAACAGACTAAGCACCGCACCAAGTCCTACCAGGAACCAAGAACCTACGCCATGAGGAAGGAGCGATAGAGGTTTATCTTCTCTTCCTCAGAGGAGCCAGCCGGAGCGGCATTCCCATTCCCTTGCGGCATAAGCCGCTCTACATATTTTGCTATCAAATCATTCTCAAGATTCACCAAGTCACCGACCTTGGCCGTATGGAGCGTAGTGGCTTGCTGCGTATGGGGTATCAGCGACACCGCGAACTCCGATTCGCTGACCATGGCTACCGTAAGGCTCACCCCCTGTATGGTGATGCTGCCTTTCTCTATTATGTAACGCATAATCTGCGGTGATGTCCGTATGTACAGCCAAAGAGCATTATCGTCACTCTCTATACGCGAGACTTTGCCCGTACCGTCAACATGACCTGAGACGATATGGCCACCCAGTCGCGTCTGCAGAGTGAGGGCGCGCTCAAGATTCACCTTACTTCCCGGCTTCAACGAGGCAAGGGAAGTACGACGTACCGTCTCTGGCATGACATCTGCGGCGAAGCATCCTCTTGGGGCGGCGATGGTATCGCCGCTTACGAGGGAAGGACGCACTGTTACAGGAATGGAGGTGACGGTGAGACACACGCCGTTGGTGGCGATGCTATCGCCTACCTGTGTACCCTGAAGCACTTCACATGCCTCTATCTCCAGCGTGACGGAGGTTGTACCACGTCTTACTGTCTTTACTGTTCCTATTTCTTCGACTATGCCTGTGAACATTGACTCACTTTGCTCGCAAGTTATGAATTATGGGTTATGAGTTACGAGTTACCTTGCAGACTATGATTTGGACTTTTGCACCAAGCCAGAGATAAGGATATCCTCTCCCATGGTGGACACTACCCTGCCAGTAAGTTCTACTGCCTCAGACATGACATCGATGCCATTGCCCTCCACCGGAGTCTTGGCGGTCTTGCCACCTATTATCTTAGGAGCAACGAATGCCAAAACCTCATCTACAAGCCCTTCACGCAACAGCGCCTCGCTGAGTGTGCCGCCACTCTCAAGCAGGATGGAGTCTATCTTCTCCGCCGCAGCACGCTGTGTCAGTTCAAGAAGTGTGTTACAGTTCCACAAAGTGACACCTGCCTCTCGCAATTGCTGCAGTTTCTCCTCATCGGCGCCGTCTGCATAAGCCACGACAAGCGGATACTCATGTGCCGTACGTACCAACTGACTCTCCATCGGGATGCGAGCCTGGCGGTCGGCTACGATGCGCACCGGCTGTCTTACCTCATGTTCCTGTATCCCCATCTTGTCCATAGTCTCCGGCGTCAATCGCACATTAAGCAGCGGGTCATCAGCCAACACAGTACCTATGCCGCAGAGGATAGCCGAGTGACTACGTCGCACAAGGTGTACATACTGTCGTGCTTCCTCTCCTGTTATCCACTTGCTATCGCCCGTGGCAGTGGCTATCTTGCCGTCAAGCGTCATCGCCCACTTAGCCGTCACCCAAGGCATGGAGGTCGTTATATATTTCAGGAACACGCGGTTCTGGTTTCTTAACTGCTGTACGAGGGCGGCGATGGTATCGCCGCTTACGAGGGAAGGAACGGATGCACTTGTGGTCTTCGCCGCGTCATCCTCCGGCTCCAGCACATCCACCTCTATGCCTGCCTGTCGCAACTGTTCTATGCCCTTCCCACCGACGAGGGGGTTAGGGTCACGCAGTCCGACGACCACACGCCGTATGCCGTGACCCACTATAGCCTCCGTGCATGGCGGCTGATGGCCTTGATGACAACAAGGCTCAAGGGTTACATACATAGTACTTCCCTGACAGTCAATGCCATGCTCCTCCGCATACTTGAAAGCATCGCGCTCAGCATGTAAGTCTCCGTAGCGGTGATGCCATCCTCGTGCGATGATATCATCATCCTTGACAATCAACGCTCCTACAAGGGGGTTGGGGTTTACCCTTCCCTCTCCTTGCTGGGCAAGGCGCATGGCTTGCTCCATTAGAAATATGTCATCGTCTGTAACCATATAAAGTGCAAAGTTACTCAGAAATTTCTAAACTACAAAATTTTTTTTCGTAGAGGAGAGGCAACGGGAGAAAGCGGACGCCATAACACGGGCGACAAGAGGGTTGCTGTGATACAGCAACATACACAACAGAAGGAAAGAGAGAACTAAGGGACAAGCTGAGGGCGAGCAGGGAGGGACGAGCAAGGAGGGTTGCTGTGATACAGCAACATACACAACTGGAGAAAAGAGAGAACTAAGGGACAAGCTGAGAGACGAGCAGGGAGAGGCGAGCAAAGAGAGGCGAGCAAAGAGGGATGCTGTAATACAGCAACATACACAACACGAACAGAAAGACTGACCGAACAAAGCAGAAAAAAGGAACCTTTAGAAAAAGAAGAGAGGCAGGTGTTTCAACAACACCTGCCTCTCACTTAACAATATTCTATATTAATCAGTTTCCTGATATGTCTATTAGTTGTTTGCCTTGATGATAGCTACACGAGCAGAAGCATCACCCTTCACACCTGAACCCTTGCAAGAGTTGATTGTAACACCCTTAGCCTTCAGGTAATCAGCAACAGCCTTAGCACGTCTCTCTGAGAGTGACTGGTTGTAGTCAGCTGAACCCTCTGGAGATGCTGTAGCGATGATATCAACAGAACCCTCTACGTTGTCAAGCACTGCCTTTGCCTCTGAAGTGAGCTCAGCAGAGTTCTGTGCGAAGAAGATGTAAGAGTCGCCAGTGTAAATCTTCTGTGTCTTAGCAGGCACCTGAACCTCCTTGACAACCTCCTTGATGACCTCCTTAGGCTTCTTAGCCAACTCCTGACGGAGAGAATCGATAGTATTCTCGAAGTCACCGATGTTATAGGTCTTGAAGTAGTGTGTACCGTTAGAACACTTGAAGTGGTATGTGTAAGCAGCACCGAGATAGAGCTGCGCACCATTCATATTGAAAGCAGAAGAGCCCTTACCGCTACCTGGAGAGGTAAAGTTCCACAGAAGTGCAGGACGGAAGCTGAGAGTGTGACGATAAGCCTTGTCAATGTTGAAAGCGAAGTCAAGACCAGTCTTTCCAGCCCAACAGTTGTTGTAACGATCTGCCTTCCATGGGCGGAAGCCGTGGAGCCAACCTATACCTATAACAGCGCCGACCTCAAAGAAACGAGGTGTACCTGTGAAAGTGCCGAAGATGTTTGACAAGTTAACCAAGCCATTAACGCCGCCATAGAGACCACGTACAGCATTAGTAGCGCCAGTCTCCTTATTGCGCATCAGATAAGGGTTACCGTAAGAGTGAGAGCCGAACCAACCGTCGAACTCCAACTCTGCACCGAACATCGGTGAGAACCACTTACCAACAGAAATACTTGCTACAGGATTTACCGGGAACATATCGCCGAACATATCCTTTACAGGAGTAGCGGCACCTACGCCCACTGTAACGTATGTGTTGTCTAATAATTTCGGATTCTCTATTGCTAACTGAGCAGAGGCCTTACCCGTTGACAACAATGCGAGGGCTATGCCGAGAGAACCTTTAAGCAAAGTAGAAATTCTCATATTCATTATGGTTATTTTTTTTTGTTTGCGTTCTTTCTTCGTATTTCAAGCAAAGGTAATAATATTTTATTATTGCCACAATCTTTTTTGAAAATTTATAACTTTTATTAACACTTTTAATCCTTAGCAAATTGCATAAGGATGAGTATTTCCTCTCCGAGGATGTAATGAGGCAACATCTTTTACCTTAAACTTTTCTGTAAAATCACACAAAAAAGGAAATATACACAAGGAAAACTCATAATAAAACAAAAAAAAAGGGTATAATTCTCCATATATAAAATAAAATATGTAACTTTGCACCGGAAACCGAAAAGACATTAACACGTTAT
Source organism: Prevotella sp. (assembly GCA_017541085.1). Taxonomy (GTDB): domain Bacteria; phylum Bacteroidota; class Bacteroidia; order Bacteroidales; family Bacteroidaceae; genus Prevotella. Next base: position 80,063 of record JAFXZU010000037.1, read on the forward strand.
ATAACAAAAAAATAAGGAAACAGAATAGATGAACCTTGACCTACTTACCGCCATCTCTCCGATAGATGGTCGCTATCGCAGCAAGACAGACGCTCTGGCTGCCTATTTCTCTGAGTATGCTCTGATACGCTACCGTGTACGCGTGGAGATAGAGTATTTCATTACGTTATGTGAGTTACCCCTGCCACAGCTGAAGGACTTTGACCATTCGCTGTTTGCTCGTTTGCGCAGCATATACACAGACTTCACGGAGCAGGACGCACAGCGCGTAAAAGACATTGAAAAGGTGACTAACCACGATGTGAAGGCGGTGGAGTATTTCATCAAGGAAAAGCTGGACGAGATGGAGCAGTCAGGACTTGGCGAGGGTTACTTTGCCGAGAGCCGCGAGTTCATCCATTTCGGTCTGACATCACAGGACATCAACAACACCAGCGTACCTCTCTCTGTTAAGGAGGCTCTTGCTGAGGTCTATATACCACAGGTAGAGGAGCTGATAGGTCAGCTCAAGGAATATGCCGAGGAATGGAAGGAAGTTTCAATGCTTGCAAAGACACACGGCCAGCCAGCATCGCCTACCAGACTGGGCAAGGAGGTAATGGTGTTCGTTTACAGACTGGAGGAGCAACTGCAGACTCTGCGCGAATGCAAGTACACAGCGAAATTCGGTGGTGCCACGGGTAACTTCAACGCCCACCACGTGGCATACCCAGAGTATGATTGGCGTGACTTCGGCAACAAGTTCGTGAACGAGAAGTTAGGTTTGCAGCGCGAACAGTACACCACGCAGATATCCAACTACGACCACCTGGGCAGTATCTTTGATGCCGTACGCCGCATCAACACAATAATAATAGACCTTGACCGCGACTTCTGGATGTACATCTCCATGGAGTACTTCAAGCAGAAGATTAAGGCTGGCGAGGTAGGTTCAAGTGCCATGCCTCATAAGGTGAACCCAATAGACTTCGAGAACTCAGAGGGCAACCTCGGCATAGCCAATGCCATACTGCAGTTCTTGGCACAGAAGTTGCCGGTAAGCCGTTTGCAGCGTGACCTTACAGACTCTACAGTATTGCGTAACATCGGTGTGCCACTCGGCCACGGCGTAATAGCCATACAGAGCACACTGAAAGGACTGCGCAAGCTGATACTGAACCAAGAGGCGCTGCAGCGTGACCTTGACAATACATGGGCAGTAGTAGCAGAGGCCATCCAGACCATACTGCGCCGCGAGGCATACCCACACCCATACGAGGCGCTGAAGGCCCTGACTCGTACAAACAAGCACATGGACGAGGAGACCATACATGAGTTTGTGAAAGGACTTGATGTAAGCGAGAAAGTGAAGGCCGAACTGATGGCTATCACGCCATCTAACTATACCGGAATTTAGCAGTTTGCAACATTTTGGAAACCAGACGCTTAAGAGGGGCTCTGAGAAAGCATAGCTTTTACACCCTGAAAGCATAGCTTTTACAGTGTGAAAGCATAGCTTTCAGGAGGAGAAATGATAGCTTTCAGGAAGCCATACGAGACAGACCCTCCCCGACCCTACCTGTGAGGGAGGAAAAGAGACCCTCCCCGACCCTACCTGTGAGGGAGGGGGACTTAACGAAAAGGAAAGTAAACGAAGACGAAAACGAAGACGATAACGATAACGAAAACAAAAAATAAAAATAAAAATAAACAAGCACGACCGTGAGGTCGTAATTACACATTATTTATATATATAACACATCAAAAGCCAAAAGGCATTATCTACACAATGGAAACCAGAGATGAAGAACAGCAGATGAACTCTGCAAGAAATGAGAGCACCCGCGAGGGACAAGGTAACAATCAAGGAACAGACGGCTACCAGCCACGTCAGCCACGCCAGCGTATGCGCATACCCGTACAGCGTCCGGCTTACGGCGAGCGTGCGTCATACCCACAACGTAACGGATATGGCAGAAACAACGATGAGGGCGGTTTCCGTCCTGAGGGATTCGGAGCGGCTCTGAACAATGAAGACAGAGGAGGCTACCAGCCACGTGGCGGATACAACAATCGCGGTGGCTACGGTCAGCAGCGCGGCGGATACCAGCAGCGCGGCGGATATAACAACCGTGGTGGCTACGGTCAGCAGCGCCCATACCGCAGTTACAATAACGACGGCGAGCAGCAGGAGGGTGGCTACCAGCAGAGAGGTGGCTACGGTCAGCAGCGCGGCGGTTATAACAACCGCGGCGGCTACGGTCAGCAGAGAGGCGGCTACGGTCAGCAGCGCGGCGGATATAACAACCGTGGTGGCTACGGTCAGCAGAGAGGTGGCTACGGACAGCGTGGCGGATATGGTCCACAGCGTCGTCAGCACACTGCCGACTACGACCCGCAGGCTAAGTACTCCATGAAGAAACGCATAGAATACAACGAGAACAACATTGACCCAACACAGCCAGTACGTCTCAACAAGTTCCTCGCCAACGCCGGCGTATGCAGCCGTCGTGAGGCTGACGACTTCATAGAGGCAGGCGTAGTGACAGTAAACGGACAGGTGGTAACTGAGCTCGGCACCAAGATAATGCGTACCGACGAGGTGAAGTTCCATGACCAGCCCGTTACATTGGAGAAGAAGGTATATGTACTTCTCAATAAGCCGAAGGACTATGTGACTACCAGCGATGACCCACAGCAGCGCAAGACGGTGATGGACCTCGTGAAGGGTGCATGTCCGGAGCGTATATACCCTGTAGGCCGACTGGACCGCAACACCACCGGTGTATTGCTGCTCACAAACGACGGCGACTTGGCATCTAAGCTGACACACCCTAAGTTCTTGAAGAAAAAGGTATATCATGTATTCCTTGACAAGAACGTGACACTGGCTGACATGCGCCAGATAGCAGAAGGCATACAGCTTGACGACGGCGAGATAAAGGCCGACGCCATAGAATATGCACACGCCACAGACAAGAAGCAGGTAGGCATAGAGATTCACTCTGGCCGCAACCGTATCGTAAGGCGCATATTCGAGTCACTAGGCTATCATGTGACAAAGCTCGACCGCGTACAGTTTGCCGGACTGACAAAGAAGAACCTGCGCCGCGGCGACTGGCGCTTCCTCACCGAGAAAGAGGTGGACATGCTGAGAATGGGAGCGTTTGAATAATGCATAATTCATAATTAATAATGCATAATGCATAATTCATAATTAATAATTAACGATTAATAATTAATAAACCTATCCCGTTCTTCCCCGGGAAGGATGGGATGGGTATCATAACACATAACACACTCGTGAAACGTACAAAGATAGTAGATGCCCTTGCCAAGACAGTCTTCGGCGAGGCAATAGACGTGAAGGGATGGGTGCGCACGCACCGTTCAAGCAAGGCAGTGGACTTCATCGCACTGAACGACGGCTCTACAATAAAGAATATACAGATTGTAGTTGACCCGAGCAAGTTTGATGCAGAGATGCTCAAGCAGATAACCACTGGCGCATGTATCCACGCCACCGGTATGCTGGTGGAGAGCCAGGGAGCAGGTCAGACCTGCGAGATACAGGCTGATACATTAGAGGTGTACGGCACCTGCGGCGCTGACTACCCTATGCAGAAGAAGGGACAGTCTTTTGAGTATATGCGCCAGCATGCACACATGCGTCTGCGCACCAACACCTTTGGTGCCATCATGCGCATACGCCATAACATGGCTATGGCCATACACACCTACTTCCATGAGCACGGCTATTTCTACTTCCACACACCACTCATCACAGCCAGTGACTGCGAGGGAGCAGGCAACATGTTCCAGGTAACGACAAAGAACCTCTATAACCTGAAGAAAGATGCCGAGGGCAAGATTGACTACTCTGACGATTTCTTCGGACAGCAGACATCACTGACAGTGTCAGGACAGCTGGAGGGTGAGCTCGGTGCAACGGCATTAGGCGCCATCTACACTTTCGGCCCTACATTCCGTGCAGAGAACTCTAACACCCCACGCCACCTGGCAGAGTTCTGGATGATAGAGCCAGAGATAGCCTTTATGGACCAAGAAGAGCTGATGGACTTGGAGGAGGACTTCATAAAGTACTGCGTACGTTGGGCACTGACAAACTGCAAGGACGACCTTGAGTTCCTCAACAAGATGATAGACAAGGGCTTGCTGGAACGTCTCGAGGGTGTATTGAAGGAGACCTTCGTACGTCTGCCTTACACTGAGGGTATCAAGATACTGCAGGAGGCAAAGAAGAACGGAAAGCAGTTTGAGTTCCCTTGCGACTGGGGCGACGACCTTGCTTCTGAGCACGAGCGCTACCTCGTAGAGGAGCACTTCAAGAAGCCAGTCATCATGACCGACTACCCTACTGCCATCAAGTCATTCTACATGAAGCAGAACGAGGCTACCGCCGACGGTGGTTCTACTGGTTACAAGGGTTGCGTAGCACCTGGTCCTACTATGCAGGGCACCGACGTGCTGTTCCCTCAGATAGGAGAAATCATGGGTGGCTCAGTGCGTGAGGAGAGCTATGACAAGCTGATGGGTGAGATAGAGCGCCGCGAGATGGACACCACACACCTGTGGTGGTATCTTGACACACGCAAATACGGTTCATGCCCACACGCCGGTTTCGGACTGGGCTTCGAGCGTCTGATACTGTTTGTGACAGGTATGCAGAACATACGTGACGTGATACCATTCCCACGTACCCCTAACAATGCAGAGTTCTAAGCAAAGACTATCAAGCCGTACATATATAAATGCTCACCGACGGAGACGTCAGTGAGCATTTTTTCATTGAACGAAGACGAAAACGAAAACGATAACGAAAACGAAGACGAAAACGAAGATAAAGATAAAGATAACTATAAGAAAGAAAGAACGAGGAGAAAAGAGGGAGAAAGAAGAATTATGCAAGTCTGTATTTCCCTAAAGCTTACACTTTTGTCTGTTATTTGGCATTTTCTTGCTGTCTCTCACTTAATTATACTTAAAAAGCATAACAATCTTTTTTTATTATAAAAAAAAATACGTAACTTTACAAATTGGAGTAGAAGGAGAAAAAAGATAAAGGAGTGACGTGGGAGGGGCTAATCCTATGCAATTAAAATTTTAGCTAACTAATACATTCACTAAAACCAACTATGAAAAAAACATTACACACATTGGCTTTGCTGATGATTGCACTACTATCGTGTACTCTCACAGCAAGCGCTGTTTCCATCCAGACGACAAAGGGATGGTTTGAAAGCGGCTATGTCACATGGGAACGTGAGACAGGAGCCACCTACACGGTGTATTACCGTCAGCAAGGCGGCACATACCAAAAGATGGATGACGAACTGGTACGTCTTTACAGCGACTACGGTCGTGCCGACATGGTAGGACTGAAGGCCGGCAGCTATCAGTTCAAGGTGGTGTCAAGCACCAGCGGCGAAGCTGAGTCTGGCATCTTCTATGCAGCTCCGCATGACCGTTCCGGCTTTGCCCACATAGGCATGACAGAAGGTATCGGCGCGTACAAGAATGACGGTACGCTGAAAGACAATGCCCGCGTGATTTACGTTACGGCAAAGACGGCAAAGACCGTAAAGTGTAACGTCATGGGCGACAAGGACGCGGAATACACCGGTCTGCAAGCCATCATCGCAGCATTCGAGAAGGGTAAGGAGACACGTCCGCTCTGCGTACGTATAGTAGGTACAGTGAAGGCTGACGACATGGACAGCTTTGGATCTGACGAAGGTCTGCAGGTGAAGGGCAAGAGCGGCTCTACCAACATGAACATCACCATCGAGGGTATCGGCTGTGACGCAGCGGTACACGGATTCGGATTTCTCGTACGCTCTGCAAAATCTGTAGAGTTCCGTAATTTCGGCATCATGTTATTCATGGACGACGGCATTTCTGTGGATACCGACAACCATAATGTTTGGATTCACAACATGGATATATTCTATGGCGGTACCGGCAGCGACGCCGACCAGGCAAAGGGCGACGGCTCTGTTGATATTAAGGGAGAGTCAAGCCACATCACAATGTCATACTGTCACTTCTGGGACTCAGGAAAATGCTCGCTCGGCGGTATGAAGGGCGAGACCACAGACTGCTGGATGACATTCCACCACAACTGGTTTGACCACTCAGACTCACGCCATCCACGCATACGTACAGCCTTCTACCATGTATATAACAACTATTTCGACGGCAACTCCAAGTATGGAGTGGGCGTAACGTCTGGCGGTTCATCATTCGTGGAGAATAACTACTTCCGTAACTGTAAGTACCCCGTGCTCATTTCAAAACAGGGAACAGACGCCGAGGGCGACGGAACATTCTCCGGAGAGAACGGTGGTGTAATCAAGATATACAACAATGTCATTATCAACCCACGCAAACTGCAGATATATGACGGAGAGCAGACCGACGGCAAATGGGACGCTGTGGAGACTGACAACCGTGACGACGAGGTAACAGCGAAGTGTCTGACAGGCGGCACAGGATACAACAACGCAGCCGACGCGGCAGCACGCACAACATACATAGAGAACAACATAGACGACCCAGAGGACATACCTGCCATAGTGCGCGGCGACCTTACCGGACGCGAAGGACTGGGAGCAGGACGTATTGACGGCGGCGACTTTAAGTGGACATTCAACAACTCACTGCAGGACGAGAACTACAGTGTTATCTCCGACCTGAAAAGCACTATCATGGCATACGAGAGCACTGTGCAGTCATTAGGTAACGGTACAGCTATCAGCGACCGCACACCAGCCACAGCCACCGTTGACGGCGGCGACGGCAAGGATATAGACCAAGAGGTCAACAACGAATACACTCCGTCATGGGCTGGCGGCGGCGGAAGTACCGCAGCGGCTGGAAAGCGGGTAATCGGCGAGGACGGAGCATGGTTCTGGTTCAACACCGACAACGACACACAATACCAGGCTTACTTACAGTCAGGAGCCATCACTCTCAGTTCTGGTGCATCATACAAGCCTGAGCAGGAAATAAAGAAAAGCGACGGTACTGTATGCTCAGAATACATAGGTTCGATACGCCTTGCCAGCGGTGAGAGCATCACCCTTCACGGCGAAGATGGCATATCATCGGCAGCATTCTATGTATCAAGCACAGGCGACCAGTCTTGGCAGCTGTCCACAAGTACTGACGGACAGACATTCACAGCATTTGGCGACGCCATAACCGGAAAGTCGGGCGCGCACCCTAACGTAAACTACACCGGCACTGACGCAACGATAAAATATGTGCGTATAACCAACAAGAACTCAAACACACGCGACGTGCAGGGTGTGAAGTTGTACACGCTGTTACAGGAGTCTGACCTCACGTCTCTCGTTGACGGTACACTGTATATCAAGATAAACGAGACATACACCCTCACCAAGGGTCAGGACTACAACACCTCATGCACAGGTGAAATGACCTACAAGTCAAGTGCCACGAAGATTGCCACCATCGACGAGAATGGTAAGATAACGCCACTCGCACAAGGTAACACGACCATAACACTGACACAGAAGAATGACGACATACGCAACGGCGGTTCACTGAAGTACAAGGTGACGATAACCGACGACCGCGATGCTTCTGACCTTGCACTGACATCTGACGCAGAGGTAACTATTGCTTACGGTGTCACATCTGCCATCACCGCGACATGCTCTAACGCTTTGACATACACTTCAAGTGCTCCGTCAATAGCAACGGTTGACGAGAACGGTGTGATTACCGCCACTGGCTTCGGTACGGCAAAGATTACCGTCAGTGACCCAGGCAGCGACACCCGACGCCCTGGCACCGCCACTGTAACAGTTAACGTACCTGATAACCGTCCGGCTTCTTCTCTCGCCGTAGAGAACGAGAACATAAGCATAGAGCGAGGCTATACGCAGAAGATTAACGTCAGCAACGCCGTAGGTACCGTGAGGTTCAACAGCGTTAACACTGACATTGCCACTGTTGACGCAGAAGGCAACGTTACCGCCATAGCAGAGGGTGAGACCACCGTGGCAGTGACCGACGAGGGTGACTATAGCGTAAAGCCAGGTGTAGTGAACGTAACCATCACCGTAACTGACGCACGTAAGGCCAATCCTCTCACCGTCACACCGACGACAGTTGAGATAGAGATGCTGAAAGCTCTTACCGCCACACTTAACGTAACGAACGCCCAAGGCGCAGTGACATACGCCTCAAGCGATACTAAGGTTGCCACAGTGACAGACGGTGTCATCACTGCCATCAGCGAAGGCGAGGCAGTCATCACTGTTTACGCAGCTGGCAATGACGAGTATAAGGCAGACTCAGTAAAAGTCAACGTAACCGTTATACCTATACCGTCTCTCGCCCCAGTGACATGGAACCTCACAAACAAGTCATACACAGAAAGCGGTTCGTTCTCCGCCAATGCCACAAACGTATTTATAAGCACTGATGACACAAACACTAAGCTTACATACGTAGCAGGCGGTAACTGTAAGATTGAGTCCAACCAGCTGAAGATGGGCGGAGCAACACAATATGGCACAACGCCAAACCGCTACTTCATATTGCCAAAGATATCTGGCTCCGGCACATTGAGCATAGAGTACGGCGACAATGCCAATGCTGTTAAGGTGGTGACATCCATAGATAAGAATGCAACACCTGTCGCAACCATCAGCAGCAGTCTGGCAAAAGTCTCACTCAGCGGACTCAATGCTTCGACAACCTACTACCTGTTGATGGATTCAAAGTCTTACTTCAAGAGCATCACATGGACTCCTAACGCCACAGCGGTGAACTCAGTAAGCGAAGCACAGGCAAAACCAACAAGCACGTATATCTATGACCTCACAGGACGACGTGTCGCTACACCTAAGAAAGGCCAGTTATACATACAAAACGGAAAGAAATTCCTGTTAGAGGAATAAGTGTTAAGAAGTACTGATATAGAACGAAAATATGGGATGCGTCAAGAATTAGGGCGCATCCCATATTGTTTTCTTTGACATATCAGGAAATATTAGTAACTTTGCAGTATGTTCAACGTTATGATTACACTGCTGGTGCTTGTTGCCGCCGGCTACACCTGCGGAAAACTCGGATACCTTGATGAAGAGTTTGACCGCCGATTGTCACGCCTTGTCATCAACATAACCTGTCCGGCACTCATTCTGTCGTCAGCGATGACAGGTACGCTGCCCGACCGCCGTTTTATCCTTCCGCTGCTTATTATCAGTGTGGTAACTTACGCCCTGCTGACGCTGGTTGCTTATACACTGCCTAAATGGTTCACAAAAGACGCCGACACCGCAGGAGCGGCAGGCTTCGCCATGATGTTTGGCAACGTAGGTTTCATGGGATACCCTGTGGTCGCCTCGCTCTTCGGGCACGAGGCGGTATTCTATGCTGCCGTGCTCAACGTAGTGAACACCTTCGCCGTTTTCACCATAGGCACCATGCTCATCACCGGCAAAGGCGAGGTGGGCGAAGAGCGTTTCCAAAAGAAAGTGCTATACTCCACCCCTATGCTCGCGGCATACCTCACAATAGCCATTGTGGCATTTGAGATTGACGGCATACCAGAGTATGTGAGCAAGCCCTTGTCAATGCTCGGTGATATCACCGTACCTGCTGCGCTGCTCATAGTAGGCTCGTCCATGTCACAACTGCCTAAGCGCGCCATGCTGGGCAACAGCACCGTATATGTCACCGTACTGTTCAGATTGCTATTGTTGCCCGTAGCACTTTTCTATGCCACACGTCTGATGGGCTTTGACTCTTTCGTAGTCAACGTGAACACAGTAGTGGTAGCTATGCCCGTGGCCACATACGGCACCATACTGTGCCTGAAATATGAGAAAGACACCACTTTCATGGCAGAGGTGACATTCATATCCACCCTGCTATCAATGATTACAATACCTGCACTGGTAACTGTACTGTTTTGATTGACAAGAGATATGCTCATCTATCCAAACTTGCGATTACTCAAAATATCACATACATCCATACAAATTGTTCCGTATTATTTTTGCGGAACAATTTAATTTATATAACTTTGCAAATTAATCAACTAAAATTAAACCTGTACAAAACAAATACATCTAATTATTGGACATACAAGAAGAGTTTATGGGAACATCAAACAAGATTATGTTTATCAAAGATATATATAGTAAGGCTCTGACATTTGTCACAGCTTGTATATTCTGTTGTGGCACATCAATGGCTGCCACACAGATAACGGCGACGCTTGAGCATACGGGAGCTACGTACTATATGAACGGTGAAACCTACAAGCAGACCTATGATGCAGAAACCGAACGTTACAATCGCGCTGGTGGCCAGCGAGACTGGAATGGTCAGGCTGCAATGAAGTTCTCTTTCAACCTGCCTGCAGGCAAGACTGTCATTGCGGCAACACTCACATGGAGCACGAAAATCTATGGTAATCCTGCTACACGCAACAACAGTTTCTACTACATGAACCTTGGCAAAGATCTTGATTGGAATGCCTTTGCACGAGGACGCGGAAACATGATTATGGCTATGTCAGGCAGTCCATACACTTATTTCACGAACGTGGAACTCAATGGCACCAACCAAGGCACTTTACATACGAACGTAGAAACCGACGTAACCTCTGCCGTGCAAGCTGTAGAGAGCCAGGGCTACATTACTTTGTTTGTAACAAACAACGCCGTAGGCGGTGACCTCTATGGTAAAGGAAGTAATCAAGCTCCGTCACTCAGCATAACGTACGCAGACAAGCGCACCGTAACTTTCGCTGCCGGTGATGACGCTACCTGCACCACCACCTCACTGTCTTGCGCAAGCGAAGGCAGCGTAACTTCCGTGACATTGCCTGCTGCAACTGACAACGACGGTGCAGAGTTTATGGGTTGGTACACAGCTCCTGTCGGCGGCACACGTATCGGAGGCGCAGGAGACACATACACCCCAAGCGGTGATATCACGCTGTATGCAAAGTATGACCGTGCGCCAGAGTCTATCGCTATTACCGGTGTATCAACAATAAAATATGGTGCTACAACCACACTCGCTGCCACCCTGACGCCCTCAAACACTGTCAACGACGGTATTGAATGGGGAACAAGCGACGCAAGCATCGCTACCGTTAACGCAAATGGCGTGGTGACAGCCAAAGGACTGGGCACCGCAGTCATCACAGCCTATGCTACCGCTGCCCCCGTGAATGTAAGAGAGACATTCAGTGTCAGAGTTGAGTCAGACTATTACGGCTACACCGTCAATGCCGTTGACGGCGACGGTAACATACTGAAAGAGTTAACAAACGACACTTACGCTACGGGAACTGAATTTTACACATTCATTCCCAAATATGTGCTTGTTGGCAACACACTATATCAAACAGCACAAGTAACCAGCAATAATTACTATACTATATACGACACACCTACTGCCGATGGATACGTGATAAACCGCCCATATACTCAATCTACGGTAAATAACGTAGTATATTACAGCGAAGCGGAAAATTGCAGCGCATTTACAAAGACTTACGAAGCAATAACCAACCGCACTTCAAACGGCGGACTCGCACATAACGACTACACATACAAGAAAGCCACAACACTTGTCCCTGGCACCTACAAGATATATGCGGAGGGCTCAAACGGCAACTCTGCAACAAGGATATGCGACTTCAAAGTGGGGGAAGAGGTAGTGTTTACATTAAACATAACCAATGGAAACAACAAGAGTGGCAGCTCTGAAAACTTCACAATAACCGAGCCTACAGACTTATATATACGTTGCCAAGGCTCAACGACAAGCGGTCTTGACTATTTCTACATTGTTCAGGACCCTGTATATCACGTGACAAGCAATCTGCAGCAGTTCAACTTCACAAAGGAGAACATTGACGGCACTATATATACCACAGCGAACCCGGTAAATTCCAATGGTAGCAACGGTACACACAACGGCGTGACCGGCGCATTCTACAATATCAAATGGGAAAGCAACTACGTCACCATAACCGTTGACGGAGCAATAGCCTTCAGCATTGACGCTTTCCACGGCAACAGCAAGGATACAAGAAATGTGAACGTCTATTTGGATGGCGCAGAGCTTACTCCGTTCCATGTCGCACCAAGTAACTACACCACCTCACCTATCTATTCCACTGGTGACACTGGAACACACACCATAAAGATTACCGGTGACGGTAAGGATGTATATCCTGCCGACATCGTGTTCTACAAGGAGAAACAAATACCAAGACTGGACTATACAAACGTAGCGGTAAAAGTGGGAGAAACACAGGGACTTACCCTGCGCCTGCCACACGGATGTACTTTCAGCGAGATGACCAGCAGCGGTGACGCAAGCAAGGTCACTGCAACATTTGTACGCGATGACAGCAGTGATTCTCAAGGAAGAAAGGGCACACTGACACTTACGGGATTAGCTACAACAGGCAACACTCCTACCACCCTGACATTCGGAATACTCAGCGATGACGAAGACGTATATCTGAGCGGTTCTGCCACCATAACCGTTGACGTACTGAAGTCCACGCTGACACTCAGCTATACTGACGGTGATACAGGTGATGAGTCAACTGCTTACGTATGTAACGCTGATGAGTCAACTCCGGCACTGCCTAACGTCCGCCTCATAGCTACTGACGAGAACGGAAACGACGTATCTCTCAACACTCTTCACATCACCTACACATCTGATGACCAAACCGTAGCCACAGTAAATGAAACTACCGGTAATATCACAATCAAGCAGCCTTACGGCAACGGCACAGCGAGAATAACCGCCAAAGCCACAAGCGACGATTATGATGACGCAGAGGCAGAATACTCTATTACCATACAGAGAGGTATCAACTGGAAGATAGCAGAGCACCCTGTCTTCAAAGACAATGCACCGGCAGTGCGCGACACGTTCCATGTATGCAAGAACACTGGAGGCGTGGACAAGGTCTATCTTGTCGGCACTTTCGGAGGATGGAACAGAGTCGGTGGCAGCGGGAACACTAACAATACCTACGCATATCCGAAAACTGACGGCAGCAGCGAGAATAGAACAGACAGCTGGAGCGAAATGAAGGCCGCACGAAGCAGTGTCGACGGATTCTCCAAGTATCGCAGTGGTGCAAAGGATGCCTGCAATGAGAATATGTACAGTTCTCTTGATGACTATTACTATGATGTAATCTACGGTACAGAGAGGTTCGGCTGGTTTAAGCTGCCTGACAATAACACTACCCATCCATTTACCTTGCCGGTACGAGGCGCATATATAACCCTTGAGCCAGAGGTAAACGGTACTTTGTCTGTGTATATTGACCAGAATGGTCCATGGAACACTGGTAGAAACGACGTCTATGACAATGACGGAAATTTCATATCATGCGACCCCAACACTGGTAAAGTTGACAAATTCCCTGACACCGCACCGTTCCAGTTCCGTCCGCACGCATTCTTTATTGTTGACCAAGCCGGAGACACTGTCAAGAATGTAGAAATAGTATCACGTACTAAGGTCACATCAGGAATATCAACAAAGGAAAACAACGCAATGCTTGAAGCATTCTGCGCAAACTACGCTTGTGAGAAGGGCGAGAAGTTCAAGTGTATCATTGACGAGAACGCTGACGGATACAACGACGTCACAAACATAGGCAACTGGAAGGAATTCAAGGAATACATGTCACCCGGCGAGCAACAACGAGTTTACGACAACTGGTCGGCAGGCGTGAATGGTGCACAGGTTGTCACGAAACTTGACAACGGCGCTTACCTTGCCTTAGACCCTGGCATGGTAAAGTACACTTTCCATGTTATTGCTGGACAAACCTACTATGTATTCTCTAACTTCTCAAAAATAGGTTTTGCAGGAGTGAACTTCGTGCCAGATGACGAGCATCAGCCGTCAGGCACCCTCGCTTTGTCTGAGGACGTAGCTTATGAGCCTTCAGCTCTGAAAGCAGCCGAGGGCAACAATGCAGTACCGATGTATGAGACCATAACACTTGACCGCTCTTTCACCGCCAACAAATGGTACACCATCTGCCTGCCATTCACTATAACAGAGCGTGAGGTAGAGAATGTATTTGGCAAAGGAACAGAGCTTATCATCCTTGACCGTGTGAACGTGGATGAGGGCCATGCCCAGATATTCATGACATACCACGAGATACAGAGCATACTCGCTGGATATCCTTACCTTATCAAGCCAACACAGAGTATCAACAAGATAGAGGTACACAACAAAGCCATTGACCCTGCCCAAGAGGTGATGGAATTCTCTAACAACGGATATACCTCAAAGGGCGTTGACGGTTTCTGTAATCCTCAAGTGTTCAGCAGCGCGCTGACAGGCATGTCTGATGACATAACAGCGAGTGCATACCTCCCTGCAGGAGACATCTATCTGGCGAACAACACGCTATACATTTCAAAAGGACAGTCCTTCCAGAAAGGCTACCGTTCATACTTGAAGAAAGAGAATGACGGCTCACTCCCGGCAAAGTCTGTAAGCTTTAATTACTTCAAAGCATGGGAAGACGAAGAGGAGGCTACGGCTATCAACGTATGTGAGATGTCAGACGAGGCACTTCAGACTTTCGAGGCAAAGACCACGAACGGTGTATTCAGCATTACTGGTCAGAAGGTAAGTGACACACTAAACGGATTAACAAAAGGCATATATATATTCAACGGCAGAAAGGTTATTGTGAAATAACATTACCAACAGTACACATTATGAAAAGGAGATACATACAACCAACGGTCTATTTTGAAGAACTTGAGATAGATAGTGTTATGAACGCTCACCCAAGCCAATGGAGCATTAATGTTGACAACGAAGCTCCTGACAATGGTGAAGAACATGGCACAGGACTTGAGGGCAGTGACAACACCGACCCTAACAATCCGCCTATATGGGGTGACTAACCGACGGTGAAAAGAATCCAGTTAAATAACAGATGCATCAAAAACAAAAAAATATGAAAAAGAACTTTTCTATAATTGCACTGCTTACCATGGTCTTATTGACCGTGGCAAGCAGTTTTTCATTTGCAGGAACAAACATGGCAGTACGGTTTAACGACTGTGCTATTGCCTCATACACTACGCAGACCACCATTAACGGAGTGTCACTTAATGGATATAGCTACGGTCAGAATTCGTACCCCGTGGATATCAAATCCAAAAGTGCAACAATAGACGGTGTTTCTTTTACTAAGGCCGTTTATTTCAAAGGGGCACCACATGATAATTATATAACCATTTCATTTGAGGTTGATGGCCCATGCACAATAAAGACATATGGTATAACGAGCAATTCTAGCACTAGTAGAGCGCATGCAATATACAAAGGAGGTATTGCATCATCTAACAAACTGGCCGAATCTAATATGTCAACCAGTAATGAAACAATAACCTACAATTACACAGGGGAGGCTACAACAATTTATATTGCTTCCACAAGTGGTGGATACTACATTTTCGGCATCGACGTCATTTACAGCGACGGTGATAGTGGAGAAGGAGGCAATAGCGGTGAGACCACTGATGAGACACCGACATATCCTGCCGCTGGCAGTGCCATAACCTTTGATGCCACAAAGCGTTACTCTGAGTGGGTAATCAACTCACGTTTAAGTGATTTTTACGGCAATGAAAAAGTTATGAACTTTGCTAAATATACAGATGACGGAACAAAGACTGTAGCAGGCAAGACCTCTACGCTTGACTACGTTCCGGGACTTGTGGCAAAGGCTGTGCTGGAGACTATAGACTATTACAAGAATAACAACGACATAAACGTAAAGCCATGGTTCTATGCCGTACAGGATTACGCTAACAATACCATTAAGTCTGATGGTGTGGAAGGTAAGAGCTTTGACGACCTTAATGCCGTAAAACTGTATTTCAAACTACAGGAAGTGGCAAAGGCCGGCATCATACCTGATGCTGCTGATACAAACATAAGCAACACGAAGAGTATTACCACAGCCAACACCCGTTTGGGTGAGGCTCTTGCAGGAATAAAGATTGCAAACAGCGACTATGCTATCAGCGAAAGTCTGCTGCCCGGTGCTGCCGGCGGTTGGTGGCATAAGGCAGGTTACACCAACCAGATGTGGTGTGACGGACAGTATATGGGTCCTGCACTGCTTGCTCAGATGCTCAATGAATATGACAATTATGAATCAGACGGCTGTATCGCAGGCAGCAAGGCTGCAGACTGGGACTTAGTAACGAAGCAGTTCACTATATCATGGAACTATCTCTGGAACCCAGAAGTGAAGTTGCTCTACCATGCCTTCACCGCAGACCCTGAATGTACTGCAGACACAAATGCAAAGACAAACGCATCAAAGTGGGCAGGATTCCCTAACAGCGACGGCATCTACCACTCTGCCGAGTATTGGGGCAGAGCTGAGGGTTGGTATTTCCTTGCACTCGTTGACGTGCTTGAGCAGATGCAGATAGCTGGACTGACAAAGACAGAGAACTATAAGACCTTGCACGGTTACCTCAACGAGCTCGCTGCAGGTATCGCGGCAAAGCAGGATGCAGCAACAGGTTGTTGGTATCAGTTGCTGAACCATAACGGCACATACGTAGCCCAGACCTATGACAGCAGCTATATATACACATCTTCACCAGTAGCAAACTACCTTGAGTCTTCTGCATCGGCTATCTTCACCGCTGCTTACCTGAAGGGTATGCGTCTCGGTCTCTATGACACTGACTACACAGCGATAGCCAAGAAAGCATATCAGGGCATCGTAGAGAACTTCATGGTGGCTGACGGCAATGGTGGTGTTCACCTCATAGCCTGCAGCAAATCAGCAGGTGTGGGAGGTTCTAATTTCCGTGATGGTTCAGCAGAATACTATCTCATGGGTAAGGATACAGAGCCTACTGTGAAGAACCCTACATCGCCAAGCTTCTACACCGAAGGTAAGGTGTTCGGTGGTTTCATCCTCGCTGCTACGGAGTATGAGCGCTTATTTCTTGACAAGAAACTGGAACTCACCGAAGCCGGAGAGTACACAGGGTTTGCCGCAGGCGAATATGATGAGGTTACGCTCACACGTTCCTTTCCTACCGACCAATGGACTACCATGGTAGTACCTTTCTCAGCCAGTGCCGAGCAGGTACAGACAGCATTCGGCAACGGCACAGAGATTGCTACCGTTAACAGACTGACAAACGACAAGTTGTACTTTACAAAGCAAAATGCCATCACAGCCAATGAGCCTGTATTGATAAAAGTCGCAACAGTAAACTCTGACAACACATATACATTCAACAACGTGACCGTAGAGAACTACGCCACTCCTATACAGAGCGGCAACGGCGCACAGCTTATAGGTACATACGCTCTGCTGACTGGCGGCCAGTCCGGCGACCTCGGTGCTACAGACTACTTCATATACAACAATCAGTTTTATGACTGCACCTATATGGGACGCATGAAACCCTTTCGTGCCTACATCACCCTGACAACAGCCGGAGCAAAACTGACCGCGTTCTCCTTCACCGGCGAAGAAAACACCACACCCGTCAACACAGTAGGCATGGAGACCTCTTCAACCCCGTTTCTTGTCTATAACATTGCAGGACAGCGTATCAGCAACAATGCCACACACGAACTGGTGATAAGGAAAGGCATTAAAGAAACCAAACAAAATTAATACCGAAATGAAACGCAACACATATATAACGCCAGAGATAAAGACCTGTCTGCTGAACATTCCAAGCCTCATGGCCGGTTCTTATATAGAAAAGGGAAATACCGACGGGCAAGGAAGTGGAAACTTTGACGCTCCAGCCAAACAAGGGTCATCATTCTTTGATACTGAGAACGAGGAAGACATCACAACAACATGGTAAAGATAAAGCCCCCTGACAAGCATCTATATGCCGTCAGGGGGCTGATTGTTTCTATAAATATGCCGCAAAACACCCTGTCGGCTATGGTATCACTTGCAGAATAAGAAGTTTTTTTATAATTTTGCACATATATGGCAGAAGACACACTACGCCGTCTGCGCCATGAGATGAGCGCAGAGGGCATTGACGCAATCATTTTCCCTACAGCAGACCCCCACGGCAGCGAGTATGTGGCTCCCCACTGGCAGGCACGTCGCTATGTCAGCGGATTCACCGGCTCTGCCGGAACCGCGGTAGTCACAAGAGATGAAGCCGCCTTGTGGACAGACTCACGCTATTTCCTGCAAGCCGCCGCCGAACTGAGCGGCAGCGAGTTCATGCTGATGAAGGAGGGACTCACCGACACCCCCACCGTGACCGAGTGGCTGTTGAGGAAGATGTCTGCCAATAGCGGCACATGTGTAGCCGTTGACGGTAACATGATGTCATACGCAGAACTTACCCATTTGCAGACATCACTGAAGGCTATCGGCGTGACCGTACGCACCAACTATGATGCCATGCGTATGATATGGCCCGACCGTCCCGCCATTCCCTCCAACAGCATCTATGCGGTTGACGCAGAATACATAGGTGAGAGCACCAGCGACAAACTCCTACGCATACGAACGGAGATGCGCCTTAAACAGGCTGACGCCTATATAGTGACAGACCTGATGGAAGTGGCATGGTGCCTGAACCTGCGAGGCAATGATATTCCCATGACTCCCGTGTTCATAGGCTTCCTTATAATAAGGCAAGACACTGCCACGCTCTTCTGTAACGGTGTACTGACCGCCGAGGCACAAGATATGCTGAGAGCCTCACACGTTGACGTAAAGCCATATAATGACATCACGTCACAGGTAAAGGCTCTTGACGGCCGCACGCTGTGCGATGCCGACACCATAAACTACAACATATACAAAGCCACCCCCCACCCCATAGACAGCCCGTCGCCCGTCTCCGCTATGAAAGCCATAAAGAACGCTAAGGAGATAGAGGGTTTCCGCCGCTCCATGCTGCTTGACGGCGTGGCTATGGTGAAATGGCTGCGGTGGCTCAAGCCTGCCGTAGAGGCTGGCGGCCAGTCAGAGATAAGCGTAAGCGACAAGCTGGAGCAGATGCGCAAGGAAGCGAATGAGTTTCGCGACTTGTCATTCTCTACCATCAGCGGTTACAATGCCCATGGCGCTATAGTACATTACACCGCCACCCCCGACACCAACGCCGCCTTACACCCTGAAGGACTGCTACTCGTTGACAGTGGGGCGCAATACACCTGCGGCACCACCGACATAACACGAACCATAGCCCTCGGACCTGTAACACCCGAGATGCGCCGGGCATACACCCTGGTGCTGAAGGCTAACATAGCACTTGCCACCACGCCTTTCCCTGAAGGTACCAACGGTACACAGTTTGACAGCGTGGCACGCTCCGTCTTGTGGCGCGGCGGCCTGCACTATATGCACGGCACAGGCCACGGTGTAGGCTGGCGGCTCTGCGTACACGAGGGGCCTCACAGCATACGTATGGATTGGCGTCCGGAACCGTTATGCCCCGGCATGACCGTGACCGACGAGCCGGGTGTATATATAGAGGGGCAGTTTGGCATAAGGACTGAGAATATGATGCTGGTAGTAGAAAGCGAACTCGGAGCTCCCTTCCTACGCCTTGAGCCGCTCACTCTCTGTCCTATAGACACTGCTCCCATAGACCTCTCACTGATGACAAAAGAGGAGACAGAGTGGCTCAACAAGTATCACGCCCGTGTGCGCACCGAACTGCTGCCACTACTCACCGACGAGCAGGACCGTGAATGGCTTACTGCCGCCACACAAGCAATATAACATTAGCAAAGCAAATGAAATACAACACTATAATATTTGACCTTGACGGCACCCTGATGGACACGCTGAAAGACCTGTGGCTGTCCGTCAACTACTCACTGAGAACTAACAACCTGCCTGAGCGCTCACTTGAGGAGGTGCGCACCTACGTAGGCAACGGCGTAAGGCTGCTGATACAGCGCGCCATACCTGAGGGCAGCGATGAGCAGACTCTCAACGCTGTATTACAGACTTTCAAGGAGTATTACCAGGCACACTGCAAGGATAACTCCGCCCCATACGACGGCATAGCCGATGCCATGCGTACACTGAGACAACAAGGCAGACGCATCGCCATAGTCAGCAACAAGCCACAGTTTGGCGTGACAGAGCTTCACGAGGAATGGTTCAAGGACTTGGCTGAGGTAGCCGTGGGAGAACGCGAGGGCGTAAGGCGCAAGCCTGCCCCCGACATGGTTGAGGTTGCGCTGAAGGAACTGGGCGTAAGCAAGGACGGCGCCGTATATATTGGCGACTCTGACGTTGACATTAATACGGCTGTCAACAGCGGCATGCCGTGCGTCAGCGTATTGTGGGGTTTCCGCGACAAGGACTTCCTTACCAAGCACGGCGCCACACAGTTTGCAGAGAAGCCGTCAGACCTGTTAAACATACTCTAAGACATGAACACCATCTGTTACATCATAGCCATGCAGGCAGAGGCACAGCCCCTGATAGATGAGTTTCACCTGCAAGAGAGGGAGGGGGTCTTCTCTCCCCTGCCCTGCCGTATATGGGAGGGCGAGGTAATTAACGGCGACAGTAGTAAGAAACTTATCGTAGTACTGCCCGGCAGACAGCACGACCGCGACCTGATAGGTTGCGAGCCTGCCGCCATGACCACCACTCTCGCCATAGAGCGGTTGCACCCCGACATCATAATAAACAGCGGCACATGCGGTGCGTGGCAACGCCACGGCATGAAGGTGGGCGAGATATATCTCGGCTCCGGTGCCATGTTTCATAACCGTCACGTGCCGGGCGACAACGCATGGGATACCCAGGGGCTGGGTAACTACACCACATGGGAGGGAACAGAAGACCTTGCGTCATCTCTTGGCATCAAGACCGCCAAGGTCACAACAGGCTCTTCGTTTGATATGACACAAGAGGAGGAACAGGTTATAGAACGCAACGGCGGACGGCTGAAAGAGATGGAGGGAGCCGCCGTAGCTTTCGTCTGCTCTCTCTACCATGTGCCGGTGGTGCTGGTGAAGGCTGTCACCAACCTGCGCGACAGCGGCAATGACGACGACATGGAGTCCTTCCATCAGAACCTCATAAAAGCATCAAAGGCACTGCTCGCCATAAACAAGAAAATCATATCAAAGATATAGACCATCCCTATATTAGCGAATAATAGCGGGGTTATCTCTGGTTCAAGGATTCCCTTCTCTACAATTCTGTAACGAGGCCGGCATGTAGATGCAGAGGATAAAACCACCGTCGCGATTCGCGACACTGGTTCTTGCTGGGGCGAGTGCAGTACTTTATTTTGCTACCACCAAGTTTTGGCTGAATGAAAAAATATTATTACCTTTGCATCAGGATAGCTATAACTCACTACTAACAATAAAATCAAAGCAAAAATGAAAAAGAATCAAATGATCATGAAGGCCATTGTGGTCGCTGGTCTCCTTGTGGCTGGCAATAGCGTCAGCTACGCTCAGTTTGGCAAGTTGAAAGGCCTGGCTAAGAAAGCCGTGAAAGAAAAGGTGGACGACACGAAGAACAGTGCTGAGAACAAGGCTAAGAACATGGCAAGTGATGCTACAGGCATCAATATGGGTGGTGACGCTCCTGACGCCTCCAACGTGGTATGGCGCTGGAATGGCAAGGAGAGTGAACTGGGTGATTGGGCTAAGTCAATTACCTTCAGTGGCGACAGGAAATCTACCGCTTACATGCAGCAGGTGAAGTTGCACATGGATATATTCAATAAGGTATTTGCAAAGGTAGGCTCTACGGAGGCTTATGGTCTGACGGATTATATCACTTATGGTCCTGACAAGAAGAACGCTTTCCCTATTGACGAAATACCTCGCTATGCTTGGACAAAGGCTTTCGTTGACAATCCTACACTGGACAACTTCAAGGTGTTTGCCATGGTGCTGCTATATGATACTCCTACCTACATGGTTTATCTGCAGTATCCGATGAGCAATGCAACGAGCGGTGTAGTCAACAGCAGCAAGGGCTGGATGCTGGCATGGCCTTCTGAGTCGGACATGATAACCGAGCGCAGAAACCGTGAGGAGTATGCCATAGAGATAGCCAAGAGGAAGATTGCCCTGAAGGATATCTGCGAATACACTCTCATGCAGTATCAGCGTGCTGAGGCTGCTATCCAGCAGGGTTCTGCCAGTTTGGCTCATGGATACTTCATGGCTGAGGCTATTAAGACACGTGTCATAGAGGGACACTCACAGTACAATGCTTCCGACGAAATGGTTCGCAAGGTGGAGGCTGAGTCTGCTAAGTGGCAGAACAATCAGGGCGAGTTGTATCGTCAGATGCTCGACCTCTGCAGCACAAGTGCTATGGCGCCAGTAGATATGCCTAAGGGCGTGAATGTTTCTGCTGACATAAAGTCAAATGGTGATGCAGCGGCTAAAAAATGGGCTGCTGCCGCAAAACTGGAGTATGTAAAGACTATATACCTGGGCAACAGTTGGCATGCATTCAAGAGCCAGAAATTCCCTTATCCTATTACACACTATTCTGTTCCATGTGCCGTCATAGTTAAGCAGAACGGTAAATACATGATGCAGAAGATGGATTTGCAGAAGACCGTGAATGGGCAGTACGGCGTAGTGCAGGCGCTGGGTGCCAAGTTGCAGCCTGTGAACTACAAATAAAGTGTATCACATAAAGAATAATCGCAAGGGCTTGTAAACTAAGCTCTTGCGATTATTCTTTGTACACCCTCAGGTTTTGGTTACAAAAGAGGCTAAAGGATAACAATCCCAAAATCCGTAGAGCGAACGAACTACATAGAATAGGACATTTTTGTCATTGCTTGATTAAAATCATGTCAGGCGAAAAATGCAAACCAGGAGAGAATGAGGGGCAAAAAACAGAAAGAGGGTGCGAAAAAACGACTTTTTGCACCCTCTTTTTCGTGAAAGCTATCACTTTACAATGAGAAAGCATAGCTTTTACAATGTCATTCGATAGCTTTTGCACCATGAAAGCATAGCTTTTAGAGGGCAAAAAGTATC
The DNA here is from genome assembly GCA_017541085.1 of Prevotella sp. GTDB lineage: Bacteria > Bacteroidota > Bacteroidia > Bacteroidales > Bacteroidaceae > Prevotella. The sequence goes on from JAFXZU010000037.1 coordinate 103,133, forward strand.
GTTTTTTTATGCTTTTTCAGAACCTGCTGCTGATTATCAAATAGTTACAACCCTCCGTAGATTTCTCTGTGCGCGACCAGCAGGAAATTATTTTGAAATATCGCAAGCACGGAGCGTTAACGGAAAGCCCCGGATAGGACAAAATCGTCATTGGCTATCACAAATCAAGTGTTATTCAATGACGTATTTTTCATTAATCCTTCAAAATTCATATATCAGTTTTGAGACAGGAACCCTACCAGTTTCTGCATGGCACGTCCGCGGTGTGATATATTGTTTTTCTCCTCACTGGTCATCTCCGCAAACGTCCTGTCGAGCAGAGTGACGGGCGTGGTATCATCAGGGTCTTCCTGATAAGGACGGAACACCGGGTCATAGCCGAAGCCCTCACCTCCGTGTCGTTCTGTTGTTATCACACCTCTTACGATACCCGTAAACTGATATGTCTTGCCGTTCATAATCAACGATACCACAGTCTTAAACTGTGCGGCGCGGTTCTTCTCATCCCCGAGCATAAGCAGCAGCTTACGCATGTTAGCCTCAGCATCGTGACTGGAACAAGAGGCTGCATCAGTCCAACCGTCCTCAGCCATTGTGGCATAGCGAGCGGAATAGACGCCAGGCTTTCCACCGAGAGCGTCAACCTCAAGGCCGGTATCATCGGCAAAGCAGTCATAGCCGTAACGTTGGCTTACATAGACGGCTTTCTCCATGGAGTTCTCCTCAAGAGTCTCATGCGTCTCGGGCAGTTCCTCGCGACAGTCTATGTCGCTAAGGGACAACACTCTGAAGTTCTTTCCTAAAATCTCTCTAACCTCTGAGAGCTTGTGTGCGTTATTTGTGGCAAATACTAATGTCTGCATACTATTATATATTATGTTTTCCTTCTCCTATCATACGTTTTAGCCATGGGGTAATGAGTGCCAGGAACAAAGAGGCCACACCCGCCATGACGGCAAACACGAGGAAGAAGTCTGAAAGGGTGGATATCTCAATACCAAAGATACTGTCATTAGGCTCTCCCTCTATAGGCAGCAGGGTGGCAAGCTTTCCGGCAAGGATATTACTTGCCGCATTACTCATGAACCACACACCCATGAGCAGTGACGCCATGCGCGCCGGCGACAGTTTCGTGACGAGTGACAGTCCTATAGGCGACAGCGACAGTTCGCCCAGCGTGTGTATGAAATACAAGGCGCACAGCCACCACATGCTTATCTTGACAGAAGAGTCAACGCCATACGTGCCGTAGGCTATGACCAGATAACCCAGGGCAAGCAGCGCCAGTCCCAGTGACTGTTTGGTTATAGAGTGGACATGCACTCCTCGCTTCTGCAGCATTTCCCAGAACACTGCCATGACAGGAGCGAAGAGGACCACCACGATAGGGTTGATAGACTGGAACCACGTCGTCGGCATCTCCCATCCTCCTATGTATCTGTCACACTGCTTGTCAGCGAAGATAGTAAGGGAAGAGCCTGCCTGCTCAAATGCACTCCAGAAGAATATAACGAACAACGCTATGATGTATATTACGCATATTCTCTTCTTCTCATCTATCGTCAGTCCGGCATCGGTTATGATAAACACCGGCAGCGCTATGGACACCGCATATATGGCGGCAGAGATATAATCATTATAGTCATCGGCATTATAAGAGAAGGCATACATCAATACAGCTCCGAGGATTATGCACAGTATGGTGCTGAGCCTGCCGTGTCCCTTGCGCTCCGTACCCTGTTGCTCAGCGTTCTCTAATGATGGTCGTGTCTGATGGGCTGTAGTACCTATCTGCTGACCGTCAGGTGTGACGAGGTAACGGTTTTTCAGTAACACGAAGACTGCCACAGACACCACCATGGCACAACCAGCAGCAAAGAATCCCCACTTGAAACCGTCAGGATTGCTCCAGTCGCCCTTGCCCAGCGGACCGCATATCAACGGTGCCACCAAGGCTCCGAGGTTGATGCCCATATAGAATATGGTGAAGGCTGAGTCCTTACGGTGGTCGTCAGCATCATACAGGTCGCCCACCATGGTTGAGATATTAGGCTTGAAGAAGCCGTTGCCTATAATCAGTGCGGCAAGTCCGGCAAACATAAGCCACAACGACAGTCTGTTGTCCACCGTCGCGTCTATCTGTCCGCCATGCTCAAATATACTCTGGTTCACAAAGCATGCCGAGGCAAACATAAGGAACTGACCTACTGACATCATCAGTCCGCCGGCTATGATACTCCTGCGGTTTCCCCAGTAGCGGTCTGCTATATAGCCGCCGAGGAGAGGAGTGAGATATACCAGGCCAGTATATGAGCCGTATATCTCGCTGGCATCATCATTAGAATAGAAAGCCGCCACCAGATACAGCACGAAGAGAGCCCTCATACCGTAGTATGAGAAACGCTCTGCCATCTCCGTGACAAATAAAAGATATAATCCTTTTGGATGTTGCATTGTATTTTGTTTGTTTATTGACAGATTACCTCTGTTGTCGCAGCGCTCAGGTTGTCGCCCGTTGCCGTTATCGTTACCTTGCCGGCGTTGCCGTTATTCTGTATTACAAGCAGGCACTTGCCGTAGAATGCCTTTCGCTTATTATCCTTGAAACGCTCAAGCGAGATTGGCGAGCCGTTATCCACACCGGCAATAAACGCCGCACCAGTCACATCGAAGTGTATCAGGTTTGAAGCATTAGGACACAGGCGGCCCTCCTTGTCAACGACCTCCACCGTAACAAACGACAGGTCCACGCCATCAGCCGTAATGACACGTCTGTCGGGTGTCAGTCTTATGGCTGCCGGTTCGCCGGCTGTGCTTACTGACGCTGAGCTCACCACACGTCCGTTACGCTTTGCCACGGCGAGCAGTTCTCCCGGCTCATACTTCACACGCCAGCACATCAGGGAGGCGTCATGCGGCAATACGGCGGCAGCGTCCATCGCCTTGCCATTGAGATACAGCTCCACCGTGTCGGCCTGGTTATAATATGCCCATACGTCAACATACCCGTCCTTTGACATCTTGCTGGCAGCTATGTCTTTGCCCGCATAGGTCTCGTTGCCGAAGTTCCAGTGAGGGAACAGATGCAACACCGGCTCTTGTGTCAGTCTGCTCTTATACAGCCAGTACACATCCTTAGGGAAACCTGCCAGGTCTATTATGCCGAAATAGCTTGAGCGGGCAGGCCAGCCGTAAGGCGTAGGCTCACCTATATAGTCAAAGCCTGTCCATACGAACTGTCCGCATATCCATGGGTAGCGGCGCATGAGGTTCAGCGTCTCGATATTGGTATTGCCCCATGGCACGTGACAGTTCTCATAGCTTGAGCAAGAGAAGGTCTCGTCATAGAAAGGCTTGTCCCATCTCTCCGGCCACACATACATGGAGTCGCTGTTCTGTCTGTAATATCCTCTCGTCATCAGGGATGAGTTAGACTCTGTTATGATAAACGGACGTCCGGGGAAGTTCTTCTTTACATCATGGATGTTCTGGTTATGATAGTTATAGCCTATGATGTCAAGCGCATCAACAGGCTTAAAGAGATGGTTGTTCTTGTTTGGCTCATTACATCCTGCTGTAATAGGACGTGTAGGGTCAAGGGCACGAACGAAGTTAGCCAGCTTACGGCACAGCAGAGAGTTGACAGACAACTGATCGCCAGATGTCTTGTCATCTTCTATTGCGTGTCCGAAATTCAGGATAAGGTTTGCCTCTTCCAACGTCAGCGTGTCGGCTTTCGCATCACTCCACTGCTCCAGTACCTCGTTACCTATACTCCAGATACACACAGAGGGGTGGTTGCGGTCACGACGTACGAAGTCGGCAAGGTCACGCTCGTGCCACTGGTTAAAGAAACGTGCATAGTCGCCCGCTGTCTTCTTCCTGCGCCACATATCGAAAGCCTCATCCATCACGAGGAAGCCCATCTCATCACAAAGTTCAAGTAACTCTGGTGCCGGCGGATTATGACTGCACCTTATGCCGTTGAAGCCTGCAGCCTTGAGCAGCTCCAGCTGTCTCTCTATGCCACGACGGTTAACGGCGGCTCCCAGGCATCCCAGGTCATGATGGTTACATACTCCCTGTATCTGTATATGCTCACCGTTAAGGAAACATCCCTCGGTGGTAAACTGCACATCGCGCACGCCGAAACGTGTGTTGTATTCGTCAAGCAACTTACCGTCAGCGTCAAGCAACTGCGTAACGACTGTGTACAGGTAAGGGGAGGCAACAGACCACAACTGGGCATTACTGATATTGGCGGTCAGCGCCATCTCACCAGCACTGCTGGTTGTACCCTCTGACTGTGCCACCGTCTGCTTGTCAGCATTGCGTATGATATTGCGCACCTTCACTGGGCGACCCTGAGGGTTGACTATGTCAACAGCGATGTTCACGTCAGCTGCCACAGCTTTGCCATCAGCGCCCTTACGCATGGTTGTTGTGACGTATGTGCCATTCTCTGCCACATGTATGGCATTGGTCTTGGTCAGCCATACATTACGGTATATGCCGCATCCTGAGTACCAACGGGAGTTAGGCTGGTCAGAGTTGTCAACCTTGACTACCACCACGTTGTCCTTGCCATAGCGCAGGTAAGGGGTAAGGTCGTATGTGAAAGAGATGTATCCGTAAGGACGTGTACCCAGTTCCTGACCGTTAATCCATACCGTACTGTTCATATATACTCCGTCAAAGGTTATGCGCACAGCCTTGCCACGCTCACCCTTGTCAACAAAGAAATGCTTCTCATACCATCCTATGCCGCCAGGCAAGGCTCCACCACCTGTACCTGAAGGGTTGTCCTTGTTAAAGTCTCCCTCTACTGCCCAGTCATGGGGTATCCTTACATTGCGCTGTACGCCGTCATCACCTAAACGGAACGTCCAACCATCATTAAACGATTGTCTGCCACAATCCTGTGCTGACACTGGCAGACACAGCAGGATTGAAAAGAAAAATATAAGTCTTGCTATCATAATATGTCGTCTTTTATATTTTACCAATTATCTGAACGGAATGGGAAGAGAGGCAGTTCGCCGCCTCCTATCATATTACCTATCTGGAAATCCTTAAAGCAATAACGCACTGCCACAGGCCGAGGCACATCGGCAGATGTAAGCGTCACGGTGTTAGTCTGCCAATGAAAATCAGCCTTGGCTGCATGGAACACACGGTCCTCACCTGCTGTCTCAAATCCCTCAAGAGCATAGTTGCGGCATATTCCGTAATTGTTAGTGGTGAAGCCCACCGTGACGGTGTCTGCCGAGATGGACAGTTTTGATGCGTCATAGCGCGGACCTGAGTATGGCAGGTCTTTCATGCCATACGTCTTGTTTAATGCGAGCATAGCCAAACGCAGTCCTACGGTGCGTTTCTCACGTGGGTGTATATTGTGTCGCTCATACGGTTCGACAAGGTCATTGGTACAGATGATGTCACTGTTAGGTATCATGTCACATGACAGGAACTGCTGTTCACGCAGCAGTGCACCTGATATGCCATTCTCGCTGTCGCCATATATGTAAGGCGCTATCTGCACCTGATAGAAAGGAATATTCCCCTGAGCCATCTCATCACGCCACTGACGTACCATAGTTGACAGCCGCTCCGCATAATGCTTTGGGTCATTGACGTTGCTGCATCCCTGATACCATATTATACCTTTTACCGTATATGGGCTTACAGGACGAAACATCGCATTGTAAGTGACGACGGCTCTTTCCCATGGATACTTGGCACCGGTGCATATACCTACACTGTCAACCGGCACATCGGGATATTTACTACAAGTCTCCGCAGAGCACCAGCTCTCTACCCTCGTGCCTCCATAACTGCAATTGATGATACCTACCGGTACGTTGAGGGCGTTTGACATAAGCGATGCATAATAGTATGCCGTGGCAGAGAACTGCAGGGCATTGTCAAACGTCGGTGACAACCAACTGCCCTTGCAGTTATCCTGCGGAGTGAACTTCTGACTCTTCTCTATATTAAACATACGCACAAAAGGAGCCTCCTGCGCGGCGCCCATGGCATCAAGCGTGCCATCCTTCACACAAGCACCGGCGAAGCCTTTCAGCGGCATCTCCATATTACTCTGTCCACCGGCAAGCCACACCTCGCCAACGAGCACCTTCAACGAGATATCATTGATATTCAGTGCTTGCAACTGATATGATGCCTGCGGAGTACGCAATAAGACGCTCCACCTGCCGTCCTTGTTCACTTTGGTCTGTGCCTCCTCATCCCATGAGGTGCTGACCTCTACTTTCTCACCAGGAGTGCCCCATCCCCACAGTCTTACTTCAGTACTCTGCTGAAGCACCATGTCATCAGAGATGATTGAGGGCAATGTAATCTTTGCTTGCGCAAGTACAGCGCACAGCATAAACGTGGTTAGTAAAATAATGTTCTTCTTCATCTTTAATGTAATACTATCTTATTATCAAAGCACATCCTATCATAATAAACAATACTCCCACCCATCTCGTTATCTCTACTGTCTCATGGAAGAATACCACTGCCGCTATCATACCGAAGACATAGCTCATAGACACCAGCGGATAGGCCTGACTGAGTGGGAAGTGTCTCACTATATACATCCACAACAACGCAGCACCGCCAAAGCAGAGACCGCACAAGGCGAACGGCCAGTTGAGCAACAGCGAGCGGAAGAAACGCGCACTGAACGCAAAAGGTTCCATGCGCACCATCGATACCTTCAGCAATACCTGTCCCATGGCAAGCAATGCGCTCTGCAGCAACGACAACATAAGCAGTGTTAATGTATGGCTCATCATCTTTCCTTTTTCCTTGTAAGCACTATTGAACGAGAGTATATATCACGAGACACGTCTTCTCCCAGACGTTGTAGCAACGTATTGAGATAAGGCGCAGACTCGTCATGACAACCAACAAGCACCGTCTCTGCCTGACCAGTAGCAATCAGTCGTCGGGCATCACTCAGCGCACATTGCAGTGACTGGTCACCTTGTGTATATGTGATATTATAGCCATGGCACCCCAGACGTATGGCTATGGCACTGCCTATGGTATTGTGGGTGGACTGCATAAAGAGCGTGGGACTGGTTGTCTGCTCGCCGTTGTCTGCTATCTCACGTAATAATTGTTCGCTGTTCTCCAACATACCGTTTGCCGTAGCCGTTATAATGGCATCGGGATTATCTACCCCGGCCATACGCAATGCCTTCAATGATGACAGGGTTGCAGCCTTTAACAGCTTTCCCATCCTGCGTGTTTCTCTCGGCGACACATATTCTGCCAACTCCGTAAGTTGTTCCATACTGTCCACCGTTACATCGGCAACCTCTTCCACTTGCCATGAAGGAACAGCATCTTGTCTTTGTTCCACGGTTGTATCTGACAGTATTATGCTGCTGTCATTACCTCCAAACCCAAAAGAGTTGCACATTACATGATGCAGTGTCGCAGCATACGCAGCAGCAACAGGTGCTATACACTCATCATCTTTCTCCCTCCAACCATTGTTGCCCGGTATAAATCCGTTACGCATGGCAAGGATACATATCACCGTCTCTATTGCCCCAGAAGCCGACGTGGTATGGCCCGTAGCGCCCTTAGTGCTGGACACCGGGGGCAATATCTCACCAAAGACTGTTTGCAAGGCATGGCTCTCACTTCTGTCATTGTCAGGAGTACCAGTACCATGCGCATTAACATAGTCTATGTCCTGTGGCACAAGATGCGCCATCCTCAATGCGGCAGCCATAGCCAATGATGCTCCCTTACCCTCTGGCGACGATGCTGTCTGATGGTACGCATCACAACGGTTGGCATATCCCGCAAGATATATACCCTTTCCTTTCGCGTCTTCCTCTCGTGTCATCACAACATAGGCCGCACCCTCTCCGAGGTTCAGTCCCTGACGTGTGGCACAGAAGGGGCGGGAAGGTTTGTCGTCCAGTATCTTCAGTGAGTTAAAACCGTTCAGATGGAAGCGGCTCAATGCCTCGCTGCCACCGGCTATGACAATGTCTGCCTCATCGTTCTTAAGCATCTCACTGCCCACTATGATAGCATTAAGTGCCGCAGAACAGGCCGTGGACACCGTACAACACTCCGTTTCAACACCAGCCAGGCGTGCCATATCCTCTGTACTGCTGCCACAGTCATGATGCATGACACAGTAATATAAGTCATTATCATCCGCACTTGCAAACACTCTCTCAGTCATATCCATACCGCCTACGGTTGTCCCTGAGATGAGGCACACACGCTTACCCTTCAGGTCGGCATCGATGCCGGCGCTATGCAAAGCCTCCCTCAAGGCTATGGCACCCATCAAGGCTGTACGACTGACATATCTTTCAGACGTAGCATTCAACATCTGCATCATCTCCTCATTGGAGAGCGGAACCTCGCCAACAGGTAGTTCGGTATGCTGCGACTGCAGGTATCTCATCGTACGGATACCCGTACTTCCCTTGCGCAATGCCTCAGTGGTAGCCTCAGCCCCTACCCCCAGCGATGATACTATTCCTATGCCATTGATAACGATATTCACTGTCTCTTCACTATTTTCAAGTCACATTCCCTATTATTCTCATCAGGGCAGTCCACCCACCCTGTTATGACATAACGAGTGTCATTGTCATTGAGTGATGCCTCAACAATACTCCGCATAACAGCCTCATCCCTCTCCGGCAGTATATAGAGTGAAGTCTCACCATGTATGCCATAACGTACGGCTATCTCACCCAGTGCCACATTAGGAAGCGTATATACAAACACCGACGGACTGGGGTAATAGTTCTCCACGTCGCTTATCGTTGCCTGATACTTACGGTCTGAAACCACGGATGATGTCTTGTTGAATATTATCAACGACAAGTGGTTCTCTATGTCATCATCCGACAGATTGTCACGGTTTTCCGCTATCAGCTGCTCCACGGCATCATACACGCACTTGCCCAGAACATCCATCTTGTTATGTCTCACCGTCTCTCTCCGCTGTACGGCCGGGGCATCAAGCCTTGCCGTCCCTTCTCTCTCCAAACCGCTTTCTATATCATCTCCCACCTGATAGGCTATAGCAGCGTTACAGCCTCCGAAGCCAGACATCATCTTGATGAAGCAGCGGCCGTCCGTATGGCATTCAGCTTCCTGAATATTGACTTTCCCACTGACGCCTCTGACAGAGAAACCCTCGTTTGCCAGTATCACACCATCATGCAAAGCACGGGCGGTGATTATCGTTTCAAGCAGTCCTGCCGCTCCCAGAGTATGTCCGTAATAGCCTTTCAGGGCAGACAGAGGCACTTCAGACATCTGTGCCCTTACTATCGCCATAGACTCCATTTGGTCATTGAACATCGTTGCAGTACCATGCACCCCGATACATGCGACATCATCACTCCCTACCTCCAGCAAAGAACGGTACGCCCCTTCACCTTTCGGATGCGGATTGGTCACGTGCCATGCATCATTATGCGTAGAGCAACGCAACGTACGGAAACAGAAATCGCCGTCGCCCTTTGCCATCTCCTTGTCTCTCACCACCACCATGGTAGCGGCAGCCTCACCAAGGTTAAGCCCGAGGCGTTCTATGTCAAAAGGCCGGCACGGTTGCGCAGACAATGCCTTAAGCGACTGGAAGCCCGATATGATAAAGTCTGTCAGCACATCCACTCCTGTTATGACGGCACTATCATATACTCCCGTGGCAAGCAGTCTGTCTGCCAGTATCTGCGCCGACAAGCCAGAGATACAAGCGTTACACACCACTACTGGCTTCTCCTCGATGCCCAGACGCCGTGCTATGCGTGTGGCAGTAACGCCCATAGGCTCATCAATGACACCCTTCGTAGAACTTAGGATAAACACCGTACGCCTGAGGTCCATGCCCACCGTGTGCGACAATGCCTCAGCGGCAGACGAGTATGCCAGCTCCTCAAACTGAGGAACTGCGTCAAAGACAGCAGCACAGAAGTCAAAGGGCACGCCCCTGCTTCCGGCACTACAAAGACGCAGTGCACTCTGCCCCTGCCTGACAGCCACATAGTTTTCCTCAGTGGTACGTCCGAGCGGTGATGTTATGTTTGTGGCTATTACTTCCAAAACGAGAAATAGTTATACCATTGTTCAGGATAGAGTCTCAGCATACGCTCCAGTTCATCGGCATAGGCTCGTGCCAACTGCGTTGTCTGCTCTGCACGGGGTTTTTCCTTGTCATAACGCAAGGGCGTGACATATATCTTGTATCTTTTCGTACCTGTCTTCATGACATTGACGGCAAGCACATTGAGTCCGCGCATGGTGGCTACAGTAAACGGTCCGAGCGGGAACACAGCCTCCTTGCCCATGAAATTCAGGGTAACGCCTTTTGTAGAACCCAGCATCCTGTCTGCAGGCATACTCACCGTCTCACCATCAGCCAAGGCCTCATTAATGGTAAAGAGATGACTCATATCCTGCTTTACCGCTATCATGCGGATATTGGTAACCGAAAAGAGCCTGCCACGGTTTTCCATAACCGTAGCCTTCTCCTTATCAAACACCAATGCGTTAAGTCGTTTTTTGTCTGCTATAAGCGTATAGCCGGCTATCTCGTAGTTTCCCACATGGGCACTAAGTTGCAAAAAACCCTCCTTCCGCTCCGCAAGTTGCTGGAAGTTGTCATAGCCCTCTACATCCACGTCAAAGCGTCTGCCTCCATACATGGCAAACCTGTCTATGACAACCTGAGCAAATAAATAGAAGTTACGATATGTCATCAGCGCTGCCCTGACCGGCGAAGCGTGATGGCAATCCCTGAAATAACGATATATTATCCTCTGAGCCGGATTGACGATAAGACACACGGGAATGACAAATATGGCGGTAAAATAATAGAACACCTCCACCGGCACATACCTCATCATCCTTATGAGCTGCCTGTGCATCCACAGACTGCCAAAGGTCACTCCCTGTCCGTTGAGGTTATAATCCATGCTGAGCTATAAATTCATAAAACTGCCCCAACGTAAGTACATCCTTCATCTGCTCCTTCTCTATCTTGAAGCCATACTCACGCCTGACGAAAGCCACTATGTCAACATAGTCCAGACTGTCTATGCCCACATCCTCTTTCAAGCGAGCATCGTCATATATTTTGTTAGTATCTATCTCTAATTCGTCAACAAGGAAAGCGTTAACCTTCTCTTTTATCTCACTTGTATTCATTAACAACTGTATTTTTACACACAAAGTTACAAAAAAAGAGTGCAACAGACAAAAGAAAAAGACGTTTTTTTCTTTTTTCAACACAAAGTTACATTTCGTTTATTTATCAACCATCTTTTTCTTATCTTTGCAGTACAAGTAACATACAGATGAAACGTGTAGCAATTACAGGCATCGGCATTTGGTCATGCTTAGGGAACAACACTGACGAAGTGGAGGCATCCCTGCGCAGCGGACGTTCGGGCATAGGATATGACACCGAGCGCCTGCATTATGGTTATCACTGCCCGCTCACCGGCATCGTGGCAACGCCCGACATAAAGGACATACTCAACCGCCGTCAGCGCAGCAGCATGTCTGAGCAGGCGGCGTATGCCTTCATGGCGTCAAGGGAGGCCATGACCATGGCCGGTGTGCTTTCTGAGTCCGGGCAATGTGAGCAGACCATGGGCTGCATCTTCGGAAATGACACCTCTGCAAAAGCTATTGTGGAGGCACACGAGGTGATGCGCAAGGTGGGTGACTCCGCAGCCATTGGTGCAGGCAACATCTTCCAGGCGATGAACTCCACCGTGACGATGAATCTCTGCAAGATTTTCGACCTGCGCGGAACGAGTTTTACCGTCAGCGGCGCATGTGCCAGCGGCAGCCATGCCATAGGCATTGCCACGATGATGATACGCCAGGGCATGCAAGACATGATACTCTGTGGCGGAGCACAGGAGGTAAACCAATATGCCATGTCGTCTTTTGACGCTCTCGGGGTATTCTCCGGGCGCTCTGACAACCCGACAACAGCCAGCAGACCTTTTGATGCCGACCGTGACGGACTGGTACCAAGCGGCGGCGCGGCGGCGCTGGTGCTCGAGGACTATGACCATGCCGTGGCTCGCGGTGCCGACATCATTGCAGAGGTGATAGGCTACGGTACATCCACCGGCTCTGACGGCAGACTGAGCACTCCTGACAATAGTGCCATACTGCAAGCCATGAGACACGCCATAAGTGACGCCGGGATATCCGCTGCAGACATTGACTACATCAATGCCCACGCCACTTCCACCCCAGTAGGCGACGCCGAGGAGGCTGATGCCATTGCCGCTCTTTTTCCGCAGGGTGGCATGCCGTATGTCAGCAGCACGAAGTCTATGACAGGCCACGAGTGCTGGATGGCTGGAGCCAGCGAGGTAGTTTACAGCATACTGATGATGAGAGGCAACTTCATAGCGCCAAACATAAACTTCAGACAGCCTGACAGTCACTCTGAGAAGCTGCGTCTTGCCACCACCACGATAGATGCCACTCTTAACACCGTATTAAGCAACTCTTTCGGATTTGGCGGCACCAATTCTTCTTTAATAATAAGAAAATCAGCAAAAAACATACAAAAATTTGTATAAATTAAAATAAATTATTAATTTTGCACTTTATTACAGGACTTTATAAAAAGACTACAGACGAGAATATAATGAAGAAATATCTTTTATTGACAGCACTGCTGTCGATGTTCGTGAGCAGTTCTTTCGCACAGTGGTATGTGTATCGTAACAGCAAGGAGACTCCTAACTTCATACGTATATACGGTAGTTTTGACTATGGCAGCATGAAGGAGACGGTTGGGGGCGAGTCTATTTCGTTCAACCCGCTGGGTATCACCGTGGGTGGATTGCTTTCACCTAACCTCACCATCAATACACTGAAGCGTATGCCTCTCTTCCTTGAGACTGGTGCTGAGTTCTCTTATGCTTATGGTCACACCAAAGAGCATCTTGCCGTAGATGGCCATGACATAAAGATGATAGGCGGCAGCGCACACACTCAGTTGATTGACGATGAAGGAAACGAGCTGAAGGTTGTAAAGTACGAGGGTTACGAGCGCAAAATCAATATGATTAACGCTTCTGTACCTGTCAATCTGGCTTACAGTATTGATTTCTCACAAGGTAAAATGAGCCTCGTGCCTTTTGTCGGTGCGAACTTCAAGTTCAACATCGTGTCAAAGGTAACCGAGACAAACTCTGAGGGTGAGTCTGTCACAAACCGCCTGAAAGACGAGGATGTCAACATCTTCCAGTTTGGTATCAATGCCGGTGTCAACTTCGTTATTGTGCGTGGCTTCTATGCCGGTTATCGACTGCAGTATGATATCATGGAGTATGCGGAGAACGTAAAGACCATGAAACACTCCCTGCAGATAGGTTACAGATTCTAAGAAATAATAGTTACATAGCTATACGACATCCCTCCAGTCTGACATCAGATTGGAGGGATATTTTATTTTGGATATGATTCACGCCCCCAAAAACTGCCTAAACACGTCACCTAACGACACTTGATTTATGATAACCAATGACGATTTTGTCCTATCCGGGGACTTCCGTTAACGCTCCGTGCTTGCGATATTTCAAAATTATTTCCTGCTGGTCGCGTACAGCGAAATCTACGGATAGTTGTAACTACCTGATAATCAGTAGCGGGTTGTAAAAAAGCATAAAAAAACGATACTTTTTGCCCTCTAAAAGCTATGCTTTCACGGTGTAAAAGCTATCGAATGACATTGTAAAAGCTATGCTTTCTCATTGTAAAGTGATAGCTTTCACGAAAAAGAGGGTGCGAAAAGTCGTTTTTTCGCACCCTCTTTCTGTTTTTTGCCCCTCATTCTCTCCTGGTTTGCATTTTTTGCCTGACATGATTTTAATCAAGCAATGACAAAAATGTCCTATTCTATGTAGTTCGTTCTATCTGCGGATTTTGGGATTTCAGGATGGCTTTTTGGGGTGGGGCTTCTGTAGTAAAATTCCTTGAATCCTATAATCCTTAGAACTCTTTTCTCTCTACGGATTTTGGGATTTAAGGATTTTTGCGCCAGTCATTGCCTTACGTCAGCCTTTCTCCTTAGATCCTTGAATCCGCAGAGTAAATAAGAAAAACTGTGTCAAGCTACTTTGATTGTAGCTTGACACAGTTTTCTTTATACTCTCAACTTTCGTTATCTGTTTTTAGTACTTGAAGCTCAGTTTTGCCTTGATATCCTTGCTGCTGCTGCCAATATAAGCCTTGAAGGAACCAGGCTCTGCTTTCCACTGATGGGTTTCCTCATCATAGAACTTCAGGTCATCTTCCGTTATCTGGAATGTCACCGTCTTTTCCTCACCAGGCTTCAGGCTTACCTTCTTAAAGCCCTTCAGTTCCTTTGCAGGACGGATAACACTTGACTCGTCGTCGCCAATGTAAAGCTGTACTATCTCCTTACCCTCACGATGTCCGGTGTTCTTCACCTTCACCGTAGCGGTATAGCTGCCAGCAGAACCGCTGATAGCTGCGCCGGAGTACTGGAATGTAGTGTATGACAGACCATAGCCGAATGGGAACAGCACATCTTGCTTGGCTATGTCAAAATAGCGGTAACCCACCATCACGTCTTCCACATACACTTCCACCTCGTCACCGTGGCCATCATGAGTCTTTGGGTCGGCTGACGCATTGATAGCAGGAGCCTCAGCAGTCTTTTTCGCCAGCAGAGTCTTCAGCAGCTGCTCGCTCTTAGGCTGCTTCGTACCAGAATACTGTGCATCCTGTGGCAGGTCCTTTGGCTCTACACCAGGATAGCCCAGCAATCCGAACTTATGTGCAGGATAGTCCTCCAGTTTCTTCGCGTAGGTAAAGATAGTCTTACCAGACGGACATACATCACCTGAAAGGATATCAGCCAGAGAGTGGCCAGCCTCGCTGCCCAGGTACCATGACTGCACCAGTGTGGACACCTTCTTTATCCATGGCATGGCATAGGCATTACCTGATACAATAACCGTTACCATAGGCTTGCCTGTCTCTGCCAAAGAGGAGATAAGCTCATCCTGTCCGTATGACAAGTGGAAAGAACGGCGGTCACCACCCTCACAGTCCTCAAAATGGTTCTTGTTAAGGCCGCCTATATATATTATAAGGTCTGCATCTGAAGCCGCACCGACAGCCTCAGCCCTCAGGGCTGCCTGCTCACTGTCTGCTATGTCATCTATGCCGTCATAGCTGCACTTGCCTGAGTTATAGCCCTGCTTATATATTATCTCAACATCATTACCGAAGCGTTCCTTCAATCCCCTCAGCGGAGACACCTCGTCTCTTGCCTTCAACTCTGAAGAGCCGCCACCTGGGCACAACGCTCTCGTGGCATTCTCGCCTACTACGAGTATGCGACGGTATTTCTTAATATCCAACGGCAGTAAGCCACGGTCATTCTTCAGCAATACTATAGCCTCATTGCCAATGCTGCGTGCTGCGGCTATATGCTCTGCAGTATTCATGCAGCCGTATGGCTTACGGCTGTTCATGGCCGTCTTGAAGTTCAGCGTCAGCACACGTGCTGCCTTGTCTTCTACCACGTCCATTGGTATCTCACCCTTCAACGCCTTGTTATAATAGGCATTGCCGAGGTAATAGTCATCATACGTAAATCCCTCTGCCTCTGTGGTCAGACCGTTGGTATATGAACCCATCTCGATGTCCAGACCGTAGAGCGCTGCCTCACGGGTATCATGCGCACCACCCCAGTCACTTATCACTGCGCCCTTAAAGCCCAGTTCTCCCTTTAACAGGTTGTTGATAGTGAAAGGATTGTGACAACAATGTATGTCATTATACTGGTTATAGCTGCCCATGACACTCCATGCGTCACCTTTCTCCACTGCAGCCTTGAATGGTGCAAGGTATATCTCATGCAAGGCACGGTCTGACACACGTACATCCACATGGCCTCTGAACTCCTCCTGGTCGTTGAGCACGAAGTGCTTCACGCAGGCTGCCACGCCGTTCTTCTGTAATTCCTGTATATAAGGCACCACCATCGTTGATGACAGATAGGGGTCCTCACCCATGTACTCGAAGTTACGGCCGTTAAGCGGTGTACGGTAGATATTAACACCAGGTCCCAGCAGCACGTCTTTCTCACGGTAACGAGCCTCCTCGCCTACCGACATGCCATAGAGGGCTGCCATACCCGGCTCCCATGTAGCTGTCAATGCAGTCAACGCAGGGAAGGCCGTAACAGAGTCGTTGGTCCATTTTGCCCATCCCCAGTCATTCCAGTTTATCTCAACACGCACACCATGAGGGCCGTCAGACATCCACAGCTCTGGTATGCCAAGACGTGGCACACCAGGTGAGGAGAACTTACCCTGGGCATACGACAGACGGCACTTCTCCTTAAGTGTCATACGCGACAAAGCATCTTTCACACGTACCTCCACTGGCAGCGACTCGTCCTGATAAGGCAACAAGCGCTGGCGTTGCTCACCCATCATCGTAGTAGTTGACAGACAAAGCAGGGCAAGCGTCATACCCACCCATTTACTTTTTTTCATCATTTGTTTGTAAATCATTTAGGATATTGTTTAGTTATAAAATTTCTACCACAAATTTACAAAAAAAGCCTTTCATAGCAAAGCCTTTACCCAAAAACGGACATAATAGAGACAAAAATGGGCAAGAACTACTGTCCCTGCCCATCTTGATTCAATGTTAATATGACGTTTTAGTCGTCAATATCAGATGTTAGCGTCAAACTTCTGCTGCAAAATAGCCTTATTAGCTGCACCTACATGGCGGTCAACCTCCTGACCGTTCTTAAAGAATATAAGCGTAGGTATATTGCGTATGCCCATCATGGCAGCCACGTCCTCGGCCTCCTCTACGTTGCACTTACCAACGATAATCTTGCCGTCATACTCCTCTGCCAATTGTGACACAACAGGAGAAATCATCTTACACGGGCCACACCATTCTGCCCAGAAATCCACTACCAATGGCGTATTACCATTCTTCAAAGTCTCAAAGTTTTCACTTGTAATCGTCACTTCCATAGCTGTAAAAATTTAAGTATTAATATTTAATCAAAATCCGTCTAACTCGTAATACTCATCCTCCAAGTCACGAGATGACTTCTTGTTATCATCATCACTAAACTCAAACGTCTCATCAGTGTCTTTTCCTGTCTTCTCAGAGGCATCTCCATCAACTATCTCTATTACCTCACCATCGTCTGACGACTTCACATCCTCTGAGTCAGTTATCTCTATCTCGTCATCGGAAGAAGATTTCACAGTTGGTTCCGACTGCTCTATCATAACATCAAAGCCATCATCTGACTTAGGCTGCGCCACTGGCTGCGACTGCTCCGCTGGTATATCGAAGCTGTCATCACTCTGAGGCTGGGCCGCTGGCTGGGACTGCTCCGCTGGTATATCAAAGCTGTCATCACTCTGAGGCTGTGCCACGGGCTGGGACTGCTCCGCTGGTATATCAAAGCTGTCATCGCCCTGAGGCTGAGCTACTGGCTGAGACTGCTCCGCTGGTACATCAAAGCTGTCATCGCTCTGAGGCTGAGCTACTGGCTGAGACTGCTCCGCTGGTATATCAAAGCTGTCATCGCCCTGAGGCTGGGCCGCTGGCTGAGACTGCTCCGCTGGTATATCAAAGCTGTCATCACTCTGAGGCTGAGCCGCTGGCTGAGACTGCTCCGCTGGTATATCGTAACCTTCTTCGCTCTTCTGTTGTTCCTCTTGCTGAGGCAATGAGAACGTCTCTTCCTCACTCGGTATTGCAACCTCTGTGCCAACAGGCAAGTCTATACTATTGTCATACGACTCGCCTTCTTCCTCACTCTTATTCTCTTCTATCGGACGGGCACCACCAGGAGCTACCTCCTCTGTAGGCAGTATAGGCTTCACTGGGTCTGGCTCCAACCTTACGTCATTGCCTTCCTCATCCTGTCCGGTCTCCGTCACAACAGGCTGCTCGGTCTGCACATCCACAGCATCATACAGTCCGTCAGGACGTCCCATAGGCAACGGAGCAAAGTGGTTTACATAGAACGTATCATAGTCATTGTAAGAGTATCGCGCGCCAATAAGGGCAAGGTTTTCCTCACTTATCACTATAGGGCGTGCCTTACCCATTGTCTTGCGTATATTCTCCTGCTGTAACAACAGACGTGAATACTGTCGTGCCTCATCGAAATTACGGAAGCCACTGACTATCATGTGGTGCATACCGTAAGAGTCCTCTATATCTATGTCAAAGCTCCTCACCATAAAGCTGGTGAAGTTATATCGTGCCATCTGGAACAGCAGCTGGTTCTCTGCCACGCTGTCAGGGGCATACGCCATCATAAAGAGGTAGTCCGTATTCTTCTCTGCAGAGAACGTACGGGTAGAGTCAACAGCCGTAGCGCTCAACTCCACGCCACGACGGTTCCACACATCGCTGAGGTCAAACTTGGCGCCATGCAGTTTCTTGCCAGAGCGCACTCCGTTTATAATCATACCAGCCATAGTGCTCACGCTACTCTCCGGATACTCCTTGATTATTCTCTCCATCGCTGCTACGCACTCATCGCCGTCGCCGTCATTGAGTTTCGTCATGCCATAGAAGAAAATAAAGCGGTCACGGTTATCACCCAACGGGAAGCGCGTCTCCGAAAGTGTCACGTTGTCATACACCTCTTGGAAGCGGTCGTTCTTGAACGCCTCGTATGTGGCACCATAGAGTGAGTCCTCTATATGCTTACCAAACTTGGCATTCTCAGCGTAATAAGGGTCTGTTAGCAGTATGGTGTATTTTGACTCCGGACAACACTCCTTCAGACTGTCCACATAGGTCTTTGCCACGTCATGCTCTCCTTTACGAGAGTGCAACAGGAAGAGATGGTAATACACCTCATCCTTCGGGTCATAGTCAGGATAGTCCCTTAACAACCTGTCAAACTGTTTCTCACTCAGCCTAAGGTTGTCTAACTTATCCTTGAATATTATCGCCGACTTTACCAGACCTTCTTTTATCAAATCATGGCAAGTCGCCTTCTGCTCATCAGTGAACGGTATCTGTGCCAGATAATACTCACGAGTATGAGGGTCTTGCGCCAGACTGTCATTCACTACTGGCATACCACCTCTGGCATCACCCTCAAGCGATACGGTTTCGTCTTCGTCTTCATCTAAAGAATCAGTCGGCTCACTGCTCATATCACTTATCTGTCCCACCACGGTACGGTTAGAACGCTGCCAGTCATCCACGTTTTCACGTCTGCCCCAGATTCTTTGGAAGGTCTGCTTACCCTGAGCCACCGCCTGCATATTATAGAAGTACCATGCTCCGACCTGTCCTTGTGCAGATGGCGTACGCAGAGTAGGAGTATTGTTCTTGGGCTGCATATTGGGGTTACCATACTTTTGCTGGCGTTTCTCCAGTTCGGCCTCGGTTTTCTTGCTCTCCTCCTCTTTCTCCTTATCGCGAAGGGCCTTTATCACCCTGTCAATGGCAGCAATGCGCTCTTTCTCAGGCATCACTGAGAGAGCAAGCAGAGAGTCTTGCAGATGTATGGATTCCGTATATGGTGCTAACTCATCAAGCACCTTTGAGCGCTTTGACAGTTCCTCATAGTCCGGGCGTTCCTTGTCAAGCATACCTATAGCCTCACCATAGCAACGCTGTGCATCGCCATACTTTTCCAACTGCCAGTACAAGTCACCCAGATGCAGCAGCAACACGCCTTTCTCCACTCCCGAGCGCGTAGCCTTCACATTGCCTTTCTCATAAGCACCTATGGCTGATGTGGTATCTCCCTCCGCCAGGTAGATATTACCCATGGCATAGTACACCTGGTCAAGATAATCCTTGTTATTGTCATCACGTGCCATACGGCGCAGCTTACTAATCATCTTCTTTGACTGTCCCGCTGCCATTACCTCTGTCATGGAAATGCGTGCGTTGAACGCCAGTTCATACGGAGGGTTCAACCTTACCACCTTCTTGAAAGCGTCAAACGCCTCCTGCCTGTTTCCCTGAGCTGCCTCCAACTGTCCCAGGAGGTAATACTCCCTGGCGCGTTGCTTGCGGCGCATCTCATGCTTTATCACACGACGCAGATAATTCACTGCCTCAGGGATATTGTCGGTGTGCAGGTAATAGTCACACAAGGTATAGTCCCACTCCTTTTGCGCACGCCAGTCTATGCTGTCGCGCTGCATATTGCGTATCACGTCCTCCGCATCATATATCCAGCCACTCTCAATATAGCATTTGGCAAGCCACGCCCTTGCCTTGCCGTATATGGCAGGCTGTCCCTTATACAGACGTGACATATATGAGAACGTGGCGGCAGCCTCATCGAAACTACCCTTATAGAACTGCGAACGACCCATAAGCATCCACGCGCGCCATATAAACGGGTTATATTCCTTGCGTGAGAGCCACTCTATATCCTTTTCGGTCTTCCTACGGTCTTTCTTCCACTCTGGCTTTGCCTTTATGCTGTGCAGTTGTATAGCTTTCTCTGCCTTTGTTATCGCCGTCTCATAATTGCCTTTACCCAAATCGCGACTGGCTTTGTTTCCCACGGTATATAACGGTATGCGTTCCGTGTAGTTGTCTTTGTTGCCATTCTCTTTCTCCAACGAGGCGTCTATATATGCCAGCGTACCGTTGTAGTATATGTTGTAGTGTGCCGTAAACCCGTGCCAGAAACGTGTCAGGCTGGTGTTCTTCTTTGTAGAGCACGACACCACCATCGCCACGCATACACACAGGGGCAGCAGTCTCACGCACAAACGCAAGAAGACTGTATTACACGGCGTCATACCGCGTAATACAGCCTTCATCTTATTACGTTTGTCCATGCGTATCATCTAAGCCTCTGTAATATCAAAACCTGCCGCACGCAACTCATTCCAGAACTCAGGGTAACTCTTTGTTACCACCATCGGATTGTTTATTCTCAGTCCCGGGAACATTATGGCTGCCGGTGCGAAAGCCATTGCCATACGGTGGTCTTCGTATGTGTCTATCGCCGGCTCGGCCATAGGCTCACATCGCTCCCCGTTCCATGACAAGGTGCCCTCCACACTGTCATCAAGCACAAAGCCCAGTTTCCTCATCTCCGCCTTCAACGCCGCTATGCGGTCTGTCTCCTTTATACGGAGTGTCTCCAAGCCAGTAAAGCGGAACGGCACATTAAGCAGCGCCGTTGTCACCACGATGGTCTGCGCCAGGTCTGGCTGACCGGAGAAGTCAAAGTCCAGGCGTGGCAGTCCACGGTGCTGCGGTGTCAGCGTTACATCAGTAGGCACAAGCGGCTTTGACTTGTCTGAAAACTCAGTCTTCACTCCCAGCATCCTGAAGATATACCTTACAGCACTGTCACCCTGCCTGCTGCCATCCATCAGCCCTGGCATCACTGCCTTCAAATCCGCCTTCGGATATTTCTTACCCAGCAGTGACACTATCTCATACCAGTAGCTGGCAGCACTCCAGTCATTCTCTATGACAAACGACGTAGGCGCATAGGCCTTCGGCTCCACACGTATAGTAGAACCGTTTGTCCAGTCCACATCACTGCCATACTCTCTCATGGTGCATATAGTGAGGTCTATGTAAGGCTTTGACATCACATGGCCCGTCATGTGCAGTGTCAGTCCGGTAGTCATCATCGGACCAATCATCAGTATCGCCGAGATAAACTGTGATGACACGTTACCAGGAATATCGAGTCTGCCTCCACGCAGTTTTCTGCCTCTCACACGCAGGGGTGGGAAGCCCTCCGCCTCTACATACTCTATGTCGGCGCCCAACTTCCTCAACGCTTCCACCAACACTCCTATCGGTCGATGGCGCATACGCTCGGTGCCTGTTATCACATGCTCACCCTCAGTCACTGACAGTATTGCTGTAGTGAAGCGCATGGCGGTACCTGCCGCCTTAATGTTTATCTCGTATGGCATACTGCCAAGTGCATCGACCATTACATCAGTGTCGTCACACTTACTCAGGTTCTCTGGATATGTATCACTGTCTGACAGGTAGTTGATGGCCAGCGCCCTATTACTTATGCTTTTTGAGGCTGGCAGCGCCACGGTGTGGTTAATCTTCTCGGGAGCGTTGATAATATACTGCATGATATGTGTTCGTTTTTCTTTGTTACGTTCTCCCCCTCCTTTCATATATAACGCAAATATAACAAATAAATTATAAAAAGAAGTAACCCAAGTGTACCTATTATTGCTATTTTTGTCAAATTAACAAAAAATCTCTTCTTTTGCTTGCCAATCTCGAAAAATATTAATATCTTTGCATAGCTTTTTTCGGGATGTGGCGCAGTTGGTTAGCGTACGCGTCTGGGGGGCGTGTGGTCGCCAGTTCGAGTCTGGTCATCCCGACATAAAAAAGAGTAACTGACATCTTGTCGGCTACTCTTTTTTCTTTTTATATAATTCACGTTTCTGATGTTAATAAACGACCACAGATTTAAGGATTACAAAGATTTTGCCACTTACTAAGAAAACTATTTCACTGATATGTTTTTTTATTTCACTGATTATAACCATGCAGAGCCATCTGTGTAATCAGTTGTTTGCAACTTTGGTTATCGTGTAATAATCCGTGTCATCTGTGTCATCTGTAGTTCTTATTTCTAATTGCGGAATTATATAATCTCATTACTCTTTACCCCCTACCCTTTACTATCATTACACTTTACCCATTACTCTCAAACCTCCACGACACGTGAGCCGTCTGGTTCCACTGTGATGCTTACCTTCACCACATCATCAGGCAAGGCATCCTCCACCAGTTCCGGCCATTCCATAAAGCATTTACAACCGGAATAGAAGTATTCATCAGCCCCCATGTCGAGCAGTTCTTCCTGACGCTTTATACGGTAGAAGTCAAAATGGTATATGGGTTGTCCCTCGCCGTCCGTGTATTCGTTGACGATGGCAAACGTGGGGGATGTTATGACATCCGTCACGCCGAGCTCCTCGCATACAGCCTTAATAAACGTGGTCTTACCTGCTCCCATAGGTGCATAGAAGGCGAAGCATGTGCCTTTGCCTTCCGTGGCAGCGAGAAACGCGCGCGCTGCCTCGTGTAAGTGTTCCGTATCCTGTATTGTTATCTTCATTATCGTATCTTGTTATCTCCTTCTGCCTTTCATGGATATCAGGGGGATTATCATCTCCTCCATGGATATGCCGCCGTGCTGGAAGGTATCCTTGTAGTATTGTACGTAATAGTTATAGTTATTGGGATAGGCGAAGAACGAGTCGCCTGTGGCAAACACATACGATGTTGACACATTTGGCGACGGCAGTCCGAGCGCCTTTGGATTCTTCACCTCATAGACGTCCTTCGACTTGCACGAGAGCGTCCTGCCCGTCTTATATCTAAGGTTGGTATTGGTATTCTTCTCCCCCACTATCTTGACCGGACGGTCACAACGTATGGAACCATGGTCTGTGGTTATCACCACGCGATAGTCTGTAGTGGCAAGCTGTCTGAACAGTTCACTGAGCACACTGTGCCTTACCCATGACAATGATATACTGCGGTATGCAGCCTCGTTGTTTGCCAGTTCTCTCACCATCTTCGACTCCGTACGGGCGTGTGAGAGCATATCTATAAAGTTGATGACCACCACATTGAGGTCATTGTTCTTCAAACTGTTAAACTGTCCCATCAGCCTGTCGGCACCCTGCGAGTCATTTATCTTGTGATAAGAGAAAGACTCTTTCCTGCGGTAGCGCTCCAGCAGTGTCTCTATCAGCGGCGACTCGTTAATGTTCTTTCCCTCCTCTGAATCCTCGTCAACCCACAGCTCGGGGAACATCTTGGATATCTGTTCCGGCATGAGTCCTGAGAATATAGCGTTGCGCGCATACATCGTAGCCGTAGGCAGTATGCTGCAATACAGGTGCTCGTCAATGTCAAACATATCGCCTATCTCTGACGCCAGCATACGCCACTGGTCATAGCGGAAGTTGTCTATCACTATCATGAACACCTTCTCGCCCTCATTGAGGAACGGGAACACGAAGTCGGGCATTATGCGGTGTGACATCAGCGGAGTGCCGTTGCCTCCCATCCAGTCCTCATAGTTCTTCTTCACATATTTGGCAAAGTCGGTGTTTGCCTCCTCTTTCTGCACGCGCAGCATATCGGTCATCACGCTGCCGGCATCGGCAAGCTCCAGCTCCCACTTCACTATACGTCGGTACACCTCGCACCAGTCATCAAACGACTGGCACTGCATTATCTGCGCCGATATATCCATGAACTGCTGCTGGTAACCCTGTTGCGTCACCTCGCTTACTATCTCCCTCTGGTGCACGTGCTTCTTCAGTGCGAGGAGTATCTGCATAGGGTTGACGGGCTTTATCAGGTAGTCGGCTATTTTTGAGCCTATGGCCTGGTCCATGATATCCTCTTCCTCGCTCTTCGTCACCATGACGACTGGCGTCTGCGGCTGCACGTCCTTTATGCGCTGCAGTGTCTCCAGTCCGCTCAGTCCGGGCATCATCTCGTCAAGCAGCACGAGGTCAAACGTCTGCCGCTGACAATACTCCACCGCATCCACGCCGTTGCTCGACACGGTGACGTCATACCCTTTCTTCTGAAGGAACATTATGTGGGCCTGCAGATGCTCTATCTCATCATCAACCCATAGCACGGAATAGTTCATGGTTATCTCTTTAACTTTACGCCTACGCCCATTATGTAAGGCATATATTCACGCGTCATGTTATGGTTTACCTCCACTGTCACGCTGTCGCCGGGCTCCAGCCAGCGCTTGAACAGCGGCACCTCATGCACATAGTATGTTATGCCTGTACCTTTCTGCTCTCCGTCCTTGCCGCGCACTTCCACCCTTATGGTCTTCTGCTCCCTGCTCTTGCCGCGCGTGTCTGTCTGCGACACCGTCACTGACAGGTAGCGGTAAGGATAGTCGGGATGCGTACGCAGACACAGGTAAGAGGTGTAGTCACCATAGCGTTGTATGGTGTCAACATGGAACACGAGCGTATCACGGTTCTGCCATCCCTCCTCGCTTATGTCCTGATAGCGGTGGTAGGCAGTATCGGCCGTCTCGCATGCCACGAGGGAGAGTGCAAGGCACACCGTCATTATGAGCAAACAAAAATAACTGCGGCGCATTTACTTCTCCTCTTTAGTCTCCTTGTTTTCCTTATTCTGCTTATTAGGCTTCTTTTTCTTCTTGCGCTTCTTCTTCATCTGACTGTCAAAGCGTGTCAGGTCAGAGTCGTCAAGCATATCCTTCGGGCGCTCTGGCTGCTTCTGCCTTGCGTCCTCCTGTAATGACAGGGGCTTCTTGCCCTCCTTGTTCATGGCTATCACCTCCTTGGCGCGTGCCGGGGTAATGGTCTCCAGGTTCACTGGCTTACGCTTGTCCATGGAGTATGTCACTATGCCTGCCAGGTAGTCATGCTTGAAGTGGTAGTAGTCGGCATCGGCTGTCTGCAGTACGGCATCATTTGGCGGGAAGTCTTTCGCCGCATCCATATAGCAGTCCACCTCATAGTTGAGGCAGCACTTCAGCTTGGCGCACATACCTGCCAGCTTCTGCGGGTTGGGCGATATATCCTGCAGCCTTGCCGCCGTGGTGCCCACGCTGGAGAACGACTTCATCCATGTGGCGCAGCACAGCTCTCTGCCGCAAGGTCCCGTACCGCCTATGCGGCCTGCCTCCTGGCGTGCACCTATCTGCTTCATCTCTATCCTCACATGGAAGGTGTCTGCCAGCACCTTTATCAGCTGACGGAAGTCCACACGCTCATCGGCTATGTAGTAGAAGATGGCCTTGTTGCCGTCTCCCTGATACTCCACGTCGCCTATCTTCATATCGAGCTTAAGGTCCTTGGCTATCTGGCGGCTCTGTATCATCGTAGCCTCCTCACGCGCCTTGGCCTCATAGTAACGTTCCATGTCGCTGTCTTTGGCAAGGCGGTATAGACTCTTGATGTCATCAGCCGACT
Organism: Prevotella sp.; assembly: GCA_017541085.1. Classification (GTDB taxonomy): domain Bacteria; phylum Bacteroidota; class Bacteroidia; order Bacteroidales; family Bacteroidaceae; genus Prevotella. Next base: position 129,157 of record JAFXZU010000037.1, read on the forward strand.
TGAGGTTGGCTTTCTTCAGCTGCAATGCCACCAGTCTGCCAGTAAGCGTAACCACACCTACATCGTGTCCCGGACTGGCCTCCACAGCCACCCAGTCGCCTTTCTTCAGCGGCAGGCCGTTGACGTTACGGTAGTATCCCTTACGGGTATTCTTGAACTGCACCTCTACCAGGTCTGTGCTCTCTGCATTGCCGGGCACGTCAGCCAGCCAGTCATAGGTGTTAAGCTGATGGTCACTGCGCGATACGCCCTTGGCACACAGTCCGCGTGTGCAGCTGGGCGCGAGCGTGAACTGCATATTCGCCCACGGAGACTGCTCCTCTTTCGCCGTCTCCTGTCTCTTATCTTGTGAGTTGTCTATCTTCTTCTCTTCCATCTATTGTCAATGTATGTATATATATTGTTATATCAAGTGGTGTGCAGCAGCACCGCCACCTGCATCGTTATGTCAAAAAACACTATCTTGGCGTTGGCGTTCTGGCCTATGTCACGCTGCGCCTTTTGGAACAGGTCCTGGAAGCCTATCACGTTGCCCTCGTTGACGAAGCGCGCGAACTTCTTACAGAACTCCTCCTCCTCGCTCGTCATGTATGACAGCTCCCTTATGTGGAAGTTATACATGAAGGCTTCACGCGTCATACGCAGGAAGTAGGCTAGCAGCCTTCTCTGCTGCTCTCTGCCCAGCGCCGATACGCTCTCGCTCCACCTCTTCAGCTCGCGCAGGTCCTTGGTATAGGCCTTACGCATCAACGTGATGTAGTAGTCAAAAAACAGGTGGTTCTCGTTACCGGCGTTCAGCTCTTCCACTGCCGCCAGCCAGTTGCCGTTGGCTATGCGCGCCACGCGGCTCGCATCGTCGCCGTTAAGGCCCCGGCGTTCCATCAGCGCCAGCATCACGTCCTCGTTGTCTATGCGCTTCATGTCATACCGCTGCACACGCGAGCGTATGGTGTCGAGCAGTTTCTCCGGTTCCCTGCACACCATGATGAACAGCGTCTGCGGGGCGGGCTCCTCTATGAGTTTCAGTATCTTGTTGGCACACTCCAGGTTCATCCTCTCTGGCAGCCACATGATGCACACCTTCCATCCGCCTTGGTTCGACCTCATCATCATACGCTTGATAAGGCTGTCGGCCTCGCCTACCGTTATCAGCGACTGCTGGTTCTCGGCGCCCATCCTCTCCATCCACTCTGCAAGGGTGAAGTAAGGCCCGTTTTGCAGCATCTCTTCCCACTGCTGTATGAAGTCCTCGCTCACGGGCTTATACTCTGCGTTCCACTTCTTGAGTTTTATGGTGGGAAAGGTAAAGTGCAGGTCGGGATGCTGTATGCCCCTGACCTTGTATGTTCCCTTGTCAAGCAGGTAGGTGGCAAGCGCTATGGCCATAGCCATCTTGCCGCACCCGTCAGGGCCGCACAGCATGAGGGCATGAGGCAGTCGCCCTGCGTCTGCCAATGCACTCAGTCTCTTTTTCATTTCGTGCTGTCCTATGATGTCTTGAAAGGTCACTCCGTGCGTTATGCTTTAATCATGCAAATTTAAGGAAAAAAATTTGATTGGACAAACTTTTATGTTTTTTTATAGTGCCACCGCCGGTAGCGATGCGCCAGTCTCCCTCTTACTCCCTCTTACTCCCTTTTCATTATTCATTATTCTTTCCTCTTTATTCTTTCCTCTTTATTCTTTCCTCTTTATTCTTTCCTCTTTATTCTTTCCTCTTTATTCTTTCCTCTTTATTTAATTTATGATTAATTCATGAAAAATTCTTGATAATTCGTGTTCAAGAAAGTCTCGGTGTTCAGTGCTCATATCCCATTCGTTTCATTCGTGTTCAAGAATAAAACGTGTCCAAAAGACATTTGGGGCATTCGTTTCATTCGTGTTCATGAATAAAACGTGTCCAAAAAAACATTCGGGGCATTCGTGTTATTCGTGTTCATAAAAAAAACATCCAAAAGACATCAGTGTCATTCGTGTTCAAGAAAAACCCCGAAACCGAAAAATCCACCAATTCCCGTTTCCTCCTACATTTGTAAAGTTTTCTTAAAACGCAGTAAAGTGATAGCTTTTACGTCATAAAAGCTATCACTTTACCTCGTCATTCACGCCCTTTTACAGCCTGAAAGCTATCGTTTCACCATGTAAAAGCATAGCTTTCACACCCGAAAATGATGTTTTCCAGTCCAAAACAGCTTCTTTTCACAATTTTGAAAAATACCCCACCCCGTATTTCGCGTTTCCTACCGTCTCTCTGCAAGTCATACCCCTTTGTGGGCAGGCAGCCCGCCCATCTCGTTTTCCTCGCTTAGAATGAGTTTTCTTGAAAACCGAAAAATCGTCCAATTTCTGCCTTGTGTCAGCGTGCCCCTTTTCGCCTGTTACACTCCCGGCACAGCATCTGGCAGTTCTCTACTACCGTGCGTCCGCCGTCGCGCCATGGGGTGATATGGTCGCCCTCCATAAACTCTATGTCAAACTCCTTGCCGCACAGGGCACAGCGGTGTTCCTGCTGCTCCCATACTGCCAGCTTGATGTCCTCGGGGAAGGCACGGAGGTCAAGGTAATGCTCGTCGCCGGTAAGGACAAACGGTATGATACCCTGCTGCCGCTGCACCTCGCTGTCACGCATAAGGGCTGAGATGCGCTTGCTTATCTCCACGGTGTCGAGCGTCTCGCTGCCATACTTGTCATAGAGCAGCGCCCAGTCCAGCCCTTTCATTATCTTACGGAATTTCTTCAGGTCAAAGTTTGTGATGGCCCAGTTTAGCACGGTCTGGAAATAGCTCCACAGGTTATTGGCGTTGGGGTCGTGCTGATGGCGCGCCATATAGTCCACTGCACTTATGCGGTGGCCCTCGCGCGTCTCATGCTCTGCCATCCATTCCAATGCTTTCTTCAGGTAGTCCTGACGGATGGGTGTGCCGTTTACCAGGTCTTTTCCCAGTCGGTAGGCGCCGCAGTTGGACTTGGAGAAGTGGCGCTTTGCGTCGGTCACAAACGGCCCGGCAAAGATGGCGTTGTTTATCTCCTGGTCGTTAAGGGGCTTGCCGGCTATGTTGATGGTCTGAAACCACTGCAGCTTCTCCGATGCCTTGCCCTCGCATACATACACCGTCAGCTTGTAGTCCAGTATCCGTTTTTGTACGTCCTCCGGCTGGTTGAAGAAGTTCTTGAACTCATAAGAGAATTTGCCTGCCACATACTCACACAGCGACAACGTGCGCTGCTGACCGTCCATCACCTCGTAAGGACACTCGGCGTCTTCGCTGCGTTTCACCCAGTACATCACGTTCAGCGGATAGCCGTTGAGCACGGTCGTTATCACTGCCTGCTGCTCTTTCTCGTTGTATATGAATTCACGCTGGTAAGGCGGACGGATGTCTAACTTCCCGTCATAGCCTCTTACTCCCTGCTCGTCATTATTGATGTAACCCTTGGTAATCTCACCTACGGTCACCTCAATCTGCTTTATCGTCATTCTTTCGTTGTCTGTCATATCTATTGTGGGTGTTTGTTGCGGATGAATATTCTTTGATAAGTCATATGAGCATTATCAGCACTATCCACTATATATGGTATTTGCACACGCCATGTTTTGTCGGCTTTTTTGAATTTTGCATATCTTTCTGCGGCAGGTACATGAAAAAAAGTACATTCATTTTCTGCCCATTCAATATCATGGCTTCTCCATATAATCTCAAACTGCTCTGGATTATATTTATCAAGAAATGTCATTGGCACTCCCATGAATCCACGATAATCTTTAGGTATATCTGTTACTTTACTGACCTCTATTGCATCATAATTGTCATAATGAGGGTACTCTTCAGAAGAATAACGACAGATTAAATCTATCTCCTCATTTCTATGTTTATGCAATAAATTAGTAAACCATCCAGTGTTTCCCATCTTTTGTACAGTACCATCTGGCTTGTTATAGGCTTTTGCCCCATTATTTATCCCAAGCCAAATTTCATTATTTTTTATATAAGGAAACACCTCTCTATAATTAATAGCATTAAGACTTCCTATAATCAAGAATTTCTTTTCGTATTCCATCAGCTGCCCTATATACTCCCTAAACAAAGAGAACGGAGGATTGGTCACCACTACGTCGGCTTGTTTAAGCAGTTCTATACACTCAGGGTCGCGGAAGTCACCCGTCTTCAGCGTGGACAGCACGTTCTTGTCATTCTTCAACAGATATTGTACGTCGCTGAGGTCAACAGCGCCATCGCCGTTAAGGTCCTTCACCTCCGTTATCTCCACCTTATAGGCTATCTTCTTTGGCTCGTCTGTAAAGTCGCCAAAGTCTATCATCAGCTCGTTACCCTGTACCGGCGAGCCGTTATAACACGTGCAGATAAGTTTCCTCAACCCCAGTTGGTTGAAGCGCAATGCAAAATACTTGAAGAAATTACTCTCGTAAGGGTCGTCACAGTTACATAGCACCACCTTATCCTTAAAGTGCTGCCAGTAATGCTGCAACTCCCTCTCAATGTCAGTCAACTGCGTGTAGAACTCGTCCTTCTTCGCAATCTTGGCATTGTTAAGGTTCTTGTTTGCCATAGTCCATGCGTTTCATGGCGTATGCTTATCTTCGGAGGCGGGCAGAGCAGAGCACAAAAAAGCATGGACGATATCCTCATCCATGCTTCAAAGGCTCTACCAAAGCCCGTCAATCCAGATAAGTCACGTCCATGCAATAACGCACAGACGTTTGCGACTTATTCATACGGATTGACCTGTTTGTGAATTTGGTAGATTCTTGAAGCAATTCCGAATAACAGCAAACGCTTGTTAAAATATTTTTCCGATAAGATATCACCGGCGGCCTCCGCTGAAGCCTGGGACACTGAGCTATGCAAGCACAGCTGTATGCCCTATGCCAATGACTGATTACAAAATTACAAAAAAAATCAAAACAAACAAACATTCTTTCATCTTTTACCCGTTTTTTTCGTAACTTTGAACCGTGATAACACAAATGAATTATGAGAAAAGCACTTGATTTCTACATGCAACTGGCTAAGAACAACAACAAGCCTTGGTTTGATGAACATAAGGATGAGTACAAGGCGGCAAAGGCAACACTGGACGCCCTGGCTCTCGACTTCATGCACGGAGTGGAGGAGTTTGACCCACGCGTCAGCGGACTGGGCATTAAGGACATCACATACCGCATATACCGCGACCTGAGGTTTTCACACGATAAGAGCCCGTATAAGACATGGTACGGGGCTTATGTATGCCCCAAGGGAAAGAAGTCGGGCATGGCTGGTTATTACATCCACTTTGAACCTGCAGCTAACACATACTTCATCTGCGGCGGACTGTATAACCCCACCAAGGAGGTGCTGAAGAGCGTCAGGGAGGGCATAATGCTTGAAGGCGACAGCTTCGCCGAGGCTCTGAGCCAGTGCGAGGACTTCTCGCTGCCATGGGATGAGGCATTGAAGCGCATACCGGCGGGATATGATGAGAACGACGCACACAGCGAACTGTACAGGCTGAGGAGCTATACCCTAATAAAGCCCATGAAGAAGGCTGACGTATTGAAAAAGGATTTCCTGCAGAAAGCCCTCGCCGACCTCAGACGCACGTATGAGTTCAACGAGATTCTCAACAAGTGTTTTGACTACGCCATGGAGAACCCGTCATGAGCGATATAGAGACACATCCGCTGAGTCCGTTCCTGCCCTCAAACGGCAGGATACTCTTTCTCGGCAGTTTCCCTCCGCCAAAGGCAAGGTGGAGCATGGAGTTCTTTTACCCTAACTGGATAAACGACTTCTGGCGTATCATGGGCTTGATACACTATAATGACAAGACCTATTTTGAGGACAAGCACAAGGAGAAGGCATTTGACAAGGAGCGCATCATAGCCTTTGCGCGTCGTCAGGGCCTTGCCTTCTATGACACCGCCGCCAAGGTGCGCCGTCTGCGCGGCAATGCCAGCGACGAGTTCCTGGAGATAGTAGAGCCCACAGACATCGCCGCCCTGCTGCGCGAGATGCCCCAGTGCACCAACATTGTCACCACAGGAGGCAAGGCGAGTGAGGAGTTACATACGCAGCTCTCCATCGCCGTAACAGAACACACCGGCACCCCCACGACGTGTCCCCAGCCCAAGATAGGGGAATACACCGAGCTCTACGCCTACGACCGTCCCCTCCGTTGGTGGCGCATGCCGTCAACCTCCCGCGCCTATCCCCTGAAGATAGAAAAAAAAGCCGCATACTACTCCCGACTTCCTCTGTCCCCTCATTAGGCCCCATCCCTGAAAACAGAAAAAAGCCGGGGTTCTATGCCCAACTTTTCCCCGCCCCCTCATCACACCTCCATACACCACCCCTCTTCTTCTTTATTTTGTTGCTATATCATAGCAACCATCACAACCACATCAATAATGCAGTCACTCTTCTCATCCCTTCTGATAGTCCTCCCGGCTCCCTCTCACCTCCTTCCCCGTTTCTCCCACCCTCCTTCCCTGTTTCTCCCACCTCCTCCCCCGTTCTGTTTGTCGCTGTATCACAGCGACCATCCTATCCCACCTCTCCCTCTTACCTTCCTACAGGCTCCCTCCCATCTCCCTCCACCCCTGCCCCCAGCAAGGCACAAAAAAATCCCGGACAGACTTTACAGTCTATCCGGGACTCTGATAAAAGAAGGCGGTGTCCTACTCTCCCGCATTGCATTGCAGTACCATCGGCGCAGGCGGGCTTAACTTCTCTGTTCGGAATGGGAA